>JAJEDI010000042.1 GCA_022821585.1 Caldilineaceae bacterium
CAAGCAATCCGGGATGCGCTGGTCTCGTCTCGGCGCTCAAGCTATGCTCGCTCTGCGCTCAACACTACTTAGCCAGCACCAACTCAACCCTCTTGCGCTCCTTGGCCTTACCTGACCCAGCAAACAATTTGGGATGCACCCCCCTGCCCCAGGAATTGATTTCTCGGCCATGCTGGTCTATAATCGTATCCTGCAGAAGCGGGGAGTAGCGCAGTCTGGCAGCGCACAGCGTTTGGGACGCTGGGGTCGGAGGTTCAAATCCTCTCTCCCCGACTTGCGGGTATAGCTCAATGGTAGAGCGCCGGCCTTCCAAGCCGACGATGCGGGTTCGATCCCCGCTACCCGCTCTCAGCCATTCGTCCCAAAGTTGGATCGGTAGCTCAATGGCAGAGCAAGGAGCTCATAACTCCTGGGTTACAGGTTCGAGTCCTGTCCGATCCACTCTCCGCCCTTCTCTTTCGCCCGCGAAACGCCTGAATAACCTCCTGCAGGAGGTCTTGGTTTGCTGGCCCGCCTACTGGCAGCAGTCGTCACTGCGCGTCAGGATACCAGTTGTCGCTCCTTCGCTCCACGTTGGAGAGTCTCATCTTGGAACCAGATCCGGATTCTGTCGTTTATGCTATAATGCGCCGGGTCTGAAACGACCGCAATTCGTCTGTCCAGTTGGGGAACACTCTTGCGAGACTACCTATGATGCCCGAAGCAACAACCGAAGTCGAATACGATCAGTTCCCTGAGGCTCTTCGCAGCGGATTCGTCGCCGTAATTGGACGTCCCAATGTCGGGAAGTCGACTCTGTTGAATCAGGTGCTGGGGCAGAAAATAGCCATCACGAGCGACAAGCCGCAGACCACCCGCGACCAAATCCTTGGCATTCGCACCGACGCCGATGCTCAGTTCATCTTCCTCGACACGCCCGGCATCCATCAGCCCCGTAACAAGCTCGGAAAGCATATGGTCAATGTCGCCGAACAGGCTATCGCCAGTGATTCAGACGTCATCTTGTGGTTGGTGGACGTCGGCTCGCCACCGACCGAAGAAGACCGTTACATAGCCGGGCGCCTAAGGGAGTTGCTGGAAGCCGCTGGCGAGCTGCCATTCTTGCTTCTCGGCGCAAACAAGGTCGACAGCCTGGGCACAGTTAATGCCGGTGAACGGATCGGCGAGTTCCTGTCCCTACTCACGTGGCTCAGAAGCGCGAGTGGCGGGCAAGAGTCCGTCCCTGTGCAAACGCTGAGCGCTGCAAGCGGGGAAGGCGTAGAAGAACTCGTCGCCTTGCTGGCCGAGTTGCTTCCCCCGGGCCCCCTTTACTATCCGAGCGAGCAAGTTACCGACATGTCAATGCGGTTCATAGCAGCTGAAATCGTTCGCGAAAAGGCGCTCCAGCTCTTGCGGCAGGAAATCCCGCACAGCATCGCCGTCTCCGTGACTGAGTGGAATGAACGCGGCCCGGAGATGACCCACGTCGCCGCCACAATATACGTCGAGAGGCACAGCCAGAAAGGAATCGTACTCGGTGGCAAGGGCTCCATGACAAAGAAAATCGGGCAGGCCGCCCGACCCGAAATCGAAGAAATGGTAGGTACTCGAGTCTACCTCGAACTCTGGGTAAAGGTTCTTCAAAGGTGGCGCCGAAAAGAGAATCTCTTGAGGCGGCTGGGTTACCACATGTAACGGCCTGGACAAAACTGACAGGTGAAATTGGGGCCGCTGGCGACACTGCATTTCGCCTGGCTTTCACCCTGTCCTCGCCAGGAGTTGCTTGCTTATGCTTTGGATTCCCTGTGAGCGCTGTGATATGATCGGCCCAGGTCCACAAGGGTGTTGAGCCAGAGTTTCCCATGAATCCACATACGATTCGCGTTCTCGAATACGACAAGATTTTGAGCAAGCTGGCCACGTTTTGCGCTTTCGACGGCGGCGTCGAACTGGCCACTTCACTCCTTCCCAGCGACGACCTGCGCACCATAAACGACTGGATGGAGCAGACGAGCGAGGCCTGCCGTCTCCTCGACCAGAAGACTGACATCTACTTTGGGGGCGTCTACGACTTGCGCGCTCTGGTCGCAAAGTCCGAGCGCGGCAGCTTACTGATTCCGACCGAGCTGGTTGAGGTTCGTACGACGCTAATGCGAGCCCGCACACTTCGTAATACTTTGACCCGCCTCAACCGACAGTTTCCTCGTCTTGCCGACATTGCTTTTTCCATCGAACCCTGTGAGCACGTTATCGGCGAAATCAGCCGTTGCATAAATGACCGCGCCGAGGTCGTGGACAGCGCATCCTCTGATCTGGGACGGATCCGGGCCCAGCTACGCGTCGCCCAGGACAGGCTTCTCAGTACACTCGACAGACTCGTCCAGAACACGGAGATCATCCCATTTCTGCAGGAGTCGATAGTCACGCAACGCCAAGGCCGTTACGTCATTCCCGTGCGCTCCGAATACAAGGCGCAAGTGCAGGGAATCGTACACGATCAGTCGGCAAGCGGCGCAACATTTTTCATCGAACCGCTGGCCGTGGTCGAGCAGAACAATGCAGTGCGGGAACTGGAACTGGATGAAGACAAGGAAGTTCGCCGCATTCTCGCAGAACTCTCGGACCTCATTGCCGATGAAGGGCCTTACATCAACCGCAACGTGCAGGTCCTTTCCCAACTCGACTTCACCTTTGCCAAGGCCAAGTTCGCTCTCGAAATGGAGGCCAACGCCCCGGAGATTGTCCCTTTCCAGCAGAACAGGGCGGAGATCTTCGCTGGTATCGACGAGGAAACTAAAAAAGAGACCACTATCCAGCACCCAGGCTCGGTCCTCAATTTCCGCCAGGCCCGCCACCCCCTTCTGGACCACGATGCGGTCGTTCCAATCGACGTTTATTTCGACAACGAATGCTACATTCTTGTCGTTACAGGGCCCAACACGGGCGGGAAAACGGTTTCACTCAAAACCGTAGGGCTCCTGACGCTCATGGCCCAGTCCGGCCTGATGATTCCCGCAGATGAGGGGAGTACGCTTTCCGTATTCGAAGGCGTTTACGCAGACATCGGCGACGAACAGTCCATCGAACAGAACTTGAGTACCTTCTCAAGTCACATGACCAATATAATCAGCATTTTGGAAGAAGCAGACCCGCAAAGCCTTGTCCTTCTCGATGAACTTGGCGCCGGCACTGATCCCGACGAAGGTTCTGCCCTCGCCGCGGCTCTTCTCGAAAACCTGCGCGACAGGGGCATCACAACACTGGCCACGACCCACTACAGCGATCTCAAGCTCTATGCGCACAACACCGCCGGCGTCCGCAACGCCTCAGTTGAATTTGACGTCGAAAACCTGAGCCCGACTTTCGAGCTCAGCATAGGCCTGCCAGGTCGCTCCAATGCCCTGACTATCGCACGTCGCTTGGGGCTCAATCCGGTCATCGTGGATGACGCCGAAAAGATGTCCCGCCCGGAATCCCTTGAAGTTGAAGCCATGCTGGAGGATGTCAGGCACGCCCGCCAGGAGGCCAGGCGCGTTCTGAATCATGCCAAAGAAAGGGAAAGGCGCGCCCATGTAGCAGAGGAGGAC
Source organism: Caldilineaceae bacterium (assembly GCA_022821585.1). Taxonomy (GTDB): domain Bacteria; phylum Chloroflexota; class Anaerolineae; order Caldilineales; family Caldilineaceae; genus Bin5. The sequence goes on from JAJEDI010000042.1 coordinate 3,567, forward strand.
TTGCGCTACCAGTTGGCCAGAATCGAAGAGGCCCGCCGCCAGGTGGTCGCCGAAACTCGTGCCACAATGCAAATCGAACTTGCGGATATCCGCGGCGAAATCGACGGTTTTCGCAGACGAATGGCAAAGGGCGGCGGCAGCCAGGATGCACACTCCCAGTTCCTGCACCAGGCCAGTCAGACCGTCAGTCGCCGCCAGTTGGATTCCGAAGGCCGCGTCGAACAGGAGGTCGCTACGCCCGGCTCTCAGGACTCTCGAATTCGCGGGCCGATCGAAAAGGGTGACCGCGTATTCGTTCCCAACCTGCAGGCGACGGGAGAAGTGATCGCAATCGAAAAACGCGGCGGGGTACCACATGAGGCAGATGTCCAAGTGGGAAACTTCCGTCTCAAACTCCCTGTCAGGCGTCTGGAGCTTCGCAGCAAAGCCCAGACAGAGACCACGAACGCGACCCAATCTGCGGTAAGAGTACAGAAGAGGTCAAGACCAGAGGGCGCCGTTTCGACGTCACTCACAGAGATCGATCTGAGGGGCGAAAGAGTGGATGCCGGGCTGCAGCGGCTGGAAGGATACCTCGATGACGCCTATTTGGAGAACCTTCCCTGGGTGCGCATCATTCATGGCAAGGGCACGGGAGCGATGCGGGATGCCGTGCGCGCCGCATTGAAGGGGCATCCCCTGGTCAGCAAGTACCGTCCAGGCGAACTTGGCGAGGGCGATGACGGCGTGACGGTCGCCAATTTGATGACCGACGAAGGCTAGGCAGCCTTTATGGAACTGCGGGAATACTGGTCGATTCTGAGGAGACGTTGGGCAGCCCCGATCCTACTGCCCGTGCTTGTTGCCCTGTTCAGCGCCGTTCAGTTGCGTCCCTGGGAGTCACCGCCTCCCACTTACAGCGCTTCGATGCGCATCCTGGTGGGTGTTCTGCCGCTCGAAGGAGTCGATGAAGTCGAGTACGACCCCCGCTATTACGCGTGGATGACCAGCGAATACCTCGTTGACGACTTTACCGAAGTCCTCTCATCTGAGCTATTCGCAAATGCCCTGAACGCTCGCCTGGCGGCGCAGGAGATTGCCATCCCGGCAGGCCTGCTCAGAGCAAGCGCCAACACGGGCCAGCAGCACCGGATCATTCGTCTTACTTTCAACTGGAACAACGCTGAAGAACTGGGGGCGATTGGCAACGCCGCAGTTGACGAACTGGAGGAAAACGCCGCCGCCTACTTTGCCCAGCTTGGCACACAAGGAGCCGGGGTTCAGGTGATGGATTCCCCCACGGTAGTTCAGATGGGCCCAAGCGCACGACAGCGCCTTGAATGGCCGTTGCGAATCCTGCTGGCGCTAATCGCCGGCCTCGGCCTGGCCTTTCTGCTGGAGTACCTCGACGACACAGTACGCCGTCGAAATCAGTTGGAGGAAATGGGCCTGCCCTGTCTTGTCGCCGTTCCCAAGCGGCGAATGTAGGCATAGACAGGAGATGGGTTGGCAGCGGCGTCATTTGCCACAATCCCTTGCGCGACCGACGCTGCAAGACTGGAGGGTTTCGTGATACAGGACTACAGCGGAGTGGTTCGTCGTTTCGGCTGGATCCTTGTCGTAGCAGTCTTACTGGCGGGAACGCTCTCTTACGGAGTCAGTTTCCTCCAGGAGGAAATGTACCGGGCGACAATCCATGTAAGTACGGTTCCGGCCCGCCCGGACTGGGGACTGGGAAATACCGCCAAGGAACTCATGCGAAACTTCGTTCGCAATCTGCGTACTTTTGAAGTAGCCGAAGAGGTAATTGATCGGGCCCAACTGGACATGCATCCCAGCGATTTTCTGAGACTGACAAACATTGCCTCCGAACCGTCTACTTTCACAATAGAGATAGAAGCCCGTTCCAGAGACAAAATCGTATCGGAAGTCATGGCGTTGACGTTGGCCGACTATTTTGTCGACGAACGCACCGCCTACTATGCGCAACAGGACAAACGCGACCGAATCGAGGTCAAGATCGTCAGCAGAGTGATCGAGGGCGCCCGCTACCAGCCGCAGCCCCTCATCAATACCATGGCAGGCGCGGTTCTCGGCTTTCTCTTGGGGGTTGGCCTGATTCTCTTGATAGTCTGGATCGAAAGCGGTTTCCTCCGTACCCCAGTTTCAGTGGAACGGACTCTCGATCTAACCGTCCTCGGCGCGATTCCGGTTTCTTCCTCCGGCTCACCTTCGAAGGCGCAAGGATGAGAATGCATTCCCACGCCAGCTGCCGGCACGTAATGGACTGGTTTCATACCTCATGCGCAGACCCTTGTCCACTTGATTCGCTAAAGGAAGGGTAGATGTCCTTAGACCTGGTCACGTTGAACGCACCCCGAAGCGCCGCCGCCGAAGCCTACCAGAGCCTCCGCACCAATATTGAGTTTTCGGGCCTTGGCAAGGACTTGAGAACACTCCTTGTTACCTGTCCTGACACCGAGACTGACAAGAGCGACGCGCTCGCCAACCTCGCTGTCGTCATGGCTGACGCCGGCGACCGTGTCATCGTCGTCGACGGCGATCTGCGCCGACCGCTTCAACATGAAATCTTCGGAATCAGTGGAGATGCCGGGTTGACGAATTGGTTACAGAACGGAGGAGAACCAGCCTTGACCGGCACCCAGGTATCCCACCTCCGCGTACTCGCTGCCGGACCTCTTCCACCCAACCCAGTTGCCCTCCTCAGCCCCAAAAGGCTGGCGGAGTTGATTCAGACTTTGACCGGCGAGGCAGAATATATCCTCATCGATGCCCCGCCCGTTTTGGCCGTGACCGACGCCGCTCTCTGGGCCAGCCAGGCAGACGGGACCCTTTTGGCCGTTACCGCTGGGCGCACAAAGCGTGAGCAGGCACAAAGGGCCAAAGAGGTACTGGAAAAAGTTCAGGCGAATATCATTGGCGCCGTGCTGCTGGACGCCGAAGACTCGACCGTAGTCAGCGGTTATGGACAATAGGATTTCCGGTCGTGATTAGAATCGTGTGTATGTCAGCTCAATCGAATACTGAACAACGGCACATTCTCACCGTGACAGGGTCCGCGCCATGAAGGGCATCCTCCTCGCCGGTGGGCACGGAACACGGCTTTATCCTCTCACCACCAGTCTGAGCAAACAGATCTTGCCGGTCTACGACAAGCCAATGATCTACTATCCTTTGTCCATGCTCATGCTGTCGGGGATTCGGGACATTCTCGTGGTAAGCACACCAGCTGCGCTGCCGCTGTACCGGGAACTGCTAGGTAACGGCAATCAATGGGGCATACAGTTCACTTACGTGGAGCAAACCCGTCCTCGGGGTATAGCGGACGCCTTTGTCGTCGGCAGGGATTTTGTCGGCGAATCCAACGTCTGTCTGGCGTTGGGCGATAATATATTTTACGGCCATGGCCTGCCGACCATCCTTAAGAGGGCGTCCAGCCTCCGCAAAGGAGCACTAGTCTTTGCCTATCCCGTCGCCGACCCCACCCGATATGGCGTAGTCGAGTTCGACCAGGCAGGAAAAGCGCTGAGTATCGAGGAAAAACCGCAGACACCTCGCTCGAATTTCGCCGTTCCTGGCGTCTACTTTTATGACAACCGCGTCCTCGATGTGGCAGGCAGCCTCGAGCCATCCGCCCGAGGGGAGCTGGAAATAACCGACATTAATAACTATTATTTGGAGAAAGGGGAATTGCAAGTAGAAATCCTGGGTCGTGGCTTTGCCTGGCTCGATGCCGGTACGCACGAATCACTCCTCCAGGCCGCGAATTTCGTACAAGCCCTGCAGGAAAGACAGGGAATGATGATCTCGTGCCCGGAGGAAATCGCCCTGCGGGGGGGATTCATCGATCGCGAACAGTTCCGTGCACTGGCTGAGGCACTGCAGACAAACCGGTACGGCCATTACCTTTTGCAGCTCTTGCGCGATGAGTTCAAAGAAGCGGAGTTTTGATGACTAGCCCTCCGATCTCCCTCGATAGACGCAACGGTGCCATGCACACCGGCGTGGCCGAAGTCCGCAGCGTCCCTGCTTTGGCGGCCAAAATGCGCCAGATCGATACTTGTGCCCTGCCCGCCTCCTACACCGAGATCTTCAACACGCGTTCGCTTTCTCCGGCCTATCTGGTACAGAACCGTGTCGGAGCCAGAGAAGTGCAGACCGCGGTTACCACTATTTCCCAGGTGGCAGACAAGCTGCGCCGAATGTCCCGCGCCTACGGCGAATGGCAGGAGTTTGACATCCCCGCCTTCTTCGACCTTTGGCCGGAACATTGCCCGCACCTCGTCCACGTGGAAGAACGAGTAAGTACGGTCAACGTCACCTTTTTTGCAGACCTGCTGTTGCCGTCCTTCCAGCGCGCAGAACAGTACTGGTCTCGGGAGTTTTTCCCCGCCTATCAGACGGCAAGACCACCGCTCAACTCTTCCGCAGACAGCTCCAGTTTCACATCGCATTTTCTCGATTTCGAACAGCCCAAAATGCGAGCCTACTGGGATAAACTGATTGTCGTGATGGGCGAGACCCGAAGTGCACTCTGGAACGACATCGACTTTCTCGCTGCCACGGCCGGGGGCGAAGAAAAAACGAAGTGGGAGTGGGCATGGCGCGGCAAGGCGCCGCCAGGTCTCGACCGCCGCCTCCTTCCACCGCTCCAACAGCTGCCGACACTTACCCTGGGCGTCGAATTCCCCCTGCCCGCCAGCCGCCAGCCCGGTAGAGTAAGGCGTCTGCGGCGTACTTGGGAGAGCGAGTCCAGAAGGCGCATTCAGCGTTAAGGAATCAGTCCGGGAAGAATTGAATGCGAAACATTTTGGTAACTGGGGGCGCCGGCTTCATCGGCTGTAACTTTGTCCGCTATCTTCTGGAACAAAGTTCGGGCACTGAGGTAACTGTCTACGACAAGCTGACGTACGCCGGCCGCCTCGAAAACCTTAAGGCCGTCAGCGAACGCTTCGGGTCTCGCTACCTCTTCATCCAGGGTGACATTTGTGACGCCGAGAAGGTGGAGGACGCGGTCGCCGCTCGCCATATTGATACAATAGTAAACTTCGCCGCTGAAACGCATGTAGACAGGTCGATTCTCGATCCCGACGTCTTCGTGCAGACCGATGTGTACGGGACGTATGTGCTCCTGGAAGCGGCCCGCAAATACGGAAACCTCCGTTTTCACCAGATCAGTACAGACGAAGTGTACGGCCATATCGAAGGCCGGCGCCGGTCGGTTGAGAACGACGCCCTGGCCCCCCGCAGCCCCTATTCCGCCAGTAAGGCCAGTGCCGACCTCTTTGTCAGCGCCTACCATATAACTTACGATCTGCCCGTAACGATCAGCCGCGGCGCCAACAATATCGGTCCCTTCCAATATCCCGAAAAGGTCGTACCACTGTTCGTCACGAACGCTCTCGAATCGATGCCCTTGCCCGTATACGGAGACGGAAAACAGATGAGGGACTATCAATTTGTCGCCGATCACTGTGCCGCCATTGATCTTATCCTACGTCGCGGCCGCATCGGCGAATCCTATAACATCGGCACCGGGGCCGAGATGACCAACCTTGCCATGATAGAGATCCTCCTGGACGAGCTAGGCAAGCCTCGCTCCCTCATTCAGCACGTAGAAGATCGACGTGGACACGACCGTCGTTACAGCCTGGATGTAAGTAAGACTATGGCCCTGGGCTGGGAGCCGGACTACACGCCTGAAGAAGCAATCCGAGCGACCGCTCGTTGGTACCGGGACAATCGCTGGTGGTGGCAACCGATCCGCGACGGGGAATTCAAGGATTTCTATAGAGCCAACTACGCAGGACGCAAAAAGCTCGAGCCACAGTGATGGAGTCCTTGTCGATTCGCCAAGGACGACTCGAAGATCTGCCTGAATTACGGCGTTTATACGCCAGCTGCTCGCGAAGTTACTACTATGATGACTTCGGTGACACCGAGGAACCCGAACTGCTTTCAGGAGTGAACGCAGTTCTGGAGGACCACCAGTCTGAGAGATTGAGGGGCTTCATCAGCTTTGATGGCATTAATCGGTCGGAAGTCTTGCCTGTATCCGCGCCGACCAAGGTTTCTCTTCGAGCTGCGGCCTTCAAGTCCGCCGGTGCAGCCGCACGCCTACAGTTCCGTGCACTCTTCGAACACGCGCAAGAGCAGCTCCCACCGCAGTCTCAGGGCTATTTGTTCTGTGCGCTTACCGAGCAGGGCTGGCTACGCGCAAGCTTAGAGGAAGCCGGCTTCGAGTTTTGCGACTCAGTCCGGCTTTACGAACGCAGATCCTTTCAAGTCGAGAACGTTCAACAACCAGCTGTTTTGCGTCCGATACAGCCCTCGGACCTCCTGCAACTGGCTGAGTTGGATGCCGCAACTTTCCAGCCCCTCTGGCACATGGGTACGATTGAACTTAAGAGTTTACTGCGCGACAGTCGCTTGGAGATTGCTAAGATTGCGCAAGAAACTGCGGGTTACTCGGTGCTTCGACTGAATTCAGATGGATCACCACAAGGCTTCAACTCAGCTCAAGTTGTAAGGCTGGCCGTACATCCAAGGTTCCAGACCAGAGGAATAGGTCGCCAACTGCTGGTGTCGAGCCTCCGCTACACCCATAAACTGGGAGTAGACCGCGTCTTCCTGAACACACAGGAGAGCAATGCGTCTTCTCAGAAGCTCTACGAGTCCCTGCAATTTCGAAATCGCGGTCGCCCGATTCCTGTGTTTGTCAAGCGAGTGAATAGGCGACTGGCTCAGTTCTTCACCCTATAGGATTCGCTCAGTTGAAGAGAAACTTCAGTTCATTCTCTGCGCTTTCCCGCCGGGTCGCCCAAGTCCTCGCGAACACGGGTTGGCTTTTGCACCTAACAGACACGGATTTGGTTAACCCGCTCCAGGGGGGCACGCGGACTTGACTTTGACTGCCCGCAGACTCTATCGCCACCTGGTCTTCGTTTTCACTCTCTATGCCCTCTTGCTTGCCGTCGGTAGCGGGGGCTACATCGTTATCGAGGGCTGGCCATGGACTGACAGCGTTTACATGACGGTCATCACGATCAGTACTGTTGGATTCGGCGAGATTCGACCACTTTCCCCAATAGGCCGCGTATTCACTGGCGGACTTATTGTACTTGGCGTCAGCACAACCGCCTATGCGATTAGTACCCTTGCAGACGTCATCGTCGCAGGCGAGTTTCGCAGTCTCATTTGGAGAAAACGAATGCAGAATCGGATCGATAAGATGAACGGGCACTTTATCGTCTGCGGATATGGTCGCGTAGGCGAGCAGGTCGTCCATGAACTCCTGTCAAATAGAGTTTCACTCGTGGTGATTGAAATGCTCTCAATGTTTGGTCCGGACTTGGAGAATTTGGGCGTGATTCCCATCGAAGGCAACGCGACCGACGACGCCGCCCTCCTTCGAGCTGGAATCGAGCGGGCATCCGGAATCTGCTGCTGTCTTCCCAACGACTCCGACAACGTCTACGTTGCCTTGACCGCCCGTGCCCTTAACCGGGAACTGACGATAATATCGCGTGCGAACAGCCATGAGAGTGAGCGCAAACTGCTGATTGCCGGCGTAAACCATGTCATAAACCCCTATGTCACCAGCGGTCGCCGTATGGCTCGCCAGCTGATTCATCCCAATATTCTGGAGTTCATGGATGTTGTCATGCACCGCGGAGAAATCGACATCCTGATTGAAGACATTGGTATAAGCGAGCGTTCATCTCTTCGCGATCAGACGATCGCCGATACCGAAGTTCGACGACGACTTGGCGCCAATATCCTGGCCGTGCGGCGCCCGGATGGGGAGACATTCGTCAATCCTGGCGTGGAATTTGCCCTGCGCGCGGGCGACACCATAATCGCCTTGGGCACGCCAGATCAACTCGATAAGCTGGCCACTGAGGCTGAAGACCGAAGGAATGGATCATAGGGGAGACTAACGCCGCAACGAGGCAATTTTCAGCTCCGTGAAGGGCCCTCTGGGTCTGGCTGTAAGACCACGCAGCGTTCACCTAAAGTTCAAGCGTTCGCGCTATTTATCTCGCTCAGTTTGTCTTTCGCATCTGTAACCGCTCAGACTCAAATGATAGCGCCCTATCCGACTCAATGAAGAGCGATACAGCCGGCCGAAGTCCCGCGTCCAGTTAGTACTCCCAACACTATTTGGAAACAAGCCCGGCAAAGTGAGATAAGCCAATGGTGGAGCGAAGCCATTCCTACCGTACGAGGGCCGTTATTCTTAGGCGAAGAAACTACAGTGACGCGGACCGAATTCTCACTATCTTCACACCGAGCTTTGGCAAGCGCGTGCTCATCGCCAAGGGGTCGCGCAAAACAACGAGCCGCCAGGCCGGGCATCTGGAGCTCTTCAATCACGTCAGCCTGCTCGTAGCACAGGCCCGGACCTGGGACATCATCACCGAAAGCGTAACCGTCGAAAGTTTTCTCAGGTTGCGCAGCGATCTGGACGCCATCAGCCGGGCCGCATACATTTGCGAACTGGTTGACGCCTTCACCGCCGAAGATGATGAATACGAAGCAGTTTGGGAGCTCCTTCTGCTTTGTTTGAGGAATCTGGACGGCGGCCCGGGTCGTGAGGCCGAGGCAGACCTGCTGTTGCGCTGGTTCGAGCTTCAGTTGCTAAGACTGATGGGCTTCCAGCCCGAACTGTTCGCCTGTCTGGGCTGCGGCGAGGGCTTGCAGCCCGTGGAGAACTTTCTGCACTTGAACGCGGGCGGAGTCTTCTGCCCTCAATGTGGCCGAACCATGCTGGGAGCAGAGTTGGTCAACGTCTCAACGCTTAAGATTCTGCGCCATATCGCCCGCAATCAGTGGGAAGCGCTACATGGCCTCCAATTGACACACACCAGCGCGATGGCAGTGGAAAGCGTTTTGCAGCGTTACCTTGTAACTATCCTGGAGCGCCGCCTGAAATCAACCGATTTCATTCAACGTCTTCGGCAGGCCCCCTTGGAAAGAATAAGGGTCGAGGAGCCTGGTATCCGTGCGGCTTCCAGAGGCAGCAGCCACAGTCCACCTGGTTCTGAAGATTCTTTCAATGAGGTAGTTTGATGAGGCTGATTCGTGCGGCTCGATTTGCCGGAGCTGCCGCTCTGGCAGCGGGAATCTATTCGCTGCTCGTTCTCAGGCCCGTCTATTTGCAGTCCGCTCAGATTTCACACCCGCAGGCGACCCCCGAAACGTCCTTTTGGCAGTGGGAACTGGGAGGCTGGCTGTGGCTGCTGACAATCTTTACCTGGATGATCTTGCTCGCGGCCATGAAACACTACTATTCGCCTGTCCACCGGATAAGCACGAACACGCAGTCAGGTTTGACTCTCATAGCGGCAACGCTTCTGATTGTTGGAGTCCTGGTGGGGATGAACCGCTTCGGGCTAAAGGGAATCCTTGAAGGCACTAGTCCTGTCGAGACCATTGCCGTCACGGGAAAGTTCGTCGATTACACTGCCCTAATGATTCTGGCAGCCGGGCTGCTCATGGGAGGTGGCGTAACGACTTGGATATGCGTTGACATGGTCATCCTGAATAAACTGCCAGTGTCCTGGATGGTTCCCGGCGCAGTCGCAGGCGTACTCACTTTCCCTTCTCCTCTTCTGCTGCCTGAACTCAGGCACCTGCTGGTCGCTCTCCCGGTCTACTGTGTCTGGTGCCTTGTACTGGGCATAAGGCATTCATTGCCTGCGGCTTACCCCGATCTCGAATAATTGGATTCTGTGCCGTAATGCAGGCGAATCCCGTTACTCCATTGATTTCATCGTCAATATTCTGAGCCCGTTGACGACAACGATGAGAGTGCTGCCTTCGTGGCCTAGGACCCCGACTGGGAGCGGTAGCCTGAATCCGGGAACCAACAGGGGAACGACGACGGTTAACGCAACCAGCGTGAGAATAACAGCAACCGAAAAGTAGAGATTCTGGCGCACGATTTCCCTGGCGCGCCGGCTCAGTCGGAGCATGAAGGGAAGCTTGCTGAGATCATCGGACATTAGCACGACGTCTGCCGTCTCCAGTGCCACGTCGGTTCCGGCGCCTCCCATCGCGATCCCGAGATCTGAAGTCGCCATCGCCGGTGCATCGTTTACTCCGTCCCCGACCATGCCGACGGAGCCGGTCCTTACTAGCCTGTCCACAATCTCTACCTTCTCCTCGGGGAGAAGCTCAGAGTAGACATTTTCCATACCTATCTCATCGGCGACGGCGGATGCCACGTCCCGGTTGTCTCCGGTTACCATCGCCATACGCTCGATCCCAAGCCGGCTGAGAGCTCCTATCGTCTCAGCCGCATCGGAACGGACCGTGTCGGCCACGGCCAGGAAGCCAACCACCTCCCAATCACGTTCAGGGGCTCCCAGGATTTCCTTATCGTACAGGCGGTCGCCGCTCCAACTCGATGCCTCCGAATTTGGGGCGTCCGTCTTGACAGCCCGCCGCACCACGAGAATGGCCGTCTTGCCCTTCCTTTGCAACTGCTGCCCAATCATACGGATAGCAGGAGACAGGTCCATTGCCTCGCTCATAAACAGCTTATCGTTTCCGATGTAGATCATTTCCTGTCTGGCGCCGTGGTCATAAATGGCCTGAACTCCGTGTCCGGCGACACCGCGAAAGTCCTGAGGCGATTCAAAGGGAAGTTCCAACTCCTGCGCGCGGTTGACGATGGCCTGCGCAATTGGATGCTCACTGAGGCTTTCAGCACCCGCGGCAATCGACAATAGTTCCTCCTCAGTGTAGCCATTCAATGGGATCACATCGGTCAACTGCGGCCTTCCCTCGGTCAAAGTTCCAGTCTTATCAAAGGCAAGCACATCAAGACTCGCGGCCGCCTCAAGGTAAGCTCCTCCTTTGAACAGAATCCCCTCACGCGCCGCCGCGGCGATAGCGCTTAGGATAGAAGCTGGCGTACTGATAATGAGCGCGCAAGGGCTCGCCACGACCAGCAAAGTTATCGCCCTGTAGATTGTGGTGCTGAAGGGTTCATTCCCGACCAGGATGGGTATAATCGCAGCCAGAATGGTGACGCCGATTACGGCCAGAGTATATGGCTGGCTGAATCTGTCGATGACTCTTTGTGTCGGAGCTGCGTTGTTCTGGGCCTCCTGGACAAGGCCGATAATCTTGCTGATAGTGCTTTCCGATGCCAGCTTGGTCACTTGTAGTTCGAGGGCACCGCTTCCATTTATTGTTCCGGAAAAGACGGAGTCACCTACGCCCTTATAGACTGGGATACTCTCACCCGTTATCGGACTCTGGTCTACTGTAGTGGACCCGCGCACTACAGAGCCGTCGACTGGCATCCGCTCACCAGGTCTTACCACGACCTGATCGCCAATAGCCAGTTCCTCGATGCCGATCTCTACTACCACTCCGTCTCGCTGGACACTCGCCGTATCCGGTCGAAGCTCCGCCAGCCCGGTAATTGCCTGCTGTGTGCGGTCCGAAGCAAACGACTCCAGAGCGCCGCTAAGAGTGAATAGAAAGAGAAGCAGTGCTCCCTCCTCCCACTCCCCAATTAGTGCCGCACCTAAAGCCGCTGCGACCATTAGCAGATCTATGTTAAATACTCCGCAGCAAGCGTTTTCTACAGCCACTTTAGCTCCGGAATAGCCTCCCGCCCCAAAAGCAACCAAAGCGAAGACTACAACCGCCCACCCCGGTAATAGACCGCTAACTGAACCACCTATCCAGCCTATCAGCAAGGCGACAAGGGTCACCGTTGCGAGAATCAGTTCTGGATTGTATCGCCAGAACGTCAACGACAGAGGAGAAAGCGATCTTAGGCTTATTGAGCGCGCGCCGCGCTCTTCACTCTCCATTATCTGGTCAAACGAACGGGCGGCCATGCCATCCACTCCTTTACTCATAGTTCACCTCGGGATACGCCATTCTCCTCTGGTGCTCCAGCTGCACTGCCCTTTCGATTTGCTGCCCTTGCTAGCAGCTTTCTACCTATTTCCTGCCGTTTCGCCTTCTGACACTCGGAACAGAAACCAGATACCTGCACCTGAAGCGAGGTTGCACGGAATCCGGTAGTCTGAAAGACACTGTCCATTAGCACATCCTGCGATACGTTGTTCCGCAGGTCCGAAACCTGGTGGCACCGCAGGCAGAATAGGTTAATATGAGGCGAAGGATCAGGCTCGTATCTGGTGTGCTCAGTACCTGCGCTGATCTCTACGATGGCCCCCAAGTCCCGCAGCGTGTTGAGCGTATTGTAGACTGTAGCCTGGCTGATCTCCGGATGCCTTTTTCGTACGGCATCAAAGACCTGAGAGGTTGTCGGGTGAATCCTTGTGCGGGCAAGATACTCGCACACAGCCACACGTTGGCTCGTTACCCTTAATCCCGCCCTTCGAAGCGTGTCGATAAACCGAGCTGCCATGCAAGCGCCCCCCTTACAATTTAGAACCAATCTAAACTACCAAAGAGAATTGTAGCTTACGCTGTGCCAATTGTCAAGGTCTATTTGGAATTATTCTAAGAAAATAAGCGCCTCCTCTCCTCCTCGGCAGCTGGATCCGATAACAGTTTTCTAATGTTCTTCAATGGCCATTCTGATGAAGAGGTGGTTTACTATTGGTGAGTCTCGAAACCTTTTTCTACAACCGTCGCTGAGAGTATCTTTTTCGGTGCGTCTTTCTTGGTACTGCTCACAGAATCCGCCCAGAAGCCGACAGTGGTTTTCGGTGACCTTAATTTTCAAATGCCGTCGACCACTCTCCAATACCGGGAAGAACTAAAATGATGCCATTTGACCGTTTCACGCAGAGGGCCCAGCACGCGGCCACCCGCTCCCTGGAAATTCTGCAGAAATACAAACACTCGCAAATCGATACAGAACACTTCTTCCTTGCTCTCGTCGAACAGCCAGAGGGAACAGTTCCCCAGCTATTGGAGTCCCTCGGGGCCTCTGTCGACGTCATCGCCCGCAAGCTGGAAGCCGCCCTCGCCGCCTCCCCTTCTAGCGGCGGTACGCCCTACAGCGGTCTCCCAACCGTGCAGGTATTCATAACGCCTAGGCTAAATCGCGTCATGGGCGTCGCCAATGAAGAAGCCAATAGACTTCAGGACGAATTCATTAGTACAGAACACATCCTGCTAGCCATCGCCAGTGAGAGGAATACGCACAGTGCAAACATCTTGCGGGATGCCGGTATCACGAAAGAGCGCCTTTATTCCGCCATTGAGGAATTGAGAGGCGGGCAGCGAGTCAGCGAGCCAGACGCGGAAAGCAGATTTCAGGTTCTCGAAAAGTACGGCCGCGATCTCACCCAGGCCGCCTCAGAAGGGAAACTGGACCCTGTCGTGGGTCGCGTCGAGGAGATCACCCGAGTCATGCAGGTACTTTGCCGGCGCACTAAGAACAACCCCGTACTGATTGGCGAGGCGGGTGTCGGCAAGACCGCCATCATTGAAGGGTTGGCCCAGCAGATAACGGTCAACGACGTACCTGATATCCTCTCCGGCAAACGCCTGGTCTCTCTGGATTTGGGCGCCATGATCGCGGGCACTCGGTTCCGAGGCGAATTCGAGGAACGGTTGAAAGCGGCCATGGACGAAATCCGTCGCAGCGAAGGTGAAATCATCCTGTTTGTGGATGAACTACACACTGTAGTCGGTGCGGGTAACGCCGCCGGCGCGCTTGACGCCAGTAATATGCTCAAACCCGCCCTCTCACGCGGCGAACTGCAGTGCATAGGCGCCACAACGCTGGACGAATACCGCCAGCACATTGAAAAGGACCCAGCTCTGGAGCGGCGTTTTGCTCCTGTCTACGTCGAAGAACCGGACATCGATGACGCCATCGAAATCTTGCGCGGGCTACGCCTCCGCTACGAGGAGCATCACGCCATCACTTATACCGATGACGCACTCGAACAGGCGGTCCGACTCAGTCACCGCTATGTCCCCGATCGCAAGCTCCCGGACAAGGCCATTGACCTCATAGACGAGGCCGCCGCGCGTTTGCGGGTTGCTATGCATGCCATGCCTGAAGACCTGAAACGCACGAAAACCTCTATCCAGGAGTTGGAAGATCTCGAAGAAAGCGCATGGGCGGAACGAGACTATGAGCGGGCTGCACAGACAAAGGCCGAATTGGCTCGGTTGAAAGAGGAGTTCAAGTCCGCACTCAAATCCTGGAAAAGTGAGACGAATCTCGACGACGTGGTTGACACCGACGACGTTGCTGCGATCGTTCACAGTTGGACTGGAATCCCCGTGATGGACCTGCTCGAAGAGGAGATGGACAAACTGCTGCGCATGGAAGACTTCCTTCGGCAGCGAATTATCGGTCAGGAGAGAGCTATCGAAGCGGTCAGTGATGCGATCCGACGTGCGCGCAGCGGGCTGAAGGATCCTCGCCGGCCTATTGGCACCTTCCTATTTCTCGGGCCGACGGGCATTGGCAAGACCGAACTTGCCAGGGTCCTGGCGGCCTTCCTTTTCGACAGCGAAGACGCTCTTCTGCGAGTCGACATGAGCGAGTACCGCGAAGGTCACACAGTCAGCAAACTGTTTGGCGCTCCGCCAGGATATGTTGGGTACGAGCAGGGCGGCCAGCTCACCGAGCAGGTGCGGCGCCGCCCCTATCAGGTGTTGTTATTTGACGAAATCGAAAAGGCCCACCCGGAAGTGTGGAATACTCTTCTTCAGATCATGGACGACGGCCACATGACTGACGGCCAAGGACGCACAGTAAACTTCCGCAACACCGTCGTCATCATGACCAGCAATGTCGGCGCAGACTCGATCAAGCGCGGACCCCTAGGCTTTGCCACTCCCGAACTCGATGAGAGCGCTCTCGTCCAGGGCGAGTACAGCAAGCAGATGAAACGCCTCTTCCGTCCCGAATTCCTTAACCGCATCGACGAGACAATCATCTTCGATCCGCTGACCAGGGACATTGTCCGCGACATCGTCTCCCTGCTGATGGAAGAGATCGCACAGCGTCTCGACGAAATTGGCATTGCGATCGAGATGACCGACAAGGCCCGCGACCACCTCGCCGACACTGGCTATCACGCCGAATACGGCGCCCGACCCCTGCGCCGGCTGCTCCAGAAGCAGGTCGAGAATGAACTCAGCAAGCGACTCCTGCGCGCTGAATATAAGACGGGTGATGAAATCCTGATCGACTATGCTACTGAAGAGGAGGAAGGCGAAGGTAAACTGGTTTTTGTACGCAAAGACCCGGAGCCAATTGCCGTCGAATGGTCGCCGGGAACGGAGGCCGAGGCCGAACCCGGTCGCGATACATAGTGATCCCAGGATCGACAGCTATTTGGCTCCTTCGCCCATGACTTCCGAAAGCCGTACACACTGGGAACGCCCGCCCGGATGTCCAGCCTATCGAATTGAAACAGAGCGAGCGGTCCTTCGCTGCTGGAACCCAACTGACGCCGAAATCCTGTTGCAAGCCGTTACCCAGAGTGTCGAACACCTGCGAGAATGGATGCCCTGGGCCAAAAACGAACCTACTTCTCTGGAGGACAAAATCGCCCTCCTTCGCAAATGGCGGGCGGAGTTTGATCTCGACAGAGATTACACTTACGGGATCTTCTCGCCTGACGAAAGAGAGGTGTGGGGGGGATCGGGGCTACACAAGCGGTTGGCAGGGAACGCACTGGAGATCGGGTATTGGATTCGCGTCGACCTGATTAACCGAGGGCTGGCTACCGAAATCTCTGCAGCCCTGACCAGAGTTGCATTCGCCGTCAACAAAGTGGAACGTGTGGAGATTCACTGCGACCCGGACAACGTTCGCAGCGCCGCGATTCCGCGTAAACTGGGCTTCACGCAGGAAGCCTTGCTTCGGCGCCGTGCATCCAAACCGGACGGTTCGCATGCCGATATGGTAATCTGGACACTTTTCCTCGACCAGTTGGGGAAGTCGTCTGTGGCCGACGCCCAGGTCAGGGCCTTTGACGTCCTGGGAACCGAAATCCCTTTCACTTAGGGTGCCAACCCGACCAACGAGAACCCGCGAGTTGCTAGACTCAAGAGGGTTGGTACATGCTGGCCTCCACTCTCTCTGACTCTATTCAGCAACCGAATTATCGTAAAGAGCCACCCTGTAGAAGAGTGCCTGCGCCTGACCTTGGCTGCGGGCCCCGACCACGAGACCGGCATCGCCCGCTGGAAGAAGGGGGGCTGATACCACGTATACCGAGACCCTTTGATGTAGAAGTGCAGCTCGGCCCCGTTATCAGCTACGGTCAGCACGTTCTACCTCTCGCTGGAGAACGCGGGATTGTTAGTCCAGGGGCGAATAGTCCGCCACGCGCCCTTATCGGTAAGCTCAGTCTGATACTGCCCCAGGTTGTCGAGCACGAAGAGATAGAGGTTTTGGTCATTCGGAACCTTGCAATTGGCCTACCGTAACCCCAGGCGAATGGGTCCTCGGAGGCCTGATGCAGATCGGCCTCAAGCCTGTGTGCTCCAAAATTCAGCTGGCCGAGAGTCGCCCATACCCTGCCACCCGTACGCGAAACCTGTATCCGGTAAAGGTCTCCAATATATCGCTGGTCCGAGTCCTGGTCACCGCTCACAATCAAGGTAAATTTGGGCTCCGCAAAGTCGTCGCTGGCGATCAATCGGCCCCTGTCTGTTTCTGTGAGAGTTTGCACGATTATCGGCCTCAACCAAAAAAGCGCCGGGCGCCAAAGTACTGCCGCCGCTGCAAGCGCCGTGAGAACGACGAATGCCAGCAAAGTGACGGGAACTCCTCGCCTGGCCTCAGGGGGACTGTGTACGTCCGTCCTGGCCGTGGGCCGTTGTGGAGAAAGCCCAATGGATTCCCTCTTGCGCGCCCGCTCCTCAAACTCTTTCGCAGTAATACCTGATTCGCGCATGTTTCCGCCATTCAGCCAAGGCTCCTGGCTTGCGATTTCCGGCCGCGACTTACCCCCGGGCATTGCATGGTGCGCCGCCCGGCGAGATCCGAATCAACTTTTTCCGAAGGGACTATATGAGCTTGAGCAACTTCAACGGTGCTGCCATACAACCGATTGGGGGGCTTGGGTTCGGGGAAGGAGGAGACGGGACCGGCAGTGAGGGTTTGTGAGGTGGCGGCTGCTCACCTGAATCCGCGTACTGCACTGCCGTCAAGGCATCTACGCGACCATCACCTTGTATATATTTGTCCGCCTCGGTCTGTCCGTACTCGCTACTGTTTATGTCTACGCTTGTCGCCATCAGCATCTTCTTAATTTCAGCCGGTCCTAAGCCGGTGTCGGCTCTGAGCATCAGCGCGACCAGACCTGCAACATGGGGGGTAGCCATACTTGTGCCGCTGGCGGTCGTATAGTGTTCATCCACCACCTGGCCTACAGAAGTCCCTGCAGCACGCGCGGCTACTATTCTGCTGCCTGGCGCGACGACATCCGGCTTCACCCTCCCGTCTGCGGTCGGTCCGCGGCTGCTGAATCGGGCAACGCTATCCTGGTCATTGGATGCACCTACCGTAATCACCCTCTCGGCCGCTCCCGGACTGCCGATTGTGCTTTGCCGTGGTCCACTGTTCCCTGCGGCAACAACCATGATCTTGCCCATATCTACAATGGTGTTGCACATCGTACTAAGGGCATCCGAGCCGTCGCTGCTCCCCCTGCTACCCAATGACAGATTCAGGATATCGGCGCCGTTTTGGGCCGCCCACTCAAGTCCCGCCATCACATTACTCATTCGGCCACTGCCATTGTCCGCAAGCGCTTTGGCCGCCATGATGGTCGCCCCCGGCGCGACGCCGATATACTTCCCACCGCTTGCGGCGCCCGTCCCTGCGGCGGTTGAGGCAACGTGCGTGCCGTGTCCGTTGCCGTCTACTGCCGATCCCTTCCCGCTAAAGTCGGCCGTCAGACCGACCCGGCCGGCAAAGTCGGGGTGCGTCGCGTCAATGCCTGTGTCAACGACGCAGATTGTGACCCCTTCTCCATCATTGCCCATCTGCTCCCAGACTTGAGGTGCTCTGATGTGTGGCGTTGATACGTCCAACAGAATGTGCACCGCCTCGTCCAGCCAGACCTCCGCTACATCGTCCGAGTCAGTCAGCTCGTCCAACGCCGGAGCCGTTAGTGAGAGAGCTGTCGCTGGAATCAGCCTGTATTCCTGATTCACTTTGATAGTGCCTGCGCCTGCTGCCAACCGGCCTATACTCCTTTGGCTGCCAGTCGAATGAAATCTGACGATCACCTGGACTTCCTCACTGGCCATTCTAGCCTGTTCGACTGCTTCCCGAACATGGGCGGAGAACTTCTCCGAATACATTGACCAAACTCCTCCTGAAAAAACCTTGCCCGCATCCGGCAATACAATGGGGGCAGTGCCTCAAACATGGATGCGCGTGCAACATCAGTCAGCGTGCAACACGCCACCTCTCCAGAGACCCGATAGTTCTGGAGTTGCCCTCCTCTAGCCTCTTCGATGGTTAACGCCCGTGCGAAAGGAGACGTTAAACTGGAGACAGGAATTACCCGAGTTCCGAATCTCGGGTGAGCCATAACAATCCGGACAGCAACGCCACAACCTGAAGGCGACCGGCCCGTCCAAATGCTCCACTATGACTTGGCTCTGTGGTGTCGATGCCTCTACCTACATCGTTTCAACTGCACCGTCCTCCTCGACCCTGACGAGCCACGCCTCTTTCACCAGTGCCCCAAGCCCCCGACCTGGACCGCTAACCGCATAGCAGGGCACAATCGAGGTCTGATGACGTACTACGTAACCCGCTCTTTCGATTGCCGCGAACTGCTCCGGACCGATCTCACTGACGTGAAACAACAGATACATCGTATCGCCCGGCGCTGCGGCCATCTGCCTCTGAAGAGCGAGAGGGATCTTATGCTGATCTGCGTCTGACATTTTCAGGTTGCGTTCCTCGCGAAGACAGTAATTCTCACTTTAACAGTATTGCCATAGCGAACCGAACTTGGCAAACCTCGAATTCAGTGCCTTTGAGGGCAACTCCAGTTACGTCAGATAATCGTAGGCAATTAGTGTAAGGAACTCAACGAAATCGTCTGTCAAAATGAGCAAGTCGAGAATCTCGGCCGCTTCCTCAAGACGACCTGAACCGTATTCGCCAAGTCTATTCAACTCCTCGTCACGGATCTGTTCGTAAAGCTCACGCGTGACCGTTCTACCATCATCCAACTTGGCGCTGTGTCGGATCCATTGCCAGATCTGCGAACGTGAAATCTCGGCAGTGGCCGCATCCTCCATCAGATTGTAAATCGCTGCCGCGCCGTTGCCCAGAAGCCACGCGTTCAGGTATTGCAGTGAAACGTCCACGTTAGTGCGGAGCCCGCTCTCGGTGATCGTTCCTCCGGGGACGCCGACGTCTACGATCTCTTCCGCAGAAACCAACACATCCTCTCGCATTCGGTGCTTCTGGTGCGGCGCGCCGCCTGTCGCTTCTTCAAAAATCCCCCGGGCCAGCGGCACCAGATCGGGATGCGCGACCCAAGTACCGTCGCAGCCGTCGCCCGATTCTCGCTCCTTGTCCGCCCGCACCTTGGCCAATGCCTCCGCATTGACCGCTGGATCCCGCCTGCTGGGAATAAACGCGGCCATTCCGCCAATTGCGTGCGCCCCCCGCTTGTGGCATGTGCGCACCAGGAGTTCGGTATAGGCTCGCATGAATGGCGTCGTCATCGTAACCTGTGCCCTTTCTGGCAGAAGGGTATTGGGATTATCCCGGAACTTCTTGATCGCACTAAAAATGTAGTCCCATCTGCCGGCATTCAGTCCCGCCGAGTAGTCTCGCAACTCATACAGAATCTCTTCCATCTCCAGAGCCGCCAGAATGGTCTCGATCAGAACCGTCGCCCGGAACGACCCATGGGGAATACTAAGAGCCTCCTCGGAAAAGGCGAATACCTCTGCCCACAACCGCGCCTCCAGGTGACTCTCTAACTTGGGCAAGTAGAAATAGCAGGAACTGCCCTGCCGTTGCCGCTCAGCCGCGTTATGAAATACATATAACCCAACGTCGAAAAGGCTGGCCGAGACTGGCTCTCCGCTTGCCAGCACGTTTTTCTCCACCAGGTGCCATCCCCGCGGTCTGACCAAGAGCGTAGCAATCTCGTCGTTAAGCTCATAGACGCGGCCCCGGGCCTCATCCTCAAGACGTATGGTGCGACGCACTGCGTCGTGCAGGTTGAGTTGCCCCTCTACGCAATTCGCCCAAGTTGGCGAGTTGGCGTCCTCAAAGTCGGCCATGAACACATCGGCGCCCGAATTCAGCGCATTAATCACCATCTTGCGATCGACTGGACCCGTTATCTCAGCCCAACGTTGTTGTAAGTCATCAGGCGTGGAGGTCACTTGCCATTCACCGTTGCGGACATCCTCGGTTTCTGCCAAGAAGCCCGGTACCTCACCGGCGTCAATCCGAGCCTGTCGCGAAGCGCGTGCAGCCAGTAATTCTCTGCGTGTTGAATCGAATTTAACATGCAACTCCGCTACGAACGCCAGCGCCTCCGCAGTCAGAACTTGCTCAGACACAGCAAGTGTCTCACCAACTACCTGAACTTCCACCTGGTTACCCACGCGTTCATCCTCCCGTGACATGGAGTGCTCCTTATGTGAAAGGGAAAAGGTAAGAGGTACTTCCTAAGCATACTAATTTCAAAAAGACTCGTCAACACTCGCTCCGGCATGGGTGCATCCCAGATTTTTTGAGAGGCAGAAGGGAGTTAGACTTGAGGTAGGAGAAAAAGGAGAGAAGAGAAAGAGGGGAACGAGATGAAACGAGAAGAGGCGAAGGCGAAATTCATGCGTGGTGCGGAGGAGATGTTTGAGGCGATGTGGGAATGGGGGGAAGAGCATCCTGAAGCGAGTTTTGATGAGATAGCGGGCA
>JAJEDI010000061.1 GCA_022821585.1 Caldilineaceae bacterium
CCACAAAGCCGCAGACCCCGCCCATCCGCTGCGATTCCGCGATCGCATGCAGACACAGGGTCGTCTTGCCCGAACTCTCCGGCCCATACACCTCGATGATGCGCCCGCGGGGTATGCCGCCCACGCCCAGCGCTATGTCCAAGCTAAGACTGCCCGTCGGGATCGACGCCACGTCCAGCCGGGTTGCCTCTCCCAGCCTCATGATGACCCCTTCGCCATAGCGTTTGTTCAGGGTGGCGAGGGTTGTATCCAATGCCTTCTGACGACCAATATCCGCCATCGCAAACTCCACTTCTCTACCGGCACAGAGCCGGCTAGAGGTTCCGAAAAAGATTGATACCACCGTGGCAAGGCTTCGCTGGGTTTGCGGCCGTATCACCTCACCGCCGGCTAAGGACAGCGAATAATGGTAACCAAATGTACAGCTTGGCTACTCGGTGGCATAGTGATGACTCTCTATTTTAGTGTACTGTATGTGCAAAGAGTATGCAAGCGCTTCAAAAAAAGGAGCGCATCCCGGACTGTTGAGCGGCTGTTGTCTGAATCTTGGTCCTGCAGGATTGATGAGGATTTCCAGGTTGTCAGACGATGGAGTGTGCTGCCTGCGCGGCGGTCCATTTGCTGGGACAGATGGGCAAAACGCAAAAGGCCAACAGTATGGGATTGCCCCAAGAGGAGGACCGTACGCCGGGTTCGGTGGACCTTCGCGGTAACCCTTTTGTCAGACTGGGCGGATGTTGATCGGGAGGGGTTGACGTGCGTGGCTAGTGGGTGGCCGCGCGGTTCGCCGGGCGCAGGCCTTCTACGGCTGGTTACTGCGTTGTCACCTGTAATTTATCAACAGGTTTTTCCCGGTCGTCATGAGCCGGGCGGCTCGTAAATTTTCTCCCGCAAGGCCACAACTACCCTGCGAGCGCCTTCATCCCGTTCGATATCCTGGGCAATTTTCTCGACGCCGTGGCGAACGGTGCTGTGATCCCGTCCGCCCAGAAGTTCGCCGATGTTGATCAGGGACAGGCCGTTCTCTTCGCGCAGCAGGTACATTGCCAGTTGGCGGGCATTGGCGATCTCCTTGGTGCGCGACCGCCCGAGCAGGTCCTCTGTGGTCAGGTGGAAGTGCCTGGCAACGATCTGCACGACGCTGGCCGCTTCGCGGGGCCGCCGCTGCGGTACGAGGGTGTCCAGTATCTCTTCGGCCACGGACCGGTCCAACTGCCTGTCGTGGAAGGGGGCCTGAATGATGAGGCGATTGAGCGCGCCTTCCAATTCGCGGATGTTGCTCTCCACCCGTTCTGCGATAAGCATCAGCACGTCGGTCGAGACGGTCTGATTGATCGACTGGGCCTTGGATTGCAGAATGGCGACGCGGGTTTCCAGATCCGGCTGCGAAATATCAGCCTGCAGGCCGCCTTCGAACCGGCTGCGCAGCCGGGCTTCCAGGGTCGCGATCTCCTTTGGTGGTCGATCACTGCTGATCACGACCTGGCGGCCGCCGGCGTGGAGATGGTTGAAAGTGTGGAAGAATTCCTCTTGCGTACTTTCTTTGCCGCCGATAAACTGGATATCGTCGATCAGAAGCAGGTCCACCTGCCGGTACTTGTTGCGATACTCTTCGGTGTTCTGCTGGCGAATGGCGCTGATGAGGTCATTTGTGAACTGTTCGGACGAACAGTAAAGGACCTGCATTCCCTGCCTGGACATGGCGTGGCCGATTGCGTGGAGAAGATGTGTCTTCCCCAAACCGACTCCTCCATAGATAAAGAGCGGGTTGAAGCGATGACCGGGTTGCTCGACGATGGACTGGGCCGCGGCGTGGGCCAGACGGTTGTGGTTTCCGACTACAAATGAGCCGAAGGTATAGCGGGGGTTGAACGCGCCGCTTTGAAGGGACGCGTCCGACCTGGTTACGGCAGCCGCTGCAGGGGTCTGAATGGTGTCGCGGTGGAGCGGAGGGTCGGTATGCGCACGGCGTGCCGGCGGGGAGGCAGGGCGCGCGGGGGCAGGGTCGACTGCAGCCGGCTTTGTTTCGGGCGCTGCGGGCGGAAAATCCGCATACAGGGGCGCCGACTCCGCCGGATCCGGCCGCTTCTGCGTTTGGGGCCGCACTTCGAAGAAGACCTGGACTGTTCGGCCTGTCAGCCGATTCAGAATGTCTTTGATCTTCTTGCGCAGACGGCTCTGCAGCATGTCTCGAGCCCAGGCATGGGGCGCGCCGACGATGAATTCGCCTTCTGCGTAGCCAATGATCGAAGTGTCGCGCACCCAGGTCTCAAAGGTGGTTGCAGGCATCTGCAGCGCGAGTTCGTGCAGCGTCTTCTGCCAGATATCCTTTGGGTCCAGATCGTCGTTGACTGCCTGGGCTTGGGTATCAGCGGAGGCGGCTTCCGTCTGTGTTTCGGATTGCGTCGCCTGCCCTGCCGTGTCCTGATCTCCCGGCGTGGTCTCCGTTGATCGGGATGAAGAAGGCTGAGCGCGCTCGTACAGTGGGTTGTCACTGCGAGGTGATGAGGATATCGATTGCCAGTCTGTATTCAAGACTACTCCTTTTCACTCTCCTGTTCTGCAATCAAGACGAAGCGCAAGGGATTTTTGTTCGCGCAGATACAGAAAAACAGGCGAAAGGGAGGGCAAGCGATAGACGAAATCGCAAGCAGTTCAGCCTGTCTGGTGGTGGGGGCAACCGCAAAGCAGACGCCATCCCGCCCGGCTGGCTTCCGGACCGCTGGAGTCTGCGTCAATCGAACGCCTGCAATGCCTCTTCGCTATACGTGTATGAATAAGTAGTGTATCAAATCCGACAGTGGCAGACAATCGCAATGAAGATGAGAGGCCCGTCCAAGCAGCCCGTGAAACAATTGGATAGCACCAGACTGCTACTATATATAGTACCTGGACAGTCGAATGTTCAATATAGGCGCGTTTCTGCTACGCGGATGGGTTCAGTGCGTTTTGAAATTACGGGCTGGGTAGAGAGATCAGATTCGGTTCGTAGAGGAACTGTAGAGTTATCCTCAACAAAGCAGAAGTTATCCCGAATTGCCGAAAGATATCCCCATGGTTTTCCCCGGTTCTGCGGCTTTGGTGGAAGAGGATATGGCACAGTATTTTAATTTTCGGGTTGAGTCGGCGGAAGGATATTGGGGCCGCGCAGGTTTTCTACGCAAATGGTGGCGCATTTACGCAGACGACTCGCGCTGGGCGCCTCCGGCATGGACCCGGTTGCGGCAGGCGGTGGTGTCCAAACAGTTCGCCCACCTGGAACGCAGCCGACCTCAACATATAGTGGTTGAAGCTCTCCCGCGGCGCCGGCAGGCGAATGCCAGCAATCAATCGTTCCCGAACATCAATCAGGGTTTAATGATGGAGGAACCGGTTGCGGCCGCGGTTGTATTGATCGACCCGCGCCGCACAGACAGCACGGCGCATCTGGCTATGCTGCACGCGGCAAACAACCGGGAGAGCCTGGAGCGTCTTTTGCACGCGGTGCAGGAACAGGTCGGGCATGAGGGAATCCGCCGGGTAGTTCTGCCGGTTGGGCTGTCTCCTTACCTGGGCACCGGTGTGCTGCAGGATCAGTTCCACCGCGAGCCGCCGTTGCACGCGCCCTATGCCCCACCCTATGTGCCGGAGCTGTTTTCGACGGTCTGCCGGCCATTGGGACGCAGTCTGCTATACACGATCGAAAAGGGCGCCCACAGAGAGGGGCGGGCGGCGGTTACGGGCCCGGCGGTTATACATCCCTTGGACCCGAACCGGCTGGCAGACGACCTGTTGCCGCTTTTCTCCCAGTCGGTGCCGGCGTGGGCAGATTTCCCGCTTCCGGATGGGGCGGAGGCGCAGTTTTTGCTCTGGTGGATCCTGCGCCGTCCGGCGCTGGCATGGCTGGCGGAGGTCGATGGCAGGGCGGTGGGCTTTCTTCTGGCGCAGCCGGATGGCAGCGGCCCATTGCGGCGCAGCCGGGGCGGACGCTCTCTGCTGGGGCGGCTGCTGTTGCAGTGTCTCGAACTGCGGCAACCGCGTTCGGTGCGCATTCTGTTTATGGGGATAGACCAGGATTACCGTCGGCGGGGTATCGGCAGACAGTTATGGCAGAAGATGCTGTCGGCGGGCCCCGCGAACGGCTGGGAGACGGTGACGGCGGGGCCGCTGCCCTCAACGGCCCGGGCCGGCTCAGGTTTTCTGAAAGCGATGGGGCTCTTGAGCCGGGAAACCTATCTGCTGCACCGCTATGACTTTGACTGAGACTTTGAATCAGACTCTGCTGCCGGTTCGACGAGGCAGCCGAACCGGCGAAGCGTTGGAGCGCGAGGTTTACTCGTAGGCGATCTCGTATGACAGCGGCACGATGCTGATCCACGACTTGCCCGCCTTAAGGGAAATCTCAAAGCCATCGGCCGCGAAGAAGCGGGGCAGCTCCCCGCTCCTGTCGTTGCGCCAGATCCCTTCGTAGGCGAGACCGTCGCGGAAGATGACGGCCCTGCCGGCGCCGAAGGGGTTGATGAGAAGGCTGAGGTTGCCGTAGGCGTCTTCGACGATATTCACGGGGCCATGCGGCATATACTGAACGATAACATTTTCGACCGCGATCTGCTGGCCGCTGTTACTGTCCCGATGGGCGGTACCCCCCAAAGAGCGCAGATAGCGCCCGCT
Organism: Caldilineaceae bacterium; assembly: GCA_022821585.1. GTDB lineage: Bacteria > Chloroflexota > Anaerolineae > Caldilineales > Caldilineaceae > Bin5. Next base: position 4,651 of record JAJEDI010000061.1, read on the forward strand.
GCCGGGGTCGTAGCGATAGGCCACCTGGCTGGCGGTAACCGAAGGATAGGGAATCCGGATCGAATTGGCGGTTGCGCCGCCGGGGGCCGGACCGCCGAAGGTAAATCCCTGGATCGACGGGGCCCGCTCGACGGCCCAATCTGCGAGCCAGAGGCGCAGCATCTCACTGCTGGTGCGCAGGCGGGTACGATAATCGTTGCCAACGGATCGGGCGTAGCGGGTACTCTCCGGATCGTCCAGATCCAGGTCCAGGTAGGGGAAAAGCTGGTTATTGTTTTTGAGCTGATAACGGACACCGTCACTGGCCCCGGAGCAGAACACGCCCGCGTCATAGAGCGCGCCCAGATAGTAGTTGAACAGGCGGGCGCTGCGCACGGGCCCGATCTCCTCGCTGTCGGCGCCGTAGTAGACCGCGCTGAACCGTGTCAGGCTGAGCCCCTCCATCAGAAATTCATACATTACATCGGCCTGGCCGATGCCGAGCTGCGGACGGGCGGCGATGTCGTTGTTGATGCAGACGATTACCGGACGCAACCCATAGCGTGCGGCGTCCAGGGGCTGGCCCGTAAGGGGATTGGTACTGATGGGCGAGCCAAACCCTCCCGGTGCAGGCAGGCTGAGATCGACCTCGTCGAGATTGGGCGCGTCGATCGTGGCGGTTGGCGTGGGCGTTGGCGGGGCCTGGGCGACCGGCAAGCTCGAAGCCGGAAGGTTGCTCTGGGCGAAGTCGGCGCTTATCCAACTTTCTCGATTCTCTCCGGCAGGGCAGCAGATCTTCAGCCAGTCGCCGGCCTCGTTGCGACCTGAAATGCGGAACCGCTGCCCTGTCAGGACCTGGCCGACGATGCCGTAAACGGTACCTGGGCCGGCCCGCAGGTTCAGCGTCTCCGTGAGAACGACGGCCTCGGGGTAGGAGGGCGTCGGCGTGTTCGTCGGACCTGGCGTGGGTGTGTGGGTTGGCGTGGATTGGGGCACGGGCGTGAAGGTTGCGACCACCTGCAAGGTTTGGGCGGCAACAGGTTCGTTAGGGACGGCTTCGACATTGGGGCCGCCGCCGGGATTCCACCCGAGCAGGGAGGCGATAGACAGAGATTGTCCAAACAGGAGCAGGCTGCCTATGTAAGCGACTACTGCGATGATTGCCAGTGCGGCCGCGGCGATCGCAAGCCGTAGCCAATTCCTCGACAGTGGTGGACGAGGATCTTGAGCCATAACAGTTTTCCTCTGCGGATTTCATCAGGCGCACCGCGCGCGCTTCTCAGAATGAATCATATCGGCTGTATGGGGCTGCGTCAATTCGCGCGTGTGCGCGGGGCGAACCCAACTGCAGTGATCAGTGGTCAGTAACTTGAGAAAGAAAATGGGGAGCATACACTGTTGGGTAGACACACTGCTGGGGAAGAATAAGCACGGTGGGCTAGCCGGAGGGGGGCGTTGCGGGGGGCCCCCGCACAAGGGAGGGCCGAAGGCCCGACCGCCAAACTGCAGTGGCTAGTGGATAGCAGTCAGTGGATGGTTGCAGGAGACGGCGCGGGAACGGCAACTAAATTTTGGCGAGAAAGTCCGCAAATGGGACAGAAAGGAGGATAGTTCCAGACCAGTTGCCGCTTGGTGTGGTAGAAGATATAATGATACCGGGGACGCTGTCACGCGTTGGCGTGACCTGTTGACAGGAGTCTATCGATGGAAGGCCTACTCACAAACATTCCGATCTATATCGTCGCCGCCCTGATACTGGTCTGGCTTTTGCGGGCTTCATTGCGCATTGTCAAGGAGTACGAGCGGGGGGTGATTTTCCGATTGGGGCGGGTGATGGGCGCCAAAGGGCCCGGCCTGTTCTGGTTAATCCCGTTTATCGATCAGATGCGGCCGGTCGACCTGCGGGTCGTCACCTTGGATGTACCGACACAGGAGGCTATTACCAAGGACAATGTAACTGTCAAAGTCAATGCCGTCTGCTATTTTCGGGTGTTGTCCCCTGAGGATGCGGTCATCAACGTGGCCAACTACCTGCTGGCGACCCAACAGATCGCCCAGACGACGCTGCGCTCCGTTCTGGGGCAGAGTGAACTGGATGAGTTGCTGTCGGAGCGGGACCAGATCAACCAGCAGCTTCAGCAGATCATCGACGAGCAGACTGAGCCGTGGGGCGTAAAGGTCAGTGTCGTCGAGGTGAAGGATGTGGAACTGCCGCAGTCGATGCAGCGGGCGATGGCCCGTCAGGCCGAGGCGGAGCGGGAGAAGCGCGCCAAGATCATCCACGCTGAGGGTGAACTGCAGGCTTCGCAGACGCTGGCCGGGGCGGCCGAGGTCATGTCCAGTCAGGCCGGCGCGCTGCAGCTGCGCTACCTGCAGACGCTGACGGAGATCAGCGCCGAACACAACAGCACGCTTGTCTTCCCATTGCCGATTGAGCTGATGGAGGCCCTGATGAGCAGGGGCGGAAATGGCAGATGAGCCTGGCGCAGACACGGGAAGCCTGTCAACCGACCGACCTGACCGTTGACACGTCGGCGGGAGAGTTTACCGTTGAGTGGGCGGATGGGCATCGCAGCGTATACCGGCTGGCCTGGATGCGAAGCGTCTGTCCGTGTGCGTCCTGCAGGGAGGACAGACGCCAGGCCGAAGAGGACCCGATGCGTTTGGCCGTAGGCCCGCCTCCCGATCCGAAGGTCGACAGTGCAGAGTTGGTAGGCAACTACGCGGTCCGCTTTACCTGGGCCGATGGCCACGGCAACGGCATCTACGGCTTTTCCTCTTTGCGGGCATCGTGTCCGTGCCCCGCGTGCAACCAGGGTGAGCCGGACGACCTGCTTTGCAGTTGAGTAGCGGCGTCCACCGCAGAGAAGAAAGGCTGGCGCCAGACGGCGCGGGAAGAAGCCGATGATGAGAGGCATACAGATGGGTAGTTCACTAAAGATCGCGCGCATCTGGGGGATCGAGATTCAGGCCCACTGGTCCTTTGTCCTGATTCTCGTTTACGGTGCGTATCTTTTCAGCCGCAACACCAGAGATGTGCTAACCGGCGCAATTTACGGTGTCGTCGTCATCCTGCTGCTTTTTGTCTGTGTGGTTTTGCATGAGTTCGGCCACGCGATAACGGCGAAGTATTTCGGAGTGAATGTGCCGTATATCACACTGCTGCCTATCGGCGGGGTGGCCCAGTTGGAGCGCATGCCCCGCAAGCCGATGCAGGAGTTTCTGATCGCGATCGCCGGGCCGGCGGTCAACTTCGTCCTGGCCGCATTGCTGCTGCCGGTGGCGCTGCTGGTTGTGTCGATGAATATGCGCACGGGAACGATGGGGGCGTTGATTTGGTCGCTGATGCGCGCCGCGCAGTCGATGAGCCTGGGCGGTCTGTTACTTACGCTGGCGGGGACGAATCTCGTGCTGGGCATTTTCAACCTGCTGCCGGCGTTTCCGATGGATGGCGGACGCATTCTGCGCGCTCTGCTGGCGTTGCGGCTGCGGTATATTCCGGCGACGCGCATTGCGGTTCTGATTGGGCGGGGTATGGCGATATTGTTCGCAATCTGGGGCATTTTTGGCGGGGGGATCTTTCTGCTGCTGGTGGCGTTTTTTGTCTATGTGGGCGGCCGCGGCGAGTTGGAGGCGGTGCAGAGCCGCTACGTTCTGAAGGATTTCAGCGCGCGCCAGGCGGTGAATAAGGACGCGCATGTCTTGTATACGAGTGAACCGATCAGCCGGGCGGTCGACTACATTATGACGACCTACCAGGGAGATTTTCCAGTGCACGACCTGGGCAATAACCTGGTCGGGGTGCTCACGCGCCCGCGCCTCGTGGCAACGCTGCGCGGGCAGGGGCAGGAAGGGCGCGTGGTGGATGTGATGATTCCGCGGGCGCGGGTACCCGTCACCTCCGGTGATACGACCCTGGCTGACGTATGGGAGCAGATGCTGGAGCGAGGGAGCCGGGTCATAATCGTCCAGGATGGGGACCAGTTTCTGGGACTGATTACGCTGGACGACATCAGTGAACTGATTCAAGTGATGGGCGCGGCCAAGGAACGAGAAGATACAATCGCAGGAGGGCCCGGCAGCCCGGCGGCGGCCTCCGGACCCGAAGCCAGGTCCACTCTCGACATGAATTGAGGAGGTGCTTGCGATGGTGGCGCATGCGGTCAAACTGGCCCCGTCGATTCTAACCGCTGATTTCGGTCGTCTGCATGAGCAGATTCAGGCGGCAGAAGAGGGCGGCGCCGACCTGCTCCATCTGGATGTCATGGATGGGAGATTTGTGCCAAATATCACCTTCGGACCGCTGGTAGTGGAGGCGGCCAACCGGGTCACACAGATGCCGCTGGACGTTCACTTGATGATCGAAGAGCCGGAGCGGCATCTGGAAGCGTTCGCCCAGGCCGGCGCCAATATCATCACCATCCACCTGGAAGCCTGTGTTCATCTTCATCGAGCCGTCCAGCAAATCGTCGATCTGGGATGCCAGGTTGGCGTGGCTGTGAATCCCTCTACCCCGATCGAGAGTGTGCGCGAGATCGCGCCCTTTGTCGACCAGGTGCTGGTGATGAGTGTCAATCCCGGCTTCGGCGGCCAGCGTTTCATCCAGACCATGACCAGCAAACTGCGGCGCATGCGCAAGTTGCTGGATGAGTACAACCCCACCTGTGATCTGGAAGTGGACGGCGGCATTGGTGCCGGCAATGTCCGGGACGTGCTGCGCAACGGCGCCAATGTAATCGTTGTCGGCAGCGCCGTCTTCAACACAGACAAGAGTGTTGGAGAAAACCTGACCGCGCTGCGGGATGCCTGCAGCGCGTCCTCCGCCTGAGGCCGCGGGCGAAACAGATCCGGATCACAGTTCGCAAGCCGCACTGACGTTCCTCTGTGTCCCCCTGGAGGCACGCGATGCGTCCGTCCCTACAGCTATATCGGCGTCTGCTCATCCGTTATCTGCGCCCGCAGTTGGGGCAGACACTGCTGCTTCTGCTCGTCCTCTGCATCAATATCCTCTTGCAACTGACCAACCCTCTGATCATGCGCCGCTTTCTGGATTCGGCGCTGACCGGGGGTTCGATGGAGCTCCTCACACGCTTGGCGCTGCTGTTCATCGGCATCGCCGCCGTCCAACAGATCGCGGCGGTCAGCAGCACGGTCCTGGCGGAAAATGTAGGCTGGCGGGCGACCAACGCGCTGCGACGCGACCTGGCCCGGCACTGTCTGCGCCTGGATCTCACGTTTCACCAGCAGCGTACGCCGGGCGAGATGATCGAGCGCATTGACGGCGACATCGACGCGCTGACGCGATTTTTCGCGCAACTGGTGGTACAGCTTTTCGGCAATGGCCTGCTGCTGATCGGGGTGATGGTGGTTCTGCTGCGCGAAGACATGCGGGTTGGCGCGGCGATCGGAACCTTTGTCGTCGTCACGCTGCTGGTGTTGGGGCGGCTGCGCAATCTGGCCGTGCCCCACTGGCAGCGCTCGCGCGAGGCGAGCGCCCGCTTCTTCGGATTCGTCGAGGAGCGCCTGGCCGGCACTGAGGATATCCGCGCAAGCAATGCGCGCGTTTTCACGCTCTTCCGCTTCCATCAACTCCTGCGCACGTTCTGGCAAACAACGATACGCGCGGAGCTGCTGGGCTTCTCAATGATCAACATCGCCTGGTTTCTCTTTTCGGTCGGGGATGCCATCGCCTTTGTCGTGGGCGCGTCCCTCTATTTCAGCGGTGCGCTCACCATCGGCACGGTCTATCTCATCTTTCACTATACGAATCTAATCTCACAGCCAATTGAACGGATCGCGCGGGAATTTGAGCAGTTTCAGCGCGCCGGGGCGGGTATCGCCCGTATTCAGGAGCTGTTCGCGACGGAAAGCCGTCTGGTAGAGATGCCGGGAGTTCCTGCTGAGACGGCTTTTCAGCAGAGAATCGATGACGCAGGGCAGGCAAGCGCCTTGGCTGTGGAGTTCGAGCAGGTGCGTTTTGCCTATCCGATGGATGCACCGCCGGAGGAAGCAACATCCGCAAACGGAAAGTTCGCGCTGGACGGGTTCCAACTGCGGCTGGAGCCAAACGAGGTGCTGGGCCTGTTGGGGCGCACCGGCAGCGGCAAGACGACCCTGGCCCGCCTGTTGCTGCGCCTGTATGACGTGGAAAGCGGCCGCGTGCTGGTGGCGGGGCGGGATGTGCGCCAGTGGCCTCTGCAGCAGCTGCGCTCGCAGGTGGGGATGGTCACCCAGAACGTACAGCTGTTTCAGGCCTCAATTCGGGACAATCTGACCTTCTTTGACCGCACGGTTCCGGACGCGCGCATCTGGGAGGCCATCGACGAACTGGGGCTGGCCCAGTGGTATGCCTCCCTAGGCGAAGGTCTGGAGGCGCAACTACAGGTCGGCAGCGGCGGGCTGTCTGCGGGCGAGGCACAGCTCGTTGCCTTCACGCGTATATTTCTGCGGGATCCTGGCGTTATTGTTCTGGACGAAGCCTCTTCCCTCTTGGATCCGGCGACTGAAGCCTTCCTCGAAAGAGCAGTTGCGCGGCTGCTCAGCAACCGGACGGGCATTCTGATCGCGCACCGGCTCTCCACGGTGCAGCGGGCCGACAGAATTCTGATCTTGGAAAACGGACAGATCCGAGAGCAGGGCGAGCGCGGCGCGCTGGCATCGGATCCAGATTCCCACTACCATCGTCTGTTGCAGATCGGCGCCGAGGAGTTGGAGATATGACGCAGACTGTAGAACGTCCCCCACTTTCTGTTGCCCAGACCTGGTTGGGATTGATCCGCTGTTTTCCGGGCCTGTATTCGTTGACGACGGTTATCCGGATTCTCGTTTTTGTTGGCATTTTCCAGGCGACCGGGCTGATCATTCGATTCTTTTTCGATTCGTTGACGGGTTCGGCTCCGCTGGCCTGGGGGCCGAACGCCTGGGCCGCGGTGATGCTGGCCGTCGCCCTCTTGCGCAACGGCCTGATATTTACCGATATGTACGTCTTTTTTCGGTGGACATTCAGCACTGCAGCCACGATGCGCAAGAATCTGTTGGAGCAGATCCTCAGCATGCCGGGCGCTCGTTCGTTGCCGGGCTCCACCGGCGAGGCGATTAGCCGTTTCCGCGAGGATGCGGACGAGGTGGGCAACTTTACAGTGTGGGCGCTTTTTCTGCTGGCAACGGGCCTCTTTGGCGCGGTCGCTCTGTTCACCATGGCGCGCATCAATTTACGCGTCACCGCCTTCGCGTTTTTGCCGCTGGTTATTGTTGTGGCCGTGGCAAATCTCGCAAGGGTCAGAGTACAGCAGTACCGTGAGGCCACCCGGTCAGCCGCCGGCAATGTGACCGGCTTCATCGGTGAGATGTTTGAGGGCGTGCAGGCAGTGCAGGTCGCCACAGCAGAAGAGAGTATGCTGGCACACTTTGAGAAGTTGAATGAGGCACGCCGCAAGAACGCCCTGCGCGATCGGCTCTTCAATGAGGTTCTCAGCTCGACCTTTCACAATGTTGTCAGCATCGGTATGGGTCTGATCCTGCTGCTGGCAGGCTCCGCGCTGCGGGAAGGCTCGTTTACGATTGGCGATTTCTCCCTGTTCGCCTACTACCTGACCTTCGTCACCAATCTGATCTCAACTTTCGGCGTATTTGTGGCCCGCTGGAAACAGGCAGGCGTCTCCATCGGGCGCATGGACCGGCTGATGCAGGGAGCGCAGCCCTCCGATTTGGTGCGCAAAACGCCAATCCATCTGAGCGGCGCCTTTCCTCCTGCCCGTGATCAGTCACCTGACCGGACCGAACTGTTGCAATCTCTCTCTACCTCTGGGCTGACTTACCGATTCCCCGGCTCGGAGAAAGGCATCTTTGATATCGATCTACGCCTTGAGCGGGGCAGTTTCACGGTCGTGACAGGCCGGATTGGCGCGGGCAAGTCGACGCTGCTGCGGGTTCTGCTGGGGCTTCTGCCGGCCGAGTCCGGCGAAATACACTGGAACGGTCGCATCATCCACGACCCGGCATCATTTCTGGTGCCGCCGGTGAGCGCGTACATTTCACAGACGCCGAGCCTGTTCAGCGAATCGTTGCGGGAGAATATTTTGCTCGGCCTGGAAGCGGACGATGCGAAGGTGACACAGGCAGTGCGGGCCGCGGCGCTGGATACCGATCTCGAGCAGCTTGAAAATGGACTGGAGACGCTGGTGGGGCCGCGGGGCGTGAGGCTGTCCGGCGGCCAGAGACAGCGGGCCGCGGCAGCGCGCATGTTCATCCGTCAGGCGGAACTGCTGGTATGCGACGACTTGTCCAGCGCGCTGGACGTGGAGACCGAGCAGCAGTTGTGGGAGCGGCTCTTCGCGCGGCAGGATGCCACTTATCTGGTCGTTTCCCATCGACGGCCTCTGCTACAGCGGGCGGACCAGATCGTTGTGCTCAAATCGGGCCGCGTGGAGGATACAGGCAGGTTGGAGCCTTTGCTGGAACGCTGCCCTGAGATGCGCAGTCTGTGGGAGGGTCGCGGCTCGGACGGGGCTGAATAGGAGCTAGCCGGCGCCGAGAAGCAGGGCCATCTGATAGACGAACGGCAACACGAACATGATACTATCGAGCCGGTCGAGAAATCCACCGTGGCCGGGCAGGAAGACGCCGCTGTCCTTAACGCCGATCTGTCGTTTGAGCATGCTGATGGCCAGGTCGCCGAATAGGGCGAGGATTCCGCCCATCATCCCTATGAACGCGCCAAGCCCGACTGCGAGTTCGAGCGGTGACCAGAAGGCGACGGCGGCGCCGGTAAGTGTAGCCGCAATCCAGCCGCCGACGGTTCCTTCCCAGCTTTTCTTGGGGCTGAGCGCGGGCAGAATTCGCTTGCGGCCGATGGTGACGCCGACGAAATAGGCAGCGCTGTCGTTGATCATCGTGATGCCAAGCGCGAGCAGCATCCAGTAGAGACCATTGGGAAGGAGGCGCAGGGCCAGAGCCTGCCCCATCATGAGGCCGATGTAGCTGGCGCCGGCAACGGTGAGCGCCCAGTTGCGAAATGGCTTATGGTCCAGATCCTGGGCCGCGGCCTCCGTTTCAGATTGAAGCGGGTCGCTTGCGTCCGGGCTGTCGCCGTCCTGGGGCGGGGGAGAGCTCTGCTGAGACAGCAGGATGCGGATGAAGATGATGATGAAGCCGAATGTGAGGACAAGCTCCGGCCCGATAGGGACGAGAGACCAAAAGGAGAACATCAACGCCAGCGTCCAGGCGAAGCCGTACCAGCGGGCCGGCCTGTAGCCGCTCCGCTCGATCAGGACATAGTATTCATATGCCCCCAGCGATGTAAAGAAGGTGAGCAGAATGACCCACCACAGACCGCCGTACCAGAGCGCGAGCAGGACCGGAACCAGCGCAATCAGGCCGGCGATGACTCGTCGTTTCACCGTTATCGATGTCCGATTACAGGACTACAGAGCTCAGGGGGGAGAAGGGGATTGGGACGTTCTGCAGGGCGGAAGAGTCTATTCCGCATCGGGCACGCCGCCAAAACGGCGGTCGCGACGATTGAACTCGAGCAGCGCTTTGTATAACTCCGCCTTGTCGAAAGTCGGCCAATATGTCGGGGTTGAATAGTACTCGGCATAGACTGACTGCCAGATGAGGAAGTTGCTCATCCGCCAATCTCCGCCGGTACGGATGATCAGATCCGGATCCGGCAGGCCGTTCGTGTACAGATAGCGGCTGAAGGTCTCTTCGCTCAGAGAATCGGGGTCGATTCCATCTCTGATAATGCGGCGGGTCGCGTCCAGGATCTCCCCGCGCCCGCCGTAGTTGAAGGCCACATTCAGGATAATTCTGTCGTTGTGCTTGGTGTAATCGAGTGCGTGCAGAATCTGTTTCTGCAGTTCTTCGCTGATGCCGTCCATGCGTCCGCTATGGCGGATCTGCACACCGTTTTCATGGAGCTCCTGCAGCCGGTTGCGCAACGTCGTTCCCAGCAGGCGCATGAGCCCCGACACCTCTTCGATGGGACGGGACCAGTTCTCGGTGGAAAAGGCGTAGATGGTCAGGACTTTGATGCCGAATTCAACAGAAGCCTCGAGGATCGGTTGGATATTATCGACACCGGCGCGATGGCCGATAAATCGAATCAGACCTCTTTCCGTGGCCCAGCGGCCATTCCCATCCATGATGATTCCTACATGGTAGGGAACCCTGGCGAGTGGGGGGAAAGTGTCTTCGATCAGGTTATCCGGGCTCTGCCGGACTGCATCGGGACTGCTCAATGGAACACTGACTCCTTATCGGTCAGATGGTCATGATTTCGGTTTCTTTGTCGCGTGCGATTTCGTCGACGTTGGCCACGAAGTCATTGGTGACCTCCTGGGCCAGGTCCTGGCCGTCATGCAGATCATCCTCGGTGATCAGGCCCTCGCCCTCAAAGGAGCGCATATCTTTGATCGCATCCCGCCTGATGTTGCGAATTGCAACACGGGCCTCTTCGGCGCGCCGAGATACCTGTTTTGTCAGGTCGCGGCGGCGCTCTTCGGTCAAAGGCGGAATTGTCAGGTGGATCTGCTTGCCGTCGTTGCTGGGTGTCAGGCCGATGTCGGACATGGCGATGGCCCGCTCGATCGCCCCGATGTCGGTGGGCGTATAGGGACGAATCTGGAGAGTCTGCGCCTCCGGAACGGAGATCGATGCGATCTGCATCAGCGGGGTAGGGACGCCGTGATAGTCGACGCTAAGGCGCTCCACAAGTGCGGGGCTGGCCCGACCTGTGCGGATTGTCATCAGGTCTGTCTGCAAACTGTTGATCGCTTTGTTCATGCGATCTCGTGTTTCATCCATAATGTCTTCAATCACAACTGCACTCCTTCCACGTCAGCGGCGCGAGGGGCTTGTTCGCAGTCCTGGGGCCTTTGCAGTTGGCATTGGCGACATGGCCCGTTTCGCCGGGGGGTGGGTCGTCGGCTGAAGCTGAACTCGCGGGTTATCGCCGGAAATCCGAGATATGAAGGAACGGCTCAATCGGAGTTTCTGGATAGAGTTCTTTCACTTCCTCAGTTCTTTAGTTGTCTTGATATTTTAGCAGAGGTACAGAACAAACGGAAAACGAAGTTTGATACCCGGCGGGCGCCAACGCTGTCGTGCTGAGACTTAACCGGAGAAGACGGTGCCGACGGGCTCACCCTTGACGACCTTCACGAGAGCGTCTTCGGTCCAGACATTGACCACCGAGATGGGCAGATTGTTGTCCATGCACATGGCGATTGCGGTACTATCCATTACACCTATGCGCATGTTGAGGGCGTCGATATAGGAGAGCTGTTTGAAACGGCGGGCGTCACTGTTTTCCTTCGGGTCTTTGTCGTAGACCGCGTCCACCTTAGTCGCTTTGATCAGGATTTCGGCGTCGATCTCCATCGCGCGCAGGCTGGCTGCCGTATCGGTGGTGAAGTAGGGATTGCCGGTGCCGGCGCCGAAGATGACAACGCGGCCCTTTTCCAGGTGGCGGATGGCTCGACGCTGGATGTAGGGTTCGGCCACGGCCCGTATTTCGATGCCGGTCATCACGCGTGTGGGCAGGCCGGCGCGCTCGAGGGCATCCTGCAGCGCGAGCGCGTTCATCACCGTCGCCAGCATGCCGATGTGGTCAGCTGTCACCCGCTCCATGCCATGATCGAGACCGTCCTCCTTGCCCCGCCACATGTTGCCGCCGCCGATAACCAGAGCCACCTCTGCGCCCAGGTTGACGATCGCCAGGATCTTCTGGGCTGCTTCTTCGGCCCGTCTGGGGTCGATACCGAAGCCGCCTTCGCCTGCCAGCGCCTCGCCTCCTATTTTGAGTAGAACTCGGCGGTATTTGAGACCATCCATTACGGCAACTCCTGTGATTGGGCGCCTCCTCCTGGCGGGGCGCCGGCGATGACGCAAAAAAGCCCAGCCACTTTTTGGGCTGGGCTGGACTCGTGAGGTGGTTAGCCGATCTGCAGGCGGCTGAAGCGGCGAATCTGGATATTTTCGCCAAGGCTGGCGATGTTTTCGACGAGAACGTCCTTGACGTTTTTATCAGAGTCCTTGAAGTACTCCTGTTCCATCAGGCATACATCGCCGTACCATTTTTCCAGCTTGCCCTGGGCGATGCGCTCAAGGATATTGTCGGGCTTGCCGGTTCCCTCTGCCTGGGCTTTGTAGATGGCTATCTCCCTTTCCATAACGTCAGCGGGGACCTCTTCCCGGGCCACGTATTCGGGATTGGATGCCACGATGTGCATCGCGAGATCTCGCGCCAGCTCCTGGAACTGCTCGGTGCGGGCTACGAAATCGGTCTCGCAGTTGAGTTCGACCATTGCGGCGACCTTGCTGCCGTGGTGGACATAGGTCCCGATGATACCTTCATGGGCGTCACGGTCGGCCTTCTTGGCTGCAGCAGCCAGCCCCTTTTCGCGCAGATATTCCACGGCTTTGTCAAAATCGCCGTTATTTTCGTTCAGCGCTGTCTTGCAGTCGAGAATGCCAGCCCCCGTCGCGCCTCGCAACTCTTTCACCATCTGTGCTGTGATCGCAGCCATACTCCTCCTCCTGATTGCCTTGCTGCTTGATTACCTTGCTGCACAGTTATTCACGCGTCAACGCGTGCCTGCTTTATCCGCGTAATCGTCCGCACTGCGCAAACATCTCGCCTTCGCAGCCGTGCGGACGATTCCGTCTGTTTGCCCGAATCCGGCGCGCAGTGGACTCTGCGCCGCCGCTTCGACATGACATTGCTGCTGATATACGCTGTCGCGCTGCGGCCGATGCAGGGACTGGGCCGGCGCACAGCAGCGGCGGCTACCCTTCTTCGCCGACCGGCTCAGTTTCCGCCTGTTCAGCGGGCGCTTCATCGCCCGCCTGAGGTTGTCCCGCCTCAGCCACAGCCGCCGTGTTCTCCTCCTCGGAGACGCCGGCGGCCTGCGCTGCGGCCTCGCTTCCTTCTTCCTCGTCTTCCATGCCTTGCAGCTTGGCCAGCGTGCTCGGCCCGAGGTACTGCTCCAATTCCGCAAGCTCGTCATCAGAAACCTGTCCGGTCTCTACCATTTCCACCTCGCGGAAGCGGCGTCCCTCTTCAACTGCGTCGGCGACAATCCGTGTAATCAGTTTAACGGCTCGGATCGCATCATCATTGCCCGGTATGACATATGTGATCTCATCGGGGTCGGAGTTGGTATCCGCCACAGCGATCAGAGGGATGCCAATCTTGTTTGATTCCTTGACGGCCAGCTCTTCCCGTTGCGTATCGATCACGAAGATCAGATTGGGCATTTCGGTGAGCGTCTTGATTCCGCCGATACGACGGTTCAGTTTGGCGAGTTCACGATCGATGACCAGTTGCTCGATCTTGGGAAGCGACTGAAATTCGCCATTGGACTTACGTCGTTCCTGGCGGTTGAGGTAGTCGATTCGCTGTTTGATCGTGGCCCAGTTTGTCAGCGTGCCCCCCAGCCAGCGATTGTGGATGTAGGGCATGCCGCAGCGGGTCGCCTCCTGTTCGATGGTGCCCTGCGCCTGTCTCTTTGTGCCGACAAACAGGATTGTGCCGCCATCAGCGACCAGACGGCGCACCATCTCAAAGTATTCATTGATACGCGTCATCGTCTGGTGCAGATCGATGATGTGTATTCCGCTGCGCTCAGTAAAAATATACGGGCGCATTTTCGGATTCCAGCGCCGGGTCCTGTGCCCGAAATGTACGCCGGCTTCCAGCAGCTGCTTCATGGTAACGACTGATGCCACAAGAGCCTCCAGGGTTTCGCTTCCGCCCTGCTCACGCTGGGAATGACCGCGTCTTGGCGGCACCCCATTCCTCAGTCCCAGGACGTGTTGAATGGATAGTAACTCGATCTGTTCTGTCGATAGTGTGCAGCCATCACAGACCGACTGTGAATGTTAACATAGTTGGCGCTGAGTCCAAAAATAGCCCGCGGGAGATCGTTAACCGGTTCTGACACGGGTCAGGACTGTTCTGCATCCTTGAAGTCGCGGAATCGATAGCCCAAACCCCGTTCCGTAAAGATGTAACGAGGCTTCGACGGATCCACTTCGATCTTTTTGCGAAGATAGGTGATATACAGACGTAACAGATGATTGTCGTTTACGTATTCGTGCCCCCATACTTTCGTCAACAGCACCTCATGGGGGACGACCCACCCGGCATTCTGGATGAGTTGGTGGAGGAGACGGTATTCGGTTGGGCGCAGACTCAGTCGTTCCCCGTCGACAATCACATCACGCCGCTGCAGGTCCACCTGCAACCGATCATCGATCTTGATGATCTGATCCTCCGGCCGGGTATTGGTTACTTCAAAACGGCGCAGCACCGCCCGTATGCGGCTGGACAGCTCGCGCGGGCTGAACGGCTTTGTTATGTAGTCATCCGCGCCCAAGTCCAGCCCTTTGATGCGGTCGCCCTCGTCGGAGCGCACGGTAAGCATAATGGCTGGAATGTCGCTGATTTCGCGCAGCCGTTTGAGTGTCTCGAAGCCGTCCAGGCCCGGCATTTCAACGTCCAGAAGGACGAGATTGGGCTCATATTCGCGGACCTTTTCCAACGCCTGGAAGCCGTCATTAGCTTCCAGCGTCTGATAGCCTTCCAGGTCCAGATTCATCTTCACGAACCGCACCATGCGCGGTTCGTCGTCTACGACCAGGATCTGTTTGGCCGGGCCTGTTTGCGACATTACGACGTTCCCTCGGATCTCTTCGCCCCTGTGCGCGAAAGGGGCGGCACCATTTATGATAACATGAACCCTTTGCGCGCGGATAGTCCCTGCCCTTGGGATCCAGGGCATACGCATCTTATCGGGAGAGAGCTTTCAGGAGATAGCCAGTTTTCCAACCGGCTCGTGAACCTTTGGCAGAAACACGGAATTGGGCGCTTTTCTCTCTGCGTAGGAGGTCGGGAACCGAGCGGCGCAAGAGGGCGGGGTTGCGCCGCGGATGGCCGTGTCGGGGGCTTGCCGGTGCAGGTTGTCTGGCATGAGCATTGGACGAGAGTTCATGAGAGTTCACGAGAGTTTACGTGCGTCTTGGTGTTGTATG
>JAJEDI010000100.1 GCA_022821585.1 Caldilineaceae bacterium
ACTGTTCCCTGTTTTTTTTGGGGGGTGGGGCATTTGCGGCCCTCCTTTGGGGGGGGGCTCCGCCCCCCCAACGCCCCCTCTCCTACAACATGCCTCGTCGACCGTGTGCCGGCATTCGCGACAGGTGCCCAATCGAGCGAGTTTCTTCCGACCAGGTCCCTCCAGTCCTATCAAATCCCTGTAGGGGCAGGCCTTGTGCACGCCCTCGCACACCATCTAATCTACGGACCCCACGATAGGTCCCAGTCTGGCGGTGCCCTCCGTCTCTCCAAAAGCTGGCAGACAATTCTAGCCATCGCTGGCATGAATTCCCCGCCAGACCCTTCCCGCCCCAAAACTGGGATGCACCCTAATCTGCCTTATCCGCCACCCGGAACGAGTAGAGTTCCGCGTCTTTCATATAGAAGCGCAAGCGAGTGTAGCCAACGATTTCATTCACCGCCGACCGCCCCTCCCAGGTGACCACATGCTCGACCGAGTCACCGCTGAACCGGTCCGATTCCGCGCGCGTGAACCCGGCCCACGGCTCGTCCATCGGATCGGTGACTTCGACGTCGATGTATCCATTACCATGGCAACGGGCGTTAATGATCAGCTTCTCGCCCGTTGAGAAGAACGGCTTTGTGCTGATAATCCCCTCGCGCAGCCCCGCATCCAACGACACGAATCCGTCAGCGCGCAGCACGGCCAGCCCCAGCCCCTCGTTCAATTCACTGGGCGGCCGCTCCGCCTCGGGCGTATCCAGCCCCTGTGCTTTGCCAACGAACGCCCAGTCGTGATGAAAATCAGCCCCGCCATAGAAGATGTAACTCTCATCGCCCACCCGCACCGGCGGAATCACCGTATCCACCTGGTACGCATCCCACGTCTCTTCACCCTCGCGGGGAACTACCCAGGGCCCATGCGGATAGTGGTGCCATTCGATGCCGTCATGGCTGTAGACCAATTCAGTGTCCTTTGTATTGTCGACCGTGTGAAATACCGGCAGCAGCCCGCAGTGATAGCGCCCCAGTCTGAAGTAGGACAGCGCGTAAAACTGGTCATCCAGATTGTGATGTGCCCCCGGCGCCAGCACCCGCTGAGCCGGAGTCCAGTCCAGCAGATTTTCGCTCTCCAGCCGGTAGACCGCCCGCTTAGGGAGCCACCCATACGGCTGCCCCGGAAAGTGCCGCGTGAACCATTGGTCGCCGGCCGGATTTCCCGTTTCGGCCGCATAATGCCCGCGGCCGTAGATCACATAGCGCGCCCGCTCCGCATCGTACGAAAGCGACAGAACGTCCCCACCCCAGATCAGATTTACCGGATTAGCCGGCTCCTGGGTCCAGCCAATCCCGTCAGCGGAGTACGCGAAACAAAGACCCAACGAATGGGAGTGCGTAATCGTGCTGCGCTTGGGCACGTTGATATTCAGCTTCTCCGGCAGAAAGGCCATCTTGTAGCGGCGTTCCGGGTCCGGATCCACCGGATCCCGGATCACTGAGAGCGCAACCGGCGTCCCCAGCCTGTCGTCCCAGGCCAGTCTGTTTGTGTCGCGTCCGTCCACGATGACTGCGCCCAACTCCGGCTTGTCCCAGTGCACGCCGTCGCTGGACTCGGCATAACTGAGCTTTGGCTTCCAAACCGCCTCTGCTCCCCCTTCAAATCCCAGATTGGTGAAGTCCATATACCAGCAGCGGAAGCGCCCGTCTTCGTCGCGCAGCGCCGTTACCGTCGTGTTGAAGTGGGGCCATACCTCCCAAGGCCGGTCACGGCGGATGACCGGGTTGGCTTCGTGTTTGTCGGCCGTGTGGTGCGTGCGCTTGACATTTTTCACCCACTCCAGCACCGTGTCATCCAGGAAGTACTGCGTCTGGTCGCCGAAGCGCTCGAAATGGGTCTCCGGGTTGTAGCCAACAATCATTGCTCTATCCCTTCATGCCGGTCGTCGCGATACCCTCGACGAAATAGCGCTGCAGCAGAAGAAAGGTAACGACGATAGGGATGACCGCCGGAAACGATCCCGCCGTTAGCGGGCCGTACTCGGTCCAGTAAAGCCCCATGAACTTGGTCAACGTTAGAGATATCGTGAATTTCTCCTCCGAGTTGAGCACGATCAGAGGCCAGAAGAACCAGTTCCAATAGACCATCAGGTTGAGCAGGCTCAGCGCCCCGGCCGCCGATTTGGCCAGCGGCAGTGCGATCGACCAGAAGATTCTGAGTTCACTGCAACCGTCAAGTCGGCCAGAGTCAAGCAGCTCCGAAGGAATGCTGAACATGAACTGGCGCTTCAAAAAAATGCCGAAAGAGTTGTAAAGGGAAGGAACAATTAGCGCCGCATACGAAATCACCCAGCCGGGCGTAATGATCATCAGATAGAGCGGAATCGATATCACATAGAAGGGAAGCATCATCCCCGCCAGCCTGATCGTGAAGATCACGTCGCACCCACGCCGCCTCCCAACTTGAGAAGATCGCGGCGATTCAACAGACCGTCTTTCCTGTCATGACTCCGGGACATTTGAATCCTCCTTTGCGGATACATGTCCACTAGTTCAAAGGAAACGAGTCTGATCTGGTATTACGTTGCGAAATGTTCACCTCAACGGGAAAGGAAATAGAAAGACTAGAGAAGAGAGACAAGAATGTGCGGCACGGTCTCGGCCTTCTTACTTCGCCGCCGTGACGTTGCCAAGACCGAACTTCACGGCCCTACACCGACGCACTCCGATATCCAGATCCTCCGCAGGGGAATTCCAATCGAAACCCGAATCAAACCATAATGCATGCTGCCCTGTGCCCATCCCCCATCTGCCGCAGCTCCGGTTCTTCGTTCGCGCACTCCGGCTGAACCAGCGGACAGCGGCTCTGAAAGACACAGCCTGCCGGCAAGTCAATCGGACTGGGCACATCCCCCTCCAAACGGATCCGTTTCCGCGTACGCGCCGCCGTCGGGTCCGTGATCGGCACCGCCGACAACAGCGCCTGCGTATAGGGATGGAGCGCATTGTCAAACAGCTCGTCGCAATCTGCGATTTCCACAATCCGCCCCAGGTACATGACCGCCACGCGGTCCGCGATATGCCGCACCATCCGCAGGTCATGCGAAATGAACAGATAGGTCAACCCCATCTGCCGCCGCAGCTTCTCCAAGAGATTGATCAACTGACCCTGGATCGAGACATCCATCGAGGAGATCGGCTCATCCGCCACCAGAAAACTCGGCGTGACGGCCAGAGCGCGCGCCAGCGCGATCCGCTGCTGCTGTCCCCCACTGAACTCATGCGGGTAGCGGTTGCGCAGGCCGGGATTCAAACCCACCGTCTGCAGGAGCTCGCTCACCCGGTCCTCTAACTCGCTACCGCTCGCCATCTTGTGAATGACCAGCGGTTCTGCAATCGCCTGCCCGATCGGCATACGCGGATCCAGCGACGAATACGGGTCCTGAAACACAATCTGCATCTTGCGTCTCAGGGACCGCAGCTCTCCCATCCTGAGTTCCTGAATATCTTCGCCTTCGAAGAAGATCTGGCCGCTGGTCGGCGTGTAGAGATTGAGAATCGTCTGCCCGAGAGTCGACTTGCCGCAGCCGCTCTCTCCCACCAGCCCCAGCACCTCGCCCCGTCGAATTCTCAAATTGACCTTCTCGACCGCCCGCAGGATAGCCCTGCGACGCATTAGGCCCGGGCGCGGACCAGGAAAGTGTTTGCTCAGTTCCCTTGTCTCGACAAGGATCTCTTCTTCCGAATCCACCGGTGTCTGTCCATTTTCCCGAGGAGTGGTCAATTCATCCTCCTCAACCTTCGATGTACAGGGGATGCCAGCAGGCCACAAGCCCATCGCCGCCGCTTCGCTCAAGTGCCGGCGCTTCCTCCACACAGCGTTCAGACGCATATTCACAGCGGGGGTGAAATGCGCATCCCGAAGGCATACGCGCCATATTGGGAGGCATCCCTTCTATCGTCTTCAGACTCTCCTGCCTGCGCTCCTCCAGTGTCGGCATCGAGTCCAGGAGTCCGGCCGTATATGGGTGCCTCGGCCTCAGAAACAACTCCTCAACCGTTGCCTCTTCCACCACCTGACCCGCATACATCACCATCACGCGGTCGCACAGCTCAGCCACCACGCCCAGGTCGTGCGTAATCCAAAGCACCGATTTGCCGACATCCTCCTTCAACTCCAGGACCAGGTCGAGCAACTGCGCCTGGATCGTCACATCCAGCGCCGTGGTTGGCTCATCTGCGATCAGCAGGTCCGGATTACAGCAGATCGCGATTGCGATCATCACCCGCTGGCGCATCCCGCCGCTGAACTGGTGGGGATAGTCGTCGAGCCGCTGCTCCGCCGCCGGGATGCCGACCCGGTCCAGAATCTCCGTTGCGTGCAAGGCGGCCTCCCCCCGGCTCATTCCCAGGTGCCTCTGCATCGTTTCGGAGATCTGGTCGCCGACTCGCATCGTCGGATTTAGCGCGGTCGAAGCATCCTGAAAGATCATGCCCATATGCACCGAACGGCGTGTACGCAATGTCCGGTCGTCCAACTGCAACAGGTCTTCCCCATCCAATCGGATCGCTCCGCCGACAATGCGGCCGGGCGGATTCGGCACCAGACCCATGATCGAGAGCGCAGTCATCGTCTTGCCGCAGCCGCTTTCACCGACCAGCCCGACCGTCTCCCCCCGACCGACATGAAATGAGACCCCGTTCACCGGTTTCAGCACACCCTCTTTGGTAAACAGGTGAGTCTCCAACTCCTCGACCTGCAGCAAAACTTCAGACATGGTTCCCTGTCCGCTCAGTCTGTCATACCGGCCTCCGGTTACGGGCCGCCGCGGTCAACCTGAGAATACCTCCAACTAACCATCCTCAATCCAATAGGAGTAGAAACTCGCATTCCGCGACTGGAAACGCAGACGCACCTCCTGCCCTTCTCGCGGCCCTGCTTCATCTTGCGACCAGACGACCCGCACGTCCGTCTCATCCCCGTTCACCGGCAATGAATTCGCCAGTTCTGTACCGTCTGCCGCCAGGACTTGCGCCTTCAATTCGCCCCCCGCAGCCTCCACATTGACGTGCAATGAACCCCCGGCCCACCGAAACGCCCTCGTGACCAGCTCCCCTTCTTCCTCCCCCGCGTCAAGCGACACGAAGCCGTCCCGCCGCAATACCCCTAGACAGACCGCGCCCTGGTCCCGAAATTTCAAACTGGCGATCGCATACGAGCGGATACCGGTATAGTAGAACCAGAGTTCCTCCCCGCGCCGAACAGGTGAAGCCGGTTGCCCCAGGCAAAGGGTGTCGTACGCGCCGCTGTCCAAACGCGATGGGGTGAGAAAAGGCTGCCGGTCTCCCACCCGCTCCCAGGACTGCAGATCGCGGCTGCTCAACATCTGGATATGCCAGATACCGGTCCAGTCGCCCCCTCTTCGGACCGTCGCCAAGATCGGTTCCGGCAGGTCCATCTCGTCGAAACCGGGCCACTCCTTGGGCACGCGTGCGCTACGGTAAAACATCATCGCCAGACCCACGTACAGCCCTTCATAGCGGAATACGGACAGGTTGTAGACCTGGGCATTGTACGTTTCCGGCACATCGAACTCGGGCTGTCGCCGCGTCGGGTCGCCCAGGGTCTCTTCGATAGCCAGCCGCCCAATCTCCTGGTCCCGCTCATCCGCGAAAAAACTCATCTCCGGGACGGTCCAACTGGCGAAGTCGGTGCTCGTGCTCAGCGACGCCGCCCTGCTGTTGTGGCCGGCCTCGTCCCCGGGGATGTGGGGAGCGTCCGGCGGCAGGAAAATCGGACCGGGATGCTTCGTCTTGAGAATGAACAACTGCTCCTGCTCGTCAAAAGAGAGGCTATGCGTGTCCTGGCTCGGAACGGCCGGCACGTCGTCCAGCCCGGTCCATCGCATCCCGTCCGGTGACACGGCAAAGCCGACGTCGTGCGTCCGCGAACTGAAGGTTGCCGACTTGTAACGGCGGCCAGGGTCCGGGTCGAGGGGATCATGAACGACGGTCGCCGGCCCTTCCCGGTAGCCCCGCAGCGCGTAGTCCACAAAGTGGTTGGCGCGCGATCCGCGATATTCGACCTGGTTCATCACCGGCTTATACCAGTGCAGGCCGTCATCGCTCTCAAAATAGCCGCTTGCACTGACTGTGGTGGGAGAAGAGCACCACAGCTGCCAGACCTTGCGCTCCGCATCCCAGACCGGCGCGCTGTGCGTCTGGATCGAGTGCTGCTCGCGACCCGACAGCCCTGGTTCCGGACGGATGACCGCGCCCTTCTTGTCCGGCTGGTGCACCGTTCGGCTCAGCCCGTTCAGGCTCTCGATTCCGTGATCGTCAAGGAATAGCTGGCGTTGGCCGCCTGGTATGTGAAGAGTTTCCTGGTTGTTCATTTGGAGTGTCCTCCAGGCGTAGCGATGTAGATTCTCTCTCCCCGGCATCCCTTCTCAACCTAGCTCCGGATCTGCCGCGGGTTGAGCGCGTCATTCAATCCGTCGCCCAGAAAGTTGAATCCAAACACACAGATGGCCAGCACAAGACTGGGCATTGCCACCAGATGAGGATAGACGCTCCACTGCAACATATTCTCAACAATCATCCTGCCCCAACTCGCGCCGGGAGGTTGTATGCCCAACCCCAGGTAGCTCAGCGATGACTCTAACACCATGGCGCCGCCGATACTTCCGCTGACCGCCACGATCAATGGACCGATCGCATTGGGAATCAAATGCAACGCCATGATCCGCCATCCGGGCGAGCCCATCGCCTCCTGGGCCTTGATGAACTCCCGTTCCCTTAGAGAGAGGATCTGTCCGCGCACGAGTCGCGCAAGCCCCGGCCAGCCAATGAGACTGATCGCCCACAGCACAATCAGATAGTTGATTACCAGGGTGTTCTCGAAAAACGCAATCCCAGTGAGATCGTATAGCCACAGGGAAACCAGACCGACAGGTCTCTTCATCGTCGCATTTACAAAGGCAACCAGCAAGAGACCAGGGAAGGCCATAAGGATGTCGGCGATCCGCATGATGACCATGTCGACAATGCCGCCCGCGTAGGCCGAGAGCGCGCCCAGAGCAAGCCCCAACACCGTATTGATCACGGTTACGAAGACGGCTACCATCACCGCCGTTCGCGCACCCTGCAGGATGCGGCTGAGCATGTCCCGCCCGATTTCGTCAGTCCCCATCGGATGCTCGAGCGACGGCGGCTCCGCCAGCGCCCTCATATCGATGTATTTGTAGTCGTAGGGGGCTAGGGCGGGGCCGAAGATTCCCAGTAACAATGTGAGCACTGCGATCGCAAGACCGATGACAGCCATCCTGTTGCGCTGAAAGCGCTCCCAGGCATCCAGCCACAGGTTGCGCGGCGGCATCATCTCGTCAAGAAGGGCCGGACTACCGAATGCCTGTGTCATTACGCTCTGGCAACCTGCAATTCTCTAATGTGGGAGTTGACGACTGGGTAAGGCCTATCTGTTCTGCTTGACGCATCTGCCGGCAACGGCGAACGGCCCGCCATCGGCTGCCGCCGTCCCTACTCGTACCGCACGCGAGGATCAAGCACACCATAAAGAAGGTCGGTAATCAGATTCGCTGCGATGACCAGGACTGCGCCAATGAGGGTCGTGGCCATAATAACGTTATAGTCGTTGGCCGTCAGCCCCTGAACAGCCATGTAACCGTAACCGGGAATCGCAAATGCCGACTCGATGAAGAGTGATCCCGTCACCATTCCGCTTACAGCCAGCCCCAGAAACGTAACCGTGGAAATCAAGCCGTTCTTCACGACGTGACGCAGGATCACCAACCGCTCAGGCAGTCCTTTGGCCCGGGCCGTGCGAACATAGTCCTGGCTCAATACCTCAATCAATCCATTGCGCGCAAACCGTATGGGACTGATCCATCCCGTCACCGAGAAGAGCAGGATCGGCAGGATCGCCTTTGCGCTGAAAATTCCATCCCAGCCTAGCGTGCTGGGTAACAGCTTGAGCCAGAGTATCACCATGATGATCAAGAGGGGAGCGAGGACAAAAATCGGAAAAGAACTGATGAATAGCGCCGAACCGACGATAAAGTGATCGATCCACGTATTCTGCTTAAGCGCCGCCAGCGTGCCCAGCAACACGCCCCCTATCGCCAGTATTACGAAACCGGCCGCCCCCAGCTGGGCTGAAATCGGCAACCGGTAGGCAATCGCGGGTCCGATGTCGGTACGCGTTGCAAAGCTCTTCCCAAAGTCACCGCGCAGTATTTTGCCTACCCAATCTCCCCACTGCACTAGAAAAGGACGGTTCAACCCGTAGACCTCGCGCAGCCGCTCAATCGTCTCCTGATCGGCGAGACGGGGATTTACGCGCATCACCTGGGTCTGAATCGGGTCGCCCGGCCCAAGGTATCCCATCGTGAAGGTGATGAAAAGGACGGCAATGACTGTAGGAATGAAGAGAAGCACGCGCTTTATAGCATAAGTTAGCATTTCTGTTTTGCCCGTTCAATGTAGATGTCGCCGGCCCCGGACATCCGGAGCCGGCGACAATCAACAAACTTGCCTCTTAGCGTTCGGCGACGTATACAATGTTCTCCAGACCGGTGACGAAGAATCCGGTCCGTGGCACCAACGCATTCTTTATCCACGGTTTGATCAGGAAAACGCGGCGCTGGTCGAACAGAGGCACGTAGTGGAAGTCCTCGTTTATCGCATCCTCGGCCGCGTTGATCGCCTCACAGTAGTTGGGACTGTTCGGCGTCAGGCCGTCCAGCTGCGCGACCAGCTCGTCGATGTGCGCATAGGCCTCGCGCTGCTCCACGCATTCGGGGCACTTGCTCTCGCAGATTTCGACGCCCTCAACGCCGCACATGACCGGCCCGTCTGACGGCCCGTACGACTTCAGGTACTCGATCGGATTGAGGTCGGAGTAACCGTCACTGACCCGGCCCAGATGGACAGTCTTTTCAAACTCGGCATCCCAAGCGCCCATCTGGTGTAAATTGACGTTGACACCCAATGTCTGGCTCCACATCTGCTGGTAAAGTTGGGCAATCTTGGCCGGCAGAATGTCCTTTTGCCAGTAGCGCACGTTGATGGCCGGCAGATTTTCAGGTCCTCCGTACTTGGAGTCCGCCAGCTCCTGGACCGCCAGCTCAGGATCGTAGGTCCACGGTCGCTTCTCCTGATAGCAGTCGAAAGTCGGCGGCAAGACCTGGTACACGGGCAGCTGCGCCGGCGCATCGGCCAGTAGCGTCTCCACCACAAGATCGTAGTCGATCGCATGGATGAACGCCTTGCGCACGTTAATGTCGTCAAACGGCGGTTTGTTTGACTTGATCACCAGCACGTACCAGCCGCCGGTCGGATCCCAGAGCAGATCGTTCGCCGAAGGCGTGTTCTTGATCTGGTCCCACATGCCCGGATCCATGCCCATGAAGTCGAATTCGTCGTTGAGATAGGCCAGAACGCGGCTGCCGCGGTCCGCAATGTGCGGCGTGAACTCGATCTCGTCGATCTGCGGCGTCACATCACCCCACCAGGTCGGGCTCCGCACCAGCAGAGCCGTGCCGGCCTCCGTATCATACTCCTGGTACATAAAGGGGCCCGCCCCGATCATCGTCTCCGGGAAAGCGGAAGGATCCGGGTTCTCCAGCACCGGCTCAGGCTTGAAGAGGAACATCGTCGGATGGTTCAGCCGGCTGAAGACCTGGGGCTTGGGGCGAGTAAATTCAACGACCAGCGTATGGTCATCCGGTGCCTTGATGCCCGGAATGTCAGGGGCTACGCCCGGCTCCGCGTTTGCCCAGGCCTCGGCTTCACCGACTACGGCATTCATCATGAAGTGAGCGCCGCCCCAGCCGCACTGCAGCTCCGGTATGTAGCGGGCCTCCCAGGACCTTTTGATCTGGCCCGCAGTCACCGGCGTGCCGTCCGACCAGACCGCCCTCGGATCGATGTTGAAGGTCCAGGTCGAGAAGTCCTCGTTCGGCTCCCAACTGGCCGCCAGACCCGGTGCATAGTCCTGGCCGTCATCGGTGAAGTTTACGATCGGCCAGAATACAAGGCGCGTTGCCTGGGCTACGCCAAAGCCGCACGTACTCCCAAACCCGGCGTTCGGCTCGCCCATAAACCGCATTCTCTGCACCTCCGCCGGCGTGTCATAGCTGGGCGGAGCTGCCATCGCCTCATCCGGCGCGTCCGCAGGCACACAACCCTGCAACATCAGCGCCAGCGAGAGCACAAACAGGAACAAATACGTCAAACTGCGTCTGTGTTTCTTCATCGTGCGTTCTCCTTGAGTGTTTTGATTAGGCACTTTCCCGGGGCACACAATATGAAATCTGCACAGTAAACGAATGCTCCGTCAATCAATTGGTATTGTCTGTACGTCACCCCCTCAGTGAATTCGATATCCGCTTCCGAAGTATAGTCGCTAAGCCCTGCGACTGAGTGCGATTCTTGCCCTCATTATGAATCTTCCCGACAACTTGCAATCCCGGACGAAGTCCACTCCAACTGGAGCTGGCGGCGGGCAAATTATAGCATATTATCTGGCCGAAGTCAGGCGCGTTTTTTGGTCCCCGGACTATAGTTGATTTCGTTGTGATTTTCGTTGCGGGGTAAGGGGCTTGACAGGATGAGTCCTGGAGATGCTTTCAATATCGCGCCTCTCTCATCCGGTTAAAGTGCTCCGTTCCTGCTCCCTCCGTCACTTGAATCCCAACTCCACCAGCTTGTCCACCATGCCCTGGATGCGCGGACTGTCGCTGTACAAAAAAGCATCTTCGTACACCCGTGCCGACTGCGTATACTGCATGTTCTTCACGTGCTCCAGGTTTCCCTGGTAGACCCGCTTCAGAAACTCGATGTCCTTTTCTCTCGAAGGCTGCGCGCCGAAATTCATCGTGAACATGCGCCGCCCCGTCCTGCCGCCGAACGCTGAATGCCACAGATTCTGGTTAAAGAAGACCACGTCGCCCGGCTCGGATTCGAGCGGAAAGCAAGGAAGGTCGCGACCGGCCGCGCCAAACGCCGTCTCGTCCGGACTGTGCCGCTGCTGCCTGAGCGGGTCGAGCGCGGCGTGCAGCGGCAGCTGGTGCGATCCGGGAATCACCCGCAGGCAGCCCGTATCCTCTGTCACCGCATCCAGGTAAAGGGCGACCTTGATGCGCCCGTAGTCTAGAACCGAGCCGTCCGGATGCCAGCCGGTGTCGCCAACATAGAGGTTACCGTCCGACCCGATCCACACGAATCCGGGTCCGAGCAGCTGTTCGAGCGGCCCGTAGATGCGATCATCTTCCACCAGCGCGCTCAGCAGCGGCCTCTTCTCGATGAAGCCCAGCACGGCCTGCCGTTTTTCCCCGTCGAACGGCTTGCCCTGCCGGTCGTCTGTCAGCACTTCATCGAACGCGTCGCTGATATCCTCCATCTCGCTCGCCGGGAAACACTGTCGCCGGACGACAAAGCCGAATGTCTCAAAATGGGCGATCTGTTCCGCAGTTAACATCTGGTGCCATTCCTTCCTGCTGCGCGGCAGCGTCTTTTCCTTGCATCGCAATCGAACGCGAGCAATGTCTGTGCTTCAAGCCGGAGCAATCCTCTTGCAGGATCCCGGTCAATGCGAAGGTCAACTAATTTCAAAGCAGACCGAACATGCGCGCAGCATTGCCGCCGAGAATCAGCGCCTTTTCTTCTTCCGAAAGAAACGCACAATGCACACGGATGTAGTCGATCGCCTGCTTGTAAGTACACCAGGAGCCGGAGCAATACGGCATGTCCGTCCCCCACATCAGTTTGTGAACGCCGATCTCTTCGCGCAGTTCCCTGATCTTTTCCTGCGCGCCGGGGAACGGGTACTCCGGCCAGAACGCACAGAATAGCACCTCGACGTGCATGTTCGGCCGCTTGAGCAGCGTCATCAGCGCATCGGGAATCTCATAACGCTCTTCGCCGCGACGCATGCTAAATGTATCGATGCCATGCGTGAGCAAGGCAGGTATTTCGGGATGTGCCTCAGCCCAGCGGTCGAGTTCCGCCACGTGTTCCATGAACCCGCCAAGACGGTCGCGCTGACGGCTGTGCAAATACCACCACACGGGGATACCCAGCTCCCGCACCTTCTCCCACAGCGGTTCGAACTTGGCGTCGTCCAGGTGGTCGGCGTAATTGCTCAGCGCAAACGGCTCGACGCTGAAATAGAGACCCATGAGACCGTGTTCGCACACAGCCTGCTCCAGCCGTTCATGTTCCGCCGGGCTGTCCGCCTCCCATTCCCGCACCTGCGCCAGCCCAATGAAGCGGTTGGGAAAGCGCCGCATCTGCTCGCCATAATACTCGTTCAACGCACCGTAGATGTGGTCGTGCTGCAGAACACCCATGTCCACGCCCACTAGATCCATCTCCCCGATCATGCGCTCGGGCGGCGCCTCACAGTTAATCAGGCTTGGCGGGTACGCTTGCGTATAGTAATCGACGCCGTCAACGGTGATCTCCGCGCGGCCGAAGTCGGCCATGCGAAAACTGACCTCCGGCATCTCGTTGATGTCGTCCGAGTCCCACTGCAGGAACGGCTCGGGCACCGGCTCGTCATCGGCTTTGCGGCGGAAGCGGCTACTGTCGCGCATATGACACTGCCAGAACTTCATCCGCAGCGGCTGCAGCGGGTCATCCTCAACGGTTGCTCTGCCGAGCGGCGGAAAGATGTGAAAATGCGCGTCGATGATCACGGTTGTTTTCCCTATCCTGGTCTCTTGGAAGGTTCGGGCCGAAAATCGCTAACCCTTCATTCCGCTCACGACCACACCCTGGATGAAGTGCCGCTGCGCAAAGAAGAAGACCATGACGGGCGGTAAGGCGATCAGCGTTGAAACGGCCATGATCGCCACCCACGGGACGTAGTGCATCGATCCCGCGCCGTGCGCAGTCTGTACCCAGGTCGTCAGGGCGACGGCCAATGGCTGTGTCTCGAAACGGTTCAGATAGATGAGCGGCTCAAAAAAGGAGTTCCACTGGCTCATAAAAGTAAAGATTGCCATTGTGCCCAGCGCCGGCTTCGACAGTGGCAGGATGATGCGCCAGAAAACCGAAAGCGTGCCGCAACCATCAATGCGAGCCGCATCATCGTAGTCCAGTGGAATCGTCAGAAAGAACTGCCGCAGCAGAAAAATGTAGAAGGCGCCGCCCCCAAAGAAACTGGGCACAATTAGCGGCTTGAACGAGTCCAGCCACTTCAGTTCCCGAAACAGTAGATACTGTGGGATCAGCGTCACGTGCGAGGGAATCATCATCGTGCTCAGCACCAGGATGAAGAGCGCGGTGCGCCCGGGAAAGCGCACACGCGCAAAACCGTAGGCAACCAGGCTCGCGCTCAGCACCGTCCCCACCATCACCCACACAACGATGATCATCGTGTTGATGGTGGAACGAACGAAGGGGAATTCGGTCAGCCCCATTACGTAGTTGCTCCACTGGACCGGATTGGGGATGAAACTTGGCGGGATAGCGAAGGCGTCGGTCTCGGTCTTCAGCGAACTGGAGACCAGCCAGATAAAGGGGACAGCCAGCATAAAGCCGACTGCGAGCAACAATAGGTATATCAAGGCCTGACCGGCAACCTGTTTTCCGCTCGCGCTCTGCAACCAGCCGGAGCTCCAACCGCCGGTCTGTCCATTCTCCGAGTCTACTCGCGCCTTTATGGTCATTGTCGTCGCGCCCTAACCATTTATAAGCCCCAAACTATCGGCCTCAAGATCTTCAAAGTCGTCGCCGGCCAGCGCCGGACCACTGAGAAAAAGAGACTATTTTACCGCCCCTTCGTAGTAAACATACCGTCCCGAAACGCGCAGAGAAATGAGTGTCAGCACAAAAATAATAGCGAAAAGAACCCAGGCCAGGCCGGCCGCATAACCCATCTTGAGGTAGTTCCAGGCATTCTGATAGAGATAGAGAATGTAGAACAGCGAAGCGTCGGCCGGGCCGCCAGCGGTAATGACGTAGGCGCCAGTGAACACCTGGAATGTGCCGATCATGCCGGTAAGAAAGGTGAAGAAGATGACGGGGGAGGTCATGGGCAGGGTGACGTTTCGGAACTTGGCCCACGCGCCGGCCCCGTCCAGCATCGCCGCTTCGTAAAGTACGGTCGGTACCCCTTGCAAGCCGGCCAAATAGAGGATCATGTTGCCCCCCAACCCCCACAGACTCATGATGATGAAGCTGGGAATCACCCACTCACGCGAAGCAAACCATTGCGGCCCTTCGATGTCAATGCTGGCCAGAAAGTTGTTGACCAGACCGATCTCCGGGTTGAGAATCCAGGCGAATAGATAAGAAGAGGCAATAGCCGGCGTAACCACCGGCAGGTAGAATACAGTGCGAAAGAAGCCAACCCCCTTTACCGCCTGGTTGAGCAGCAGCGCCAGCAAATAGCCGCCAACTGTGCCCAGCGGGACCAGGAGGACCGTGTAGATCACCGTCACCTTGAGCGACTGCCAGAACAAGGGATCGCCGCTCACCATCTTTGTGTAGTTGTCCAGGCCGATAAAGCGGGGCGGATCGAGGATCGTGTAGCGGCTGAAGGAGAGTACGAAGGAGGCGATAATGGGGAAAGCAGTGAAAATGATGAAGCCCAAAACCCAGGGTGCGATGCAGATGTAGCCGTCAATCGCCTCGCGCAGGCGCAGTCGGGACATCCGTCTTCTGCGTCCGTTGCTGGCGGCCGGCGTGGCTACGCTCACGGCTGCGCCTCCATCCATTCCCGAAACTCGCTCTCCCGCCAAGTGTAACGGGGCTCGTATCCCAGCAGCT
The DNA here is from genome assembly GCA_022821585.1 of Caldilineaceae bacterium. Classification (GTDB taxonomy): domain Bacteria; phylum Chloroflexota; class Anaerolineae; order Caldilineales; family Caldilineaceae; genus Bin5. The sequence goes on from JAJEDI010000100.1 coordinate 14,775, forward strand.
TGCGCGCCTTCGCCGTCGAGACAAAGCTGTCAAAGCCGGTCAGCGGGCGCCGCATGGGCACATCGCCATAGTGTCGGGCGGCCAGGGTCGGTGTCTCCTCCAGCGAGCAGGTGTCCTCCCCGTTTATTAGGAAGACCTCATGTCCAATCGCTTCGTTCTCCACAGCCAACCTGAACGCACGTGCCGCATCGCGCGCGTCGGTGACAGTCCACAGGTTGGAGCGGCCCAGGTCGGAATCGACAATGTAGCGGCGGTATCCCTCCCACTGCTCCTCCACAGTGCGGTCCCGGCTCCAACCCGACCGCACCGCAACGGCCGCCCCGGCCCTGTCCAGATACCAATTGTGATTGATGCGCAAGCTGATGGTCTGAATGCCGTAGTCCTCAGTGTAGCGTTTACACGTGATCTCGTTGATCAGCTTGCTGATCCCGTATTCGTTGCGCGGCTCGGCCGGGTGTTCCTCGTCGACGGGGAAGTAGCGCGGCCGCGTGTCGCTCCGTCTGTAGTCCGTGTTCATCGCCTCCTTGGAGGATCCAAAAATGACCTTCCGTGCGCCCGCGCCCACCGCGGCCTCCAGAACGGTATAGGTGCCCCTGTCGTTGACATACATCAGGCGTTCCGGCGTCGTGATCCCTGGCCCCGGAACCGCCGCCAAATGGACGATGGCCTCGTGATCCCCAGATGCTTCCCGCATCCGTTCCAAATCGGTGATGTCACCGTCGATATGCCGCACCGGCTCGACGAACGGGGCGGTTTGGCTGTAGTTTGACACCGTGTGGCCAGCCGCCAGGAGTTCACATAGCACGTACCCTCCGATTTTGCCGCTGCCGCCGGTAACCAGAACATTCATCTGAAGTTTAGGCCGCCCGCGTCCAGTGCATGCGCATCCAGCGCGCGCGGTCAGAGAGGGGTGTGTCCGGTGGCCGGCGACTCGCCGGCCACCGGGAAGCAGTCAATGCCGCCTGTGGCTATCCCTCTGCCAGGGCCGCGTCGATCTCTACCTTGGCGTCTGACATGGCCTGCTGCATCGACTTCTCGCCCAGGAAGACCTTGTCATATTCGCGCCGCACCGTATCGGAGAAGAACCTTGCCTTCCGCCCGTACCATCTGGGCATCCAGAGCACGTTCTCCGCGGCCGATGGATGCGTGGTAAAGCGCTCGTCCCGGCTCAGGAAGACCTCGTAGAAGCGCCGCATCCATCCTTCCGGCAGAGCGGGTAGTTTATCGATAGCCTTCCGCATATCGTACCCGGTGAGATTGATATTGGGCGTAATCCAGTCGCTGATCGCTTCACTGGTAGTGGCCCAGATGGCGAATGTGGCGGACGCGTCCGTATTCTCGCTCCCACTCCACACGCCCCAGGAGTTCGTGCCCATCATCTGGACGCGGTGCTCCCGCCACGGAACCGGCATGAACAAGAGTCCGAACGCCTCCTGGTTCACACGCTGATCTCCAACGCCCGGGTGTCTGATTGAACAGAAAGCTTTGCCCGAATTAAACAGTCCGCCCTGAACTGCTTGCGCCTCGGCTGGCGTCGGTGCAACCTTGTCCACCAGCGTCAGATCGATGTAGTCCTGCAACGCTTGTACCGACTCCTCCGAGTCGATCAACGCCTCGGTCTCATTGTAACCCCACAGGTCGTCCAATGCCTGGGCGCCGTTGCTATACATGAAATAGAGCGAAGTGGCGCCAAATCGCGCCGTGCTGTTGGCAAGTCCCCACTGTTCCACTTCACCATCAGAGTTGACCTTCGTCGTCGCCTGCAGCAACTCGACCAGATCGGCCCAGCGCCATTCGTCGTAGTTCGCAGCCGGTCCGTCGTCGCCCCAATCGGGCAGATCAATTCCCTCCTGCTCGGCCAGCGTTCTGTTCACCACCAACTGCCAGTTAGGGCAGTAGACCTGGGAGAGGGAGTAGATCTTCCCATCATTTCCGCACTGCATCCACGGATCCGCGTCCCATTTGCTGTTGTCCACGCCGTGCGCGTCCAGGGAGTCATCTAGTGGCAGAAGCACCTTGAACCATTCTCCCTGCCAGTAGCTGTCGACCATGACGACATCTGGCGCCACACCGCCCACCATCTGCGTCAGCAGCTTGGTCGAGTATTCGCCCCACGGCGTCGACTCGCTGATTGCAGTGATCTCTGGGTGCGCCTCGCCTATACCGTCACGAATCGGATCCCAGAAACCTCCATGCCAGTGGCTGAAACGAATTTCGACCGTCTCCATCGATGGAGCCGCAGCCTCCTCCTCCGCCATTTCCGCTGCCGGCACAGCCGGTTGACAAGCTGCTGCTACAATGCCTGCAGATCCGGCTGCCGAAGCCCACAGAAAATCCCGCCGGCTCATTCTTCGCTTTGCTGTCATCGACTTTCTCCTTTGTTGGAAAACTGCGATTTCTTCACTCGCTTGTCTTTGCAGCAGCCCGACGTCAGGCTACCTCCATGGATCACCGCCGTTCAAGCCTCGCAACTACCTTCTAGGATTGAACTCTCCGACGATGCAAAACATGTCTCGAAAACAGGACCGGGAAGCGTCATAAACTGATCCGACCGTCCCCGAGGTGGGCACAAGCATCCTGTGCCTGGGGTCAATCTGGCCCCTTGCAAAAGATAGATTTTCTATTGGTTATAGTACGCTACCCTCGTCATCCACCTATTAGGCGTCGGGAGGATGACCTGTTTCCACAAGCATCCTCACTCAATTGATCCGACAGTCCTACCCCTTAATCGCGCCCATCGTCAGCCCGCCCGCCAGGAAACGCTGCACCACAAGAGCCAGCAGCAGCACCGGAAGCGTCACGACCGTGGCCGCCGCGCACAGCGCGCCCCAATTCACCTGGCCGTACGTGAGAAAGTTGTATACGGCCAGCGGCAGCGTCATCGTCTTCGAGCCGCCCAGAATCAGCACAAATATGAAGTTGTTCCACGAGGAGATGAAGCTGAGGATCGCTACAGCCGTGATGCCGGGCAGGCTGAGCGGGATCATGACGCGGATCATCGTGCCCAGCTGCGAACAGCCATCAATCAGCGCCGCGTCCAGAAGCTCGCTCGGCACGTCCTCGAAGAAACCGATCATGACCCACATGATCAGAGGCAACACCGTCAGAATGTGGGTGATCACGATCCCTGCGTGCGTGTCCAAGAGCCCAAGCCGCTTGTAAACGATGAAAAGGGGAACGAGAAAAGTGATCCCGGGCAGCATGCGCACCACCAGCAGCGCCAGGGCCAGCCCGTCCTGCTTGTACTTGGCGATGCTGTAGGCGGCCGGCAGGCCCACTACGAGCGACAGCCCCACAGAACTGACCGCGATCGTCAGGCTGTTGAAGAGGTACCTGGCAAACGGATTGCGCGCAAAGACCTCGCCATAGTGGTCCAACGTCGGGATGAAGAACCACACCGGAGGATCTTTGACGATCAACAAGTTCGGCTTGAACGAGGAGACGAACATCCAGACGAAGATAAACAAAAAGAAGACCAGAAAAATCGATAGGATGATCCAGAACAGTGAGTCCTGTATCCGCCTCGTCTTCCTCATTCCCAATGGCCTGAGAGAAAGTCTGTTCATGTCATCTGCTCGTTAGCTTGGCGGCTCAAAGCCATGCCCGCTGTCGCAGTCTGATCAAGACCGCGCTGATGACCAGGATGATCACCATGAAGACCAGAATCACAGCCGAGCCATAGCCCAAATCATAAAACTCGAACGCTGTAAGATAAGAGTAAATATGTAGCGTCTCGCTCCGTCTACCCGGCCCGCCGGCTGTCATGATCCAGATGGCATCGAATACTTTCAGCGTATCGATAGCCCGGAAGAGCATGGCGACGACGATCGCCCCTTTAAGCAGCGGCAGCGTGATCAGAAAGAATTCCTGCAGCTTGCTCGCCCCGTCAATGCGCGCTGCCTCGAACGGCTCCGTCGGCAGGGAACGCAACCCCGCCAGCAGGATCAACATCACGAACGGGACCCCGTGCCACGTATTGATCCAGACAAGGCTGGGTACCACCGACCTTTCGCCGGCCACCCACAAGCTCCGCGGCAGCCCCACTGCCTCCAGGAAAAAGTTTAGAATGCCGATCGAAGGCTCCATCATGATCAGCCAGATCACCGACGTCGCCGTCGGCGTCGCCACCAGCGGCAGCAGGAACAGCGTGCGGATGACGCCCAGCCCCCGAAATGTCCTGTTCATCACCAGCGCCATGATCATCGCCAACACCAGTTCCAGCATGAGGCTGGCCACCGTAAAGTAAAGCGTAATCCAAAACGCACTCAGGAATCTGGCGTCTGCAGTGAGGACCTCTATCAGGTTTTCGGCGCCGACAAAAGTAAAGCGGGTCATCGTCACATTGACCCGCTGCAAACTCAACGATACCGTGTAAAAGAATGGATACCCCATCAACAGCAGGATTACGATGGCCGCCGGCGCGGGCAGTACGTAAGCCAGGTTGCGGTCTATCAGTGCAAAGGCACGCCCGAGCAGACCCCCGGGCGGGGCATACCCCGGCTTCTGATCTTCCTGCCTGCCGCCCCCGCTCTCGACGGGATGCTCAGGGGAACTGTCGGAAGTCTGCCCGGTCTGCTCTGAATTCGGCCCTGCTTTCTGCTGCATAGGCAACTCGCTTTTCAATCTGAGAGTGGCCGGCGGCACACACGCCGCCGGCCACCGGATTCTTCCTTACTCCTCCTGCTCTTCCAGCATCTCCAGCAGTTCCTGCTGGCTCTTCTGCGCCGCAGCCGCCACGTCGCCGCCCTCGATCGAAGTGACGATCACCTGCGCGATCGACTCGCGCGCCCGCATCAGGTTGATGATCGATGGCGGGGCCGGCGGCGAGAAGTCGCCAATCGCTCGCGAATCGAGCAATACCTGCACGAAGTCCAGGTCATCCTGCGTCGCCTGCGTCTTGTACGCTTCCGTCTCATACGGCGAGCGCCGCGGTACCGCGCCGCCATCGAGGACGTACTTCAGCATGCTCTCCTTGTTCGAAATGAACTGCAGCAGGTACCAGCTCGCCTCCTTCTTCTGCGAGAGCCCGCCCACAGTGATGCTCCAGCCCCCCGCCGACGCTCTCTGGCCGTTGGGACCTGCCGGCATCAGGAAATAACCGATATTGCCGGCCACCGTCGACTTGCTCGGGTCCTGGAAGTCCTTGCGGAAGACCGCGTCGTCGATGATCATGCCGGCCTTGCCCTGGCTGAATATGTTCACCGCACCGACATGGTCGATGTTGGGAGATCCCGGCGGACCGTACAGGCGCAGCAGTTTGCCGTAGAAGTCAAAGGCGGCGATCGCCTCCTCCGAGTCCATCAGCGGCACGCCGTCATCGTCCTCCCACATGATCCCCATACCGCCCAGGAACCCCTTGAAGACCGAGGTCGGCACCGGCGGCTTGCCGCGCATCGTGATGCCGAAAACATCCCCGCCGCTCTGCTCCTGAACCGTTGCCGCCGCGGCTTCAAGCTCTTCAAATGTTGTCGGCGGCCCGTCGATGCCATACTCCTCGAACAGGTCCTTGCGGTAGTAGCCGATCATCGCGCTCATCTGCATTGGCACCGAGACCAGGCTGCCCCGCGACGAATAGCCAGCCATCAGGTAGTCGCGCCCCATGTCCTCCCACAGTTCGTAGTCCTCGTGGGTCATGCTCGGGTCGTCCACCCAGGGGCCGATGTCGTTCAACCAGCCGGCATCGAACCAGACATTTCGTTCCTCTGCACCCGCCGGCAGCTGGAAGACATCCATGTCCTCGTTGCTCGCCATCAGTTCGACCCGGATCTTCTGCACCATCTGCGCCCACGGCAGGATCTCCGTGTTCACCTTGATCCCGGTCATCTCTTCAAACTTGGGCAAAATCGACAGTACGTGGTCGCTCAGCGGCTGTGTCTCGCCGACGTACCGCAGCTCAGTACCAGCATAGCGCTGCCAGTCGAAACCTTCCGGCTCCGCCATAGCCTCTTCAGCGGGCGCGCCCGCAGGGGCCGCAGGCACGCACGCGGTCAGGGCTGCCCCTGCCGTCCCCGCGCCCAGCACCCGCAATAACTGTCGACGACTGATCTGTGATCGCATGATAGGGTTCTCCTTCCCATCCTGTTTGAAACTACGCCTAAACAATTGGTTTCGATCTGTCCGTCCTTAAGATCTTGGAACAACCAAAACAAACCGATCCTTGTACCACAACAATCTGCCAGGTTGCTAACGATATTCTGCTGCCGTCTCTGCGAGAAACTCGAAAGGAATAGAGGATTTTCTGGGAGTATAGATTCTTTGACGCGGCCTGTCAAAGAGGATTATTTCGCCCCGCCGTCGATTATCTAAGGGTAAGAGAACAATAGACGGGCCGAACGACTAGGCCGGTTGGCGAGGTTCGCACCGCATCGACCACCATCTTCAGTCCCGGGCAACGGCATCAGCCACTGCTCGGGCACAGGATGTACTAGCTGACAAGACGGCGGAAAGGCTCCTGCGTCAAGTCGCATATCAGCAGGCTGTCAATGTCATCGGACTCAAGGCCCGATCGGATCACATCGAACGCTTCAGATGCCGCCTCAGCAGTCTTGCGGATAACCTCATCCGTGTGCGCCATGTTGAGGATGAATCCCATCGGGCAATGCACGCCGCGCCGCGCCATCTCCTGAATGAACAGAGTATTGACCTTGGGGCGCAAAGTCTCGTCGGGCAAGGAAAGGGTGAGGCTCAGGGCCGTATGCAGACCCGTGTACTCGCCGGAAAGGCCCGCGTCCGCGATGCTCCCGTTCAGCGCTTGGCGCAGTTTCTCGCCGGTCTCTAGGAAGAAGGCCGCGGAATCACGCCGTTTCAGTTCACGAACTGTTGTGAGGGCCGCGGTCAATCCGATGTTGTCGCTCCAATAGGAACTGGATACGAACATGCGGCTCGCCGGCTCCATCACCTCCCGCGATCCCACAACCGCGCCCATCGGGTACCCGTTCGACATCGCCTTGGCCAGGACAGTCATGTCCGGCGTAACGCCCACGTACTCCTGAACGCCGCCCACTGAAAGGCGCCAGCCGCATGAAACCTCGTCGAATATCAGAATCGCATCGTGCGCATGAGCAAGTTCCTTGACGCCTTCCAGAAACCCTGGCTCCGGCAGCGTGGAGCGAAGCGGCTCCATCATCACGGCCGCGACCTCCCCCGCATGTTCATCCAGCAGTTCCCTAAGCGCATCCAAATCTCCGTATGGGAAAGGAATGACCGTGCCGGCCAGCACCTTGGGGACGCCGATCGGCTCAATGCCTGCAAACGGAAACTCACCGGTTATTGGGTCAGCTTCGTAGTTCGCAGCCTGATACCAGTCATGCCAGCCGTGATAGCCGCAGAAGATAATTTTGTCCCGGCCGGTTGTCCCCCGGGCAATGCGCGCGGCGGCAGCACAGGCCTCCCCGCCCCCCTTTGTGTAGCGGACCATTTCAGCGCTCGGGATCGTATCGACCAGCTCCTCAGCCAGTTCGATCTCTAATGGGCTGTTCAACGAGGAAAGGCTGCCCCGCCTGATCTGCTCCTCGACTGCCCTGTCAACCACATCGTCGGCATGCCCCAATATGACCGCCCCGACAGAGCTCATCCAGTCAATGTATTCGTTTTCGTCCACGTCAATGAAGCGGGAGCCCTTGGCGCTCTGCGCATAAACGGGGCTGATGCCATTGGCAAATCGGCTCGCCCTCCGGCTGATCAGCTGCGTCCGACCGGGGATCAGTTCGCCGGCGCGTTCGTAGATCTCATAAGAACGGGTCACCGTATATCTGGACACGAGATATCTCCTTTACCAACGATAGATCGCCGCGCGGCCGGATGGCCAGCTCGGTCAACGACTCTCTCAATCGGCCCCATCGTCAGCCGACGGCCGCAGTATGGTCCCGTCAGGCAGACGCGCCGCAAACGCAAAACACCAGGCCCCCCAACTCAGGCTGCGGTGGTTGTTTAGCTTAAGAGCAATCCTGTTGCGGCCGCGTTTCAACGTTATCGTCACCTGCCGCGTATCGAAAAAGCGGTGATGAGTGCGCGGCAAGACAGTCTCATCGTTCAGCTTGACGATCAGATCATCGTCCCAGGCAAGCTGTAAAACCGCCTCCGTATCCGCCGGGCTCTCCAGCCACGCAAGGCCGCACGCCGCCGCCGGCCATGTAGGCGCAACATCCTTATTGTCCGGCCGGAATACGTGTCCGAAATCAATGAAGCCGTCGATAGCATCGCGTCGCACCCAGCGCGCAATATGCTGTCCAGGCTTGATGATGGACGGCTGCCGCCACGGAGATTCCGCTTCAAAGCCCCCGTCCCACGTCGCGCCGGGATCAAACGCCTTTTCCGCCTCAAGCTCCCTGGCCATCGCCTGCCCGCTCGCATCCTCGAACGGCCCGCACAACCACCAACTGCCGGTCGTCTCCAGCGGCAGATCATACGTGCCGCGACGCAGTTCAAGTTCAGGCTCACCCGTCCGCAGAGTCAGTCCACTGATCGAGACAGGTTCGATCTGGCCCCACGGCGGCATGCGGAAAAATGGCCGGTGCGGTTCGGTCTGATACCAGTAGGCCGTGCTGCAAATGTCGTTGCCCACGCTCCCGAAGCGGAAATGCAGGTGCTCGCTGAACGGCACTGCATCCGTTTCAAAGAATCGGTATGCCGCCAGACTATGGTAGGCTCGTGCCGGGCCAAGGTCTTCATGCACGTAATAGGGCATGCCCTGGTAAAGAGACGTATCCGGCTTGTGCAGCACGCCCCCACTGCCGACGCCGAATGTGTCCTCTCCACCGCTGCCTCTCAGGAAGGCCGGATCCTTCTCCCCGTCAATATAGATATTGTCTGCTCCCCCGTGAGACCAGCGCGCGGCGTCATCGCGAACGCGCACGCCATAGGTGAAGCCCAGAAGCCGCCCCTCGCCGGCCGCGTCGAGCACGAGATAGTCCTCGCCAAAGGCCTCACAAGGGTACTCGCGCCGCCACTGCGCATGGAACCTTAGCGGCTCTTCGAGCGTGCCCTCAGGATATTCGTGCCATTCAATGTGCCAGAACAGGTCCATGCCCTTCGGGCTGACCTCAACCTCGATCCGCGCCTCCGAAGCAAATGGCATGGGAAAATAACTGGTGTACGTGTCTTGGTCCGAAGTGACGAGATAGAGGCTGCTGATCGAGTACATGACCACCCCGTGGCACAATCCGAAAAAGTCCCCGATTGGGGACTCGACGCTCGGCTCCTCTTCACCGTCCCAGTAGATGCGCAGAATCCCCTGGCGGTTTTGTCGTGACCCCATCCATATGCGCCGAATGCAGCCGGGCCCTCTTAGCGTGGCCAGCTCGATCCGGTCGCCCCTGACTTCGGGAATCGTAGCCAGAATCCGCCTGGGTTTGAACACTTTGGGAAGTTGTAAGTCCATATTCCTAGCCTGCCTTGACCTGAATGACTGCACCTGCTCTCAGTCGATTTTGTCTACACCTGTAAGGGTCAACTCTTCTTGAAAATGGCAAGCCCCCCAGTAGCCCGGTCGTCCGGCTACCGGTCTCAACTGGGGCTCCTCCACCGTGCAGATTTCCTGACGATATGGACAGCGGGTGTGAAACCGACAACCGGCTGGCGGCGCGCTGGGATCGGGGAGCTCGCCCGTGGCAACTGCGAGGCTCGTCTGAACCCCCGGGTTGGGGAGTGGGATCGAAGCGAGCAGAGCTTCCGTGTAGGGATGTACAGGTGTCGAGCAGACGGCCGTTGTGTTGCCAATTTCGACAATCTTGCCCAAGTACATCACCGCGATTCGGTCACTGATGTGGCGGACCACCGCAATGTCATGGGCGATAAACAGCATCGTCAGATCCAGCTGCTGCTGCAGGTCCATCAGAAGGTTCAGGACCTGTGACTGCACCGACACGTCCAGCGCCGAGACCGGCTCATCCGCCACCAGAAATGCCGGTTCAGTGGAAAGCGCCCTCGCAATTGCGATCCGCTGCCGCTGCCCGCCGCTGAACGCATGGGGAAAGCGGCTCAGGTGTTCCGCTCGCAGCCCCACCATCTCCAGTAAACTGCCTACGCGCGCATCGACCTCCTGCCCTCTGGCAATGTTATGCAGAATCAGAGGTTCACCCACGATATCGCGCACGTTCAGGCGTGGGTTTAGTGACGACAGCGGGTCCTGAAAGACCATCCCCATGTGGCGCCGCACACCCTTCATCGCCGGCTCCGGTATCCGCGTTATATCCTTGAGTTCACCGTCCATCCTGAACTGAATCCTGCCTGCCGTCGGATCGACCAGCCGCGTGATCAGTCGGCCCACCGACGTCTTGCCGCACCCCGATTCGCCCACCAGTCCGACAATTTCCCCCCGTCTGATCGTCAGATCAACGCCGTCTACAGCATGGACCGTGCCAACCTTTCGACGTACGATACCCTTGTAAATCGGGTAGTGAAGCGTCATATCCCTGACACGCACGCCGACGTCGCTTTCGCCCTGACTCCCGTCCTCCTTCGAGCTGACCGCGCTTGTCAGCCCGTTGGAAACAGCCTCCACGCCAGCGGTCGCCGCACGGCGTGCCGGCGCCCCGTTCGACAGCGACAACGTTCCGTCTTCCACGACCTCCCCCGCCTGGGATTGCGTTGTCTCAATCGTTATGCCGCCGGCCGGCTCCGGCGAATCATAGAGCCAGCATTTGGCCTTGTGCTCTTCACTCAATGCGATGAGCGGCGGCGTCTCCTGGCACTTGGACATCACTTCCGGGCAACGGTCGGCAAAAACGCAACCCTTCGGCGCCAAAGCCAGTTCAGGCACGACCCCTTCCAGCGACTGCAATGGCGTCTTTGGTTCGCTGTCCAGGCTGGGAATCGAAGCCAGGAGACCTTGCGTATAGGGATGAGCCGCCTGCTCAAACACCTCCTGCACTGTGCCCGTCTCAACGATGACACCCAGATACATCACCGACACACGGTCGGCCTTGCTCGCCACGACCCCCATGTTGTGCGTGATTAACAGAACCGACATGCCAAGCCGGCTGCGCAGTTGCCCGATCAGATCCAGGATCTGCGCCTGTATGGTGACGTCCAGCGCAGTGGTTGGCTCATCCGCGATCAGGAGCTGCGGATGGCAGGCCAGTGCCAGCGCAATCATCACCCGCTGACGCATTCCCCCCGACAACTCATGCGGATACCGGCTCAGAAGCTGGCCCGGCTGCGGAAGCCCCACCATCTCCAGCATCTCTTCCGTCCGCGCGTACGCTTCTCTCAGACTGGTCTCCTCGTGTTCCAGAATCCCCTCAGCCACCTGGCTTCCTACCGTCATCATCGGATGCAGAGAGCGCATCGGCTCCTGAAAGATCATCGAAACCTCGCGCCCGCGTATCCGCCGCAGCACGCGCTCATTCCCGCGGTTCACCAGCATATTGACCCGGCCTGCCCGCGTATCCAGCCAGATCTCGCCCCCCTCGAAAACGGCGGGCGGAGAGGGCACGAGTCCAACCACGCTCCGTGCCGTGACGCTCTTGCCGCACCCGCTCTCCCCTACAAGACCCACAATCTCCCCCGGCTGCACCGCGAGGCTCACGCCGTTCACCGCCCGCGTTGTACCCACGACTGATTGGAAGCTCATCTGCAGGTCTCTGATCTCGAGAGTCATTCTGAATCCACCTGTTCGCCCCTGCAACGGGGCGGGCGAGCCAGCGACCGTCATTCAGAAACGGGAATGTGGGTCAACCGCATCGCGCAGGCCGTCTCCAACGAAGTTGAATGCCAGTACGGTCACGATCACGAAGGCCACCGGTGATACCAGCCACGGCGCCACCCCCAATACGGAAACTTTCTGGGACGCCTGCAACAAGACCCCCCAGCTCACCGCCGGCGGCCGCAGTCCGAGCCCCAAAAAGCTCAACGCGGTCTCCCCCAGGATCATCTCCGGGACCGACAGCGTCGCCGCCACGATCGCATAGCTGAGGTTGGCGGGAAAGAAATGGCGTCGGATAATCCACCATCGGCCTCCGCCGCCCATGCGCGCCGACAGCACATACTCCTCATTCTTGACTGACAGCGTCAAGCCGCGCACAATGCGAGCCAAACTTCCCCAGTTCAATATCGATAGGATAATCGTTATGAAAAAGAAGATTCTGCGCGGGCTCCAATCAAGCGGTAGCAGCGCTGACAACGCAAGCCACAGTGGGATGCTCGGGAAGGAGAGAAGGACCTCTATCCCCCGTTGAATCGCCTGGTCGACGATTCCGCCAAGATAACCCGAGATCATGCCGATAATGATGCCCAGTACCAAACTGATGGCGACGCCGCACAGCCCTATCGTCGTCGAGAGGCGCGCCCCATAGATCACGCGCGAAAAAAGATCCCTGCCTTGGTTATCCGTTCCCAGCAGGAAAACTTCGGCCCCCTCGACGCCGAAGAGGTGCACGTTGCTCTTGATAAACAGGAACTCATACTCGTCGCCGCGGACAAAGAGGCCCAAGGGGTACCTCTCTGTTGTGTCCGCCACATACGTCCGTCTCAATGTCTCAGGATCCCTCCCCTTCTCATGGGCATAGACGAACGGCCGCAAGTGAAATCTGCCGTCAGCGTCCACAAACCGGGGAAGCCGCGGCGGCGCCAATATATCCCCAAACCGGGTGATCTTGTCATAGGGGGCAAAAAACTCTGCGCCCAGCGCCACCACGTAGAGGATGGCGAGTATCCAGAATCCGGCAACCGCGAGTTTGTTCCTGAGGAACCGCAGATACAGCAGCTGTCGATAGGAGACCTGTTGCGATACCAGGAGATCGGAAAGGTCTTCCGAACTGCTGCCGACCGTTGCCGTCTCAGTCTGTGTTCCTGGATCTGAATGACTCATGTCAATCGAGCGGTTCGAAGAATGTCAGGTCAGCCCCAAAGTTTTCCATCGCTTCAACCTGATCCCCGCGTAGAAGCGTTCGGATCTGCCTCTCTCGTTGTTGGAGTACCATCTCCTGCCGAGGCAATGGAAACGCCAATGAGAGCATCCGACCAACAGGTGGGCTGGAAATTAACAGATAACCGTTCGTAAACTGCGGCTTACTGCTTCCACCAGCAATCTCTATCTTCTCCTCCTCCACCCACGGCGGCACGCGCACAAAAAGTGGCCCCGGGCGCTTTACCCGGATGCGGAGCGCGGAATGCGTGTAGGGAGACTCGACCTTGATAGCATCTGTTTCATGGTCAAACAACAGATTGACCCAATGCCCGGCCTGGTCGAAGCGAGTAGCATCCCGATATGCTTCGCACAAAGAGCCGACCGCGCCCCCGACAATGTCCATGTTGAAACTGATCAGTGTCTTTCCCAGCGGCGCATGTCCGTACGGTGCGGGAAAGCCGAAGGCCCCACCATGTCGGGCAGCAACGTCCCGCTTGCCGTCCACGTTTTCCGGATTGGGGGGATCCTCAATAAAGGAAATGTCCCGCAGCTGCGACGGCAGCAGATGGCCTCTCAAGATGCGTTCGGCGTCATGATAGTATTCTGGGTAACCCCATCGTCCCAGGATGAGCGCAGTTTCAAGAATGTCCCCCGTATTGTTCACCTCGCCGAGCTCGGACGGCGCATCCGGCAGGCTGGACTCGATCACCCACCCCAGGTCATTACGGATCTCCCAAAGGCCGTTGTCATAGAACGCCCGCACGCGATTCATCAGCGCGGAGTCCATAGTCAAGTCAGCCAGCTGTGCCAGCGATGACATCACGCACGTTGTCGAATGTGTATGCGGGCCGAATCTGTCCCGATCGTAAGCGCCGTCTTCAGTAAAGAAACCGCTGATCGCTTTCTCTTTCAGAACAACCGCCAGCTCCAGCGCCGGCCCATACCCGGTGGCACGGTACAGCTTGACCAGCGGACCGATAGCGCGGGCAATACCTACAATGAAAGACGATTCCGACAGGACGTTCAATCCCAGCTCTTCTCCGAGGCGCTTGCAGTCCCACCCGCGGGCCGAGTCCCAATGAGTGAAAATCGCCGCGATACTCTCCTCTGCCAGCTCACGGGCCTGGGCCGATTCGCGAAACTTCGCCAGCGCATAGAGGGCGTGGAATCCTTCACGTAAGTGATGCGGACGAAAGTTTACGAGCCTGCCTCCGATTCCGTCACGATTCAGCGGCAACGGCAGCGGCCCGCTGTAGGAGAAGAACGCTGCATCAGCATGTTTTTTCACGCATTCGTCATCGATGACGATACCGGCAGCATTTTCAGCACTCAGCAGAGCATTCAAGTGCCGGCCCGGAACGTGGGCCTCACTGTTATAGGAGCTGAAGCTCAGCTTAGCCTCCGGAAGAACTGACGAACCAAAAAAAGGAATGTCGCTGTCATCGGCATTGAATACGCTGCACATCGTCTGACAGCCCAACCGGATGGCGTCGAAGATGTCCGTCGAATTCACGTCGTTCAATCTCGTCATTGCCGGATTCCTTAACTACGTTACTGTCACCAGAGCCGGGTCCCCGAAGGCTACCACATGCACCCAACAGAGAAGGGTCAGACTTCGGACCCTCACCGAGAAAAGTGATCTCAAAGGCTCAGTTTTCCAGACGGATCCGGGGATCCAGCCAGGCCAGGGTCAGGTCGGCCAGAAAATTGCCAATCACCAGGGCGAAAGTCAGCAATACGATGATCGTGCTCGCCAGATACATGTCTTCACTCATCAGTGCGTCCAACAGCAGAGGCCCCACCAGCGGCAGAAGCAGTACCAGCGAGACGATGGTCGCGCCGCTGATTATGCCGGGAAAGCTCAAACCAATACTGGAGACAATCGGGTTGATGGCCACCCTCAAGCCATGCTTGAAATAGACTTTCGCGCTCGACAACCCCTTCATCCGCGCCGTATCCATGTAAGGCTCGCTCAATACATCCAACATCTGCGCTCGCATCACGCGAATAGTTCCGGCCGTTCCCGCCGTGCCAATGATAACCACGACGACCCAGATATGCTTCAGAAAGTCCACCAGCTTTGCCCACGACCACGGCGCAAACAGATACTCCGCCGAAAACAGCCCGCCGACACTGGTCGACCCGAACACCATGACCGACACAAAGAGAATGATCAGGGCCAGCAGAAAGTTGGGTGTGGCCATGCCGATGAAACCAATAACAGTGAACAGGTAGTCCCATCCCGAATACTGCTTTACGGCCGAAAACATGCCGATCGCGATTCCCACCACCATGACGAAAACCAGCGTGACAAAGCTGACTGCCATCGTCAGCGCCAGCCGCTCATTCAGCAGATCGCCGATCGGCTGTTTCATCACCATCGAGTATCCGAAATCAAACGTGACAATGGACGTGAACCAGCGCCAAAACCGGACAGGCACGGGCTTGTCCAGTGCAAACCGCTCGATTACCGGCTTGACCTGCGCCTCGATCTGCTCCGGCGCGAGCCGTTCCGCTTCAAGCTGCCCCCGCAAAACAGTCGAATAATCGCCCGGCGGCAACTCAACCACCACAAAGCTGATGATCGAGCTGAGCAGCAGGACCAGGAGCATGTTCAGCAACCGGCGGATGATGAACTGCTGCATCGTTGTCCTTTTTTGTACTTGGAAAAAGAGAGAATGCCCACGAAGAGAGAAATGGGGAGCGAAGAAAGAAAAACTGTGAGGAGCGAGCAATGTTCTCCCCCTCCTCACTCCTCTTTCCTCACCCCTCTTTTCTTACCCCTCATCAATCCAGAACTGGTGGAACCAGGTGTCCCCTTCGTCCGGATTGATGACTACGATCTCGTCAGTACCATAACGGCCCCAAACGCCGCGCAGCTTCTTGCTGACCCCAATAGGTTTGGGGCTGTTCTGCACAAACCCCATGCCGAAGAGCTGGTCGGCCAGCAGCAGCTTGTGGCGTCGCAGTGCATCGCTTCGCTCCGCCTCGTCGGTTGTCGTGAAGCAGATTTCCTCCAACTTAAACAGCTCGCGCAGTGCCCCCGTAGGCTCCACCCCGGGCCGTTCACCCTCCGGCTTGTCCCGGTTTCGCCACCACGAAGCGTTCGACGGGGCAAACCCGTGCGCGCCGGTGCCGATGATCAGGTCCCACAACCAGGTGCCGCCCCACCAGCCCAGGATATATACTTCAAAGTCCCGGTTCTTGATCCTCTCCGCCCGCACCGGATGCTGTACGCTCTTGGGGAGGGAGCGCACTCCCACTTCATTCCAGTACTCGGTGATGATCTCGAACGTATCGTCAGAGCCCGCCGGCCATCCCGATACGAAGTAGGCGATCAGGGTCATCTTCGTGCCGTCGGCAAACGTTCTGTACCCCTCGTCGTCCCGGTTGTCCAGGCCGATGGCATCCAACATTTCGGACGCTCTGTCCGGATCATAGTCGATCCACTTGCCATCGATCTCCGGGTCGTACTTGCCCGACTCGTTGATACCCTGCCCGACCTGGCCGAATCCACCGTATACCGTCTCCAGGATCAGACTCCGGTCGACTGCAATCGACAGTGCCCGCCGGAAGTCCGGTTCGCCAAGAACCTCTGCCCAGTTTGGATCGACGTGGGCTGTATTGAAGCCGATGCCCAGGTTGGTTTCCCGGACATATAGCAGCGTATCGATCTGCGACTTCTCCTCGTTTTCCTTAAACAGGACGATGTCCGTCCCCGAGGTCACGCGGCGAATGTAATGCGTCTCGCCGGCCAGGAACTTGAGCCTCTCGGTCTCTCCGTCCGCATCGCCCAGCAGAAAGTTTTCGCAATAGTCCGTGTAAGGCAGCTGCCGGCCGTCCCTGTCAACCACCCAGTAGTACGGATTGCGCTCCAGGCGGACCAGCTGTCCCTCTTTGTAGTCCACAATGCGCCACGGCCACAGAACCGGTCGCTCCGGGTCCTCCAGGTAGCGCGGCAGCCGCAGCGCGTCGACCATCTCCTGGAACTGCTCCTTGGGATCCTTGCCGTCAATCGGGTTGAAAGCCGGGTGGAACTGCTCCATGTAGTGCGGCGCACAGGAGTCAATCGGCGTGTTTTCACCCCCGGAGAAACCCTGCGTCTCCAAAAGGAAGAGTGGCTTGGACTTGCCGAAATTTACCTGAAGCGTGTAGTCGTCAACCGCAATCATGTCGTCCCCGGCAGGATCCAGGTTGTACATGCTCCACGGGGAGTCCGCGTACTCCGACTTAACAATGTTGTCCCACCACCAAACAATATCGGCGGTCGTGTAAGGCTCCCCGTCGGACCACCTTGCGCCCTTCCGCAAATAAAAGGTAATCGAGGTGGAATCATCCGAGAACTCCCATCCCTCGGCAAAGTGCGCCACAAATTCACTGCGATCGGAAAGCAGCCTTGCGTAGTTGATCTGGGCCAGCATATCGATGTCCTTGACATGGCCCAATTTCAACGTGCCGCCATACTGGCCTTCCTCCGGTTCGAGGATCTGAACATCCTTGGCGTCCCAAACCAGTGGATTGTCCGGTAGGCGCTCATCGAGCGGTGGCAACGTGCCGGCCTCCACCATCTCAGCCAGCATTGGTGCTTCCGGTCCTGCAGCCGCGGCCGGCGCCGCCTCCACTTCTGCGGGTGCCGCTTCCTGCACCGCAGGCGCGCATGCCGCCATCACGGCGCCCGTCGTCGCTATCGCAGACAGACGCAAAAACGTTCGACGCGTAATCTCTCGTTCCAACATCGGTTTTCCTCCTTGTGATGATCTGCCGATGGTGATACTTTCGCAAAAATCACGGGAGTACGACGTGTTTGCAGGAGCGCCAAACAATAATTCGCTACTGTTTCTGCAATGTCGCCGGAGGAACGAGGGTTATATGGAGTATAAGTGTCGAATTACGGCCTGTCAATGACGATTCTTACACCGGGTGCATCCCAAAATGGGGGCGACCTCTCCTACTTCTCTGGCAACAACCAAGCCACGGTCAGTTCACTTTCCAGTTTCCGCCAGAATAAGCGCCTTCACTGACTGCTAACTACTGACTACTAACTGCTGCACTTCTGGGCGGTCGGGCCTATTCGGCCCTCCCTTGTGCGGGGGCTCCGCCCCCGCAACGCCCCCTCTCCTACAACATGCCGAGTCGACCGGGTGTCGACATTGGTGACGAATGCCCAATCGAAAGTGTCCAGCCAGACCACGTCCCGCCGGTCCCATCAAATCCCCGTAGGGGCAGGCCTTGTGCCTGCCCAGCACCCCCAAAAGCAGCTTAACAATTTCAGCCTACCTCTGGGGAACTGTACCGGGATCCACAGCCGGATTCTCAGGACCACCCCAAATCCACGATGAACCCTCTTTCGCCCCACCGTCAATCTTTCGCTGGCCGGGAGACAACAGATTGCCCGCTCCTCAAGGCTCTACGCAGGAATCCGCGCCGCGCTGACCGCCAACCTCCGGGCGAAGGCAGTCTAGCGGCTATGCAGTTTTTTCGTTGAATTTCCCGCCGTAACGTTGCGAGCGGCGCGCCGCGCCTCGGGCGAGGAGCATGGGGAGGAAGGACTGAAAAGATTGTCAATCTCTGGTCTGGAGGTACGAATCAAACGACCAGATTCAACAGCAATCACAGAAGTCTAACGCTCGAAAACCTCCTCGTCCTCTTCCAAACCGGCCAGCACCTCAGTCCGTTCACCATCGGTTACGCCCAGCGTAATGTCGACCTCGATCGTGCTCTCCCCCTCCTTGACCAGCGCGTAGCGCCGGTTGAAGTAGCTGTGAATCGCCACATTCGGTATCGTCAGAATGTCCTCTTTTCGCTCCACAACAATGCGCAGGTCTGCAAGGGACCCGATTTCCAACTCCATTTCGGGCGCAACGAACTCAACTCGAATCGGCAGACCTTCATCGGCGCCACCCGGCGTTGAGACCTGAATGAGCCGGCCCGTAACCTCGCTCTGCGGGTAGTCGCGGAAGCGGATTGTGACAGCCTGTCCAACCCGCAACTTCGGCAACGCCTCCTCGTTCGGACCCGAGCTCCTGATCTCGAGAGCGTCCGGTGCCGCCAGCCCCATCACCGGCGCGTACTCCGCCACCAGTTGCCCTGCCTCTCCGTCAGTATAGCGCACCACCCCGTCGAAAGGCGCCAGCAGCTGCGCCTGCCCTATGCGGTCCCGCAGCATCTCCACGTCGATCCCCTTGAGTTCTGCCTCCGCCTGGTAGAGCGCAATCTCTCGGTCATGCTGGTCCCCCAGCAGTGCCAGTTTCGTCTCCGCCGCCGCCACCGCCAGCTCCATGCGCGCAACATCGGCCTCCCCCGCACCGCCGCGCCCCTGCTCCAGCGTCAGCCTGCCCATCTCCAGGGACGCCTGCGCCTCCGCCAAGGCAAGCTCCTTGGCTCCCTGCGCCGTTTGCACCCTCAGCCGGGCGATCTCCAGCTGTTTCTCCGCTTTGGCAAGCTCATGCGGCAAGAATCCCACATCCAGTTCGGCCAAAACCTGACCTGCCTCCACCAGATCGCCCGGTTCAACATGAAATCCGTTCAGCCGACCGCCGATCCGAAACGAAAGGTTCACCCGCCGCAGCGAGTCCGCCATGCCCAACAGAGTCACGCTATCTACGATGTCGCCCCGCTCAATTCGATGGACCGCCTTGGGAATCGGCTCAGGCGTTGGAATGGGAGTAGGCGTAACCAATACGTCACCGGGCAACTGTTCACATCCCGCCAAGGACCCTGCCAGCAGCAGTAAACAGCAGACTAGCAACGCCGTTCTTCGTTTCGCATAGTCCCTCCTGCTTTGAATCATCGTGAAGACCTTCTCAACCAACTGACCACTGACCACTGCAGTTATGCCGTTTCCTCCGGCTTGACCTCGCGCCCCTCTCTCGCCGACAGCTGCGCCGCCCGACAGAATTGCAGCACCGCCTTCCCCTCCTTGCCGCTCAGCTCTGACTGCCGTCCTTCTGCAATTGCGTCAACAAAGTCATGCACGCCGGCAACAAAACTGGTCCCCCAGTCCGAATCCACTTCGGGAAACACCGTCGTTTCGCCGTCGCGATACATCTCCACCGCCGGCCTGTCCAGCAACATCGATGTGCAGCGATTCACCCAGATGAAGCCGCGTGAGCCCGTCAACTCGACCCACTCGTCCTCTGGCCGCCCGTACTTGGTCGGCACCAGAATGTCGTCGGAGGTGACCGCTTCATAGGAGCCGTACTTCTCCGCATCCTTGTACTTCCAGATGACCACGGCCGGGCTGTCTAGCATCCAGCCATGTTGTATGGGGCGGTGCGTGATCCACGCAAAAACCTTTTCCGGCGCACCTATGAACCACTGCGCAATCGAGAAGAGATGGTATCCATAGTCGAGAATCACCCGCCCACCGCCGCCCCGGGCCGGGTCGAAGCGCCATTCCCAGCGCCTGTACGGTATCTCCCAGTCCTCTCCCGAGACGCCCTGTACGCACTTAATGCGTATCGAGAGCGGCTCGCCAATTGCGCCTTCGTCGAGAAGCTGTTTGGCTTTGACCAGGGGCGGGTAGAAGCGAAAGTTCTCAAAAACGCGCATCAGCTTGCCAGCACGCCCCGCCGCCTCGATCAACGCGTCGCACTCGGCAACCGTGATCGCCATCGGCTTCTGTATTGAAACGTGCTTGCCCGCCTCCAACGCGGCAATGCCCATCTCCGCATGCAGATGATGCGGCGTGATCACCTCTACCGCGTCTACCTCGGGGTCGGCGAGCAGTTGCCGGTAGTCGGTGTACGTCTTCCCGATCTGCCACTCCGACGCGCGCCGTCGCAGCAGCGTCTCGTCGACGTCGCAGATAGCGTGAAGTTCCGCTTTGGGGTAGTCCTGGTAACCGAGGTAGTGCAGGTCGGTGATCGCGCCGGCGCCGATAAAGCCGACGCGCAGCTTTTCCTCGCCGCCGCTCACTGGTCCGCCTCGAACATGCGCGCCGACGGTTCCATGATCGGCCACGGCAGCGTTCCCGGCAGTTCGATCAGTGCGCTCCGATCCGCCTCGAGCGCCTTCGTCACCGCAGGGCCAAGCTGCTCGATCGATTCGACCCGGCATCCGTCCACGCCGAACGCACCCGCCAGCCCCATGAAATCGGGGTTCACCAGATCAACCTCGTGCGCAGCTCCGTAGCGGGCCTCCTGCTGCGGCCGCAGGACCCCGTATGCCGAATCATTGAAGACCAAGGTAACAATGGGCAAGCCTAGCTGCACCGCCGCCGCCAGCTCCTGGCAGTTGAACAAAAACCCACCGTCGCCGCAGAGCACAACTACCGGCCGGTCCGGCCTGGCTGCCTTTGCCCCGATCGCGGCCGGCAGCCCAAAGCCCAGCGTGCAAAACCCCCAAGGGTAAATGTTCGTTCGCGGTTCATAGATATCCAGTAAGCGACGGCACCAGTACGCGGCAACCGTCAGGTCGCTCACGATGATTGCCTCACGCGGCAGCGCCTTCCGTAGCGTCTGCACAAGCTCAACACCTTCAGGCGCCCGTTCCTGGCAGTACCTCCAGACCTTCTGCCGAAGCTCTGCGATCCCGGCGGCACTGCCGTTATCCTCCCGACTCGCATCCTGAAGCTGCGCGTTGATCTGCTGCAGAGCCGCGCGCGCATCCCCCAAAACGCCCACCGTGGCCTGGTAGTTGCGGTCGATCTCTTCAGGGTCGATCTCGATGTGGATAAGAGACTCCGGCAAGCGCAACCCCCAGCGATCACTTTCCTCCTCCGTGAATCGCGTGCCAACCGCCAGCATAACGTCAGATTCGGCCAGAAATGCCCGCGCGTGCGGATGTAAAATAGTTGCACCCGCGGCCAGCGGGTGGTCGTCCCGAACCGCGCCCTTTCCCAGCACTGTCGTGAAAATCGGCGCCTGCAACCGCTCGGCCAGTGCCTGCAGCTCTGCACCCGCCACACTCCCGATCACACCACCGCCCGCCCAGATCACCGGCCGTCGCGCCCCGCCCAATAGCCGCGCTGCCCGCTCCACCTGCTCCTGGTCAGGCGTCGCCCGCTCAACCGCAGCTGGCGCCAAGATCGTCACGTCACCGCTCTCGTCCAGCGTATCGCACGGAATCTCCACCGCCACCGGTCGCGGCCGTCCGCTCAGCATCTGCGCGAAAGCCTCCCGCATTACCCCGGGAATCTCCGCCACCGTATCCGCTCGCGCCCGCCACTTCGTCACCGGTGCAAAGCTCCCAAGCTGGTCCTCGCACTCGTGCAGATAACCCTTGCCCAGCCCGATTCCCTCAGCCGGGATCTGGCTGGCAATGCACAGGACCGGCGAGGAGTCGCTGTAGGCCGTCCCCAGCGACGCCAGCGTATTCAGAGCAGCCGGCCCTGTCGTACTCAGGCAAACGCCAACCTCGCCGCTTGCCCGCGCGTAGCCGTCGGCCATAAACGCCGCCCCCTGTTCATGCCGGGCAAGAATGTGCCGGATCCCGCCCATCTCCCGCAGCGCGTCGTAAATGCCCAGATTATGCGTCCCCGGAATGCCGAACACCGTGTCGACACCGTGCGCCTCAAGGGACCGAACGACGGCTTCACCACCGGTCATGCGCATCGGTCAATTACTCCTGTGAATTCCCAGCAGAGGATTGTACACGCAAGCTTGCGGTTTCAGTTGGACAGCGTCGAGCAAATGAGTAGCTCTTCGCCGTCACTGACCACTGACCACGAACCACTGACCACTGCAATTAAGCCTTCAGGCCCGTCATCGCAATGCCGCGGATGAAGTAACGCGAGGCAAAGCTGTATATCACCATGACCGGAACAACCGTCAGCATAGAACCGGCCGCCCACATCTCGTAACGCGTCCACCACAAATTGCGTAGGCCGGCCAGCACCAGCGGTAGCGTCTGGTTATCCTGGCTGTTCAGGACGATGAGCGGCCACAAAAAACTGTCCCAGTTGAAGAGGTAGACAAAGACTGCAAGCGCCGACATCGGTGACAACGACATCGGCAGCACCAGAGTGAAAAAGATACGCCACTCGGACGCGCCGTCAATGCGGGCCGCATCGATCAGTTCGAACGGGATGCTTTCCATGAACTGGCGCATCAGGAAGATACCGAATGCCGTATAAAAGCCGGTTACGATGATGCCGCCCAAATGGTCGGCCAGTCCGAAACTGTTCGCAATCGTGATATACAGCGGAACCATGATCACCGCAAAGGGCACCATCATCGTCGACAAGATGATGGTGAAAAGTACCTCCTTGCCCACAAAACGATACTTGGAAAAGATGTACCCCATCACCGACGACGTGAAAACGGAAACGACCGTTACCGACACCGCCGATACGATGCTGTTGCGGAAAGCGGCTACAAAATTCACCCTGCCTAAAATCTCTTCATAGTTGCGCAATGTCCACGTCTCTGGCAGCAGCGCCCTTGACTCCACAAGCTCCTTGAAAGGCTTGAGTGAAGCAAAGATCATCCAGATGAAGGGGAAGATGGCGACTACGACCATGCCAAGCAGGAAAATCTGTATGAGACTTTGTGATATCAATATGCGCCTCGGCAGCCGGCGTCGCGCAGGTCGTGCCTCACTTATAACTGCCATTACCGTCTCTCCTCCAATGTTAGGTCGCCGATTTCCATCGCCAGTGCTCGTTCCAAATGCATGTCACGTGCCGGGGACCGCTAGTATGACCACGACGGGCGGATCAACTTGATTTGCAAAACGCTGATCGCCAGAATGAACGCGAACTGCAGAAGGGACGCGGCCGTGGCCGTGCCGAAGCGGATGTCTAAGAAGGCCTCCTGGTAGATCAACATGTTGTACAGGTAAGTAGAGTTGCCCGGCCCCCCCTCCGAGCCAAACAAGACCGTGGGAAGCGTAAACTCCTGCAAAGAGCCGATCGCCAGCAGTACGGTAATCAGAAGGATCGTATGGCCCATCAGGGGCATGGTTATGCGCCAAAACTGCTGCCACGGATTGGTTCCGTCAACCAGGGCAGCGTCGTACAGTTCCGACGGAATGTTCATCATGCCTGCTGTCAGAATGACAACGTAAAAGCCAAGCCCTTTCCAGGTGGCGATGATAACTGCGGTTGGCAGTGCCGATGAGGAGCTGGAAAGCCACTGTAGTTCGGGCAACCCTACGCTGCTTAACAGCTTGTTCAGTTGCCCCACTTCCGGGTCCATCAACATCTTAAACAGCAAGGAAACTGCTACCAACGAGACAACAACCGGAACGAAGATCAGCGCCTGATAGACGTTTCGCCCCCGCCTCACCTTGGACAGGAAGACGGCGATAAGCATGGCCAAAGGCAGATGGAATATGAATGAATAAACGGCCCATAAGATCGTATTCTTCACCGAAACCAAAAATAGGGGATGCTGAGAAATCTTGAGGAAGTTACCTATACCCACAAATGGGCTATTGGCAGGATCCAGCAGCTTATACGCGACCGTCGACATGCGGAATGCCTGAATGATCGGCCAGAAGCTGAATATCCAGTACCAGATCAATAACGGCACAATCATTGTGAAGCCAAACCAGAACTGCGGCTTGCGCAGCGTCTTCTTGACAACAAACCAGACGCCCGTCGTTTCAGCCCGGCCCGCGGCCCTGCTCCCATCAACAATTGAAGTCATGTTCAGGTCCGTTCTCAGTCATGGTTGAGCGTATTTGTCGCCTTCCCAGCCCCACCTAGTCTGCTGCTTCAACGATCAGCAACTCCGAGGTCAAAGCGGTTTCCAGGCGTGAAGCAATTCCTGTCCGTGTAAGCGTCATTCCGTCGACTTCGCAGCTCTCGGAACTGTTGTCAAAGATCACGCGATATAGCCGGCCCGGATCGATCCCCCTGAACCGCAGCAAGTATTCCGGTTCGGCAGGGTCGCTGAGACGAAACAGTCCAGCAATGGCCCGCGTTCGGTCACGCGACGCCAGTTCCAGCACGCCCCAGCCTTGCGGCTCGAATCCCTTGACCACCGGCGTATGGTGATAAATGCGGCTGGTCGCATGGATCGGGCGCACGAACTCCTTGTATATCCGCACGGCATTGCCGATGCGCGCCTGCTGGACCGCGTTGGGCGCGGCGTCCTTGAGATGGAACCAGTTCAGCGATGGATGTACGAACAGTTGCAGCCGGAACTGGAAATCCAGCTCAGCCGTTCGCTGCCCGGATTGGCCCATGCCCGCCAGCCGGTCCACCCGCTCCGGCGGCAGCGCCATCGACATCCCATTCGTAATCGAAAAGGCGCGCGGCGCAATCTGCCAGTCGGTTACCCAGGTATGGTCAAAGTAGCGGACCATGCCCACATCTGTCCGTGCGCCGCCGCTGGCGCAGTTCTGAAAGATTACATTCTTGTGGCGCGCAGAAAGCCGCGCATAAATGCCGTAGACCGCCTCGTAATAGCGCCAATAGGCGTTCTCAATAAATCCTGACTGTTCACTGTACCCACCTGGGCCGATGTTGCCGACGTTGTAATCAAGACGGAAGAGGTCCAACTCGTGCTCCACGATCAGCCGGTCGATCTCGCTCTCCATCCATTCGGCCACGTCAGGCCTTGTGAGATCAATCATCCCGCCCAGCCCGCCCTCGTCACCGTAAGGCGTGGCCAGCCACTCAGGACGCTCCCTGGCAATTCTGCTTTCAGGCCCGACCCGCTCCCCGTCCATCCACAGTCCGAACTTCATGCCCTTGCCGTGCACATAGTCACGAAACGGCTTCAGGCCCCCCGGAAAACGCTCAAGACTTACCTGCCAGTCGCCCACCGTCGCATGCCAGCTGCCATGCGGCGGCGTGTACCAACTCGCATCGATCAGAAAGACCTCCGCGCCCGCGTCAGCGCAGGCGTCGATCTCGGAAAAAATGAGCTCAGGCGTAAGCTCCTGCTCTGGCCCGATGCCGCTCACGACCAGCCCGGCATGTTCGGGATTCTGTGGCGGGATGACGCTTGTCCGCAAGTGGTCATGCAGCGCCTGAATGCAGTCGTCGAAATCTCCGATCACGACGCCGAGGTGCATTTCCGGTGTGGTAACCGTCTCGCCCGGCGCAATGACCCGCAACGGTGCTGGTCCGTCAGGTCCGGCACGAAACCAGAGCCGCGACCCCTCCCGACTATCCCCGTCGTCCACGTCAAACTCGAAAGCATACCCTCCCGACCATGCCAGCGTCCCCACGAACTGCTCGCCGCCCTGGTGATTGCGCACAACAAAGAAAGGATGTCTGTGGCGGCCCCGCCGGTAACGGCCGTCAATCCTGTAGCCCGCCCGCGGCAGCGCCCGCCAGTCGAAGTCGCCCTCATTGCCCCAGTGGGTATCGATAAAGTAACCCACCGAGTACGGAGACGCCTCATCATCGATGTCATACGCACACGTCTGCAGCACACCGCTCCACGGGAAAGCTGCCGAAAGCGCAGCCGGTTGCTCTGAGCAGTTCTCGATCTCCAGCCAGCGCGTCAGGACCGGCGTGCCGTCCAGAAGCGTGTGAATACGCACGACCACTGGACGAACCGTGTGCCGCAGTTCCAGTACCGCCTTCAACCCATCCTCTTCTTCAGTCTGCGAAAAGTCGCCCCATTCCCAGTGCGATCGCAGAAGCTGCCCATCCACTTCCACCCAGAACGCCTGCGGCGCCGGATGCGAAGCCGCGTCGAATCGTTCCGGTTCGGGATTCGTGTACCCCGAACCGTTCCAACCCCGCCCCACCAACTGCCCCTGGCTCAATGATTCCTGGTAGGCGGCCAGTCCAGACCGGTATGAAATCGTGGGATCCGGGTCGTTGGAAAGAAAGATATCAGCGAAAGTCTCTATCATAGCCCGACCTGAATTCGAGGAGCGTTACGATTGTAAAGTCCGGGGTGAGAAGCGAAAAGCAAGAGTCGGAGGCACTACGCCCCCAACTCTCACTCCTCACTCCTATTCACTCTCTCCTCGAATCTAAGGTTCCATTCCCAACTCGCGGACGTCACTGACCCATTCCTCGTACTGTGCTTCGCACCGAGACTGAATCATCGCTACCGCTTCCTCGCTGCCGATATTGCCCTGCCGTACTTCCGAGCACCCTTCACCTATGGCCGCGCCAATTTCGCCGATCGAGCCGAAACCCACACCCTCGAAAGTGGTCTGCGGCAGCAGGTGCTCCTGCAGAACTTTCGTCAGCTTTACCAGCGGACCATCCGGGTCGTTATCCACGAAATGGTCATAACTGCCGACCAGGCCCTTCCATGCAGTGTTCGGCTGTCCGCCGTAGATCATGGCGTATGACGTCTGTCCTTCATCCGTCACCAGCATGCGCAGGAACTCGATCGCCATATCGGGATTCTTCGCCTGCTTTAGCGAGATGAATCCCCATCCGCCTTCACCACAGAACATCGGCGCCTCACCTTCATGGATCATCGGTGCGCCTGCCATCCGGTAGGTATAGCCCAGGTCCCAGGCAATCGGCATTGAAGGCGTGCCGTTGCCGCGCGCCAGCGCCACCTTGCCGGCCAGTGCAGCATCGACGTGGTTCTGGTCCAACTGCGTCTCGATGCCCAATTCTACCGGTCCCTCAACAAACAGCCTCATCGCCTCCATACCCTCTTCGGTATTGATGTTGAACTGCTTGTTCTCAAGATCCCACCAGTCCATGCCCTTGGGGTTCAGCAGCGTGCGCAGGATGCCGAGATAGCTCATATCATCCCAGCCCTGGCTGCTCAGGCCCCACTTGGTCACTTTGCCGTCCTCTTCGACCTGCAAGGCCTTCCCCAGCTCCCACATGCTTTCGTAGCTCTCGAAGTAGACCTCACCGTTCAGCGGCGGATACTGGTCATCTAGCCCCAGCGCAATCACATCCTCGCTCGGCACATTGACCATGTTGCCCACGCCGTTACACTCGGTCGGCACGCCCCAGATCTCGCCCTGCCACATGTAGGCGCCGATCGCGTCGCCCACAAAGTCCTCGTCAGGATCGACATCCATGTGGTTGTAGACCTGCTCCGTGCACGGGACCAGGGCCTGGTGCAGGTGTAGGCTCGTCAACTGTTCACCCATAATGCAGGCCACGTCAGGCTGCGTTCCCGCCGCCAACGCTGCAATCACCTTGGGCGGGATCGGCCAGGCCTGCGGCTGTACCTCAAACGTCCCCCCGCCCTGCGACGCGAACAGATCGGAAAGCCGCTGGTACGCCTCAACATGCGGGTCGTACTGCAGGCCCCACATCACACCCTGACGCTGTTCCTTCGGCACGGCTGCACCGCCGCCCGCCATCTCCGTACCCGGCGCAACACACGCAGCTAGAAGACCGACTCCCGCCGCCCCCGCCGAGACTTTCAGAAAATCTCTTCGACTGTGCATCTTTCCCTCCTCTTTTAAGGGTCATTGACCAGATGAGATAGAAACACTCACAGACTGAAGATAAGGAGCGGAGAGCAAGAGGTGTTCTCTCTCCTCTCCGCTCTCTCCTCGCCCCTACGGTTCCAGGCCCAATTCGCGCACGTCGCTCACATACTCCTGGTACTGAGCCTCGCAGCGCGTCTGGATCAACTCAACTGCCTCCTCGCTGCCGATGTTCCCCTGCCGCACTTCGGAAGCGCCTTCCGTAATTGCGGAACCGATTTCGGCAATCGAGCCGAATCCCACGCCCTCGAAAGTCGTTAGTGGCTGCAGATGCTCCTGCAGGATCCTTGCCATACCCACCTGAGGACCGTCAGGATCCGGGTGGGTGAAGTGATCGTAAACGCCGACCAAATCCTTCCAGGATGTATGGACTGCGCCGCCGTAGATCTTCGCGTATTCAAGCTGCCCTTCGTGCGTCACCAACATGCGCAGGAACTCGATTGCCATGTCGGGGTTATGCGACTGCTTCAGCGAGATGAAGCCCCATCCGCCCTCTCCGGCGAACAGCGGCAGCTCGCCTTCAAAGACCATCGGCGCTCCGCACATTACGTACGTGTAGCCCAGTTCCCAGGACATCGGTAGCGATGGCGTGCCGTTGCCTCGTGCCAGCGCCACCTTGCCGGCCAGGGCCGCGTCGACATGCGACTGGTCCAGTTGGGTCTCGATACCCATCTCCACCGGTGTCTCGACGTAGAGACGCATCGCCTCCATGCCCTCTTCCGTATTGATGTTGAACTGCTTATTCTCCAGGTCCCACCAGTCCATGCCCTTCTTGTCAAGCAGGGTCCGCAGGATGCCGAGATAGCTCATATCGTCCCAGCCCTGGCTGCTCAGCCCCCACTTGGTTACCTTGCCGTCCTCTTCGACCTGCAACGCCTGCGCCAACTCCCACATGCTGGGATAGCTCTCGAAGAAAACTTCCCCGTTCAGCGGCGGATACTGGTCCTCCAACCCAAGGGCAATCACATCTTCGCTGGGAACGTTCACCATGTTGCCGACGCCGTTGGCCTCGGTCGGCACGCCCCAGATCTCGCCCTGCCACGTGTAGGCGCCGATCGCGTCACCCACAAAGGACTCGTCTGGGTCGACACCCATGTGGTTGTAAACCTGCTCCGTGCAGGGGACCAGCGCCTGGTGCAGATGCAAGCTCGTCAGCTGTTCGCCCATGATACAGGCTACGTCCGGCTGTGTCCCTGCCGCCAGCGCGGCAATCACCTTGGGCGGAATCGGCCAGGCCTGCGGCTGCACTTCGTACGTCCCGCCGCCCTGTGATTCGAACAAATCAGCAAGACGCTGGTACGCTTCTACGTGCGGGTCATACTGCAATCCCCACAACACGCCCTGCCGCTGATCGCTGGGTATCGCCGCCTCCCCGCCTGCCGGTGCCATCGGCGCCGCGCACGCAGCCAGCAGGCCAACGCCCGCCGCGCCCGCTGTCGTCCTCAATACTTCTCTGCGACTGTACAACTTTCTGGACATCTTGTCCCTCCTGAAAAATAGTGAGTTTGAACACAGTTGTTGCGTTCGAATGAGGAGATATTTATCGCAATTGCGGCCATGTACAATGCAGCCAAATTACTGGCATGGCTGTAACTGCACCGGCCGCGATTGGGTTTGCGTTCCAAAGCGTCGCAGTTTGGCCTGAGAGGCATTCGACGAAAACTAGGCAATGTTCAATTCAGAACGGTGACCAGTGTTTGAGGCCTACAGCAAGCACTACAGCCGGCTCCGGTGACGGCTGCCCCGGTTCGTTATTTATTCATGTACTACCGAGCATGGATGGATAAATCGTGAATTGACGTGTCTGGCCGATGTACTATACAATCGTTCCTGATTGTCGCCAACTACCGTAAAATTGCGTTACATCGACCCCGGAATGGCGGCGCTGCTATCTTATCACCGTCGTCAGCAATATCACAACAACAGGAAATCTGGTCGGTTGCCGCCGGGGGCGTTGCCCTCGCCCTCCTGATCCACCAGTTGGCCCAGTATCGCCAAGTGTAACCGGTGACATCTCAGGGCGTGGGAGGCGACCTATTGCTGACACGAAAAAAACCAGGAGGGAATCCATGGTTCGGAAAACGACTTGGAGATGGATGACGTTAGTTCTCGTACTGGCCCTTGTCCTGTCAGGCTGTCAACCGGTACAACCGGCCGCCTCCGGCGACGATGCCGCAATGGCCGGCGAAGAAGTGGTCATCGCCGTCGGCATCGAGCCGGTCAGCCTCGACGCCTGGCGCTCCTTCGCCGGCACCGGCGGACCCGGCTTCCGCAACGCCATAGAACAGCTGATCAACCGCGATTTCACCACCGGTGAGTTCGTCCCCATCCTCGCCACCTCTTGGGAGAGACAGAACGACACCACAATCCGCTTCACGCTCCGCGAGGGCGTCACCTTCCACGACGGCTCCCCCTTTAACGCGGAAGCCGCCGCCGCCAGCATCAACCACACATTCGATGCGGACAACGCCTTCGACCTGCTCGACTTCCTTGGCACAATGAGCGCCGAAGCAGTTGACGAATACACTCTTGACATCTCCACGCCCGAGCCAGACCCGATTTTGCTCGGCAAGGTCGAGTGGGTAGGCATCTCCTCAGCCAGGCAACTGGCCGAAGACCCTGACTCCTACCATACCGAACTAATCGGCACCGGCCCTTACAAGTATGTCGAGTGGCGCAAAGGCGAGTCGATTACCTATGAGGCCAACCCCGACTGGTGGGGCCTGTCCAATCCCGACGACGCGCGCGGCGCGCAAACCTTCAAGAATGTTACGATTCGATTCCTGCAGGAGGACCAGGTGCGGGTCGCCGCCGTACAGGCCGGAGAGGTCGATCTGGCCGCGTTCATCACGCCGGAACAGTGCCAGCTTCTCGGTGACGAAGCTGACGCCAGCTGCGTGTCCGCCCCCAGCGTCGAGACGATTTTCATCCGCATGGATACCAACAGCCCTCTCTTGTCTGACCAGCGTGTTCGCCTCGCCTTCCAGCTGGCCATCGACAAAGAAGCCATCGTCGATAGCATCCTTGGCGGCGCGGCCACCGTCGCCAGCCAGATCGTCAACTCCTCCGCCACCGGCCACGACCCCAGCCTGGAGCCGTATCCCTACGACCCCGACCAGGCTCGTGAACTCCTGGCCGCCGCGGCCGCGGACGGCGTACCCGTCGATATGGAAATCACGCTCGGCGCCCGCCATGCAGTCTTCCCCAGAATCGACGAGGTCATACAGGCCGTTGCCTCCATGCTCACCGATGTCGGCTTCAGCGTAACCACCACCTTCTACGATCCCGAAGGCTTCGGCCAGGTGATGCTGATCAACATCAAGGACGTTCCCGAAGATCGGAACTTCGTCGCCATCCATCTGCATGGCAACGAGATCATGGACTACGCCTCCTCCTACCGCTTCTACTACTCCTGCGAGGGCATCCTCTCTGTCTACTGTAACGAGGAAGCTGACGCCGTCTGGACGAAGGCGCTTCCCCTCACTGGTGACGAGCGTGAAATGACGCTGCAGGAACTCAGTCGAATCGTGCACGAGGACGTCGCTATTGGTTACATAGGCCACCTCGATCTCGCTTACGGCCTCGGCGGCCGGGTCGAATGGGCGCCCCAGCTTGATCACCGCATCCTCGTCAAGGAGATGACTCTGAAGTAAGACGATTCAGATCGATGTCGTCTGCTGCATGTGACAAGAGCGGCTTCTGCCGCTACAATGTCCGCACCAATTGACCGCGGCGCTGCCGCCAGCGTCGCGGTCGATTTTCGCAACAAACCGTTCCGCGCCCCGAGAACTGTTATCCTGGACGTAAAATGTACAAGCGCTTACGCGCCAAATGGATGGTGCCGGATATAGTGGAGACTGACGATGAAGGAAAGCGGCCGCACAGGAATCATTCTAGCAGGCATGATCGGAGGCGCGCTGCTGGGCGGCGTCTTTGCCTGGCTATCCAGCGCGCGTACAGATGAGGACGGCGAGACAGCGCTCGGAACCATCGGCCCCGCCGAATACTTCCAAATCGGTATCGGCGTTCTCACCTTGGCCCGGCAGTTCCAGTCTCTGCTCCAACGAAAATTGTGATTTTCGCCGCCGTATTGTAGTTTGAACGCAGAAACGAATTCTAAAGGGAAATTGTGTTGACCTTCACGGGAAGACTTGGCAGCAGCAGCAGACCAGTACGCATCGCCATCATCGGCGCAGGCCCCTCCGGGTTCTACGCCGCCGGCGCACTGCTGCAACAAAAGGATGCCCACGTCTCGATCGACCTCTTCGACCGGCTGCCCACCCCCTACGGACTGGTCCGTTACGGCGTCGCCCCAGACCACCAGAAGATCAAGTCCGTGACCCGCATCTATGAGCGCACGATGAAGGACAGCCGCGTCCGCTACTTCGGCAACGTCGATCTCGGCTCCGATGTCACGCACGCAGACCTGAAGTCGCACTATGACCAGATTGTCTACGCGGTAGGAGCCCAGTCCGACAAAAGGCTCGGCATCCCCGGCGAAGACCTGGAGGGCAGCTTCTCCGCCACCGAATTTGTCGCCTGGTACAACGGCCATCCAGACTTCCGTCATTTTGACTTCGACCTGAGCGTCGAAAGTGTCGCCGTGATCGGCGTCGGCAATGTGGCCATGGATGTAACCCGCATCCTCGCCAAGTCGGTCTCCGAATTGGAAACGACTGATATAACCGACTACGCTCTCGAAGAGCTGCGGGACAGCAACGTCAAGCGCATTCATATCTTCGCCCGCCGCGGCCCCGTGCAGGCCAAGTTCACCAATCCGGAGATCAAAGAGCTGGGTGAGTTGGAGATCGCCGACGTAATCGTCAATCCGGCTGATCTCGTCCTGGACGAAGCCAGCCAGGCCGAGATGGAAGGAGATCGCACCGCCCGCCGCAACCTCGAAACCCTGCAGGAGCTGGCCGACCGCGGCGCCACTGGCAAACCTAAGCAGATCGTCTTCCACTTCCTGCGCTCGCCAACCGAAATCACCGGCGAAGCAGGCGCGGTCAGCGCCATCACGACCGAGAAGAACGCCCTGCAGGAAACCGAATCAGGCTATATAGCCTGCCGCGGCATCGGCTCCTTCGCGGAGTACGATGTAGGCCTGGTGTTCCGCTCCATTGGCTACCGCGGCGTCCCCATTCCAGGCGTGCCCTTCTATGACCGCTGGGGCATCATTCCCAACGAAAAGGGGCGCGTGACCGCCAAACACGGCGGTGCGGTCGTGCCCGGAGAATACACCGTCGGCTGGGCCAAACGCGGGCCGACCGGCGTAATCGGCACGAACAAGCCCGACGCCGTTGAAACCGTAAAGCTGATGATGGAAGACGTGAAGAACGCCGTCGCTTCACTCCCCGGCAACGTCGTCGCGGCCGCCAACTCCGGCCCGCACACCGACGGACATGGCCGGCCCGGCGACATCATACTCCTTCTGAAAAAAAGGGGCGTGGACTTTGTTTCCTTCGCCGACTGGCAGATTCTTGAGCAGATCGAGAACGAGCGGGGCGCACTGCGAGGGCAACCGCGGGTGAAAATCACCGACGTCGACGAGATGCTTCGCCTGATTCAGTCCACCAAGGAAGAACCCGTCCTCCCATAGCGTTCTGCAACAGGCGCTATTTGACTCCCGGTCGAGAAAGCTGCATTGGCAAGGCGATACTTCAGCCTGTCTTGTCGTTGTCGTCTTCAGCCCGCGGTTCGAGAAGAGCGTCCATCTCCTGCGTCTCCTCTTCACTTACCCCACCCTCAGCTTGGCTCTTACCCGCCTGACTGTCCGCATCTGTTTGGAGACTTACACCTTCCGCGTCCATCACTTCCGCAGCGCCGTCTTCCGCTGTGGAATGCGCCTCTGATTCATCAAGCTCCCATGTTTCGTCATACTCCCAATCATCCGACTCGGGAGTCAAACTGACCGGAACGTGGGCAGGCAACGAGGCTTTGATCTCTGTGTCGGACCCATCTCCCCAGTAGGAGGTCACCGACGCCAGCACGGGCAGATCATCCAGACTGAGCATTGAATTGGTTCGTTTTGGCACCGTCACCCTCTCTTCCAATTCCACTGGGCGTTCTTTGATCTCAGGTTCCTGTCTTTCAGGCGCTGCCAGGAGCGCGTCCGGCCCTTCTGGCAGCTGGTTCATCTTCCTGTATAGCTGTGACAGCGCCGGGCCGACCGCATCCAGCGGAAGTTGGCTCCGCACCGGCGTGTCCGACGTCTCCCACAGTTCGGCCAGTTCCTCGAAATCCCACACTGCCGACAGCACGCTTTCGCTGCGAAAGTTGGACGACTCCACAAGAATACCGCTTGCCCGCGGCGTAAGCTCCTGCGGCGCAAGCACCGACGAACGTCCCATGAATGGGTCCCGCTGGCGGCGGCTGAACTCATTATGGCCGACCAGAAAGCTGATCGCGGCGAACAACTGGTTGTCCTGCATGCGCGCCAGCATCCCGGCCCGCAGCTTCTCATACAACACCCTCTGTGTGGCCGCGCCCTGTCCGATCAGCAGCTCCGCACCCTGGTAGGCCAGAAGCCGCCCCACTTCCGGGTAGAGCAGGTCCCCGCCCAGCATCAACCCGATCCTGCCAACAGGCGACGGAATGACGTTCCACTCGTGGCCGGGTTGAGCCAGGTCCTCGTCCTCGGTATGCAGGACCCGTTTAGCCTGGTAGCCCAGCCGCTCCCCGCCGGGACCGTACACAACCGTCAGGTTCCGCAGCACCCCGTCCAGCGGGTCCGGCAGGTATGCGCTCGGCGCAACCAGCGTCACGTCAAACTCCTGCGCCAGCCCGCCGAAAACCTCGTCGTACGCATCCCACACCATTTCCGGCTGCGTCGTCAACAATGCCCCCGCCATCTGACGAAAGTCGGTGTTGAACCATCCGGCCACAGCTCCCGAAACGCCGCCGCTGATCTTCAACCACAGGCTTGACTGCCGCCGCCGCGCCATGTCCGCCCGCTTGAGCAGGTTCGCCTGGAATCCGCCCAGAAGAGGCGGGATCACCATCACCCCGGCCAGTTCCGGAAAGACCACCAGCCGCGCCCGCTTGTTCTCCGCCGCCCGTAAGAACCTGCGCAGGTCCTCGCGGTACTCCTCCAGCGTCTGCGGCAGCCGCATCTTCTGCTGTATGCACGCGACGATCAACGTCTTCATCTGAGGCAGTCTGGCCGTTTCCAGGTCTCAGCGTCTGCCCGTATCGCAGCAAACTAGCGCAATCCAGACAACGTTTTCTGATTTGTATCAGGTTCCATAATACCATTAAAGGTATTCGAAACTTGAATCAGGTGGGGGGAACCACGGTGGAAATTCGAGGGGGAGTCGGTACTCTATAACAACTACCTTGTTTCTCAGACAGGTCTTGCTTTTCCAGTAACCCACTTTACACGCGTGCGCAGCAGTCACTGAGGCTCGCCTTCACCAAGAGACAACATCCTTGGTTTCCGTCTCTCTCAGGCCGCGATCCCTTGAAGCCTCCCCTCCCGGAGAGACACAACCCTTCGCCAGGACCTTCCCAGGCCGCTGACTCTCATCGCAAACGAATTGCCGACCCTGACCCGGAACTCCCAGCCAGCCTCCAAATTGCCCCGGTGGTGCCCCGGTCACGCAACACGCATTACGCAATACGCAATACGCAATACGAACTACGCCTCTACCCCTTATATGCCCCAATAATGTCAATGATCAACTTGACGTCCTTGCGTGCATGCTCCAGCGACGTGCGCGACGTCTTGTCGTTGACGATACAGTCGTGAAAGTGACGCAGTTCCTGTACAAACGCGCTGTCCCAGTCGATGTACGGCTCGGTCCGGTAGGTCCTGCCCTCGCCGTCGATCCCTTGTATCGACACCGTCGATAGGATGCCTCGCGAAAAACCGGTCGGGTACGCGACAGTGACCCGTTTGTCGTCTCCGTAGATCTCCAGCGTCTCCTTGAAATCCCACAGATCGGGCAGATCGATCCATGTGCCCACGCAGCGCGCGCCGTTTTCGTAGACCAGCGTGAATGTAACGGCCCGACCCTCCTGCCAGATCTCCGTATGTGACACCTCGACCGGCAGGCCCATGATCTCGCGCAAGCCGTACAGGTCGTGGATCATGCTTCCCGCCAGCAGATGGAATGCGCGTTCTACGTGGGGAGGCGCCTCGCCGATCGCCTGCTCTCGGGCCGCCTGCCTCCCCTCCATCGCGCTCTCGATCGCCCCCTCCGGCAGGTCACCGAAGCTGCGCACGTCGAACTGCTGCAGATGCAACGCATTGTTCGGGTGCAGATGGTTGATCTGTACAAAGCGCACATCCATATCCGCCGCTTCCAGCTTCGCCCGCTCAAACGCCGGGTCATAGACCTTCATGTAGCCCGCCTGCCCCACCGTCCCCGCGCGCTTGCGCGCCTCGATCATCTCGTCGCACTCCTGCAGCGAGAAGCACACCGGCTTCTCCACGAAGGCATGCTTGCCCGCGTCAAAGGCGTCAACCGCCACCCCCTTCTTTGGGTCCGTCTGGCACAGCAGCACCGCCTCCACGTCAGATGCCAGCAGTTCGCGGTAGTCCGTAAAGTATTGGGGCACGTGAAAGCGGTTGGCCACATACTGGGCCGCGCCCTCCGATACGTCGCACACTGCAGTCACCTCAAACTCGTCCTGCAACTCATTCAGGTTGGGCATATGATGCACCTGGGCGATCGCTCCACATCCGATGACGCCTATTTTCACTCGTCTCACTTGCATTTCTCCGGTCGGTGGTCGGTGGCAGTCGGTGGTTCGGACGTTGCAGACAAACTATGAGCCGGTATATTCCTTGTCCTCAGTGCGCGAGGTAAAGCTGTTCCAGACATCTGCCAGCGCGAAGGCACGCCGGAAAGCCGGATAAAGAGACGCCCACATCTCGTCGCGGGCCGCCAGGGCAGACTCTTCATCCCCTGCCTCTCGCGCCGCCCGAAAGGCCGCGATCTGTGACCGCTGCGTCTCGGTACTCGTCTCGACCGCGTCCAACCATGCTTCGGCTGCAGCCAACTGCTGGTCCAGCAACTCGTCGGTTGGTGTTTCGCGGTCTGGCTCAACGTCGTAGCTGGTATTCAGCACGAATCGGGGCGGCATCTTCGTGCCGTCCTCATTCCACATGGTATGTGTCGGCTGAATGTGCGGCGTGACCGACAGATACATGATGACCGGCTCCTCGCCTACATTGCGCACCTGGTGCATCTCATCAGTGAGCGCAATACAGAGCTGTCCCGGCCCCAACACCTCCGCATGACCCTCGATTGTGAACTCGGCCTGCCCCTGCAAAATCAGAAAAATCTCATGACCCAGATCATGCGTATGGCTTTGCGCAGTATGGCCTACGTCTACCTGCAAAAAGCGGGCGCGGATCTCAGGCGTAGTCAACACATTGCGGATATCCTTATGGAAGTCCAGAACCTGGAAGGGCACGGCGTTCTCCTTATTCGTGTCTGACTATCGGGGGCGAAGTCCTGGAAAATCGTGGGTGCTATTGAGAAGAAAAGTTCAACTACGGCTCCGCAGTCTCAATCAATCCGTCGCCGCAGCTTCGGATCGAGGAAGTCCCTGAAAGCGTCGCCAAAAAGGTTGGCGGCCATGATCGCAATCGTGATCGCCACGCCCGGAAAGATCACCAACCACCACGGCGGGCGAAACGCCGCCGCCAGCACACCGCCCAGCATATTGCCCCAGCTCGGCGCCGGCGGCGGAATCCCCATCCCCAGAAAACTCAACGCCGACTCCGCAAAAATGGCGCCGCCCAGATGCAGCGTCGCCACCACCAGGATCGGCGCAACCGCCTGCGGCGCAACATGGCGCACCATGATCCGGACATTCGACGCCCCGATCATCTTGGCCGCTTCAACGTACGAAGTCTCCTTGATCGAAAGTACCACCGCACGCGTGATCCGCGTTGCCGAGGGAATCCGCGTTACCGAGATGGCCACGATAACCGTAACCAGCCCCGCCCCCAGCACAACCAGCAACAGCAGCGCCAGGATCAGTCCGGGAAAAGACATCAGCACATCCACAACCCGCTGGCTGATCAGATCGAATCTCTGCCCTAGGTAGCCGCTCGCAATCCCCCACACAAAGCCGATCAGATCCCCAATTAATACGGCCGTGATACTCACGATTAGCGTAATGCGCGCACCGTAAATGATGCGGCTCAACAGGTCCCGCCCCAGTTGATCGGTGCCCAGAATGTGCTCTGCGGTCGGCGCGGCGCGAATCGCGGTGTAGTCGGCTTCCAATGGGTCGTAAGGGGAAAGCAGGGGCGCAAAAACAGCCATCACAAACATCAGCAGCCAGATGCCCACCGCCACCATCCCGATCGGCGAGGACTGCGCAAAGCGCCCCACAGCGCTGCTGAATCGAAGCAAAA
Organism: Caldilineaceae bacterium; assembly: GCA_022821585.1. Lineage (GTDB taxonomy): Bacteria > Chloroflexota > Anaerolineae > Caldilineales > Caldilineaceae > Bin5. The sequence goes on from JAJEDI010000100.1 coordinate 53,315, forward strand.
CATGCGGGCGCTGGCCCTCTATATCGAGAACGATACCTTCGGAATCGGCAGGCGCCGCGCTTGTTGTAGCCATGTCGGCTCCTTCAATGTGTGGATAGTGGCCTGCATTCGCAGGGCAGCAGCTTCCATTTGCTGTGCCGCCGGCCACAGCTCCCTATCCACTATTCGTAGCGAATGCGGGGATCGAGAAAGGCGTAACTCAGATCGACGAGAAGATTGATAATGACGTAAATCAAACCATACAGCAGAACGAGGTTCTGGATCATCATCCAGTCCCGCTCGGTCATGCCCTGCACCAGCAGTTTACCAAGACCGGGCACCGCAAACGCCGTCTCGACCGACACCGCCCCGCCCAGCAAGCCGCCCAACGCCAGCCCCGTCGTGGTGACGACCGGCAGCATCGCGTTCTTGAAGACATGACGCCATACCACCAGTGTCTCCCGCAGCCCCTTGGCCCGCGCCGTCCGAATATAATCTTCGAACAACACCTCCAGCGCCGCCGAACGCGCCATGCGCGCTGTCGCCGCCGAAAGGCCCAACCCCAGCGCCATGGCTGGAAGTACCGTCATCGAAAGATTGCCTAACGGATCCTCCCACAGTTGGATTATCGTAATAGGAGGTCGCCAGGTAAAGACCAGAACGGAAAAAAGAATGATCAGCAAGCCCAGCCAGTAGCTTGGCACCGCGATAAAGACCGTAATACCGACGCGCGACAGATGGTCCATCAGTGAATTGCGCCACATCGCACTGAGCATCCCGATCGGCACCCCAATCAGCCATGAGAGCAGGACGGCCATAATAGCAATCTGCGCCGATATCGGACCCCTCCGCAAGATCATGCCGCTGATCGGCTCCTTGTTCCAGAAAGACGAGCCCATATCTCCGCTGATCACCTGCCGCATCCAATCGTAATATTGAATGTAATAGGGCTGATCCAATCCCAGACTGGCGCGCACCGCCTGCAGCTCTTCTTCACTCAGAACATATATCCCGTCCGACTCAGACACGATCAACTGCAGCGGATCGCCTGGAATCACTCGCATCGCCAGGAAAATCAATACAGTGACGCCAAATATGGTCGGAATGGCGATCAGCAGGCGATTGAGAAGGTACTTTGACATGAGCGTTTGGAGGGGTTCCGCTTTTCTTCATCGAATGGGCGGCGCAACAGCCCGGCGACCGGGCATCATCGCGCCGCCCATTCGATCTTAAGCTGTTTGCAACCTTCACGGCTGACGAAGTCAGCGTACAGTGGCCGTAACTTGCATCTTCAAAGAACTCGGATCACATGCAACGGTCGCTTTTCTATGCATCAGGGTCGATCCAGACCGTCTCCATGCGGCCCCACTCGGCGAAGATACGCCGGTCCAGCGCTAAGCCATGAACGCGATTGTTCCACATTGGTAGGTGGTAAGTGTAGCCGACCAGGTACTCCGGCGGGTTCTCGTCCAGCAGATTCTGCGCATCGGCGATCTGCCCAACGCGAGTCTCGACGTCCAGTTCCACGTCAATGCTACCCAGCAGTGCGTCGAAGTCCGGGTTGCTGTAACCGCCGAAATTCTGTGAACCGCCAGTGGCCCACCACAGGTTTCCGCGCGGCGAAATGTCGGAGACACTGTGCCCGCGCGTGTGCACCATTAACTGGTAGTTGCCCGATTGCTGTTCCGAGCCAAGCAGTGCACGCTCGACAATCCGAATCTCCGTCTCGATGTTCAGATGGCGCTTGAGCATGTCCTGGAACGCCGGGGCCAGCAGCTCGCCCTGCGGCCCAGCTGCAGCCAGCAGTTCGACGCCCGAAAGGCCGTCACCGTATCCGGCATCGGCCATCAGTTGCTGCGCCGTCGCGATATCCTCATCCTTTTCCGCCCTGTAGCCGGGCATCGTCGACAGTTCCTCTGGCGTAGTGGCGTAGGGATCACCTTGGGGTACCCAGCGCGTAATGTTGATCAACTCCTGCGTGCCGAATGCCGCTGCCAGATTCTGCTTGCTCACAGCCAGATGGATCGCCTTACGCACGCGGGGGTCGTCAAAAGGTGATTCGCGGTTATTGATGAAGACCCAATACGCGCCGAAGTTGGCGAGTTGGTTGGCCTGCACAGAGTCGGGGCGATTCTTGCCCTCGTCCCATGTCTCTTTGGCGACGTTCCACGACATGTCAGCCTGATCCGTAAGCACCGCCGTACCGCGGTCAGACCACGCCGGCACGTGTAGCAACTCGATCCCGTCCACGTAGGGAAGCTCCGGATCCCAGTAGTCCGGATTGGCCTCAAGTATCCACTTCTCCGCCGGCAGATGGTCGACAAAGCGGAACGCGCCCGTCCCCGGGGCGATGACCTCACGCAGATCGTAGTTGTGCTCTTCCAGTGACTTCTTCGAGTAGATCAGCGCATTCGTGGGCGTTAGAAGGTTAAGGAAGAACGGACGCGGCGAACTCAGGTTGAACCGCACCGTCATGTCATCCACAGCCTCGACCGAGTCCACAAAAGTGAAGTTGGCCTTCAGCGGGCTGACGATGCCTTCCGGCGGGTCGAGAATGCGGTTGAAGGTCGCTACCACGTCCTGTGCGGAGAACGCTTCGCCGTCATGGTACGTTACACCCTCGCGCAGGGCAAAGGTGTATGACAGACCGCCCTCTCCTACCTCCCAGCTCTCGGCCAGGTCGGGGATGATCGTGCGCAGTCCGTCAACCAGGTTGTTGCGTACCAGGTTGTTGTACATGTGGCTAAGAACATGGGTGCCGCCGCCCTGGTGGGCGTCAAAGTGCGACATCGTCACACCGAAAGCAGTCCGCAGCGTGCCGCCGCGTACTGGGTTGCCTTCAGGCCGCATCATGCCGGCCCCGGCAACAGCCTCGGGTGTCGGTACTGCCGTCGGCGCAGCAGCGGGAGCAGCCACCTCAGCCGGCGCGCCGGCCGCACACGCGGCCAGTGCCGATGCGGCAGCGCCAGCTGCCATCATCTTCAGAAAAGTACGGCGGCCAACATTGCGAGCTTCGTTGTCCGCCTGCGGGGGCGTGTTCAACTTACTTGTCATTGCTTTGGCTCCTGTTCTCGTGGTGATTTGACCGATGTTCCGAACCGAGCGTCTCATGTTCGGATTTCTGTACTCTGATTGCGCCACCATCCAGGCTACAGCAACTGTCAATGAGCCTGGCGGGTTCGGCAATTCAAGAATTCAGATTTCCAGCGGGATTCACTCCGGTTCAGAGATCGTGGTACATTATAGGGGATGAGAAGATCAGCGCCAAAAACCTCTGTTCATTTTCTGCGGAACCACTCTGGACTTGAGTCGAAAAACTGGTCCCGCAACCATCACGACCCTTGCCGACTCCGTAACACCTTCTCACGACCAATCTCTCAACCACCACGCCACGGAGCACCAGACCCATGCTGGCAGACATCTCAACCATCACAAACGCGCGCACCGGCCGTGCCTCCTCCTGGGACACCACCGGCCGCAACCAGGATCGCTGGACCATACCCGCCGGCGAGTCGCGCGTCCTTGCTGACATCCGCGGCCCCGGCCTCCTTACCCACATCTGGATGACGCAGCGCAACCACTACCGCGACTGCCTTCTCAAGATCACCTGGGACAACGCCGACCATCCCAGCGTGCTCACGCCCCTGGGCGACTTTTTCGGCCTCGGAAGCGGGATAGTGAACTCCTACCAGTCCCAGCTGTTTACAGCCTCCACGCGCTGGAACAACCAGTTCGAATCCGGATGCGCCCTCAACTGCTACGCGCCCATGCCCTTCCGCGAGCGCGCCCTCATCGAGCTAATCAACGAGAGCGCTGAAGAGCACATGCAGTACTTCTATTTCGATTACGAGCAGGTCGACCATCTGCCGGAAGCGCAGGGCTACTTCCACGCCGAATTCCGCCGCGCCAACCCCTTCGGCGGTTGGGGCCACGAGATCACCGTCAATACGCCGGAGTCCAATATCGTCAACAAGGAGAGGCAGGCTTGGGAGAACAACTACCTGATCCTGGAGACCCAGGGCCGCGGCCACTACATCGGCTGCACCCTGTCTGTTACCAACTTCCAGGGAACCTGGTGGGGCGAAGGTGATGATATGATCTGGGTGGACGGATACAAGTGGCCGCCCGACATCCACGGCACAGGAAGCGAGGACTATCTTAATCAGGCCTGGGGCATGCAGAGAAACGCATTCCTCCGCAACGGCTCATCCATTTTCGAAGAGGACACCGGCGGTTACCAGTCCTCCTACGTGCTCCACCTCGAAAATCCCGTTCGTTTCCGGAAAGAGGTTAAAGTCACCATCGAGCACGGCCACGGCAACCATCTCGCCAACGAAATGTCCTCCGTCGCCTACTGGTACGCGGCTGACCCTTCAAAGGTAGTCGACCCGCCGCCCGTGGCGCAGCGGCAACCCGTCCTGCGCGACAATCAGGGCAACTGGCTCTACGAGGAAAACAACCGGGTTCCCGGACGCACCGTCACCGTCAACGAGGAAATGCAGGCCATGAAAAAACAGTGGGCGCAGACCAACCGCGCCGGATGATCCGGTCTAACCCTCTTCCTGGGGCGTCATCTGCCGGTACTTCCCACCGTAGAACAGCACCGGCTCACCCGCATCGTGCTCCAGATACTCTACCTGCGCAATGTATAGCGTATGGTCGCCGGCGGGATGAGCATCCACCACCCTGCACACAAAGTAGGCCAGCGCGTCGGGCAGGACAGGGTATCCTTCGCGGCGCTCGAACTCGACCTCCAGGCCCTCCACCGGCCAGCCCGCGAAATGGCTGCTATAGTCTTCCTGGTCGTGGCGCAAAATACTGATCGCATAGCGGCCGGTCTGCTGCAACAGATCATGCAGCCTCGCATTATGCCCGACAGACACCACCAGCAGCGGCGGGTCCAGTGAGACCGACATGAATGCATTGGCCGTCATGCCATGCACGTCACCGTCCAATTCGGTCGTAACAACCGTGATACCCGTAGCGAACAGTCCGCAGGCATTCCGCAATTCTCGTGGGTCTATCTCGGTAGAGCTGTTTTCAGTCATCTGTTAGGTCCGTAACACCTTCTACGCGGTGAGCGCGACGCTGAGGCTCCGGTCTGCCGGCTGCGCAGCGCATGGGTTTTGCAAATCTTAATCGGTATCTGAGGTAAACTCAAATCTACCGTCAGAATTGACAAATGAAACGCCAGTGGTAGGATACCACGAAAATGACCGGATGCCGGAGTCGGCAGAAACTCTCCTGCACCCGGACGAAAGGGCACACCGCAACACGCGAGCACGCATAATGGCTGACGAACGTTTCTTTGTGACCGGAGCACTGGGCTGCCTGGGGGCTTGGGTCGTGCACAATCTGGTACGCGAAAACATCGATGTTACCGTCTACGACCTGGGGCATAGCACACACCGGCTCGAACTGCTGATGGAGCCGGATGAGATCGCCCGTATCCACTTCGTCAAGGACGATATTACCGACACTGACGCCGTCGCCCGCGCCGTCGCAGATTGCGGAGCCAACCGCATCATCCATCTGGCCGCCCTCCAGGTGCCCTTCTGCAAGGCCAACCCCTCGCTCGGTGCCGCCGTGAACGTTGTCGGCACCGTCAACGTCTTCGAAGCCGCCAAGCAGGCCGGCATCGCGTCCGTCGTCTATGCCAGCAGCATGGCTGTCTACGGAGGCGCCGACCTCTACGGGCCCGAAGTGCAGGACGGCGATCTCCTCCACCCCCTCAATCTCTACGGAGTCTATAAGAGCGCCAACGAAGGCACAGCCCGCATCTACTGGCAGGACGACGGCATCGCCAGCCTCGCCCTGCGTCCCTACACCGTCTACGGACCCGCCCGCGATCAGGGCATGACCTCTACCCCCACCCAGGCCATGCTCGCCGCCGCCAAGGACGCAGCCTACCACATCTCCTTCGGCGGAACCTGCGGCTACCAGTACGCCGATGATGTAGCCCGTACATTCATCGAACTCTCCCGCCTTCCCTTCGAGGGCGCAGAGGTCTTCAACATCCGCGGCAGCGTCGCCCATATGTCTGACGTCGTCGACGCCATTGTCGCCGCCGAACCCAGCGCAGCCGGCCGCATCACCTATGAGGACACGCCCCTTCCCTTCGCAGAGGCCCAAAATGAACAGCCCCTGCAGGACCTGCTCGGGGATGTGCCGTACACCCCCCTCAAAGAAGGCGTCGCCCGGACAATTGACCACTTCAAGCGAGCGCTCGTCACCGGCAAAATCCAGTAACCGTCGCCCCACCCGGGCCGAGCATCCCGCTCCAGTTCGGCAGGGGCTCACTCACCCTAAACAAACCCTTTCAAGTCCATTTGCCGAGGAGCAGAACAGATGAGATGGTTGCGCTTTGAGCATAACGGAAAAACAGTCTACGGCGTCGCCAGCGGCGACACCATCGAAGTCACCGACGCCACCTGGTGCGATATTCTCGCCGGCGAGACCGGTACCGTCACCGACTCCATCGACAGGAGCAGCGTAGACCTCCTCTGTCCCATGGACAGGCCAGGCAAGATCGTTGCTATAGGCCTCAACTACCTGGACCACTGCCGCGAGACCAACACGCCGCCCCCCGACCGCCCCGTCATCTTCACCAAGTTCACCACCAGCATCGTCGGTCCCGGCGACGAGATAGTCTGGAGCCCGCAGCTCACCGCCGAGGTCGACTACGAAGCCGAACTGGCCGCCGTCATCGGCAAGACCGCCCGCCACGTCAGCCGCGAAGACGCCCTCGACTACGTCGCCGGCTACACCTGCTCCAACGACGTCAGCGCCCGCGACCTCCAACTCGGCGACCCCCAATGGATCCGAGGCAAGAGCCTCGACACCTTCTGCCCCATCGGGCCCGCCTTCATCACCGCCGACGAGGTGCCCGATCCCCAGATTCTCGATATCCGCTGCCTCCTCAACGGTGAAGTCATGCAAGAGAGCAACACCCGCGAAATGATCTTTGGCGTCGCCGAACTGATCGAGTTCAGCTCCAACGCCTTCACTCTCGAACCCGGCGACGTCATCTTAACCGGCACACCTCACGGCGTCGGCATGGGCCGCGACCCAAAGGTCTGGATGAAGGACGGCGACACCGTCGTCATTGAAATCGAAAAACTGGGTCGCCTCGAAAACACCTGCCGCATGGTGTGATACCAACCGTCGCAACGATTCTGATGCAAGAAAGCCCTGGCAGTCGCCGGGGCTCTTTCTTTTACCCTCTTAGAAGGGGGCGTCTGTAAGTATCAGACACGATACAACGATACAATGTACTCCCTGCAGGCTCCTGTCCCCTTTGGGCGTCCTTTCTCTCCTCTTTGCTCTCTGCTTTTTCCTCTCTTAACCGGTCCATAACCAGGCTTTGCGCCGGCCTTAACAATTCTCAGCAACACTTATCAGCAGTGCTCTTTTGTGCTATAATCGCACCATCAACAGAATGTGTTATCTGATTCGCGCAGACTCCGTGTTCCCCATCTAGTTCAATTAAGGAGGATCCAATGAATCGTCAACGTCTTTGGCCGCTGGCGCTCGTGATCGCGCTTGCCCTGATCGTCTCCGCCTGCGGAACGACTGCGGCCCCCGTTCAGGTTGATACCGGCGCCGCCGCCGACGAGGCCCCGCCGGCCGTCGATGAGATCATGACCGTCAACCTCGTGGCCCGCTGCAAAGCCAGCCCGCCCTACGAGAACGGTCGCTGCGACAACCTGACCGCCGCCGTCGACGCCGTCAACGCTGTACTCGAAGACAGCGACGACAACCGCCGTATCACCCTCGAAACCATCCAGGACGACACCGGATGGGGTGACTACAAGACCGAGTTTGAGCTGGCCTCCGACGCCGGCGAGGCGCCCGACATCATCGTCTCCGGCCACGAGCATATCGGCGACTGGGCCACCGCCGGCTACTTGGTCGACATCTCCGAACAGGTCAACAGCGGTGAATTCGCCGAATTCGAAGATGTCATCGACTCCCTCTGGGAATCCACTATGCTCAACGGCAAAATCTGGGGAATCCCCCAGGACGCCGAAGCCCGCCCCCTCTACTTCAGCAAGACGCTCCTGAGCGAGCTGGGCTGGAGCGCTGAGGAGATCGAAGCCCTTCCGGGACGCATCGAAAGTTGCGACTATACCTGGCAGGACATGTTTGACACCGCCCAGCAGGCAGTCGAAGCCGGGGTCGTCGCCGAAGGTGAGGGCTGGTGGCATCGCCCCTCCAACGGGCCCGACTTCCTCTACTACTACTTCGCCGCCGGCGGCGAAATCGAGAGCGACCTGGACGCCCTCGTATTCGACACCGCCGCCGCACAGACCGTCTATGAACTCCTCCACAACGCCGCCCACGAGCGCAAAATCATCACACCCAACAAGCTGGACGGCGATTGGGACTACCACAAAGAGTACACCTCCAGCTTCACCAACGTCATGTTCGTCTTCGAGGGCACCTGGCGCTGGGCCAGCTGGCACACCAACTATCTCCAGGACCAGGGCGGCGAGGCCTATCTCTTCGAGAACGTCGGCTTCGCGCCGATTCCCTGCATGGAAGGCGGCATAGGGAAACCCATCACTCTGACCCATCCGTTGGTCTATATGATCAGCACGCAGAGCGAACACCCGGACCTGGCGCTTCTCCTCCTCGCCAAGACGACCGTTAAGGAATTGAACACCCCCTACGCGGTCGAGAGCGGCCACCTGGGAATCCTCAAGTCTCAGGCCGACCACGACGCCTACACGAGCGCCGAGTTCCTGAGCGCCACCCTACCCCTGCTGGATCATACGACCTTCCTGCCTAACAGCCCGTACTGGAGCGCCTGGTCGGAGGCCTACTACCTGGGCATCCAGGCCGTCGAGTCCGGCGATCTCTCACCCTCTGAAGCGATTGAGGTCGTCGTCGAGCAGCTCCAGAACGAGCTTGGCGACAACGTGATTATTGAGTAGCGTCAGACTGGAGAAACATAGTATGGAGAGTGAGGCATTCCCCCCTTGCTCTCCATCTTTCCTTCCTCTGCAACCGACCCATGTCGACGAACCTTACAGAATCGGCAACCCAGCCCCTCGGCGCCGGCCGCGGCCGCTGGCTGCTCTTGGCTGCCGGTCTGGTCCTTGTAGGCTGTTTCATTCTGCCCTGGCTGAGCTTCGTCATCACCGCCGACCAGCGCGTTGCCCTCTCGTTGACTGGGCTGCAAGCTGCAACCATTGGCCTCGTAGAGACAACCGACGGCGGACTCCTCTACCGTAGTTCGTTCTGGCTGTTCTTGGCCCCCTTAGCCGGCGTTGTCGGGCTGGCGCTGGGGGCGCTGAACCTGTTCCCAGGCCGTTCCGCCCCATGGCAGGGCCTCCTCGCCCTCTTCATCAGCGTAGCCTCGGCCGTAGCCGTGTGGGGCGCTTTCGCCGCCTCGCAGGAAGTAGCCCAAAAGGAAAAAGTAGCCGTCGAGGCCCAGTGGGGACTGTCTGTCGCCTTCATCGCGTTACTGCTTCTCCTCGTAGGCGCCCTCATCCTGCTGCGCGAGGCCAGCAGCCAGAAACCCGCCTTTCGCGCCGCGCTCGACGCGCTTAACTTTATGACCCCGGGCACGGTGCTCGTCATCGTCTTCTTCTTCCTGCCTGCTATCATCCTCTTCATCCTCAGCCTCACCGATCTCTCCAGCGCCAACTTCAGCGAGCCCTGGACCTACGTCGGCTTCGACAACTACAAGCGTATGTTCAGCGACCGCTTCTTCCCCAAGATCCTGCGCAATACCTTCCAATACGTCGCACTTACCCTTCTCTTTTTCAACGTCGGCCTGGCCCTTCTGCTCGCTCTTCTGACCGCCCATGTCAGCCGCCGGGTCGGCTTCCTCTTCCGCCTGCTCTGGCTGCTGCCGCGTATCACCCCGTCCGTCGTCTACATCGTCATGTGGCAGCGTATCGCCCAGCAGCCTCCCTACGGCATCCTCAATCAGTTTCTCGGCTGGCTCGGCGTCGAAAACCAACCCTACTGGATCCCCGAAGCGCCATGGGTCTTCGTCGTGCTCGTCAACGGCTTCGTCGGCGCCTCATTCGGCATGATCATCTTCACCTCCGCCATCGAAGCCATCCCTGCCGACCTGATCATCGCCGCCAAAGTGGACGGCGCCGGGGACCTCGCCCTCATCCGCGACATCACCCTGCCTCTGCTGCGCTGGCCCCTGCTCTTTGTCGTCACCTACCAGACCCTCTCGCTGCTCGTCTCCTTCGAGTATATCCTCCTGCTCACAAACGGCGGGCCGGGCCTCTTCACCACCGAAGTGTGGGCGCTCACAGCCTACAAGCGCGCCCTGCAGACCTATTTCGGCTCGAACCAGTGGGCATACGGCGCCGCCTGGGGTTTCGTTCTCGTCCTGATCGGCGCCATCCTGTCCGTAATCTATCTGCGCGTCTTCCGCTTCAACGACCTTGTCCAGGAACCAAAAATCGATGTGTTGTAAGGCGCCGAAGACTTATTTTCCCGAACGTAGCCAAAGAACATTCCGGATGGAACGAAAGCAAAATGAGATGCGAAGGGACGGAATATGCGTAGTGGAGTAGGGCCGGTAAAGGTCTCGGGTACGCTCTCCACCGTCCAAATGACCCTCAGCTCCAGGCGTATTTCGCCCGGTCAGGCACTCCCCTATCTCCTGCTCACTCTCACGATCATTCCAATCCTCGCCGGTTATGCCTGGGTCCTTGTCGCCACCTTCTCCCAGCGCACCAACGGCCTCCTCCCTCGCGACGCACAGGGCAATCTCGGCGGCCTCACTCTCGATAACTGGCAGTTTCTGGCCGAACCGGACGTCTGGAAAGCCACGCTCAACTCCTTCGGAATCGCCATGAGCATGGTCATCGGTGTCGGCGCCATCTCTGCCCTCGCCGCCTACGCGCTCTCCCGCATGAACTTCCCCGGCCGCAAGGGCTTCCTCGGCATGACCATGGTCCTGCACGCCTTCCGCCCCGAAATGCTCCTCATCGCCATCTTCCAGGTTCTGCTGTTCATCGGCGGCATCCCTCTGATCGGCAACTTTTTCGGCTTCAATACCGTCGGCGGCGTCGCCCTGGTCATGGTGACCCTCGATCTCCCCCTCGGTATCTGGCTCATGAAAGGCTTCTTTGACAACCTCTCCTGGGACATGGAGCGGGCCGCCCTCATCGACGGCGCCAGCCGCTTTCGCGTCTGGTGGGAAATCCTCCTCCCACAGATTCGCCCCGGCCTCGCCGCCCTCTCCATCTTCATGTTCATTCAGGGCTGGAACGCCTACCTCATCCCCTTTACCTTTACAATCGGCTCCAAGGTCGCCAACTTGCCGGTCTACATCAACAGATTTTCCGGCGATACCAGCCTTGTCAGCTGGAACTTCGTTGCCGCCATCGGGCTCTTCCAGCTGATTCCTGTTCTGATCTTCTTTATCTTTACCCAGGAGGCTCTCCTGAATATCTACGGCGGCGGCAGCAAAGGGGGATCCTAGTGCGCGTCGAACTCAACGAACTGACCAAACGCTGGGGCAATGTAACCGGTGCCGACAACATTACCCTCGACATCCGCAGCGGAGAGTTCGTTGCCTTCCTCGGCCCGTCCGGCTGCGGCAAAACGACTACCCTCCTCATGGTTGCCGGGATCTACAAGCCGACCGCCGGCGAGATCCGCTTCGACGACCGCGTCGTAAATCAGGTCGCGCCCAAAGACCGCAACATCGGTATGGTCTTCCAGAGCTACGCCCTCTACCCCCACATGAGCGTCCGCCAGAACATCGGCTACCCCCTCAAACTCAAGAAATCACCCGCCTCGGAGATGGAGCAGCGCGTGCAGCGAGTCGCCGACATGATGGGCATCGGCCACCTGCTCGACCGCCGCCCGGCACAGCTCTCCGGTGGACAGCAACAGCGTGTCGCCTTGGGCCGCGCCCTCGTTAAGGAACCCAGCCTGCTCCTCTTCGACGAACCCCTCTCCAATCTGGATGCCCGTCTGCGCCTGACCATGCGCAGCGAGATTAAACGCCTGCAACTCGATCTCGGGATCACCTCCATCTACGTCACCCACGATCAGGTGGAGGCCATGACCATGGCCGACCGCATCGCCGTCATGCAGGAGGGCAAGCTGCAGGCTTACGCGCCGCCCAACGAACTCTACGAGCGGCCGCGCACGATATTCATCGCCGGTTTCGTCGGCAACCCGCCGATGAATCTCTTCGACGTACAGGTCTTACGTGAAGGGGAACGTCTACTTGCCAGGAGGCAAAATCTCGAAATCGAGCTGCCGCCGGAGAGGGGCGGCCGCGCTGCAGGCAAGGAAGAAATAATCGCCGGCGTCAGGCCGGAAGATATCTCGCTTATTCCGGGTGCCGCCGGTTCAAGCGAAGGAGCGCAAGGCGAGGTATTTGTTGTTGAGCCGCTTGGGCGCGATAATTTGGTGGATGTGCGTATCGACGATCTGCATCTCTTCGTTCTGGCCGACCCGCGCCAACCGCTGAAAATTGGCGATCCGGTGCGCCTCCATTTCGACGGCGACAAGGTGCAGCTTTTCGATCCGGAAACCGAACTGTCGCTCCTTTGGACATAGGTATGCTAGAACAGCGCTGTTTTATTGCATCTGCCCCTGCCGCCAGGGCACTTCTTGCCGCACTCCTCACTGCCGTAATTCTCACTGCCGCCTGCACTGCGCCCCGCCTTCCTGGCTTCGGCGGTCGCCAATCCCAGATTGAAGGCGGCAAAGACGGTCCCTCAGAGCACCAGGGCCCCGTTATCGAGACTGTCCTGACCGGGCTGTCCAATCCCCGCGGCGTCGCCGTCCTGCCCGATGGTTCACTCATGGTTGCCGAGGCCGGCACTGGATACAACGCCGTCGATCCCCAGGAATGGACCGGTAGGCTCTCCCACTTCCAGGACACCAACCGTGATGGCGACTTCGAAGACGAAGGCGAACTGACCATCTGGTTTCGCCACCTGCCCACCTATAACGCGCTCCAGGAATACTCTACCTGGCGCGACGAGGTCAGCGGACCGGGCGACCTGCTGCGCCACTCCGATGGCCACCTCTACCTCAGCGTTGACGGCGGCCACGACCGCATCGGCCTCTACGAGATCAGCCCCTACAAGCGCATAGGACGCAATCTATCGGCGCGCGGCAACATGAACGGCCTCGCTTTCTCTCGCGATCACGCCCAGATCTACCTGGCCGAAAGCACCGCCAATGCGCTCTCCGTTGTCAAAATCGCCGACTCCGCCCACCGCAAGGTCGCACAGTTCGGCGCACTCGCTAGCGGTCAGCAATCTGTCCCCGCCGGCGTCGCCGTGGACCCCCGTAACGGCGACCTGCTGGTCGCTCTCTTCTCCGGCGCCCTCGTGATCGAAGGTGAAAAGCTTCCCGTCATCACCGGCGACAGCGCCGTCGTGCGCGTAGACCCCGACACCGGAGCGATCACCGACGCCGTACTTGGCCTCACAACCGCTATCGACGTAGCCGTCGATTCTGAAGGCAACATCTATGTCGTAGAAATGTGCAGCGGCCACGCCGACCTGATCGAACCCTCCCACGACCTCTTCGACCCGGACCAGACGCCACTCCACGGCGGCTATCTGCGCTACAGCGGACGCGTCACCGTCTTTCCGCCGCCTGCCGCAGCCGATGCACCGCCCCACCAGGCGGACGTCGACGCGACCGTCCTTGCCGAAGCCCTCGACATGCCAACCAATATCACCCTCGCGCCCGACGGGTCACTTTACGTCTCCACCGGCCAGGGCACGCCCAACCGCCCCATCCCCGGCCCCGACGGGCCTACAACCATCGTCGGCGAGGTCATACGCATCACCTTGCCGGACGTCAATTCGCGCTGAGAATCCGGCCCCTACACAACCGGATGCGCGTGCAGCACCTCTTCTACGATATCCACGCCCCAACCCGGGCCCGATGGTGTGGTCATCTGCCCGTCAATGATCTCCGGTACGTTTGACACCATCTCGTCCTTCCACGGCACGTCGTCGATGTCGATTTCCATGATCTTCACATTCGGCAGCACCGCGCACAGGCTCGCGCTGATGAACGAGGACAGATGGCTGTAGTAGTTGTGCGGCGCAATGTTCATCTGAAAAGTCTGCGCCAGCTCCCCCACCCGCTTTGACGCCGCAAAGCCGTTCCAGGGCACGTCTATCATCAGATAATCTGACGCCCGCGCCTGCAGATAGGGCAGATACTGGCGCTCGTAGTAAAGGGTCTCGCCCGTGCAGATACGCGTGCTCGTCTTGCGCCGCACCTCCGCCAGCGCCTCCGGTTCGTAAAGATCGATCTCCAGCCACATCAGATGCAGCGATTCCAACGCCCGCGCGATCTCCAGACAGCTCTCCGGCTTGAAGTTGAAATTCAGGTCCAGCAACAGGTCGAAATGCGGCCCCACCGCGTCGCGAAACGTGCCCATCTGCGCTACGATGTGGTCGATTAGCTCATTCGACGCCACCTGGTCCGTCGCACCACCGGGCTCTCGCCCTGGAAAGTAGACATATCCGGGATCGCCGGGGAAAAGTATGTTCGTCTTCAGCGCCGTGAACCCCTTCGAGACAACCTCCCGTCCCAGCGCTGCAACATCCTCCATCGAGCGCAGCGGCGGCGTGCCCATCAACTCATGCACACGGATCCGGCTCGTCCCGCAATGTGACCAGTAGACGCGCACACTCTCCCGCGTCGGCCCGCCAAATAGCTCGACCACCGAGCAGTCCCGCGCCCGCGCCGCAATATCCACCAGCGCCAGCTCGATACCGGCAATCGCTTTCGCGCCGATGCCGCCCGGGCTCGACTGAAACGCCCTGTACATATCCCACCAGCGCTGCTCAAACGCCCTCGGATCCCGTCCCATTACCACCGGCGTCAGGTCCCGCACCGCGCCAGCCACGCCGTTCACCGCCTGGTCGCTGCACTCCCCCCAACCGGTAATGCCCTCGTCCGTCTCAACCTTCACCAGTATCCAGCTGCGCCACCCGGCGTCCATGACAATCGGCGTAACCGCTGTAATCTGCATCGAAGCTTCCTCCTCTGAATAGCGCGCAGCCACTAAAGGCCTGTGCACCTGGTTACTTGGGCTCCTTGACACTTCAACATGTAGGGGCACCCCTTGTGGATGCCCTGGCGGTCGCTTGCCTATAATAGATCAGACCAACGTCAGCGAGATCGAATCTGAATGAAAGGAACAATCAGTATGCAGAAACAGCAAGAACGGGATAGTTTGCCCAATATCATTCTGCTATACTGGCCGCATGACCACCCAACAGGAAGTGCAGACGCGTGAGGACACAATCCTCCACCATAGAGACCGCCTCAACGCCGTTCTTCTCCACATCCAGGAGAACATCAACGCGCCCCTGACCGTCGAAACGCTGGCCGAAGTAGCCGGTTTCTCACCCTTCTACTTTCACCGCATCTTCGCCGCCTACCTCCACGAGACCACCAGCGACTACGTACGCCGCATCCGCCTCGACTGGGCCGCCCGCCGCCTTATCCTCGGCAACGACCAGGTCACGCAAATCGCCCTGGAAGCCGGTTACGAAACGCCTGCCGCCTTTGGCCGCGCCTTCAAGAAACGCTTCCAGGTCAGCCCCAGCGCCTTCCGCAGACTGCGTCGGCCTACACTTTACGCAAACTACTGGGAACCGCTTCTGCTGCAGCCAGAATTCCGCCAACGACCCGATCGCGAACTCCTCTACATCCCCTGTGTCGGCGCCGAAGCGGACAGCGAAACCGTTTGGACAACGCTAAAACAACACGCAGGCATGGCCGGAGGAGCAGTTTCTGCCATCGACTCTCTCCAACCGCCCCCCTACGTACAGGTCTGTCGCGACCATCCCATCAAGGCCAACTCCGCACGTGACAAAATGCGGGTCGATGCCGGCATCCTTCTCGAGGAGAACGCTTCCATCCAGCCGCGCAATCCGGTCGGCGTCCAGCATCTGGAGGGTGGACTCTATGCTGTCTTTCACCACCGCGGAAGTCGCCGCGATGCCATGTGGCATGCCATCTACAAGCGCTGGCTGCCGCAAACCGAGATCAGTCTGCGCGACGCGCCGCCCTATGCAGAAAGCTCCGCCCTACCCGACCTGCGCCGCCGCCAGGACGAGACAGTTGCCTTCTACCTACCCATCAGCGGCTCGCTATACGAGCTACAAAAAAAGGAGACACAAATGTCCCCCTCAGTTAAGACAAAAACACAGCCAGACCGCCGGATGATCAGCATCACTCGCCATGTCTATATTGGCCAGCTCAAGGACCACCTGCGCGAGTCCTACGAGCAACTGGCGGCGCTGATTGCCGAAACCGGCGTAGAACAGGACGGCAAGCCGGTCGCCATCTACCACGGCCACGTAAACGAGGAGAACAACGGGCCTGTCGAGGTCGGCATCCCCGTCAAGACGGTTCCCAACGTCACTGGTGACATTCAGAGTGGAACCTTGGCCGGAAGCTCCACCGCCTACGTAGAGCTAACTCTGCGCCAGGCCCACTTTCCTGAGATACTGGGATACTACGACCTGGTCTACAAATGGATCGAAGAGAACGGCCTCCAGATCGCTGGCTCCCCCCGCGAGGAATATGCCACCAGCCCCATGGACTATAAAGCAGTCATGGATCAACCCTTCCTGGACATCGTTTGGCCGTACAAGTAAGTGAAGCGGAAAGAGGAGTCGATGGGCGAGAAAACGCTACTCTCTCCTCACTCCTCTCCGCTCTCTCCTCTTCTGTTCACTCCGCCTCCGCCGGGCTATGCTTCTTCAACCACATCCGCAGCGGCACGTCCTCGTCCGTCGGCGAAAAACGGCCGTTTGCATTTACGCTCCACCCCAGCAGCTGCCGGCGGATCGGGCTGACGCTCTCCCACAGATGGTCGACAGTCATGTCGTCCTTCGTCCGCAGCCAGCGATAGCCGTAGCCGTAAAACAACACCCGCCGCGTGATGTCGGACCAATTCGGACTGGCCGTATGCCACAGCCGTCGGTCAAAGAACACCGCGTCCCCCGGCTTGGCCAGCACCGGCATCGCCCCCTCAGGCTGGCCGGTACCGCTCTCCGGTCTGTCAATCGTATCCCGCACGTGGCTCCGCGGCACCACCCAGAAGTTTCCCCGCCCCGGCTCGCTCGTATCCGACAAAAAATACGCCACCTTCAGCGACAGCCGCGGCCGCGGATGGCTCTCCATCTCCACGTTAACGCGGCCGCTGTCCTGATGCCAGCTGAACGTCTTGTCATTCGGCTCCTCACCGTTCGGTGGCGTCACAATCAAATGCGCGTGGTACAGAAAGATATTCCAGCCCAGGATCCCCCATACTTTGGGCAGGACCCGCTCGTAATCGATCAGATCGATGAAGAACGGATCATCAGGAATAAAATTGGGATAGAACAACGCAATGCGCGGGTCGTGTCCCTCCGCCAACTTCGCCTTGTGAATCCGTTCCGTCAATTCCACACCATGTGCCACCTGCTCCGGCGAAAGGGCATTTCTGACGTAGATAATCCCGGTCTCGTTGAAGGTCCTTCGTTCTTCCTCCGTCAAACAGTGCTCAAGCGATGCCGTGCTCAGGTCAGACATTGGTCCTCTCCTCCCTTGAAATCAAGTCATATGCCCACACAATGCAGTTAGTGTAGCATGAAACTGTTCTCTTGCGACCCTCCTTGTACACGGAGAATACAAGCGGACGGAATCTGTCCCCTGCCCCTGTCTCCTGCTGCAATCCACAGAAATAGAACGGAAACTAGCCCCGCCGCAGTTCGTGGCAGCCATCTGCTACATCAGGTGAATTGGCCAGAGTGGAGCGCACAAACGCGTCCACCATGGGAGCCATTCATTTCGCAAAAACCGTTTTTTTTTTCTCCTTGAATTGTGATACCCTGTGCTCGAATCAATACAGAGACCGCATTCGCCACCTATCCCATTCAATCTGCTTACTTTTGTTCAAAGACCTCGGGAGGAAAACAGAACATGCAAAAGCAAGGTTTCAGCCGCAGAGAGTTCCTTTCACTCGCCGCAGCCACCGGCGGCGCCGCTCTCCTCGCCGCCTGCCAGCCCGTTACCCAGGACACCGCTGACGGCGGCATGGAGACAGCCATGGAACCGGTCACCGTCTCCGTCCAATCCGGCTGGCAGACCTCCGGTGATGGCGACATCTGGACGCCCTGCATCGAACTGTTTGACGAAAAGGGCACACACATCTCCATCGAAATGATTCGCCTACACGTATCCCCCGAGGACACGATGACCGCCGTCGCCGGCGGCACCGCGCCCGACGTCTACCATCGCTACATCGGCGGCTTCGCCGAACTGATGGCGCGCGGCGTCATGCTCCCGCTCGACGACCTCATCGCCAACGCCCCCGACTTCGACCCCGACATCTACCTCGGTTCACAGTGGGACAACGGCAAATGGGACGGCGTTACCTACGGCATCCCCGCCCTTGAAGGCGGCTCCATGCCCGCCATCTGCTGGCACAAACACCTCATCGAAGAAGTCGGCGGCGACCCTGAAGTCGGCCCAAGAAGCTGGCCCGAAATGCTCGAGTGGTCCCGCATGCTCCTCCAATACGACGACGATGGTAACCTCACCCGGGCCGGATTCGACCCCAAAGACGCCTACGGCTTCACCGTCATCGCTTGGCCTGTCGTCTTCGACGAAAACTACATCTCCGAAGACAAGCGCACCTTTACTTTCGACACCGAAGCGTGGGCAGAAGGCCTCGACATCATCGCCCAGTTCTACACCGACCCGGGCATAGACAAGATGCTGGCCTTAAGAGACCAGTGGGGCTACTGGTCCGGCTATCCCTCCAGCGGCTTCAACAACGCCAAGCGCGCCATGGTCATGGACGGCAACTGGCTGCCCGGCATGT
>JAJEDI010000064.1 GCA_022821585.1 Caldilineaceae bacterium
GTGCGTCCTTTGTGCCCTCGCTGTCCACCGCGCGGCCGTTGCCCAGCGCGACGCAAACTCTTGCGCTTGCCTTTCTTCGGACCATCGCTGCTCGGCGGCTTGCCACTGTTGTGACTGTCTTTCGCCAGTTGATCCTGCAACGCTTGGATCAATTCCTGTTGCTCAGTCAACTGCTGCTGCAGGATCAGGATTACACCGATCAGGCTCTCCTGCTCTAATTGCTTCAATTGCTCTCGGTCCAGCTGTTCCAGTTTGCTCATGTTTCTTACTCTACATCATCCAAGAGCAATCGCACATTGGCTCTTTCTCGTTACATAGGCTTAGTAGTTACGGGGAAGAGAAGATTGGTAGGGCTGGCGCCGCGGTGGAATGCAAGCTGTCTGCCGCTAGGGCCAATGAACAAACCGCGTTTGCTCACGGTCTGACATAGCCAGCGCGGTTAGATCTGAACTACGTTTCTTCGAAGAAGTGAATCAAACGCCTAACTTTATTGTAGGGGTCGTTCCCGCTGTTATAATGCGTCCGCCAGTCGCATCGCCTCCAATGTCTCGTAGCAGGCACCAAGAGGGTGGTAATCGGTCTTGGACGGCGGGCTCTTGAGGTCGTCGTACTTCTGATTGTTTGCATCCAGAATCCGGTACCATCCACCGTACTCGTGGTCGACAAAGTGCTTGTCCGAATACGCCCAGGCCTTGTCATACCACGCCCAATTGCTGTCGTCGCCGGTTCGCAGCGCCAGCGCGGCCGCCGCTGCGAATGTTTCCGAAAGCACCCAGTAGTAACGGTCCCGGTCGAGAATTGTGCCGTCCGGCGTGAAAGTATAGTGCATTCCTCCGTTCTCGTCGTCCCAGCTCTTCTCGAGCGCGACGTCAAAGAGATTTCGGGCCCTGGGCAGCATCCAGTCCTCCGGGCGGTACCGCTCCAGGATCAGCAACAGCTTGGACCATTCCGTGAAGTGCCCCGGCAGATATCCGTATGGCTTGAACAGGTTCTGCGGATCGTCCTTATTGTAGTCCCAGTCGTGCGTCCAGTCAGTGCGGTAGTGTTCCCACACCAGCCCGTCAGCCTTGTCAGCCAGTTCAACACAGATGCGCTTCGCCAGAAGATGGGCGCGATCGAGGTAGCGAGACTCGCCGGTGGCCTCGAAAGCGGACAGCATCGCTTCACACATATGCATATTGGCATTCTGGCCGCGGTAGGGATCGACTGCATCCCAATCGCCCGCCGCGATCAGATCGGAGTAGAGTTGCGCCTCCGGCTCCCAAAAGCGCGTCTCCAGAAGATCGTAAGTCTCGGCTGCAAGTTCAACTGCGCCGTCGACGCCGGCCTTTGCCGCGCAGGCCGCGGCCAGCAGGACAAAGGCGTGCCCGTAACAGTGACGGTCGCCGTCCTCGACATCCCGGCCACTCAAGACCCAGGCGAATCCGTCATCCGGTTGCCGGTGCATCTCCGTGAGGCATCGCAACCCGTGAGCAGCAGCATCCCTGTAGGCGGGCTCGTTCAGCACAATTGAAGCGACCGAGTAACAGTATACAAAGCGGCATGTCCCCACCAGGTGCTTGGTCATGCGGTCGAAGACCGAACCGTCATCGCGCATCTGGTTGATATAGCCCCCGTACTCCTTATCAATACATTCCGGGTGGTAAAAGGAGATGATGCTGCGAATGTGGTCGCGCAGGAAATCAGGGTCGCGATATGACATTTTCGGTTCTCCCCTTATCTGGGATGTGGCCATGTGGATCCGGTGTGGGCGTCGTCGTCAGATCCAGGCCCCCCAGGGATCACACTTCTTCAACCTGTCGCCAAGTGCCGAGTAGACGTCGGGCAGGTCAAACATTTCGAGACAGCTTTCAATGAAACACGAAAACGGCCAATTGTGCAAGGGATTGTCGATCAGAAGCTGGTAGCTGGGGAGGTAGTGTACAAGCTCGCAAGTAGGTTGCGAAGCGTGCAAGAGTGCGGCCAGCGCCACCGGCACCGAGCCGATACCGCGTCCAATCAGATGAACGTTCGCGCCGCCGTCTTCGAGACAGTCTATCGTGCGCAGCAGGTCATATACGCGCCTTCCCAGATAGCTCTCGCCCATCATGCTGCCGAAGCTGGCATAGAGATAGTCGGCGCCGTAAGGTTCGAGCAGGTCGCTGGAACCGCAGGAAGTGGGGAAGCTCTGGCCCGTGCCGCGTAGGTCGGCGGCGAGGATGCGCTGGCCTTCGCTGACACGTCCCTGTAGCCAGGGAAGCGCGGCACAGTCCTCTTCGCCGGAGAGATGGCCAACATACAAAGTGACCGGCTCCCTCGGAAGACGGCACTGATTTTCCAGGTCGCCGAACATGGTCAGAATGACCTGAATGCCCGGTTCAGTCTCGACCGCGAACTGGTAGCCCTTGCCGGTCTTGGAGTCTTGTCCCCCGCTTCGGCGCAAATAGCGGTAGTGGGGCGGCGCCTCAGACATGTCGATGTTCAGGTGGCTCCTGACCGTTGCCTTCAGGGACGATTCATCAAGTTGGGAGCGCTTCGCCAACAGCTCATTTGCCCGTGCCTGCGTGAAGCCGAAAATCTTCTTGCTGCCAAAGGGGACCACCTCGCCCCCGGCGGCGTTAAGCTGCGTCTCCGGGATCTCCTCCATCTCCGGCTCCTGGCACTCGACATCCAACCCTGCATGCTTGATGAAGAAACGGTACATCGCCTCGCGCGCATGCTTATGGAAACCGTGATCTAAATGGCCCACGCTGATTTCGGTGGAGTCCGGCGAGCCGAGCAAAGTATGAATCTTCTTCATCTCGGCATGGGCCTGTCTCGCTCCGCGCAGATCAAAGTAGCAGTTCTCCTCGGCCAGAATCATGGTGGGCCGCGGTGCATAGGCCAGCAGCAGGTCGGCCTCGTCCAGGCCGAACTCCAACGCACACGGTGGGTTCTGTTCGGCATCTGCGGGCAGCTCGTTCTCCAGATTGCACAGCCAGCTCGTGATATAGCAGTCCGGCGCCGCCATAGTGATGCGCGGGTCGAGCGCCGTCACCTGTGTCGTCTGTGTCCCCCCGCCAGAGCAGCCGGTAACCCCAACGCGCGACGCGTCCGTTTCCGGCCGCGCCAGCAGATAGTCAAGCCCGCGAATCGCATCCCAGGCGAACCAGCTGCCCACAAAGTCGCCGGTTAGCAGCATACGGTTGCCGATCATGTTGTGGGCGACCGTCGACCTGGGCCCGGTCTCCCCTTCAGGCACGCCCTCCTCGGCGTAAAACTGGCGCCGCTCCCCCTGCGAGACAGGGTCCACTATCAGGACGGCGAATCCCTTGCTTGCCAGCCCGCGGGCAAAGAACTGGTAAGGCCCGTAGGCCTTGCCCGTATCGGAGTGTCCGCACAATCCGAGAACGCACGGCAGCTCGGCATCGAGCTTCTTTGGCAGGTAGAGGTTGGCGCTGACCAGGAAACCGGGCCGGCTCTCGTAGACGACCTTCTCCAGGCAGATATCGCCAAGATCCAGTGTTCCGGTAATCTGCGCGTTCAGATCGGTTCTCGCCGGCAACGCAGGAAAACAGCGCGCGGCCTTGGCGCGCACGTCCTCCACGTATGCTTCGGCCTGCGCCCGCGTCTGAATTGCGTCTAGCCTTTCAGCCCGCTCCTCCA
The DNA here is from genome assembly GCA_022821585.1 of Caldilineaceae bacterium. GTDB lineage: Bacteria > Chloroflexota > Anaerolineae > Caldilineales > Caldilineaceae > Bin5. The sequence goes on from JAJEDI010000064.1 coordinate 3,625, forward strand.
GAATGCTGCGCACGCGTCCGACCGTGTACTCGTGGACCATATGTCCGTAGCGATTATTATACATGTTGGGATTTCCCTGAATGGTTGGATGAGGGACAGTCTAACCCTTGATGCCGCTCATGACAACCCCTTGCACGAACGTCTTCTGGACGAAGAAAAAGATAATCAGTCCGGGCAGGAGCACCGTAAGGGAGGCGGCCATCAGCCAGTGCTATTTGACGTCGGCAAACTCTCCATTGATTAACCAGATCCAGAGCATGGCCACCGCCGCGCCGGACACGACCGCGGTCAGACAGAAGACGGTGCGGCAGAATGCGACACCGTGCAGGGCCTGATTAAGCGGCAGCGCCAACAGCATTGCGAAGTGCAGATCGAAGGGTAAGGAAAAAGGCTGTTGACGCTGGCAACTTTCAGGGACTGACAAAAAGTGGGTCGAACGAGAAGAGTCCTAAATAATTGTCCAGACCGGTCCAACTGGGGGCTTGAATCAGATCCCACATGAAGAGGCTGACGCCCAGCAAGGCGGCGCCCACCTTGGCAGAGTCAGCCGCCGCGCGGCCAGAGATCAGTTCTGCACTCTGCCCCACCTCAGGAAACCTACTGCGATCTTATGCTGCACAGCATCTCAAAAAAAGTCCTCCTGGTGAGATACCTTTGGAGTTCCTCATCATCCAGTGTAACTCACCGGAAGGACTGAGCTCTTGAAATGGGGGTACGGGCCTACCTGCAGATCAAGAAACTGGCCTACCCTGACTAGCAAATCGCCCTATGAACTTTCCGCTTGCTCCTTCATGATCTCCTCGTAACGACCAGCGCCTGCTGCGAACTCCTCGTGCTGGCGCTCAAAGAAGGTCTCTTCATCAATCTGACCTGTGAGCCACGCTACGAAGATCGGCCGCCACTTCATGAAATTGTCGTTGTCCCAATACAATCCCATGCCCCACCAGGCAATGGCATACTCGTACAGTGGCAACTGGAACGTCGCAATTTCCTGCCAGATCGGTCCAAGGGATCCATCGACGGCGGAGGAAATGCGTCGTTGGTTCTCGTTGACCATGAAGGAGTTGTTCTCAGGCGTGGTGATGAACTGCCACCAATTGATCGTTTCAGCCAGGTTGTCGCGTGACTCCACCGAAGATCTCAGGATCACGGTTTCGGCCCCCTGAATGGCGTTGATGAGATCGCCGGGCACCGTGCCGTCGCCAGCAGTTGTCCGCGGGGGATCGACGGCTCCCGGCTCGGTTGCCGTAGCCGGGATATCGCTGCTGTTGGGAATGGGTACCGGCACGAATCCACGCTCAAAGGTAACGTTGGGATCGTTGGCAATTTTCGAGAAATCCCATGAGCCGGCGTACATCAACCCGATTTCGCCCTGGCGCCACAAGAGGTCGATATCGGTCGTGGCGAACCCATCAGGCCAGTACGTACCCAGTTCGTACATTTCGGCCCAGGCACGTCGGTAGATTGGCGTCTTGGGTCCGATAAGACCACTCTTAAAGGCTGGCAACGCCTCCTCAATGCCCACAAACTTGTCGCCATTGAGGTCCATCTCCCCGCAGATGGGCTGCATCATGGAAAGCAGGATCTGCAATGCCAGGGGCCACAGGTCGCCAGCATCCTTCGCAAGCGGCCAAGGGGCGAAGCGGTCGCCGGCTTCCTTCAACGCCCTGGCCACCTCCTTCTCCTGGCTCCAGGTGGCCGGCGGCTCCAGGCCCAAGCTATCGAGCACATCCTTATTGTAGGCCAGGCCGATCTCGATGTTGGGCCAGATTGCGTCGATTGGTGCGCAATACTCCAGATTGTCGGGCTGCTTCAGAGAGATCATGTATGACGGATAGAAGATATCACGCCAGGCCTCGTACTCCGGTGCGTAGCGATTGGGCTGGTCCAGATACTCGCCAATCGGTAAGGCCCATCCGTTCTGCACCGCAAAGTTGTGGCCGCTCCATACGAGATCTGGCGCCTCTGCCGCGGCCACCTTCGCGGTCATCCCTTCGAAGCCTCCCATATCCTCGTCCCACATGATCTCGATATCCGGATTCGCCTCCTCGAAATGCTGGGCCAGGATGCGGGTGGCATTGACCACAACGGGCTGTTCAGCTGAGCGGCTGGTCCACGGGGTCGGTGTGTACCAGTTCAGCTCGCAATGGACCCCCGTCCGTTCGGCGTCCGGCTGGGCAGCCTGCTCCTCCTCGCCTCCCGTCTCTGCTGGCTGGTCAACGGTGGCTGCAGGCGGAGCGCAAGACACAAGCAAGGCGGCGCCCCCCGCCGTACCGGCCAGACTTAGAAACTGTCGTCTACTGAAACTTGCCTTGTCCACGGGCTTCACTCCTTTTAGTCGATCGTCCATCTCCATGCCCTGGCCGTCAGGCATCTGCACCTTGTATTGATGAAAAGAAGACTCAGTCAAACTGCGGCGGCACCGGGGCATAGTCTGGTGATAGGCGAACTCCTTTCTCGTAGTGACAGCCGCACAGTAGCCAGTTGCAGGTTGCTGTCTTAGTTACCGCGAGTCAACACAGGCTAGATTCCAAAAGAAAGAGAATTTATTTGTCCATTCTAGCCGCATGCCCATTCATAGTCAACCGTCCTGAACGGGCACGGGTGCATCCCAAAAAATGGGAGCGAACTCTCGCATACCTCTGGCAGCAGACAGACCATGGCCAGCCCGCGATCAACTCTGATGCAGGGGATGCGCCGTCTCTGACCCCTGGCCCCCCAACCCCTAACCCCTGCAGTTCCGGGCGGTCGGCCGCAAGCGGCCTCCCTTGTGCGGGGGCTCCGCCCCCGCAACGCCCCCGGCCCAACAACATGCCTCGCCAACCTGGTGCCAACATTCGCGACGAGTGTCCAATCGAAAGATTGCTGCCAAACCACGTCCCTCCAGCCCCATCACTTCCCCTCAGGTGCCGGCCTTGTGCCTGCCCTGAGCCCTCCAAATCAACCGACCTCCTGGAAAAGCCCGGCCTTGGCGCCTGCCCAATGTCTCTCCAAGAGCCGATAGACAATTCCAGCCACCGCTGGCAAGACTTCCCCGCTAGGCTAATCCCACCCCAAATCTGGGATGCGCCCCAAAAAACTGTCGATCAAACGCGTCTTTCTTGTTTCATTGACCAGGGCTGACTTACGCGGTATAAATGAGATCATTCCCTGTACCTGTGTTAAGGAGATCGGTATGCCCAGCCCATTCCCTGGCATGGACCCATATCTGGAACACGGCGCACGCTGGCCGGATCTGCACCAGCGCCTAATCGCTTACTCATCAGAGATACTTCAACCACAACTGCTTCCCAAATACGTAGCTCGCATTGACGAAAGGATTGAGTTGAAGCCCTATGGCAAGGAAGTCATACCCGACGTCATGGTTGTTGAGCCTCCGCACCAACTGTCGGAGACCCAGGTCGCTTACGGCTCGCTGGTGGCCGATGAGCCACAAACGATCAGATTCTTGGATGACGAGCGACGTGTTCCGTTCATCCAGGTCGTCAATGTCGCGTCAGGAGAGGTTGTAACACTGATCGAAGTGCTGAGCCCCGCCAATAAGATTGGACGCGGGCGAGACCAGTATTTCGAAAAGCAGGACATAATTCTCGGTACGCCCGTCAACTTGGTTGAGATCGATCTCCTGTCGAGGCCCACAGCAACATATGCTCGCTTTTTCGAACTGCACTCACCCCACGATTGGCGCTACAACATATGCATCAGTCGTCCCCAAAGGCGTACAAGCGTGGAAGTCTACGCGATACCTCTTAGGGACCGACTCCCTCGCTGCAAGATTCCATTGTTGCCCGAAGATGATGACGCTGTCGTGGACCTGAATGCTGTTCTTGCTCGCTGTTTCGATGTAGGTGCCTATCACCTGCTGCTCGACTACAGCAAGCCACCGCCGGTCTCACTGACCAAGGCCGAAGAAGAGTGGCTCGAAGCGCTGCTCCTGGAAAAAGGCATGCGAACGGCGTCGGCACTGCAGTAACCCCGCGATTCCCTCTTGGCTCTAAGGCATACCAGCCTGCGATAGGTAATGCTCACTTGAATAGGACGAGGAGGCGGAAGTGCTTTCCGATCCGATCTTCCCCCTGATCCAACTCCCCGCCCAATATCGAACCCATCGCGCCACCAAACGAGTCGATCTGGCCCCGGGCCAGTCCTTTGACCTGATAGACGCCCAGGGCCCCGGCTCCGTCCGCCATTTCTGGATAACCGCCAAATCGCCGCAAAACCTCAGTATCGAGATCACCTGCGATGGCGGCGAGCCTCAGGTCAGGATGACGTTGCACCAGTTCTTCGGCGTCCTGCTGGGATTGGCCCCCTATCGTATAGAGGCGGCTCCAATCAAGCTGATGCCCCTGAACGGCTACAACGCCTACTTTCCTCTCCCCTTCCAGCATTCGTGCCGAATCAGCCTGCACAACACTGGAGATGTGTCGACCTCAGTTTGGTCGATGGTCAACTGGCAGAAATTCGACAGCCGCGTCACGGTCACTCCTTACCGGCTGCACGCGCGCTTCAGCCAAGAAAGGCCCGCCGAGCCCTTGGGTTCGACTCTGCTCGGGGAGGTCCGCGGTAAAGGCTTCGTTGCCGGCCTGTTTCACGCAGTCAGGCGCTGTGACTTCCGGGACATGATCTGGCATACCGGCGGGGACACCTGGCTGATCGACGGCGAAACCGGTCCCCACGTCCTGCGCGGCATCGGCAGCGAGGACGTCTTCGGCCACTCCTTCGGCATGTACCCGGAAATGAGCGACTGGTCCGGGGCGCCGCACGTTGATGGCCTGAACGCTGACTGTTCAGAAGTCGTCGCCTATCGCTTCTTCGGCGCCGACAGCGTAACCTTCAACTCGTCGCTGTCGCTCCGATTCGGCACGCGCGCCAACGACATGGAAAGCGTCCTGTATTACTACAGGGAAGCGGGGAGCGACGCCCCGGCAGTCGAGACCCCGGGCCGCTGGACGCTCTCCGGACCCTTTAACTGCCAGACATTCGACGACTTTGAACGAGCGGAGTTTCCCGAGAAGCCCGAAGATCAGTGGCCGTCTCAGTGGCAATGGGGCGGGCGGTCCTTGATTGCAGTGAAAGCAGCGCCGGAGTTGACCTGGATCGACTTCACCCGCTGGTTTCGCCGCGACGCCACCGGCAACACGGGCACACAGCCTGCCGGCGTCGCCGCCTACGCCGAAACCGTGCTGCTGGAGGATTCAGACAGGCAAGTGACGCTGCGGCTCGGCTTTGACGACTGGATGAAGATATGGGTTAACGACGAGCCGGTTGCGACATTGAAGCACGATATAGGCTTCGCAACCAGCGAAGTACCGGTCAGGCTTAGACGAGGTGAGAACCGGCTGCGACTGAAACTGAGCAACTCTGACAATGTGGAGTGGCGTTGTTGGGCCTTCAGTTGCGTAGTTCTGCCCAAGAAATGACCGAAATTTTGCCTCGGGCGTACCTCAAAGTGACATCTCCCACGCCTGGACATTGCTGATAGTCGCGCTGCCGGCCTCGACCGCGAAGCCCAACCGCCCCCCCGGTCTGTGGTCCATCGTGAAGCACTGGATGTGCTCGTCGTCAATGTAGAGTTCCACGTGCGCATCGCGCAGCAGGAGCCGCCAGCGCGCCGGTTCGTCAGGCGTGAAGTTGTACGGCTTTGCATCCTGCATCTTGAAGGAATAGCCGTCGTAGCGCCCCACCGCCACCCACCCGTCGCTCTGCGCGTACAACAGGGTCCCCTCGTTGACCGTCTCACCTTCCACAAACAGCCCCGCCCCGGAAATCGCGGCATCGGAAGCGTGCACCGTCACCTCCGCCTCCAGCATGACGCCGCGCGCAGTGTCGTACTTCGCCGGCAGGATAGCCAAGCCCCCTGATACCGCGCAAAGTTGCGCCTGTCCGGCCTCCAGGGAACATGCGTCCTCCTGCAGGGCGTACAGTTGGCTTCCTTCCAGGAAGACAGGCATTTCCCTTCCCTTCAGCGCCTCGTTGCCCGTCCACCAATGCAGACTTAAGATGCCGGCGTCGTCGCGTTGCACCGACTTTAGTGGCGAAAAGTAAATGTCCTCTGGCCCGGCGTGCCCACTGCGCGGAACCGTGTGGTGATTGAGCAACAACTCGTCGCCGCAGCGGTAAAAGCGGGCAAAGTATGTGTAGAGGACGGGGCTGCTGCCCAAAAACGGGTCCTGCCCGGGATCCAGTACGTAAGGTCCCTCTTGGCTCTCCGAATTCAGCACGAACATGCCCCCCTCACCTGCAGGCAGCCTCGAACGCTGGCGTGCGCCCAGCGGCGCGGACCCTACCCCCAGCAGCATGTAGTAACGGTCGCCGAACTTCTCAACCGCCCCCACCTCGACGCGGTCCCCCCACACCCCGGTCTCGATCACCGGCGGCGCCGCCCGAAAGTGACGTCCGTCATCAGAGACGACACACCCGGCCGTCCCGCACAACCCCGCCGGACCGTGCCGCGCCACTGCCGTCAGAAAGCCGATGTAACCCTCACCCTCCTCACGCGGCAGCGCCCAGATGCAGTCCCAACGCGGCCTGGTGAACGTTGGGTCGTCGTGATACCAACGTGAATCGGCCCGGCAAATGTACTCTTCATCCGGTAGCCGCGTCCAGTGCAGCAGGTCGTCTGATTCGGCGAAGAAAATCTCCTGGATGCCGGCGCGCTCCTCCGAGAAGTTGAGCATGAACTTCTCCCCCACCCGCCAGACCATGCCCGTGCCCATCCAGACCGCGTCATCCGCTTTGTGGATGATTTCGCCGTGGTCGTCAAAATGGACGCCGTCGTCTGATACTGCCACGCTCATCCCGTCCCAGCGCACGTCTGCGAGCGAGTTGCTAAGGTAAAAGAGGTAATGCTTGCCCTCGTGATGGTAGAGCCAGGTATCCCACATGCGCGCGACAATGCTGGGTTTGAAGATCATTTTGGCTTCCTTTCCGGACGGAGATGTACAAGCTGAAGGACTGGAGGGCTACCCCTTTACACCCGTTATCACGATGCCCTGGATGTAGTGTTTCTGTGCAACGAAGAAAAGAAGTACCGGCGGCAGCATCGCGATGAAGGAGACGACCATCAGTTCCGACCACAGCACGCCATGCGCAGCCCGCAGGAATGAGAGCGCGATCGCCAGCGGAAAGGTCTCCATCCTGCTCAAATAGATCAACGGGCCCAGAAACTCATTCCACGCCCAGGTAAAGGCGAAGATGGCGGTGATGCCCAGGGCCGGCTTGCTCAACGGCAGCATGATCCTCATGAACAGCCCTATGACGCCGCAGCCGTCGATTCGCGCCGCGTCGTCCAGCTCGCGTGGGATGGTTGTATAGAACTGACGAAGTAGAAAAACAAAGTAGGCGTTGGCGAAAAAGTGGGGAACAATCAGTGGGTTGTACGTGTTTATCCAGCCGAACTTGGAAAACAGAATAAAGAGAGGGATCATCGTTACCTGCTGCGGCAGCATCATCGTACTCAGTACAATAATGAAGAGAACACGGCTTCCTCGAAAGGTCAGTCGGGCGAAAGCGAAGGCGACAACGGCATTGGAAAGAACCGTCCCCAGTGTGATCATGAGGCTCATGTACATCGAGTTGCGCACAAACACCACGAACGAAACCGGGAAGATAGTCACCGCCCGAACGTAGTTCGACCACACGAACGGGTCCGGAATCCATATCGGCGGAAACTTGGTGATCTGGTGCGGCGGCTTGAGCGATGTGGAGAGCATCCACGCCAGGGGAATCATTACGATGATCCCTCCGGCAATAAGTACGGCGTGGATAAAGAACGTTTGCGTTCTCCGGCTTCGCTCTATGCTCGCACGCGAACTGCCCATACCGACTGCCGCGCCGCTCATGACCTCTGACCTCCGATCTCTGTCTCATAGTAGACCCACGCCTTGGACGATCGGAAGAGAACTAACGTAAAGACCAGGAGTATAAGGAAAAAGATCCAGGCGTAGGCGCTGGCATACCCCATCCGGTACTGCCGGAAGGCCACCTGATACAGATACAGAACCATCATGAGCGTGGCGTTCGCAGGGCCGCCCTTGCCCTCGGTCATCACGTAGACGTTTGTGAACACCTGTGATGACCAAATGATCTGCGTGACCACCACAAAGAACAAGGTCGGACTGATCATCGGGATCGTAATGCTGCGGAAGCGCCGCCATATGCCGGCCCCGTCAATGGTCGCGGCTTCGTACAATTCGGTGGGGATGCCCTGCAGCCCAGCCAGGAAGATGAGCATATTGGAACCCGCGCCCCACACACTCATGAGAACCAGCGCCATCTTCGCCGTACTCCTGTCGAACAACCAGCGCGGACCCTCGATTCCCACCAGCGACAGCGCCCAGTTGATTAGACCGAATTCAGGCTGAAACAGCCACAGCCACAGCAAAGAAGTGGCAATGCCGGGAATAACTGCAGGCAGATAGTAAACGACCCGGTAGGTGGGCTGCCCGGAAATGTTCTGGTTGAGCAGCATCGCGATGAAGAACCCGGCGCTGATAGTCAGAGGGATACTGAGGAAGACGTAATAGGCCGTGTTGTACAACGTCGTCCAGAAGAGCGTTCGCGTCGTGTCAAGGGATAGTAGCTTGGTGTAGTTCTCCAACCCCACAAACTCCCACGTGAACAGGTCGGTCTCAGTAAAGCTCAGGCCCAGGGAAGTCAGCATCGGACCAAGTATGAACGCCAGAAATCCAATCACCCATGGTGAGACCAGGAGATACGCGATCAACTCCTCCCGCTGCCGCAATGTACGGCGCGACCATGCATTCGATGCGAGTAATCTGGCCCACGGAGTCTGGCTGCTCTGAAGTTCGGCGCTCATGTTTTGGGCCTGCCTTCCGATCCCGAGTTACAAGAAACGAGCGGGTAGGGAGAAGAGGAAAAGGAGAAGGAATGGCACGTTTCTACCTCGTTTTGGAGCCTCACCTACTCCTCTCCATCATCCCCTCAAATTCAACTTTCTCAGGCGAAAATCTCGTCGATGCGCTCCACGATCAGATTGACGCCCTCTTCGAGGCCAATTTCACCGGTCACCCAGATCTGTTCCCAGATCGGACCGAACGCCTCGGAGTTGACCTTGTCGTTCTCCTGGAAAGCCGGGTTCAACCGTGTGTGCTCCATAATACGTGAGAATGCAGCCACGTCGTAGCCCGCCTCCGCGCCCATTGATCGCACGTCCCAGGCATCTCCGGCCACGCTGCGCCGCGCCGGCTGCAGTCCGACAATACTCAAAGCCATGACCTCCTCAGCCTGCGGCGAGGTCAGGAATCTCACCAGCTGAACGGACGCGTCAGGCTCCTTCGTCTTCTTTGCTATCACATACCCATTGCAGAAGGTAAGGCCTGCCTTCGTGCCGTCACGTGCCACGGGTAGATCTATGAAGTCCCACGCGAAGTCGTTCTCACGAATGTAGTTGGTCACGGTCCAGCTGTGAGATTCCATGAACGCCACTCTGCCGGTCGAAAAGACGTTCCACCATCCCATTTCTGGAATCGACCCGGCTATCGGCGCCACAGGATTGTCACCATAGATCTGATCGTGGTTGAATTTGAGAGCCTCCACCGCCTCTTCACTGTCCAGAAGGCACTTCGTACCGAAGATCTCTGTATTCATCCACTCGCCGCCGTTCATCCAGACGTAGTGTTGAATGTACCCCTGTGCAACGTAATTGCCCCACTGGACGATGTTTCCGCTGTCATCGCGTTTGGTCGTTGCCTCGTATGCCGCCAGGTAGTCGTCCCAATTCCAGCTACCGTCCGGATGGTTGACTCCGGCCTCATCCAGGAGGTCCTTGTTATAGGCCATCACGACCGTTGAAACGTACTTGGGCATGCCGAACAGCTGCCCGTCCAACAGATGGGCATTGACCAGAGCTGGATAGAAGTCCTCCAGATATTCGCTCTCGAAATAATCGTCCAGCTGCAGCAGCTGTCCCTTCTGCAACAGGTTATAGTTGATGTTGTCCCAAACGAACATGACATCGGGTGAATCGCCGGCCACCGCCTGCGTGTAGAGCTTGTCGGCATAGTCGGGCGATTCGGCATTCTCAAAGGTGACGCTGATACCGGGATTCTCTTCCTCAAAACTGGGTATGATTTCGTCTGTCCAAAATGCGATCCCCTCAGGACCAACCCAACTACCCTCCGCCAGCCTGATCTCGATAGGCTCCTCGGCCATCGACGCCCCCGAATCTTCAGGGGCGGCCGCCGGGGCAACGCAGGCCGCGAGCAGCCCGCCCCCTGCCGTCGCCACGGACAGGCTCAGAAAATCGCGTCGGTTCATTCGATTTGCCATGGTTCCTCCTGATTCAGAATTAGGACAGCTTTTTGACGGCTGCGATGCAATCCCTATCAGTCCACCACCATCTCTTGTTACCGCTTAAGGTGGAATCTTGAATCCTTACATCTCCTGCCAGTCTCCTGGAGTAGGACGGGAGCGGTGAGGAAGCTTCCTCGCCAGTTCCAGTGAGAAGCCCGCCCCCATTCCTCAGGTCAGGCCAGCGTGCTTTCTTTCGCGTATCTTTCGAACAAGAACGCAGTAGGAAGCACGCCGGCCTGGCGCCTTCAAGGTTCAAGTCTTGACAAGTACTAATGCCCCCAGATTCTACGTCTGTCCGGGCTGACCATCTGCACGGCTATCAGGCGAAAATCTCGTCGATGCGTTCCACGATCAGGTTGATGCCTTCTTCCAGGCCAATCTCAGCAGTAATCCAAATCTGGTCCCAGATCGGGCTGAAGACCTCAGAGTTAACCTTCTCATTCTCCTGAAACGCCGGGTCAAGACGGGCATCGTCCATGATGCGAGAGAATGCAGCCACATCATAACCGGCCTGCGCCCCCATTGAATCTACATCCCAGACCTCGCCTGCAACACTGCGCCGCGTCGGCTGCAGTCCCACAATGCTCAGCGCCATCGCTTTCTGCGCTTCAGGCCCCGTGAGGAACCTTACCATCGCCACCGCCGCGTCCGGTTCCTGCGTCGCTCTTGCGACGCCGTAGCCGTCGGCAAACGTCAGGCCTGCCTTCCCACCGTCATTGGAAACCGGCAGATCGGTGAAGTCCCAGTTGAAGTCGTTTTCGCGTACATAGTTGGTCACAGTCCAACTGTGGGACTCAGCAAACGCGATCTTCCCTGTCGAGAAGATGTTGTGCCAGCCGACTTCCGGAACTGAACCTGCAATCGGCGCGACCTGATTATTGCCGTAGATCAGGTCGTAGTTATACTTTAGGGCCGCAATGGCTTCTTCGCCGTCAAGAAGGCACTTTGTACCGAACAGCGGCGCGTTCATCCATTCGCCCCCGTTCATCCAGACGTAATGTTCCATATACTGCTGTGCTACATATCTTCCCCACTGGACGATTTCGCCGCTGTCATCACGCTTGGTCGTCGCCTCGTAGGCGATCACGTAGTCGTCCCACGTCCATGTGCCGTCAGGATATTCGACACCGGCCTCGTCGAGGATGTCCTTGTTGTAAGCCATTGCCACTGTAGACACATACTTGGGCATACCGTACAACTTCCCGTCCAGCAGATGGGCATCCAGTTTTGCCGGATAGAAGTCCTCCAGGTCCGCCGGGGCGAAATAGTCGTCCAACTGGAGGAACTGGCCCTTCTGCATCAGGTTATAGTTGACACCGCCCCAGACGAACATCACGTCCGGCGCGTCACCTGCCACCGACTGCGTATACAGCTTATCCGCATAGTCGGGCGACTCCGCGTTCTCAAACGTCACATTGATGCCCGGATGACCTTCTTCAAACGCCGGGATAATCTCGTCGGTCCAGAACGCAATCCCTTCCGGACCCACCCAACTTCCCTCGGCCAGTCTAATCTCCACTGGCTCCTCGGCCATGCCGGCCCCCGCATCATCCGTGGCCGGAGCAGGTGCGACGCAGGCCGCAAGCAGCCCGCCGCCTGCAGTCATCGCCGAGAGCTGCAGAAAACTACGTCGATTGAAGCGCTTGTTCATCTTCTCCTCCTGAAATGTGTTCAGAGTTTCCAATACATCCAGGTGATAGCAATCCATTGGTCGCCCTTAGGTCGAGCCCTGATCGTCACTCTCATGTCTGGTCGGTGCGTTATCCGGGCGCTGCCGAGTTTCACAATCCTGCTCTCTCGAAGACGGACGCGGCAGCCCCAATCAGTCCCGAATCCGCCCCCATTGCCGCCGGGTGAATGGGCAGACCCCGGCTGTTCTCAGCCCAAATGTGAGCCCGTGTCGAAGCGACGAAGCTGTCCCAGTAAAGCCCCCCTGACGATCCAAGCCCGCCGCCAACCACGATCGCCTCTGGGTCCATCACGTTGACCAGGAACCCCACACTGTTGCCGAGCGCTTCACCAGCACTCTTGACAACCTTGACGGCTGCGTCGACGCCTTCCTCAGCGGCCGCCGTCACGTCCTCGCCCCGTTCCGCCGCCCTTGATGCGCAGCAACTGTATCTCGCCACTAGGGCTGGCCCGCTGGCGTACGCCTCCAGAACAGGATTCAGAACCGTGCCGCAACTGCTGCATTCCGTCGTGAACGGACTACTGGCCATAATCAGGGCGTTGCCTCGTGCGCCGGCAAAGGGTAGCCCATCCTGGACCAGCGTACTCGAAATGCCAGTTCCCACCGTCACGTAGACAAAGAGCCTGTACCCCCGTCCGGCGCCGTACATCGCCTCAGCCAGAGCCCCTGCCCGCACGTCCGACTCGACGATGGCTGGCGCAAGGCGAAAAAACTCTCTCTGAACCGACATTCCTTGCCAGTCTAGCGAATGGGAACTGTTAATGTTCCCCTCCGGATCAACCAGTTCGGGCACGCCGACACCGATGCCGAGCAGATCCAAGTCCCTTTTCCCTGCTTCTTCCATCATCCCCTCGGCGAGGGCCAGCGTATCCTTGAGGACCGCCTCGCCCCCTCGCTGCGGTAGCGTTGGGACGGTTCGGCGGGCGAGGACGGCGCCGGAAGGGTGGGCTACGAGTCCGGCTGCGATTTTTGTACCCCCCACGTCCAGGCCGATGGCGCAGGCCGCAGCATCAGGGTTCTCTGCCATTCGAGAACACTTCCGGAACGTCCGGTGAATACCTGGGCGCGATCCCGCACAGAAATGTGACAGCCGCGTTCGACAAGTTGTAGTACTGGTGCGGCGCACCTTCCGGGACGAAGAAGCCATCGCCCGGCTTGAGCTCAAACCAGCGCGGCCCGTCGTTTTCCGGAACGCGCACGTTTAGACTGCCCTCCAAGAGATATAAACTCTCATCGCCGGCATGCACCTCGATATCACTGCGCTGCCCCGCCATCAATTGCATCTTCCCCACAGTCAGATGCTCCGTCGCCGCCAGAATTCCCACCAGCATCTGCTGCTCTGCCCCTTCCAGTCGCCACAGAAGATCCCCGTCTCGTACCGGCCGGATCGTGAAATTCTCCGCGGCTTGCGCTTGTGCTTTTGGCCAGCGGCCCATCCACTGGTCCTGAGAATACTTTGGCGATGTCAGATTCGGCTTCGTCTGCGCGTATGACCCCGACGTGCCCTGAGAAGGCGGCGGCGCGAAGAACTCGATGACCCGCAGAGGCTCAACGCTGAAGTTGAAAGCGTGATGCCACGTGTCGCGGCGGAAAAAGGCCGCTTCGCCCTGCACCACGCGATGCACTTCTCCTGTCTCAGGATTGTTCAGCACCATCACGCCGCTGAGCACGTACAGCACCTCGTCGGCGGCAAAGATGGTACGGTAGTTGTCCGAGTGCCGAAATGCCCCGCCGGGAGGAAGGCCGAATACCAACTGATGGATCTTACTGCTGGAGACGTATATCCAGTCGGCCACCTCCCCCGACTCCTCGTCGCCCCAGAGGTGACGCGTCACCGTTTCATTAGGGATATGCGCCGGGCCGTCGAATGTAGGTCGCGGCGAGGCCGAATAGCTCATCAGCGCTGCGTCCAGTCGTGGACAAGGTGCTCCGCTATTTCCTCTTCCTCCTCTTCCTCGAAAGTAGGCGGCGTGAACGTACTCCCAAGCTCCTTAGACTGCCCGTCGCGGCCAGACTCCTGCGCCTTGATCATGATCTCCAACACATGGTACGCGTGCTCCGGCTGCACAATCGGCGTCGTGCCCTCTTGTATGCACTCAATCAAATGGCGTATGCCGTCCGTCCACGTCCAGCTCCGGTCCGTGCCTTCATGAATCTGCCACGCGCCGACGTTGTTGCGCCACAGTTCATATCCGGTTGGCGCCCAGTCGTCGCCCGTCATCTGGATTGTTCCCTGGCTGCCATAGATTTCGAGGGCGGGGCTTCGGTACTTCTGCATCGTGAAACCTGTCGTTACAACCCCGAATACATTCTCGCCCCAATCGATCAACACGTGGGCGTTGTCCTCTGCCTCGACCCGCATCATCTCGCCGCCGACAACGCGTTCGGGAATCGCCACACCGGTCATCGCCATCACGCGCTTCGCTGGACCCAGCCAGCCGGTCAGGCAGGTGATGTTGTAAACACCCAGGTCGAAAAGCGCCCCGCCTCCCTCCAGGTAAAACCACGGCCTCCAATCAGGCCCGGAATGACCGTAGCGGGCGCGCGCCATCAACACCTTGCCAATATCTCCCCGCTGAATGTGACGCCACATCGTCTGGTAAGTGTTACTCAGGACAACATGGGGGGCGCAAACGAGAAGGCCCGGACTGCTCCGGGCCATTTCAACGATCTCTGCGGCTTCCTCAAGCGTCACCGCCATCGGTTTTTCTACCAGGACATGCTTCCCCGCCGCCAGCGCCGCCCGCGTGATCGGGCCATGCTCGAGCATCGAAGTCAGCACCATCACAACGTCGACGTCCGAGTCGATCACCTCCTCATAGTCGGTCGTAAAACGGTCTATGCCTAAGACATCCTGGACAACCGGCTGGATAGCCTCCCTGATGTCGCAGGCAATGGTAACGTCGACGTTGCCTGTCGCCCGCATCGGCTGGATAAGCCGCATATAGGGGCGCTGCATCACGCTGCCGCAGCCAACGATCCCGATCCGCGTGGGTTGGGACATCCGAAATCTCCGTCAGTTAGAAATCAAGTTGGTGGTCGACCCGGTTGCGCCCAGTCCTACACAGCCGAGGTTCGAATCTTGTGCTGGGCAAATCGCTTCGCCCGCATCTCCTCGTGTGCCTCGTCCGAGCCATCGTGGCTGGTGCCGAACCAGTAGTCGAACGGCATGTCCGGTTCGCCGTAGTTGCACTCGAAGTAGCGGTGGTGCAACTGATGGAAATAGGATGCCCCGGCCAGGTTGTACTTGCCGTTGACGATGACCGCCTCGAATCCCGCATGACCCTGCGCCGGCGTCAGCCCTGCATGCTGCAGGTTGAACACCACGTGAATCGGATGTGACGGGATGATCCAGTGAATAGCAGCGCAGCTGAAGTAGAGGATGTGCTCGATCGGGTGCATCGACAGCCCGGACCACGGACCGACATTTATGTTGCGGTGGTGCAGATAATGCCCCGCCTTGTAGAGCGGCGGCCAGTGCAGAAACCGATGTACCCAGTAGAAGTGAAACAGACGCCACATCGGTATCGCCAGCATGACGAGGACAAACCAGACCGGATGCACGCGCGGGTCCAGGTAGGGAATGTACTGATTCGCGTATAGCCAAAGCGTTACCACTTCGTACGCAGTCCAAATCGTGCCGCCGCTGACACAACTCCAGAAGATGTTGTCGAACAACTGGTTGCCGCCCAGAAACTGCTTCTTACCCTTCGCCATCCAGTCCGGCGTGTACTTGAACTGGAATCCCTGCTTCTTCCGCGCCCACAGCCAGACGTGCCACGCACTGACAAATACGATCAACATGATCTGGTTGCGCACGAAGATATACGCGATCCAGTCCGCTTTGAACGTGGTCATGCGCGACATCTCCGGCTGCAGGTAGATAACCGTCAACGCTGCCAGGACCATGTAAATCAGATGCCAGGGAAACAAGTAATTCCAGAGCCACTTCGCCACTTTCATCGGCTCGGGCGGCCACGCGAAAACCGGGTTGGGCAACTTTTGACCTTCCGGTTGCCAGTATCCGCGCTCGTCGCGCGGCATGCCATCCAT
This sequence comes from Caldilineaceae bacterium, assembly GCA_022821585.1. Lineage (GTDB taxonomy): Bacteria > Chloroflexota > Anaerolineae > Caldilineales > Caldilineaceae > Bin5. The sequence goes on from JAJEDI010000064.1 coordinate 19,682, forward strand.
CAAGCCCTCTCGTTCAGCGCTAATGTCTGCCACGACTTTCCTCCTTTTGCTTGTCGCCGGGTTCCACCCTCTCTGAGAGCTTCCTTCTGCAATTCACGTCGTCACGCACAATTGTACTGAAATACCGTTTTTTTGCAACGGTGCATTCCTGCCGGCGTTACCCTCAGCTATGGTGGTCCTCCACGGGAACGCCGGCCAGCAGTCCGCTACCGTGCATGTCAATCCACTCGTCCAGAAAGACCTTGTTCCAGTGGTCGGTGAGCGGATGCTCCAGCATATCGCGGTAGACCGTCCACATGGTGACCAGCTCATCCGCGCCGTCGCGAAATGCTGCGTATGCAGTCTCCACCGAGCGCACGAGCGCAGCCATAATGTAAGGCCGGTCGTCCCACCCCCTGAACATGGCCGCACATTCGCGGATCAGCCTGGTCGGGTCGCCCCCCATCTCGCGCACCGGGTCGCAAAAGGGCAGGATATGGTCGACGCCGGCCTGAGCGACCGCCGCAGCCTGCGTCAGTGAGAAGACCGTAGTGCAATACGTCTCGACCCCCTCCTGTCTGAGTATGCTGAACGCCTTGAGCCCGTTGAGCGTGCATGGTATCTTGAGAATGATCTGCGGCGACATGTCAGTGAAGACCTTACCCACCGCCAGCAGCTCCTCGACCGTATGGCCGTCAATCTCCATGACAACCGGCTTGTCGGTCATCTCCAGATAAGCCTCGATCAGCGCGATGACGCTGCCATACGGCTTGGCGTACTGATTCAGCACCACCGTGTTGGTGACAATGCCCTCGATTCCCAAGGGCATAAACTCCTCCAGATCCGCCGGCGGCCCGGCCAGCCAGATGGTTGGACCACGCCCCGTGGAACGTGTCTTGTTTACGAGACCCTTCTCTTGCATTGTTTCTTCCTTGTCTGTATTGAATCTCTGTTGGTGACTGCTGAGTCCTTACCCCATGGCGCTCATGATCCAGCATGGCGAAAGGTGTTACACTCTTCTCACTCCTCTTTACTCTCTCCTTGCTTTTGGGCGGTCGGGCCTATTCGGGCCTCCCTTGTGCGGGGGCGCCGCCCCCGCCAACCCCCCGCGCCGGTACCCGCCGGAGCGGGTGGGGGGCGAATTTGGGGTTGTGGGCGCGCGGCGGC
>JAJEDI010000058.1 GCA_022821585.1 Caldilineaceae bacterium
GCAGGCAAGACAGGCGAGGAAACTCCCATACATACCCAACGTTCACCGCTATGACCATCGCAAGCCCACTACAGAAATACTCACGGTACATTCCCCCAGACAGACCGCACACAGCACACACAGAACATGGCTTAGCAGTTATAATCAATAAAGAACCTCTTTATCGACTCGACTACCGTTAACGGCCGATGACAAAAAAAACGTCCCTCTCGCCATCTTTGCTCCGCGAGAGGGACGCTCCTTTCAGTATTCTATTCAATTGCGTGGAGCGGAACCGGATTCCGCCCTGAGCTCACACGGTGCAGAACATCAACTGGGCAGTTGCACCTTTTCTAATGGACCGCCACTCAGGCGGGTTCCTCTCCAGCCAGATGATATGCGCCCACACCATGCTCGGACAAATCCAAACCCGCCTGCTCCTCTTCCGGAGAGACGCGCAACACACCCAGCGCCTTGATGACCGTGAACAGAATGTAGGCCGCAACGAACGCCCACAAAGGAATCGCGATCGAACCTACGATCTGCGCAACGATGGAGTAGCCTCCGAAGATACCGGTGGCAATCCCGCCCCAGATTCCGCACAGCCCGTGTACCGGCCACGCGCCGACCGCATCGTCGATCTTGAAGTTCTCCAGCGCCTCCATGCCTACGCACACCAGCACGCCGGCCACAGCGCCAATGATCAGTCCCTCAACATTGTTAACGGAATCACAGTTCGCCGTGATGCCGACCAGACCGCCCAACGCACCGTTCAACGTGTAGCTCAGGTTCGGCTTGCCTGTTTTTACCCAACCGTAGATCATTGCCAGCAATGTTCCTGTTGCAGCTGCCAGCGTAGTGTTGGTCGCGATCAGCATGACCGCATCCGTATTCACCGCACCCGTAAAGGCAAGCTGACTTCCCGGATTGAAACCGTACCAGCCAACCCACAGGATGAAGACGCCCAGGGCAGCCATCGCCATGTTGCTGGGCGGCAGCGGATTGGTCGAACCGCCGCCAAACCGTCCGATGCGGGGGCCGAGCACGATGACAGCAGCCAGGGCAGCGAAACCGCCCACGGCATGAACAACCAACGATCCGGCAAAGTCATAGAAACCCATCTGGTCCAACCAACCTCCACCCCATTTCCAATAGCCGCTTACAGGGTAGATAATGGCGGTGAGGACGATACTGTAGATCAAGTAGCCCGATATCTTCATGCGGCCAGCTACGGCGCCAGATACAATCGTGGCCGCCGTCGCCGCGAAGACCACCTGGAACAGAAAGTCTACTTGGGGGTTCAGGTTACCAGCTACCGCTGCCGGCGCTTCCATCGAGACTCCGAACCCACCAAATCCCAGGAATCCCCCGAGCAAAGGCGCACCGTACATGATGCTGTAACCAATCAGGAAATAGAAGAAAACACCACTTGCCAGGTCAATGATGTTCTTGAACATAATGTTCACGGTATTCTTGGCCGAATTGAAACCCGCCTCGACCATTGCGAAGCCAGCCTGCATAAACAGCACCAGCACCGCAGAGACAAACAAGATCAAGTTGTCAATCGAATAGGCAACTTCATCCGTCGTGAACGGCGCCGCATCCTGGGCGAATGCAGAGGGGGCGAAGACAAGCAGCCCAAGAACGGCGAGCGGTATCGCCCGCAACTTCGAGCCGTGTTTTACAGCACGTACAAGCAGTAACATCGAAAAGTTCTCCTTCCTCAAGTGAGACCTGAAATAATACTGCCCATCTCCTCCACACATGCCGCGGCGGCCGCTCCCCTGGCTTTGAATGCAGCCCGCGTAATCCGTGGCGCAGATGAGCCAATCCAAACATAAGGGCCTGTGCTTCCACTACTGAACAACACAGCATTGCGCATTCCGAGCGCAGCGCCGGCGCCTCAGAAATCTCACAAGCCAGCGATTACGAAAAAGGATACCCGATCGAGAGACAGTTTCCACTGCCCATCCTGCATGAATTTGAAAACCTGTTTTTGTGCATGTTGCACATAAGAGAACTGCGTCTGTGAAATGACGCTGCCTTTCGGCCGTTCAAGGTCCATCTGAGCCCCAAAAGAGAAGCGAATGAAGACCGGATCAACAGGAATCTTGCGCATTGGAACCTCTTCCTGGAGCTTTCCCGACTGGCGCGGCGTCTTCTATCCCACTCAAGCTCCGGCCGATCAGCAGCTCAGCTTTTACGCCGGACGTTTCAACAGTGTCGAAGCGAATACAAGCTTCTATGCCCTGCCCACGCCTAAGACACTGCTGCGCTGGCTCGAGAGCGTACCCGAGGGGTTCACTTTTTCTCTGAAAGCCCCCAGGGAGATCACCCACGAAAGGAGGCTGGTGAATGTCGAGCAGACCACGGCTGCCTATCTGGACATCCTTCGTTCGCTCGGTTCAGCCGCGGCGCCAGGCCTCATTCAATTCCCAGCGACCTTCTCCCGCAACAGCGACGGCCGCCGCCTGGCCGCCTTCGTGGACAGCCTCGCCGCCGGCGCTCCGGAGATTTCCCTGTCCGTCGAAGTCCGCGCCTTCGATCTCATGACCACCGCCTTCGCCCGCTTCCTGCTGGAGCGTGGAATCGGTTTCGTCGTCGTCGAACGTACCGGCCAGCCCGACACATTTGTCAACTGGCAAGCCGCCGCCGAGAGTACAAACTCACGTCTTCCCCTTCACATGCGCCTCATCGGCAACGACCGTGAACCGCTTCCTGACGACAAGCTTATCCGGCGTCCCCAGGAAGAGTTGCTGGACAGATGGGCCAAACGTATCGCCGACCTGCTCAAAGACGGCACCGACGTCTTCTGTTACGTCCACAACCCCTTCGAAGGCCACGCTCCGGAAACGGTCCGCCGCTTGCTCGCCCGGATCGGCCAGTACCTGCCCCTACCCGACTGGAATCCCGCGGTCGGGCGGCCTGCAGGAGAGGAGGACAGCGGTCAAATGTCGCTGTTCTGAACTCTAGTGGACTGTTAATCTAGGTTAAATCGACAGTTAACCTTAACTGTACGTTTCTATTCACCCCTGCAGCGACAATTCCTGTCGAAAACCCAGCCCAACTCCTTAAATCGCGGTGCTATACTATTCTTCATTGTCGCTCGCCCTCGAACTGTCTAAACAGCGATTTAGGGGATTGCAATGGAGATTGTTGATTTTCTGCAGTTTGTCCTCCTGTTGGGTCTGCTCGCGGCGGTCACGATTCTGCTGATCAGCCTTGGCGCTGCTCGTCTCTTCGACGACAAACTCGACATAGAAAAAGTATCCTAAGAGAACCCGTTGCGCTTGGCGCACAACCGCACCGTCCAACGACCGCGCAACGACCTGAATCGACAACCGGAAAGACGCTTAGCTAGCGGATAAAGAAAAGTCGGCCCACCAGGGGCCGACCTCTATGGGGTGATCCAACCCGAATCTCTGAATGTGTGACGGCTGTTGCCGCAGCCGTCACTTTAGCGTCAGGCTGAACTGGTCTCCAGTATAGCACGCCCCTTGACACCGGCCAATGCCAACTGGGTGGGCTCCAGCTCAGTCGAATGCCACTTCACCGTGAATTGCCGGCGTCCGCCTTGCTCTGTTGACTGATACCAGTCAATCGAGCATGTCAGCCGTTGGCTTCAGTCAAGGGAATCTTTTCGAGCCTACACAGGAGACCACACTCAAATGCTTCATCGAACACTCTCGCCCCGCCTCTCCCGTGTGCGAGTGCATCTCACATCGCTTCTTCGCATTGCTCTGATGCTGGCGCTTTCTTCCTGCGTCGTGTAGTCAGTACCAGCTGCACCGCAAACCTCGGGCAAAGCCATGGATTCCGCACCGGCAGTGGACCTGAATGCCGTAAAGGAATATGCATTGGAGAATGCGGACCTGATGCAGGACGCCACCGCCAACCTGGCTGACGTTGCGAAGCAATATTACGATCTCGTTCAGGAAGCTCTCGAAGCGAATTCCGATGCCGACCCATACGAACAGCTTTGGGCCGATAACCAGGATGAAATCAGTGCTCTTGTCCTTCAGGCGCGAGACTTGTGGCTCGAAGCCAGCACCTACTATGAACTTGATGAGGGCATCGTAGCCGGTGTTCCCTCGCTGGCCCACTACGATGTCTGGATCGACGCAGGCCCCCCTGGCTCTGAGGATCCGGAAAAGGCCCTGGAGTGGACCCTGGAGTTGCCCGACGGCCGCGTTTACGAGTCCCCTGGTAGCTTCTTCCACAATCTTCTGGAACCCACGCTTTGGGGAACGAATCCCGAGTTCACCGGCCTCAAGGTCGACATGGATGGCGACGGCACGATCAGCGTAGGCGAAGCATCGCCTGAGGCCAACATGCTTCTGGGCGCTACCCAGGGACTGAACGACGCCACGATCGAAATGCAGGGCGCCATCGAAGCCTGGGAACCGACGCTTGAGTACGCTCTCACCGCTCTCGTCACCATGATTCCCACAATGAACGAGTATTTTGGACAGCGGAAGGAATCTGTCTTCGTCACTGGCACTGACAGCGAGCAGGAAAGCTTCATCGCCGTTAGCCGCCTGCACGACATTAAAGGAATTCTGGCCGGACTGAGTTTCACCTACGATAATATTTCGCCGTTGGTGTCTGACAGCGACGATCAGCTTCATGAGCAGATTCGAACCGATGCCGCATGTGCGTTGGAAAAATGTCACTTACGTTGCCGGTCGAGGACTTTCTACAGCTGGTAGAAATGATTGATAAAGTCATGCCCCACATAGATCTGACTGGCAGCGGGCAATACGACCCTCAAAGTCGCCTCGCGCCGCCCCAGAAAGTGATATCTCCATTCCTCAACTGATGGTGGAAGGCCAACCGCGTATACCAACGGGGTGAGAAAAAAAATCTCACCTGAGCACATTTCCTCAATGTCCTCTTTCCTGCAGCTGCCGTCAGCCCAGCCCTCGCAACCGGGTCGACCTCCCAGCTCACTGCACGGCTGGGCCGACGGTTGTAAGGCGCCATCGGTCCAGCCTCAACCCTACAGGAGCTTGCCCATCGGGGAAACCTATCCTACTGCAAGGATGCGGCCTCTTACCCAAGTACAAGAACGCCACCTGCCTCTCCGCGTCGGCCCTACTAACCGTAGCCTGTCGGGCAAAAAAGCAGTCTCGACGTTTCGCCCCACAATCAGGTTGAAGGCGATGAACTTCCTTCGCAGCCTTCTGAGGTGACAGAACCTAGCCTATGATATCGTTTGGAGAGAGGCTACTTTCCCGCGTATCGGAGCGGGTCTTTGTCCTAACCTTGCTTTGGATCGGGGTTTGTACTCGCCATCAGCTTCATGGCGACGCCACTTAAATTCCAGGCCCCATCGCTGACACTGCCTGTCGCTCTCGAAATCGGCCATCTTGTCTTTCATGCACTGAATGCACGGGAAATAGGACTAGCCACCACTATCATAGCGACTATCCTGCTAGCAGACTGGCCTCGGCGGATTCGCGTACTTACATTCCTCATCGGCGTTTTGCTTGCAATGCAGACCGCCCTCCCATATACCGTACTTGACGCCCGCACCGTTGCGATAATCCACGGGTTAGAGGTGCCGGAACGATCCTTCCACTCCTACTACGTCTCTCTGGAAGGCGTAAAGCTGGTGCTACTGCTCTACCTGACCTATCTGCAGCTCGAAGAGTACGACGCCAGGATTCGGAAGACCGCCCGGGCCGCGCCCGAGACTACCGGTGACTGACAATTTCCTTCGGGTCGGACTCTACGCGCGGGGAGCCCGGCAGACTCAGCATCGCCGCCCGCTGGGACTGTCGGGAAAGAGTGACATCTGCTTTTGGCAAAAACCGCCAGACTGGTGCAACATTGTCCTTCAGATGGGAGTAGCGCCGTCCGTATCGCGTACTACTCTGCGGTTCAGGGGGTCAGATGGGTCAAGGGCACAGTCACTATCAGGAACACCACGACAATAACGGCCATGTGCACGGCAACAACCACGGTCATGCCCATCACCACCATCACGGGGATTCGGCCAACCTGCGTACCGCGTTCTTCCTCAATCTGGGGTTCACTGTCATTGAGATCATAGGCGCATACCTAACCAACAGCGTGGCCATTCTGTCCGACGCCTTGCACGACCTCGGCGACTCCATCGCGCTGGGCATGGCCTGGGGGCTTGAGAATCACGCCGCAAGGGAAGCGCCGGCGCGCTACTCTTATGGGTACGGGCGCCTATCTCTGCTCGCCGCCTTTATCAATGCTGCCGTCCTCATCGCTGGCGGGCTACTTGTTCTGTCGGAAGTAATTCCGCGCCTCCTCAGTCCTGAAGCCACCAACGCTCCTGGCATGATTCTGCTGGCGCTTGGCGGCATAGCGGTAAATGGCGCGGCCGTGTGGCGCCTGCAAGGCGGCGGCACCATGAACGCCAAGGTCGCCATGTGGCACCTTTTGGAAGACGTACTCGGCTGGGTGGCGGTCCTCATCGTCGGCATTACACTTCTCTTCGTCGAGCTGTACATTCTGGACTCCATTCTGTCCCTCCTCATCACTCTTTACATCCTCTACAAAGTGCTGGGGCACCTGAAAAAGACGGCCGAACTGTTCTTGCAGGCGGCTCCGGAAGGAGTAGACCTGTCGCACCTGGATCAGCGCCTGCGCAACATTAACGACGTCGAAGACTCCCACCATACCCATCTCTGGTCGCTCGACGGCGACCATCACGTGCTGTCCACCCATCTCGTCGTCAGCCAGACAGCTGACCAGGACGAGATTCGAGAGATTAAACAGCGGGCGCGCGAAGAGCTGGACGGTCTGCATCTGACCCACATCACAATCGAAATTGAATATCCGGGCGACTGCAGTATGGTCGAAAACCGGATGTGATGGATATCACCGCTTGGAGATCGATGATTTCCTCGATGCCCGCAATCGAGATTATCGGCCGGCGAATGGCCTCCCATTAACCCGCTAACACATAGAAGCATTCATCGAGTCCAGTCAAAGTGCTGATGCCGGTGGCTCTCTTGTCAAGTGAAGCAGCGACACAGACACCGTGTGACTGGCCCGACATGCCTTGGTTCACTGTCCGCATTCAGCACTACATCTGGAAAGGAAATCCCCATGTTTGTCGAGAAAGTCCAGAACGCCCTGAATCAACAGATCAATATGGAGCTGCAGGCACATTACACATACTTGGCAGCTGCCGACTACTTTGAAGGCCTGGGACTCAAGGGATTCTCGGAGTGGATCTTTAACCATGCCGAGGAAGAGATGGCCCACGCCATGAAGATCTACAAGTTCATTCACAGCCGGCGAGGCCGCGTCGAGCTTTTCGCAGTCCCCGTACCGGAAGGGGGCTTCGGTTCACCGCAGGAGGTTATGGAAGGCGCGCTGAGGCAGGAGCAGAGAGTGACTGCATCCATTGACCGCATCGTCAAACTTGCCCGCCAGGAAGGTGATTACGCCACCGATAGTTTCTTGCAATGGTTTGTCGATGAGCAGGTGGAGGAAGAAGAGCTTGTGGACGACCTGGTGCAAAAGCTTCGGCTGATTGGAGACTTCAAGCCCGGGTTGTACCTTCTTGACAGAGAACTGGCAGGTGTCAATATGCTGGAGGAAACCGAAGAGTAATGGTGGGAATCCCGTGAGGACCCGCTTGCTCACACCCAGATGTGAACCGGAATTCTCCAAGTGAAGTGAGACCGTTTGATTCGTACCTCCAAACTAAGAGTCTTGAAGCCGGACAGAACTGCTCTGGATCCTGAACCGCTTCGAGACGGCACTCAATTCACGACTTAAGGCTGAAACGCTGGATTCGCGGTCGGTCTGTCGCTTTCGGGATGACACAGCAGCAAACGTTCAAGAATAAAACTTGACTTTGTCTTATACTTCACGTTTTTCAGGTTTGACACCCTTGCCAGTCAAGTGTATTATTGTGCCAGAGTAACTCTCCCTTGGCGCACCCCGGCGCCAGACTCCTGTGGAGACCACACATTCATTAAAGAGTTGGCAGAAGCAAGCCCGCGACTTCAGGAGCCTGTCAGATTGCGGCAAACGTGGCCCGTGCACGGAGGCGCCCCAAGTTTTTTCCGACTTGTACAAGATCTGTTCTTGTGAGAAGATAGAGTCGCAGATCCCTATGAGCCACCCGGATTAGGTCAGTTAAAGAGTCGATCCTGAGGTCGCTACCACGCTTTTTTCGGATTTGCACTTGCTCTGTTCTTGTGAGACCATATAGCCCGCGGTCATCATTTAATTGTTTGTCTATCAATTTATGATGAGATCAAGAGTAAAGTTCCCTAAACCCAATTCTCTCAAGGAGCAACAGAACCATGAACAAACGAACCCCACTCATCTCACTCGTTGTACTGTCTCTGCTGCTGGTAGTCCTTAGTGCGTGCACCGCGCCTGCCGCTCCGCCCGACCGGGACGTCGAAATCTCCCACGAGGCGGCCCTGTCGGCCCAGGATGCCCTGATGGGCGGAATTGTCATGGGCGAGGTCATGCTGAGCGAATCTGAGTTCAGCAGCTACGTGACCAAGGCTCTCGAAGCCAACAGTGGCCCGAATCAGCCAATCGATTCCGTAATGGTCTGGATTGAGCCCGATGCGATGCACTTCCGCGTCACCCTGAAGGACGGCGTAAGCATGATGGGCAACACGCTTGACCTCGTCGGCAACCTGATGGTGAGCGATGGTCATCTGATGGTAGATCTCCAGTCGGCCGGCGCCGGTGGCATGGCTGTCGGTGGAGCTCTGCTCGCTCCGGTCAACGCGCAGATCAACGCTGTCTTGGCCCAGAACATCATGCTCCCGGCCAGCGTAAGTGTTGCTCAGGACTCTGGCTCGATTTCGCTCAGCATGAACTAGGCGTAAGCGAAGCAAGGGGTTCGCAACCGTCGGCGCTGCCGAATACACTACTTGAGTGAGCAGTCGTCGGCGGTTTGCCCCAGTCTTTTGGGTGCGTGAGGCAGTTCTGTTTCAAAACCCAATTGCTGCCGGCCCAACTGTGCCGCAGTGAGGCCCTGGTTCATTTAACTCGGGCGCGACGGGCTTGAAAAAGGAAGTCCTCGCCACTCCTGAACACAGATTTAATACTGTCCCTTGATCGGGCTGTCGGGTTCACTGCTCCGATCAAGGGACAGTTTCTTTTGTAGTAGCCTGGAAAAGGTCCCCGTCTGGGATAGAGCCATTCCGCCTCAAAACGGGACCCAACTGCCCCTCAGCGACGATCTCTCCGATTGCCCTCCTTCCCACTACCACATTTTTTCTCTTTATCTCGGCGTCCTCGTATGTCGATCTAGGTTGGCCCAAGTTTGGACAAAAAACATAGGCAGGCCGTAGTCCCAGCGTAGGCTGGGAACCCCTTCCATACTTGCCAAAACCGTGTGCATAACTGATACTTTTTAATGTTGCATTAAAAAATCTTGAGTCTGTACGCACCTGTCATGCATAATCTTTAAGGGCATGGCTCGAAGAGCGCATATACGGAACCCAAGGCATGATACGACCGGCCCGAAACAGATATACGAGACGGGTTGCCCTGTCTGCAGTGGTCTTTTGGTTGATGGCGCTGGCATTTGTCGGCGGCAACATTTCCGGATTCTCTATCCGGTCAGCAATGGCTGCCGAGCAACGTCCATCCCAGTTCATCGTCTTCTGGGAGGCCTGGGATTACGTCGTCGCCCACTTTGTCGACCGCGAGCGGGTCGACTTTACCGCTATGACCTACGGCGCCATTGAAGGAATGCTCGCCTCTCTTGGGGATAAGGGCCACACAACTTTCCTCTCCCCCGATGCTGTAAAGTTGCACCAGACCAGCCTCGAAGGCTCCTTCGAAGGAATCGGCGCCTATGTCTCCATGGAAGAGGGCGAAGTCCTGATCGTAGCTCCCATTGACGGCTCCCCCGCCGAACAGGCGGGCATTCTGGCCGGGGACGTAATCTTGGAAGTGGATGGTGAGCCGGTCGATGGAAAATCGCTAGACCAGGTTATCTTCCTCGTCCGCGGACCGGCTGATTCCGAGGTCGTCCTGACCGTTCGCCGCCCCGAAGTCCAGGAACCGTTACAGGTCTTGATCACTCGCGCCCAGATTGAGGTGCCGAGCGTGAGTTGGAGCCCGATTCCCAACACCGACATTTCCTATATCCAGATTTCGCAGTTTACCGCCAGTGTGGACAGGGAACTGGAATCCGCTCTTCGCGAGATTTCAGGAGCTCAATCCAACCAGGGCATCATCTTGGATCTGCGCAATAATCCGGGTGGATTTCTGCAACAGGCCATTCAGGCCAACAGCCAGTTTCTGCCCAAGGGCGATCTGATATTGATCGAAACGGACGCGAATCAGAATCAGACCGTCCATCGCTCACGTGGCCTGGGCTATGCCAGGGAATTGCCGCTGGTCGTGCTGATCAACAAAGGCACTGCCAGCGCCGGCGAAATTACCGCCGGCGCCCTCAAGGAAAATAAACGCGCCCTTCTGATCGGTGAGACAACCTATGGCACTGGAACCGTGCTCAACCAGTTTGGCCTCAGCGACGGATCAGCCATTCTCCTGGGGGTGACCAACTGGCTCACACCCGATGGCAATCTGATTAAGGGTCAGGGAGTGACCCCCGATCTGGAAGTCACGCAACCGGCCAGTTCAAAGCATGTAAGTGTCGAACTGCTCAAAAATTTGACATATGAACAGGTCAGCACAATCGAAGACGATCAGTTCTTGAAGGCGCTGGAGCAACTGGGTGTCGAACTCCGTGCGGCGCCGATTCTCAATGCCGCGCCGCATGACTTCGTGACCCACGACTGAACCACAAGGGAAGGCGTTTCAGAGAAGATAGTTTCCTGCGATTCGCACCTCTATTCCTACGACCGGTACAATCCCTGTTCACTAATGTAGCGTTCAACCTCGCGGGGCACCTGGAAACGAATCGGCTGGCCCGCCCGAACCCGTTCCCGCAGACCGCTGCTGGCAATATCCAATTCGGGCATGTCCAGCACGATAACACGTTCTCGTACCCCGGGTAGTTCCGCTTCCAGGCTGGCCCAGTCGATCTTCACATCGTGACGGCGTAGAGCAACCAGCCGGCAGTTGTGCACCAGCCATTCAGGCTCATGCCAGGTCGGCAGATCCCGCAAACTGTCCAACCCCATCAGAAAAAAGAGTTGCGTCTCCGCCCCGGCCCTCTCGCGGAGAAGCCGCAGCATGTCCGAAGTGTAGTGAGGACCGGGGCGCTCTGCGTCAATGAGACTGATACTGAACCCTTTGCCGTCCGCAACCGCCAGGCGGCACATCGCCAGCCGATGATGCAAGGGCGAAACGGGACTGTCCGGCTTGTGCGGCGGGTCTCCGGCCGGCGCCAGTACGATCTGGTCCAACCGCAGCTGATGTCGGGCTTCCTCGGCAAGAATCAGATGTCCTATATGTATCGGATCGAAAGTGCCTCCGAAGACTCCAATCCGTTTGCCGCTGAGACTGTCTTCTGAATGCATCCTTTAGGTGGTCACAATTAACTGTCACGGGGCGCACGCCAGGCGTTCTTGCCCAATCGCTGATGTTTCAAAGGGCGGCTCAAATTCTGCAGTCGTCCGTCCGCCGCTTTCGCCGTCACTCTCCCAGCGCGTTTTCGAATCCCCATACCAATTCGACTTCGCCAATCAGTACAGTATCGCCGTCCTGAACGCCCTGCTCTCGCAAGGCAGCTGATATCCCCATCGCCCCCAAAATGCGCTGGAACCGCAATCCGGACTCGTAGTAGTCCCAGTTGGTCATCTGTGCTACCCGTTCGATTGCAACCCCCTCCACCAGCCACAGCTCCTCCTCCAAACGGGTGACCTGAAATGAGCGTTCGTCTTCCACGGGCGAAAGCGTCGGCAACTCTTCCACCTCCTCCGCCCCTACCGGCGCAGGCAGCTTCTCCAACTGTGCCTTGACCTCGTACAGGAGCTGTTGCACGTTTTCCCCGGTCACCGCGCTGATGGCGAAGAAAGGATTGCCTGTGCCGGCCAGCTTCTGCTGCAGGCGCGGCAAGATTTCCCGCGCCTGTGGCAGATCGATCTTGTTGAGAACGATCATCTGGGGTCGCTTTGCCAGAGCCGGGTTGAAAAGCATCATCTCCTGGTTGATGACCTCATAGTCGCCAGCGGGATCTGGGCTCGTTCCGTCCAGCAGGTGGACCAATACACGGCTGCGTTCAATATGACGCAGGAACTCCAGTCCCAGGCCAACGCCATCGTGCGCGCCCTCCAACAGGCCGGGAATGTCCGCAAACACGACCTGGACATGACTCACTTCCGCTACACCCAGGTTGGGAACAACCGTAGTGAACGGATAGTCGGCTATCTTGGGGGTAGCTTGGCTGATGACGCTTAACAGAGTCGATTTGCCTGCATTGGGCACCCCTACGATCCCTGCGTCGGCCACGATCTTCAGTTCCAGCTCCAGCCAGCGCGCTTCCCCCACTTCACCATTTTCAGATAGTCGCGGTGCCCTGTTGCGCCCGCTTTTGAACGCAGCGTTTCCTCTACCCCCGCGACCTCCCCTGGCGACCAGTGCCTGCTGCCCATCCCGTACCAGGTCAGCTACGACCGTGTCAGTTTCAGCGATGCGCGCGATTGTCCCCACCGGCACTGAGATCAACAGGTCCTCTCCGGTCGCGCCTGCTTTCTTGGTGCCGCCGCCATGCTTACCGCGTTCGGCACGGAAATGGACCTGTCTCCGAAACCGTTGCAGCGTGTTCATCCTGGTGTCGGCTAAGATATAAACATTCCCGCCCCGTCCGCCGTTCCCGCCCGCGGGCCCTCCCATGGGCACAAATTTTTCGCGGCGGAAGGCGACAATGCCGTTGCCTCCAGCACCCGCCTGCACATGGATTTTGGCTCGATCAAAAAACATGTCTCTGAATGCCTTCGGTTGGCGGCTCGGAGTACTTGGCCTCCTACCTACCGACCTCTCTGCTCCCGTTCAGATTCTTTCGTTCCAGCGGAGGCAATCCTTGTTCAACATGAAATTGCCCCGTCAAAGTCCAGAGGTATAATTATACCCCATGTGACGTCGGCTGAAGTCAACCCTTTTGCGGTCCGCAACCTGCCGCCTGCTTGAGCGGTAAGCGGCATGATCACCGCCTCCGGTTTTCGCCACCAATGACGAACGCGCAGATTCTAATTCAAATCGATGAACGGTTTCAGGCGTGCGTGGAAGATGCCTGGCTGGCGGCAGCAGCACGGGCGACACTGCGCGCCTGTGAGAGGGACGAGCTCTCCCTGTCAATTCAGGTGGTGGACGACGACGAAATGCGGCGCTACAACCGCATCTACCGCCAGCAAGATGCCCCGACCGATGTGTTGAGCTTCGCCGTCCAGGAAGGATCACCGATCTCTTCCGAGATGCCCGACACACTGGCCGCCGAGCTGGCTTCCGAACTAGGCGATCTTCTGCTGGCCTTCCCGTACGCCTCTCGCCAATCCGAGCGATACGGCCATTCACTTGCCGCCGAGATGCAACTCCTGGTTGTCCACGGTACGCTGCACCTGCTTGGTTTTGACCATGACACACCCGTGCGGCAGACAGAAATGTGGTACAAACAGTCCGAGATCCTTAGTTCACTGACCGTCGATGACCTTACGCCCCGGCTGACCACCCCGGACTGGTAGATGAAGCCGCCTGCCCGCACTCGGACCTTCTGGCAGAGTCTCGCCTTCGCTCTTGCCGGAGTGCACCACGCCATCCGCAGCCAGCGCAATCTCCGCATTCACTGCACGATCGCTGTCGCTGTCGTCCTTGCCGGGTTTGTTCTCCGCATAAGCCGAACAGAGTGGGCCTTGGTCGTTACCCTGATCGCAGTGGTCATTGGCCTGGAGCTACTCAATACCGCCATCGAGGCGTTGGTGGACCTCGCCTCTCCCGAACCGCATTCACTCGCCAAAGTTGCAAAGGACACGGCCGCCGGCGCGATCCTGGTAGCGGCTTTGGGCAGCGTCGTTGCCGGCCTGATCATCTTCCTGCCCCGCCTCTGGCAACTCTTGTACTGAATTCTGCGCCCAAGATAGGAACGCCACCACAGTCAACAAGCCGTTATACCCCGTTTTCCCTGCTGCGCTCCGGCAGCCTCAGTATCGCAGGAACGCCAACAAAGGCGATCAATCCGCTCATCAGGAACGCGTTCTCAAGCCCGAACCTGTCCGCTACGCTGCCCAGCAACCACAGCGCAGGCGACCGGATAACGAAATTGGCCATCAGGAAGAGACCGTTGGCCAAGGCCCGATTCTGTCGAAAACTGTCCTGCACAACTGCCAACAACACGGCCGATGGCGACAACATCGTAAATCCCAGCGGCAACAAGAATGCAAAGAGCATCCAGCCGGAACTGTTGAGAAACACCAAAAAGAGTACGGGCGACACAAGAAACAGGACAATCAGGATCTTTCTACGTCCCAACCAGTCGCTGGCTGTACCCATAGTCAGGGCGCCCAGCACACCCGCCCCTTCCAACAGCGTCAGCGACAATCCCGCAATCTCGAACTCATACCCTTTCACATCCTGCATGAAAATCGGCAAATAGGTTGTCATCGAAATCGACATAAAGACACGGGCAGCCATGATCCAGAGCAGAGGAGGGTAAACTTTTCGGGCAGCCGGCAACAACTGTTGCAGGGACAGCAACCTGCCCTGCGCAGGCCGCGCCGAGACCCCGCGCAGTCGCCAGTAAAGGAAAACTGAAGCCAGCCATCCAAACACTGCCGCCCGCCATATCCCCTCGAGCCCAAACCAGCTGACGGCTGCAATCACCAACAGAGGCCCCACAGTGCGCCCCAGCTCCCCGGCCGCCATGAAGAAACTCATTCCGGTTCCCACTCGGTTACCTGAAATGCGCCCGATCATCGCCGGTGCCGGCGCATGAAAGACAGCAGAGCTCAGACCTCCCACAAACAGTAAAAGCGCCAGGAGTACATAACTGTTCGCCAGACCCAACAAACTACACACGGTGGCTGTCACTGCCGGAGCCAGAATGATGAAGTAACGCAAACTGATTCTATCGGCCGCATGTCCAATGAACGGCTGTAGCAGGCTGGGAACCTGCATAAAAACAGCCAAACCCCCAATCGCCGCATAGTCGACCGCCAGTCTTTCGCGAATAAGTGGAAGTAGAGGCGGCACAAACGCGGTGAAAATGTCATGGACGAAGTGGCCCGTGACGATTGTCAGCACCTCTCGGGTCTTAAACTCCTTGCTTTCCGAAGGTTCGTCCTGTATGGTTGCCGAATCTACGTGGTGACCTGTTGTCGCTGACATGGTGAACTCTAACCCTGTGCGGACTCGCCTGCTGCCGGAGTTTGGGCAAGCGGAATGTTGACGTCTTGTAAAGCAAGTGGGTATCGGCTGATTGTAACATCAGTTCATGAGATGACAAGCACCCTAAAACAGTCAATAGAGAAGAATCTTCTGACTCAGAAGGGATTACTCAGTGGCCTCCATTCCTGGGGCATAACTATCTTGCACCTTTCACAGTTCAAATAGCGAGCGTCAGATCAAGGACATATCCACTATTTTCGTACACTTGACACGCCCAATCCCTTACTTTATATTGTTTTCAGTTTCCCCTCGGACGGTATCCGAATGCATTTTCTTTGGTCTTAACCTGGAAGGATCACCACCGCTTGTCACCCACAGGAGATCAACATGATCAAGCGCACCGTAAGCCGACGTGACTTCCTTGCCTTGTCCGGCGTCACGACTGCCGGAGCCCTCTTGGCCGCCTGCGGGCCGGCGGCCGCACCCGGCGCAGAGTCCGACAGCGGCGACATGCCCGCCGCCGAAGGCTATTCGATCGTTTATACCTATCCGCACCCGGACACAAACATGCTCGGAGGCAACCAGCGACTGATCCTCGAACGCTACGACTCGATGGTTCCGGGTACGGACGTTCAGGTGGAACTCAAGACTGGCTATGAGATGTCCCGTGTGCAGGCTGACCTCGCCGCCGGCACGGCGCCCGATCTGTTCTGGGCCGGCTACACCTCTGTCATCCAGGCCATTGACGAGGGCCTCATCGTCAACCAACAGGAGTACATGGAGGCCGCCGGGGTCGACTTCGACGACTTTGTCGATGGTATTGAAGCCATCTACGCCCCGCCGACCGTGGGCGGCTACTTCTGGGGCATGCCCTACGAACAGGTCGTCGTGCTCTTCGCCTACAACGTCGCCGCCCTGGAAGAATCCGGAATGGAGCCGCCTCCCAAGGACTGGACGTGGGATGAACTTATCGAATGGGGTGTCGCTGTTACCCGCGACGTGAACGGCAAGCGCCCTGATGAAGATGGCTTCGATTCCAACGAGGTTGATATTTGGGGCGTCGCCTACTGGCAGCACTTCGCCATCCAGGAATATCTACCCTGGACCGCCGGCCAGCTCTACGTTGATGAAACTCGCACAAAAGCCACTATCAACAACGACGGTGTCCGCGATTCCCTCCAATACTTGCGCGACGCCTATGCCAGCGGGGCCGCCACCGAGAAGCCGCCCGAAAAGGGCCTCGTTTCCGGCAAAGTCGTATTCCAGGAAGTCGGAAACTGGGGTCTGCTCGACTTCGAGAAGCAGATCGGAGAAGGTGGGCTTGGCGCCCTTTACACACCCAGCCATCCCGTGCATCAAATTACCGCAACCCCCTGGTACGACAAAGAGCTGTGGATGCCTGTCCAGGACGACAAGAATCGCGAAGCCGCCGCCTACGAGTTCTCCGAGTGGTGGGCGCTCGGGGATCCCTATCTCGAATTCTGCCTCGAGACCGGCTACTTCCCCTTCACCAAGAGTCACTTCGCCGACCAGCGCTGGCTCGATGCGATCGCTGGCAAGGAGTTCATGCAGGTCGCCGGGGAAATGCCCGCCTACGCCACCAACACGCGCTTCTGGGCCTTATTCAAAGGCGCGCAAGAGGCCCAGCAATCCATGTACGAGTTGTGGGACCTGGCCGTGCATACCGATGAGGACTTGGGCGTACTCATGGCCGCCGCCGAAGCCGAAGTCCAGCGAATCATCGATAAGTACAACTAGCATCACTGTGCGAATACGTCATGAACCCGGGACCGGGGGCGATTCGCCCCTGGTATCCCAGCGCTGCCGGTTCCGTTCATGGCCGCTGTGAATTCTCCGAACCAACTGTTCTCACCGTTGCTCACAGAATCGGTGGCCCTGACCCGTTCCAACTTGACCTGACTTTCTGACCGCAGGCAGTCCTCAAAGTGCTCCCTCGGACATGCCAGGCAATTCTCTAACCACTTGGGCCGGCAGGAGCGCTTGGATGTTCTGACGTCCTTGACTGTATTGAAACAGAATGCAGTTGGGCAGTCTATATCTATTACTGAACCTCCCCACTACTGAGGAGAAAGCAATGAACAAACTGAGTAGAAGAAGTTTTCTGAGAGCCGCCACAGGCGCGGCTGGTGTCGGCCTGTTGGCAGCCTGCGCCCCCGTTGCCGCGCCCGCAGACTCCGGCGACATGTCGGCAGACCAGCCTGACGAGATGGTCGCCGAACTTGAAATGTGGACCGAGATGGCGACCGTCCCCTGGTTGGGCGCGATGGACGAAATCGTCGAAAGCTTCAACAGCGCTAACCCGGGCATCCACGTCACTCACAGCGGATTCTCCGGCCTGGCCTACGAACAGGCCACCAAGACCGCCTTCGCCGGTGGCGCCGTGCCCGATTTCCTGCAGACCGACGCCGGTCCCGGCGCGCTTTCCGCCTTCATTGAGGCCGACCAGCTCCTGGACCTGACCGACGTGGTCGAAGAGAGCAAGGGAGCCATCTACCCCGACGCCCTCGATTCGGTCCTCTACAAGGGCCGCTACTGGGGCGCGCCATGGGCCATGACCGTTGCCAACCTCATATACTACAACGCCGGCATCCTCGACGAGCACGGCGTCGACCCCGCTACCTTGACCACCTGGAGCGCCTTCACCGACGCTTGCCATACGTTCCAGCATGCCGGAGTCACGCCAGTCCTGATCGGCGCCAAGAACGCATGGCCCGGCGGTCACTGGGCCCAGCACCTCTACATCAGGACCTTTGGCGTTAAAGGCTCGGTCGATCTCTTCCTGCGCGGCCTCGATGTCAACCATGAGTCCGACCTGCGATTCACCGATCCGGCCGGCGTCAGGGTCTGGGAACTGATCAAAGAGCTCCTGGACAACGAATACTACTCCAGGGGCGTGCTTTCCGACGACTATCCCGCCGCCTTTGGCAAACTCTTCCGCGGTGACGGCGCATTCTTCCAGACCGGCGGATGGTTGTTGGGTGAATGGTTTGCCCAGGAAAATCCCCAGATCGACCTCCAGTTCATGCTCATGCCGGCTATCGACGATATCGCCGAAAGCAACGCTGACGAGGTCTCCTTTAACGCTCGCACGCTGATCGTGCCCAAGGAATCAGCACATCCTGCAGAAGCCCAGGTGTTCGTCAAGTGGTACCTGCAATCCGAAGACCCGCATAGGATCTGGTACAAACATCTGCCCGGCGAGGCACCTCCCATGCCCCTCTCGACGCCGATGGAAAATCTGCGGCCGGAGTCATCCCGGCTCATTGATCTTCTGGACAACGCTCCGGCACTGACCATCATGATCGAGCGGGCTATGGACTACAACATCGGCCAGGAGATCCTGTGGCACGGCTCCAGCGGTGTATTGAGCGGCGCGCTCTCGCCCGAAGAGGCCGCCGAACGCGCCGAGAATCTGGTGCTCGAGTGGCGCGAGGCACGTATGTAGCCCTCGCTGCAAGAAAATTGCTTGCAGCTCCTCCAGACAAGGTGTAGGAATGCGGCGCCCTACGCTGACGGGCGGGTCAGAAAAGGGCCCGCAAACGGGACGCTATGATGGACGTTTTGCGCTGTTCCTCATAGCGCCCGCCTTCTTCTTCTATACGGTCTTCCTCATCCTGCCGCTCTTCGGCACGGTGGTGATTGGCTTTACCGACTGGACAGGCATCAGCTTTTCCACGCTCAGGTTCACCGGTCTAGAAAACTTCATTCAAATGGCCGGTGACGAGTTCTTCTGGGGCGCGTTCCGCAACAGCTTTCTCTTCGTTGCCTGTTGCCTACTCTTCCAGGTCGGCGTCGCCTTGCTCTTCGCCGTCATTCTGGAATCCGGTCCCAGATATGCCAGGTTGTTCCGCAGCATCTTCTTCGTTCCCTTCGTGATCTCGCTCGTGGTCATCGGAATCCTCTTCAACTTTCTGCTCGACCCGACCATCGGCATCGTCGACATCCTGCTGCGTGCTGTCGGCCTCGACGGGCCCAAATTCGGCTGGCTCGGCACCACCACGCTCAACGTCTTCGTTGTCATCGCAGTCCACATTTGGCGCAATTTTGGTTTCACCATGTTCCTGCTCATCGCCGGCCTGCAGGCCATTCCGCGAGAGCTCCAGGAGAGCGCCCGCCTTGACGGCGCCACAGCGTGGCAGCTGACCACGCGGATTACCATCCCCCTACTGCGCGAAGTGCTCGTCGTTGCCTCGGTGATCACCTCGATCGACGCCATGCGCGTCTTTGATCTCGTTTACACACTGACCGGCGGCGGGCCCTTCCACAGCTCGGAGACGGTTGTCACCTACATCTACCAGCTCGGCCTGGGCGGTGCACGAACTCAGCATGGATACGCTACCGCCATCGCGCTCGTGCTCGTACTGGTGATCATCGGCATGTCCGTGCTTCAGTTCACCCTTGCCCGCGCCGGCAGGGGCGCCGTTTCCAACTGAGGTTTCCGCAATGGTCTTTCGTGAACTCAGTCTGCCGGTAAGGCTTCTCTTCTACCTGTTCCTGGCTGTCGCTGCCGTCAGCATTCTCTATCCCCTGACGTGGATGTCCTACACCTCTCTAAAGACCAACGAGGAGGTCATGTTTTCTCCCTTCGGCCTGCCGACCCGCATCTCTTTCGAAAACATCGCCGAAGCCTGGCAGACAGGGAACTTCGCCCGTCTCTATGCCAACAGCATCCTGATCGCGGTCGTCTCCGTCATCGGCATCATTTCAATTTCGACCACGGCCGCCTATGGGCTGGCACGCTATCACTTCTCCGCCAATCGCGCGCTCTTTCTCTATTTTCTGGTCGGCATGGCCGTGCCCACGCAGGCGCTCATGGTGCCCAGCTTCAAATTGATGGCCATCCTCGACTCCTGGGCAAACGCTCTCCATCTACCCATCCCCTTGCTCAACAGCCCTCTCCCCGTCATCCTTACCTACATGAGCTGGTCCTCCCTAGCCATAATTTTCATCCGCGCCTATTTCATTTCGATTCCCCCCGAGCTGGAGGACGCCGCTCGCGTGGATGGGGCCCGAGAGCTGCAGATTTTGCGCCTTGTCATGGTGCCTCTGGCAATGCCGGCGATTGCGACCATGACCATCTTCTATTTCGTCTTCTTCTGGAACGACTTTCTCTGGCCTCTCATCTATCTGCACAAGCATACACTGCGCACAATTCCTCTGGGCATCATGCACTTCGAGGGCAAATATGTAAGTCTATGGAGTTTACAGGTGGCGGCCCTCTCATTGGCGGCCTGGCCTCCAATCCTGATATACATACTTTTTCACCGCCGCATCCAGCGCGGCCTGACAGAGGGAGCCCTTAAGTTTTGAATTCAGCGATTCGTCCAAAGCATCTGGGCAGGATGGCGAAAGTTGCCAGGACCTTGCGCAGGAAAGTGAATCTCATCTATGGCCAATCTTTCTCAAGCTGACTCCGCGCTTCCGCAGATGCGCCCTGGCCGGTTTCGTCTGCCGCGCGGCGAGGCATGGAGAGAGAATCTCTACGGTTATCTCTTCATCTCTCCCTGGATTCTGGGTTTCGTGCTCTTCCTGGCCGGACCTCTCCTGGTATCTCTCGGGCTGATGTTTACCGAGTACGCCGGCTTCAAGAAGATCACCTACGTAGGTCTGGCGAACTTTGAGGAGCTGATAAAGTTTGACATCCGCTTCATAGGCTCGTTGCGCGTCAGCGCTGTATTCGCCTTCTGGACGGTCTCACTGGCCATCATCATTTCGCTGGCTATGGCGCTTCTCCTCAATCAGCGCTTCAAGGGGCATACATTCTTCCGCGGCCTCTTCTACCTGCCGGCCGCGGTCAGCGGAGTCGCCATGACCTTCGTCTGGGCCGCGATGTTCGAGAAGGACTACGGGATGTTCAACCAGATTCTGCGCATATTCGATTTCGATCGCGTCGCCTGGCTGACATCGATCGAGTGGGCCCTACCCTCCTATATCATCATGCGCTTATACGGCGTGGGCCATTACATGGTGATCATGCTCGCCGGCCTGCAGAGCATTCCGGACGATCTTCACGAAGCCGCCAAGGTCGATGGCGCCAGCGGACTTGCCCTCTTCCGCCACATCACCTTGCCTCTTCTGTCGCCTACCATTTTCTTCCTGATGATCGTGGGCATGATCGGTTCGCTGCAGGTGTTCACCGAGGGCTTCATGCTGACCCAGGGGGGACCGGCGCGGTCCACGCTCTTCTACGTGCTCTACCTCTATATCGTCGCTTTCACCGAGAGGCGGTTCGGATACGCCAGTGTACTGGCCTGGCTTCTCTTCCTGATCATTATGGGCCTGACCTTACTTCAGTTCTGGCTGGCCCGGCGCTGGGTTCATTACGAGTCGCAGGAGGCCTAAATGGCAACGGAAATCAGACAGGCAAGCAGTCCATGGATGTACCGCCGCACGCTGCGACTGTTACTAAACTATGTGGTCGCTATCGCGATCGGCATCGTCATGATTTTCCCGCTGCTATGGATGTTTTCGGGCGCCCTCAAGACCAAGGAGATGCTGCTCGAAGAGACCGTCATCAACCTGATCCCGCCGCTGCCCTGGCAGTGGCACAACTTCATCGATGCCTGGACCGCACTGGCCTTCACCCGGTTCCTGTTTAATACGCTGGTCATCACCGTGGCCTCCATCTTCGGCGGGCTGCTTTCCGCCTCCATGGTGGCATTCGGTTTTGCCCGCCTGCGCTTCGTTGGACGAAACTTTCTGTTCTTCATCGTCCTGGGCACGATGATGGTCCCAATGCAGGTTACGGCGATTCCAACGTTCCTGCTCTTTCACCGCCTGGGGTGGCTCAACACGTACCTGCCGCTCATCGTGCCCATGTGGATGGGTGGCGGCGCCTTCTATATCTTCCTGCTGCGCCAGTACATTATGACCATCCCCACCGAGCTCGACGATGCCGCCAAAATCGATGGCTGTTCCCCGATCGGCATTTACCGCCATGTAATCATGCCTAACATTGGCCCAGCGCTGGCCGCGGCCTCGATCTTCCTATTTCTCCATTCCTGGAATGATCTG
This sequence comes from Caldilineaceae bacterium, assembly GCA_022821585.1. Lineage (GTDB taxonomy): Bacteria > Chloroflexota > Anaerolineae > Caldilineales > Caldilineaceae > Bin5. The sequence goes on from JAJEDI010000058.1 coordinate 22,267, forward strand.
TGGGGGCCGCTGATCTACCTGACCGACGACAACACCTGGACCCTGGCACGCGGCATGCTGACCTTCAAACGTACGTTGGCCGAGTTCCGCCACGGCGGCGGACTGCGGCAATACCAGATTCACTGGTTCCTGTCGCTCGGCACCATGACCATGCTGCCCGTCCTGTTTATCTATCTCGTCCTTCAGCGCCACTTCGTGAGCGGCGTTGTAACTTCCGGCCTAAAGGGGTAATCTGTATATAGCATCGTGTCTTGACGATGGGCCATGTGCGCCCGGATGGCGAAAAATCAGGGCGTTCCACAATCATGCTGCGGTCCCTGCTGCTATTCGCTTCAGCCCTTCTCCTGTCTGTCGCTTCGTGCGGCGGACCCACCGCTGAAGACGCTGCGCCTTTGCGCGCCGAACCTTCCGAAGCCGAAGAGCAGCTTCCTGCGGAGGAAGTCGGCCCCGGAACCGTTGTACCGGCGCAGGCCGTTGCAGACGCCACGGCTACGGCCCTGCCCACGTTTACACCGTTGCCGCCGCCCATCGAAACGAAAACGCCGCTGCCGACAGTAACGTCTGTTGCAACTGCGACGCCAACTCTCACCGCCACTCCGACTGCAACTGCTGAGCCGCCTCAACCGACGGCAACGGCCACAGCCACAGATTCGCCGCCCCTGCCGACCCCGACGTCGACTCTATCGCCGACGGTTACGCCCACCAGTACACCAATACCGTCGACCGTCTTCGTGCGCAGCCATTCCACCTACCCGTCAGGCTCCGGACTGGCTCTGGTTGGCGAAGTGGTCAATGGCGGAGCCTACGAGGTGTTTGGCGTCCGCGTGCAGGGCGATTTCTATAGCAGCAGCGGTGAACTGATCGCCGAATCCGAAGCTGTGGCGGTCTTCGGCAAGCTGGAGGTTGAACGGCCGGGACCGTTTCTCATGCTTGTAGACGTGGACCCGTCCGCCGTCCAGAGCTATGAGATAAGCGTTTCCTACGATGATTTCAGTATTGTCGAGTTTCGTGACCTGGAAGTGTCGGCGGTTTCCGTTGTCGAGCGGGATGGACGCACTGCAATCGTCGGCAGGCTTCACAATCGGCACGAGACGGCTCTGACTTCGGTCGTCGTGGCCGCTACATTCTTCGACGACAGCGGAGAAGTTGTGGACGTGGTGGAACTATCGATGTTCGGAGAGACGATTACACCTGGCGCAGATCTCCTTTTTGAAATCCCCCTGCAGGACTTAGGCAAAGCGTTTACAAACTTGCGCGTGCAGGCCCAAGGTCAATTGAGCCTGTTCTGAACTCCGACCGTCAGCGCACACCCTGGAGCATTCCTCCCGAGAGCCGGTACGCGCAACGTCCCTCCGCCAGCGATTATGCTGTACGGAGGGACGTTTTGATTCAATAGTGGCTGAGCTGTACTCTATCCTTCAGTCTGGTCCAGAGGGTGTACCATTACGCTCACCCGGTTGTCCAGTTCAGAGATCTCCGATACCACATTGGCCGGGTCGACAACGACCTGCAAGGTCCTCGCTCCCAGTCCGTCCTCTGCCCGGAACAGTGTGCGCACCGTGACCTCCTCTCCCGCTCCCAGGCCCTCGATAGTTTGAGGCAAACCGAGCAGATTCAGGTTGTCAGTCTCGTCCAGGACGTGGACGCTGAAGCCGCCAACGTCCTTGCTGCCCTCATTGCGCACCGTTGTGGTAACCACCACCAGCTCACCTTCACCTGCCGGCGCCACGCTAACTACGACCTCCTGGGCGTTCAGAGAAAGATTGACTCCCTCCGCGTTGCTTTCCGATTCCGTAGAGGACGCCAGACTTCCCGTATCCGTCCCTTGCCTGTTCCCTTGCGCCGACGAACTGAAGCGGAGTGTGCGCTCGGCGGTGTTGTCATCTTCTTCAGTCTCATTGATAACGTTGGCGGGATCGGCCGTCACACGAATCGTGCGGTTTCCATCCAGGTCACTCGTATCGAAGGACATTACCGCCAGCTCGCGCGCCCCGGGCTGAATTGGCTCCGCAATCGTGAACTCGCCTATTTCGACTGCTTCTTCTTCAGTTGCGTCCTCAAACCGAACGATCACGTTTTCCGCCACCGTCTTGCCCTGGTTGCGTACCACGGCCGTAATCGTAACCGGATCTCCCGGTTCGGGTACGGCTGGGAAGAAGCGAATGTTTGAAGACAGGACCGTCAGATTGGGCGCCTCCTCCGACGCTTCCGAAGGCGTTCGCACGCGCAGGACCAGCTCAACCCTGTTGTTCTCTTCGTCCAGTTCTCTCACTGCATCTTCCGAATCGGCCACGACTCGGATCTTGCGTTCGCCGGCTTTGCCTTCGGTATCGTAGGTTACCGATACGGTTGTGCTGTCATTTGCGCCAAGCTGGTCAACCCGCTGCGGACCGCCAATCGGCCTCGGCACTCTTTCCGTCACATCCAGGAAGCGAACGACGAAGCCGCGGGCGTTGGCATTGCCGGTATTGGATATCTTCGCCGAGATCTTCGTGTCCGTGCCTTCGACCGGTGCCTCGGGGTCGAATTCAACATCCTCTTCGGTTACGACAATGTCGGCCCGTTGCGGCGGCGAGATAAAGAGTCCTCGCGTCGCCTGGTTGTCGCGCTCATTCATTTCGGCGATCACATTGTTGGGATCAACGACCACCCGAATCTGTCGGCTGCCGGTCTCACCGGTGTCGGTGAAGGAGACCTCAACGGTTCCGCCGCCGCCGGCAGGAACCGCATCCAGCAGCTGTTCCGTGCCTATGGGCACCGACCCGCCGCCGGTCACGTCCAGAATCTGTACGATGACGTCATGCGCCGTATCGGTGCCGTTGTTCAAAACGGTTGCCGAGACTGTAACGACATCGTGGAGTTCGGGAGACTGCGGGGCGAACTTGATGTTGCCCGACAGCATTGCCAGGTTCGGCGCCATCGCAGCCTGGACCGGCAAGGTAACCACCGTCTGATTGTCCGCCTTGCTACTTTCGCGAATGAAGTTGTTCGGATCGACAACGACGCGGATGCGGCGGTCGCCCGGTCTGTCGAGCGTGTCATAGATGATGGGAACCGTGGCGCTGGAGCCCGCCGGCAGGTAACCCACGACGTGAGGCTGGCCGATCGGCACTGCGCCTGCCTCGGTAACGTCCAGGAATTGAACTACCACGTCGGTGGCATCCTCGGCGCCGTCATTGAGAACGATTGCCCGAATCAGGACCCTGTCGCCTTCAGTTGGGGTGGCGGGATTGAAGCCCACATTGCGGGCGTTTACGATCAGGTTCGGGGCTGCCCGTTCCAGCACCTCCACCGACTTACTCGCCGAATTGTCGCTTTCAGCGGTTTCCTCTATGAAGTTTCCGGGGTCGGCCGTTACTTCGATTCGACGCTGTCCTTCTCTTTCGGTCGTGTCGTAGACGACGCCCACGGCTGCGCTGCCTCCGGAGGGGATCAGCGAGATTGTCTGCGCCGCCCCTATCGGAACGCCGGGCCGCTCCGTTTCATCCATGAACTGCACATCCACATCGCGTGCCGGCGCGCTGCCGTGGTTGACGACAATAGCGGTGAGGATAATTCTCTGTCCCTCGCGCGGCGATTTCGGCGTGATTGCAACGTTGCTGCTCTTGACAGTCAGATTCGGCAACGGCTGCGCCGCCATCCGCAAGGAGGCGGACGCCCTGTTGTCGGTCTCCTTCGTCTCTGCAATGTAGTTATTGGGGTCGACGATCACCTGAATTCTGGGATCATCCTTGCCGGTCGTATCGAAGACGACCTGCGCGACCCCGCTGCTACCGGCGGGAATCCTGTCGATTACCTGCGGTTCGCTGATCGGTACACCGCGCCCGCTGCCTTCCACAAACTGCACGATCACCTCACTGGCGTCGCCGCCGCCTTCGTTCAGTACGGTGGCACTGATCGTAACCTGATCGCCGTCCACCGGTCTGCTGGGATGGAAGCCGACGTTGCTGGTTTCGATCACCAGGTTGGGAATCGCAGGCGGGTTGATTGAGATCGCGGCTTCGGCCTGATTATCTGTCTCGTCCGACTCGGAGATCAGGTTTCTGCGGTCGGCCACCACCCGGATCTTGCGCTCTCCCGAAAGGCCGCGGGTGTTCAGGACAGTTTCTGCAATTCCGCTGCTCCCGGCGGGAATCGAGTCAATCAGCTTGCCTGATCCGATCGGAACGGCCTCATCTTCCGTCACATCCAGGAATTGGACGTCGACTTCACCAACGTCCTGTCCTCCCTGGTTGAGGATGACGGCCTGAACTCGAATCTCATCTCCCGAGTTCGGGTTCGTCGGGATGAAACTGATGTTGGCCGCCTGTACGGACAGGTTGGGCGAAGTCCCCCGTGCGATAAGCAGAGTTTTGCTGGCGGTGTTGTCCGTCTCATCGCTCTCGGTAATGATCGACAAGCTGTCAACACTGGCCCTGATGCGGCGTTCTCCCGAGCGCCCGGCAGTATTGAAGGTCACGCTGGCGATGGCGCTGTCGCCGGCAGCTATCGAGGCCAACGTCTGGATGTCGCCGATCGGACTCAGGCGGCCGCCGGTAACGTCGGTGAAGTGAACCTGGACGTTTTCGGCGGCGGCCGCGCCGTTGTTCACGACGGTCAGCGAGATGATGACCTCACTGCCGGCCGAAGTCGTCGGCGGATTGAATCCGATGTTGTCTGAGAGCGCCACCAGGTTCGGCATCGGCGCAGCCTCTACCTCCAGACTGCGCGTGCCCTTGTTGTCAATCTCATCATTCTCGGCGATGAAGTTGCCCGGATCGGCTACAACCCGCACCTTGTACGTGCCCGCAGCATCCGGAATCGCGAACTTCACCGTCACGACACCGCTGCCGCCGACCGCGATCCTGTCCAGCTCCTGTGCCTCGCCGATGGGGACCGGCCGTCCTGCGCTCACATCCTCAAACTGCACAACCACATTCCTGGCAACAACGTCGCCATCGTTGCGGACGACCGCCAGGATCGTCACCGTCTCACCCACGCGGGGATTGGCCGGACTGAAACCGATATTGTCGGCCAGCACCACCAGGTTTGGCATTGGTTCAGGCTCGAGGGTCAGCAGCCGTGTGGCCGTATTGTCGTCTTCGCTCGATTCCCTGATGCGATTGTTGGCATCGACCAGCACCTGGATCTTGCGGTTGCCTATCGGTCTGTCAACAGAGATCGACTCCGTAATGGTTACTGCGGCGGTGCCGCTGCTGCCTACGCCGATCACCTCTATCGTCTGCTCGCTGCCCAGCAGACGGGCTTCGCCGCTGGTAACATCGAAGAACTGGACCGAGACATGCTCGGCCGGCGCGGATCCGTTGTTGCCGACAACGGCGCGTAGGGTTACCTCCTCGCCACTGACCGGCTGGGCCGGGAAGATGGCGATGTTATTGCTGTGGATGAACAGATTGGGCAACGGGGCACTGCCTACCGTCAGCGAAGCGCTGCCTTCATTGTCATCCTCACTGATCTCCCTGACGAAGTTGCCCGGATCGGCGACCACCTGGACCGTGCGCGAGCCCTGCCCGCCCGAGGCCTTGTACTGGGCCACCGCAACTGCCGACGTACCCGGCTCTATGACCTCGATCGTCTGCTGCTCGCCTATCGGCTTCACGCTGGAGCTGGTCACGTCCACAAACTGCACGATCACACCTTCAGCTCTCGAACTTCCTGTATTCAGGATCGTGGCGTAGATGGTCACCGGTGTGCCGGCAGCTACCTCGGTGGCGCTGAAACCGATGTTTTCGTCTACAACGACCAGGTTGGGGGCCGGTCCGTGCGCCACACTCAGCGTGGCCGTGGCGTTGTTGTCCCCTTCGCTGGACTCAGCGACCAGGTTATGTGGATCTACCTGGACCTGTATCTTCTGATCGCCGCTGCGGTTGGAGGTATCAAATCGGATTGACGCCACCCCGCTGCTGCCGGGCGCAATCGAAGGAATTACCTGAAGTGCTGCAATCGGCGCCGCAGGACTTCTGTTCGCGTCCAGGAACTGGACCTGCACATCCTGGACTTCAGAGTCGCCTGCGTTGCGAATCGTTGCAAAGATGGTAACTTCATCGCCTTCCACCGGGTTGGACGGCGCGACGCCGATATTGCCGGAGGAGAGCTCCAGGTTCGGTTCGGTGTCCAATTGCAGCGTCAAGGTCTTGCTCGCGCTATTGTCCGTTTCGTCCAACTCTGTGATGAAGTTGTCCGGGTCCGCAGTGACGCTGATACTGGGATCACCCGAACTGCTGCTGGAGTCGTAGGTGACTCGCGCCACCGCGCTGCTGCCCGCGGGGATGCTGTCGATCACCTGGTTCGGGGCGACGGGAGTCGTTCTGCCCTCTCTGAACTGGACAATAACGCCTTCGGCGTCGGCGGTTCCGTTGTTGATGATCGTCGCCAGGATCGTAACCTGCTCACCAGGCTGCGGCGATGCCGGGTCGAATCCAATGTTGCCCGAATCAACGTAAAGATTGGGCGCCGGCGCCTCGGCGACGTTCAGTATCCGTTCGGCGCTGTTGTCCGCTTCGTTGCGCTCGGAGACGAAGTTGGTGGGGTCGATCACCATGCGGATGATACGTTCGCCGTCCTTATCCTCGGTGTCGTACTGCACCTGGACCACGCCGCTGCCTCCAACGGGGATTTCGGCGATCGTCTGTGGCAGTCCGATCGGGTTTGCAGCGTCCTCTTCAGTGACATCGACGAACTGCACTGTAACTGCGCGGGCATCTGCGTTGCCGTTGTTGAGTACCGTCCCGTGTATGGTTGTCGCTTCGCCTGCGAACGGGTCGGCCGGGTTGAAGCCGATATTGATCGACTGGGCAACCAGATTGGGCAGGAGTTGCTTTTCGCCCGGCAACTGCAGTTTCGCCGTCAAGACCTGAACGTCGTCGATATACCAGCCTTCGTTGTCGTTAAATGTGTCGTCAATCGTATCAAACCAGAATCGGACCTGGATCGAGCCGCTATCGCTGACAGCCTGGCTCAGGTCCACGTCGCGTCTCGCCCAGTTCCCTTCGGTACCGTGGGACTCGAAGACGGTCCGCCACGTCGTACCGTCAGTGGATATCTGGACTCTGGTGCGGTCGAAGCGCGTGTTTCTCTGCAACTCGCTCCACTCATAGAAGGTGAGCAGCGCGTCGTCAGCGCCGGCGATGTCGATGACACCGGACGTGATTCTGCCCTCATTCTCCTTGCCTGTGTCGTAGTTTCGCTGTCGCTCGCGGCCGTAGTACCAGGATGTCTCCGGGCTGTTGAACCGCAGACTGGACAGATGCCAGAGGCTGTCGTCGGCGTCTTCGATGGTCCACTTACCGGCGCCGCTTTCCATGTCGTCTTCAAAGACGATCGTGCCTGCGCTGGTGCGGGCGATTACGATGTTGGAGAGGTCGGATACGTTGCCCACGTTGTCCGCCACCCGCAGCGCGAAGTAGTAGGTTGTGTCCGGTTCCAGCCCGGACACCTCAAGCTCCTCCCTTGATCCGGAGGCGCCGGGTATGGGCTCTGTTGCGACCTGCTGGGCGGAATCCCAGGTGGCGTTCGAGATAGGCGCGGTGGCGTATCTAACGTCGTAAGCGGTGGACTGCCCGGTGAAGCCGTCATCACCCGTCGCAGTCCAGGAAAGAATAATCTTGGTCAGGAGTACGCCTGAGGGCGACAGGTCCGAAACGGTCGCCGGCGGCGTCGTGTCCTTTTCCATCGAGTTGAACAGGTTAAGACGCCCGTTGGTCAACGTTTTCTTGGACTGTTCCGGCAGTGCATCGACGCCGGACAGGATGCGCTGCTTGACTTGATCGTTGTTCAGCCCTTCAAACTCCGACCAGATCAGCGCGGCCGCACCGGTAACGTAGGGGGCGGACATCGACGTCCCGCTGGTGGACCCATAGCCTGAAGGCAAACACATGGGACAGCGGCCGGACGGAATGGTTGAAAGAATGCTTACACCGGGGGCAGCCAGATCGACCCAGTCCTCGCCCCAGCTGGAGAAGCCGGCATAGATGTCGTCGTGGTCAGTCGCTGCCACAGATATGATATTGTCCAGATCGTAGGCGGCAGGGTAGAGCTTGCGGTTGGAGTTTGAATTGCCGGCGGAGCAGACATGCAGCGGCGAATCGACCCGCCCCATCGCCTCTCGCAGAGCCCGTGAGGGCGAGCCACCGCCCCAACTGCTGTTGGTTACGACGATGTTCTGCTTCTGCTTGGTGCGCAGGTCGTATATGTAGTTGAAGCACTTGACCGCGTTGGACGTCGTGCCCGTACCAAAGGCGGTGATGAACTTACAGCCAAGGATCTTTGCATTCCAACTGACGCCGACGACGCCCTTCCTGTTGTCGCCTGCCGCGGCCGCGATACCGGCCACGTGGGTCCCATGACCGTAGTCATCCAGGAGCCTGCCGCTGTTGTTAATCGCATTTATGCCGTGGAAGTCATCCACATAGCCGTTGTCGTCGTCATCGATACCGTTCTCTACGCACCTGCCTACGCCCCGCGGGCATTCCTTCGGGTTCGTCCACAGATTCGGGATCAAGTCTTCGTGCTCGACTTCGATACCGGTATCGATTACGGCGATGATAATGTCATCCGAGCCGGTGCTGATCTCCCACGCTTCCAGCGCGTCGATGTCAGCATCGGCCGTGCCGCCTGTCTGCCCCGTGTTGTGCAGTCCCCAGAGTCTCTCGAAAAACGGATCCGATGGCGGTGTCTCATTGATCTGCAGCAGGTAGTTTGGCTCGGCGAAGGCAACCCTGTCGTCGCTCTCCAACACCTCAATCAGATTCTCATCCACATCGACCGGCGCGCCTGCCAGTCGCAGACCCTGGTCGGCGTCGGTAACATCGTTGTCCAAATTATCCTTTTCCGAGAGCCCGTATTCGGCGTAAAAGTCGGAGATCTGGTCGCGAGTAACTGTTTTCTTGAAGCGGATCAGCACCTGCCCGGGCACATACTCCGCGACTTCCTCTTCCTGGAGTATGGCCCTCTCGATTTGCTCCACCCCGATGCTGGAGAGATCCATTTCCCCGGAGCGAAGGCTCGTGTCGAGAATGGTCCCAAGCCGGTCGCCGGAAAGCAGGAGGCCGGCGGCCAGACAGAGGACAAGGAGCAGGGCTATGAGCGAAAACCTTTTCATTTCTGGTATATCTCCGTATACTCAGCGCTTTGTGGGCGTTCGTAAGAGAATCGTTGTGAAAAAGTATCAATTTCGGTAACAACAGGTCCGTTTATGTTGACACACATAACGGGAATAATCAAATGCAACAGGTTTCGCCCGATGACGAAAACTGTTTCTGCCGCCGCAGAATGTGCGATTCTGGCAGTTCTGGAGGTTGGCGAACAGTGCAGAGAAGGGGACAATCCGGGAGAAGCCGTTACGAAGAAACGAACTCTTCAGACGGAGCCTGTCCGTTCCACAAAATCCGCTCGGAGCCGGCGTAGACGTTCAACCGTTCGCCGCGCAGAAAGCCAATCAGGGTGACGCCGAACCGCCGCGCCACGTCCACCGCCAGATGACTGGGCGCGGAGACGGCGCAGACCACCGGCAGGCCCGCCACAGTCGACTTCTGCAAAATCTCGTAGGAGGCGCGGCCGCTGACCAGCAGGATGCCGTCGTGCAAGGGCAGCTTGCGCTGCATAAAGGCCCAGCCGATCAGCTTGTCGACGGCGTTGTGGCGGCCCACGTCTTCACGCAGGCAGACGAGGTTGCCGCTGGCGTCGAACAGGCCGGCGGCGTGCAGCCCGCCGGTCGCTTCAAACAGGCCCTGCGCCGCACGCAGCTTCTCCGGCAAACTCGTCAGGACGGAAGGGCTGACCTTCGGCCCTGAAGGCAGTGCTGGGCAGTCGCGCATTTCGATGGCGTCAAGGCTGGCCTTGCCGCACACACCGCAAGCGCTCGTCGTGTAGAAATGGCGTTCCAGCGTCGCCAACTCCGGCAGGCTCGCCAGGCGCAGGCCCACGTTCACGATGTTGTAGCGCTGGTCGGCGTCGACATCGGCATCAACGCAGTAGGTGATGCCACTGACCTGCGAAGACTCGCCGACGATTCCCTCGTTGTGCAGAAACCCGGCCGCCAGCTCAAAATCATTGCCGGGCGTGCGCATCGTCACCGCGACCGTCTGCGTATCGCCCCCCGCTTGCAGGCGAATTTCCAACGGCTCTTCCGCCGCCAGCTGGTCATCGCGGACTCTGTGCCGCCCGCCTTCCACAACTGTGACGCGGGTGCGGACCTTACTTCCTACACGAGGTATCAAAGTATTCCGCCGAGTTGTCCAAGTACGGGAGAAGTGATCCGAGAGAGCCTTTTCCTCTCTCCCCACCGCCAAGCAGAGCCAGGAAAGGGGGGCCGAAAGCGCGCCTACTTCAATCCAACGCTATGCCATCAAAACTATCGTCGCATTTCGGAGAGTGCCTCTGTTAAGGATTTCTCAGGCCGAGGCCTTCTCGCAAGCTCTTCGCGCAGTTTTTCCAATGCAGACCAGGAATCCTGATTCTTTCCTGAAACAAACCCTTCATTTCCCTCAATCGGCAGCAGAACCCCGATGGGCTTACCTCGGTATGTAATCGTATAGCTGATCCGGTTTTTGCGAACGTTGCGTATGATTTCTGAAGTGTGGGTCTTCAACTCGCTGACGCCGACTGTGCGCATCAAAAGTCTCCGCTCGGATCACTCCAATTGCCAAAGTGTAGCAGATAACGACCTTGCAGTTCATGAAGACTGCATAGCGGGAAACGCAGCCATCTGCCGCCCCAGCAACGTCTCAATCGGCCGCCAACTGGGCCCCCTCCGCAATCGGTTCCACATGCACCGGGCAGACCTTCAGTTCCGCCGTGTGCGTGATCGGGTCATAGCCCGAGCCGGTCAGTACGTTGATCGGCACTTCGGCAAAGGAGAAACTGGCAAACACCGTCCCCTGCGGCGAGCGCCGCGTCGTCTCTACCCGCACGTCCACCGCGCCGCGGCGGCTGCTCATTCTGGCCCAGCCGCCGTCGTGGAGGCCGTAGCGGGCGGCGTCGCTCGGATGCACCTCCAGCGTCTCCTCGGGCAGTAGCTGGTTGATGCCCTCGGATCTCCCGGTCTGTGTGCGCGTATGGTAGCTCTCCAGCCGTCGCCCCGTCGTCAGCCACAGCGGGTAGGCCTCATCGATCGTTTCCGCCGGATCGCGGTAGTCGGTGAAGCTGAACTTGCCGCGCCCGTTGATGAACTCGTCTTCGTGCAGACGCGGCGTGCCCGGATGCCCGCGATAGGGGATCGGCCACTGGTACTGGCCGCCCTCGGCCAGGTCCCAGTCGATGCCGGCGTAAATCGGCGACAGTTCACAGAGCTCATTGAAAATCGGGACCGGCGAGTCGAAGTCCATCCCGCTCATACCCATGCGCTGGGCGATCTGACCGATGATCCACCAGTCGGGCCTGGCCACGCCAGGGGGGTCTACTGCCTTGCGCACGCGCTGGATGCGCCGCTCTGTATTGACGAAGTTGCCGTCGGTTTCCGCCCACGACGTAGCCGGCAGGACCACGTCGGCCAGCTCCGCGGTCTCGGTCAGAAAGATATCGATCACGACCAGGTGCTCCAGACTTTTCAGGGCATGGATACAGTGCTCCTGGTCCGGGTCGGAGACGACGGTGTTCTCGCCGTCGATGAGCATGGCGAAGATCCTGTCGCCGCATTGATCGAGGGCCGTCACCTTGGTGATGCCCTTTTCCAGGTCCATCTTGCGGCCATAAGCCTTCTCGAACTTGGCCTGATTGGCGGCATCGTCCACCGGTTGGAAGCCGACGTAGTTGTTGGGCAACGCGCCGCTGTCGCCGGCGCCTTGGATGTTGTTCTGCCCGCGCATGGGGTTGACGCCGGTGCCCTCGCGGCCGAAGTTGCCGGTCAGCAGCGCCAGGTTGCAGAGGCTCTGCACGTTCTCCACGCCGCAAATGTGCTCGGTGATGCCGAGCGTATAGTAGATGGCGGCCCTGTCGCTCGAGCCGTAGAGGACAGCCGCCTCTTCGATCATGGCCGCGGGGACGCCGGTGATGCTCTCTGCCCACTCGGGCGTTTTTTCTTGCAGATGGTCGACCAGTTCATCGTAGCCCTCGGTGCGGGTGGCGATGAACTCGCTGTCGGCCAGCCCCTCGCGCACGATCACGTGCGCCATGCCCAGCAGCAGCGCGGTGTCGCTGCCGACCCGGATCGGCAGATAGAGGTCGGCCATTTCAGCCAGGCGGATGCGCCGCGGATCGGCCACGATCATCCTGGCCCCGCGTGCGAGCGCCTTCTTCAGACGGGTGGCCGCGACAGGGTGGGCCTCGGTCATGTTTGTGCCGATACAGAAGATCACATCCGGCTTTTCCATGTCCGCCAGCGGATTGGACATGGCGCCCCGTCCGATTGTTGCCGCCAGACCGGCGACTGTGGGGGCGTGTCAAGCCCGGCTGCAGTTGTCGATATAGTTTGTGCCGAAGCCCACGCGGATGAACTTCTGCATCATGTAGTTGGCTTCGCTGGGCGTGCGGCCGGAGGCGACGCCGTAGACGGCGTGGCGTCCGTGCTTCTGCTCCACGTCCATGAAGCCCTGTGCGGCCCGCTGCAGCGCCTCGTCCCAGGTCGCCCGTTGCAGCAGGCCGGCTTCGTCGCGCACGAGCGGATGGGTCAGCCGGTCCGGGTGATGGACGTAGTCGTAGGCGAACTGGCCTTTGACGCAGAGCGCTCCCTGGTTGGCGGGCCCGTCGAAGGCCGGATGCACGGCGATGATGCGGTTGTCGCGGGTCACCAGGTCCAGCGAGCAGCCGACGCCGCAGTAGCCGCAGATGGTGCGGGTTGTCCTGGTGTCAGACATGGTAGCGTTCATCGAAAAGTCCTTTCGACGAGGAATATGCACGGAGGCGCGAGGCCTCTTATAGATTAGCTGCCGCCTCTCAACAGACCGTCGCCGGCGAAGCGCAGCGCCTTCTTGTCGGCCAGCGCGCCTGTCGGACAGGTCTGCACGCACTGGCCGCAAAAGGTGCAGGCCGAGTCCTGCAGATGGCCGCCGAACTCTACGGTAATCTGGGTGGCGAAGCCGCGGTTGGCGACGCTGATGGCGTAGTCGCCCTCCTGCTCGGCGCAGACGCGCACACAGCGGTAGCAGGAGATACAGAGGTCGTAGTCGCGCAGGATAAACGGGTTAGTATCGTCCGGTCGGCTGGCGCCCGACTGCGCGCCGGCAAAGCGGCCGCGGCCGGCGTCATAGCGTTCGACAAGCGTGCCCAGCTCCTGTGAAGCCACGCCTCGGAGCGCGTCCACCGTCACCTCGCGGTTCTCGGACGCAACCAACTCCAGCAGCGTGCGCCGCAGCTCCTCCACCTTCGCGGACGCGGTCGTTACCTCCATGCCGTCCTCCGCCCGCGTCGTGCACGAGGCCACTGGCACCCGCTGCCCTTCAACCTCCACTACGCACAGCCGGCAGCTGCCGAAAGCCTCCAGCCGCGGGTCATAGCAGAGCGTCGGCACGGACTTCCCGGCCCGCGTCGCCACTTCGTAGACCGTCTCGCCGGGCATGAAGACAATCTCTTCACCGTCAAGTGTCAGCGTGGGTTGCTGCTGCGACTCATTCACCGACTGCATAAAGCCTTTTCCAAATTCAGACGTTGTTTTGTAGAAAGTTCAATCTAATGACAGCCCGCTTCAGACGAGAGTTGGAACTTTTCTCAGGCCACAACCGTTAACCCCGAAACTCCGCCACCTGATCAGGGAAATTCCGCAGCAGGCTGTCGCTGACAAAACCGGCGGCGATGCCCAGCCCGCAGGCGCTCAGCTCCAGGACTTCGCCGATGTCGCTGACCTCTCGTTTCCAGGAATCCAGGTCGGCGGGGCCGTCACCCGACAGGCGTTCCAGCAGGCGCTGCGTACCGATGCGGCAGGGGAAACATTTGCCGCAGCTCTCGTGGGCAAAGAACTCCATCGCCTGCCGGGCCGCGTCCACGATGTCGCGGCTGTCGTCGAAGATGATTATTCCGCCTGCGCCCAGCATCGAGCCGGCCCCGCGGACACTGGGTTCGTCGAGCGTGACCGACTCCAGGGCGTCGCCGGCCAGGAATCCGCCCGACAGCCCGGCCATGGTCGCGGCCTGAAATGAGCGTCCCGGCAGCGGGCCGCCGGCCCAATCGTAGAGCAGCGTCCGCAGCGGCAGCCCAAATGGCACTTCGTAGTTGCCGGGACGCTGAACGTCTCCGGAGAGGCTGATTACCTTGGTGCCGGCGTGGTCGCCCAGCCCCAGGCCCTGATACCATTCAGCGCCGCGCCGCAGGATCTGCGGCACCGCGCACAGCGTCTCCACGTTGTTGACGGCGGTGGGCAGGTTATCGAAGCCGTGCGTGGTTGGGAAGGGCGGGCGGTTGCGGGGGAAGGGGTGCTTGCCCTCCAGGCTGTTGAGGAGAGAGCCCTCCTCGCCGCAGATATAGGCCCCCGCGCCTCGCCGCAGATAGAGACGGAAGGTGAAGCCGCTGCCGAGGATGTCTTCCCCCAGCAGCCCGGCCTCTTCGGCGGCCTCGATGGCTTCTTCGAGGCGGGCGTTGGTTTCAGGGTATTCGTAGCGCAGATAGAGGAATCCGCGGTCGGCGCCGGTGGCGTAGCCCGCCAGGGTCATGCCCTCGATCACGGCGAAGGGGTCGTGGTCCATCAGCGCCCGGTCCTTGAAGCAGCCGGGTTCGCCTTCGTCGGCGTTGCATACGACGCTTTTGGGCGCGCGCGGCGCCTCGCGCACGAACTGCCATTTCAAGCCCGTGGGGAATCCGGCGCCACCGCGGCCGGCCAGTTTGGACTCCTTCAACACGTCGATTACGTCGGTCGGGCTCTGCTCTTGCACGGCCCGGGTTAGTGCGTCGTAGCCCCCGCTGCGCCGGTAGCCGTCCAGGCTTTCCCGACCCGGTTCACGGATTTCGGCGAATACGCACTCTTGCAGCTCTCCCGGGTTCGGCACCGGTAAAGGGGAAGAGATCCGCCGCTGCAGCGTGTGGAGCGGCGGGCTGACTACGAACGTTTCGTGGCCGATCAGAAGCGGTACGGGGTCGTCGCAACGGCCCGAGCAGGGCATCTCCTCGGCTCCGTCCAGACTCTCCACGATCTCCAGCGCGCCGCGCTGGCGGCAAACGGGACCGGTGCAGACGCGCGGCCGCTGCAGACCGCCCTCTGTACGGGCAAAGTGGTGATAGAAGGTGACCGTGCCGTACAGGTCTGCCAGGGGGATACGCAACTCCTTGCCGATGGCTTCGATTGCCGCGGGCGAGATGAAGCCGTCGCGATTGTGAAAGGCATGGAGGACCGGCAGCAGCGGTGCGGGTTCGTCCCGATAGCGCCCGATGAGGGCCAGATCGGTCTCGGCGACAACGATATTCTCGGTATACCCGCTCGTTCTCTGTTCTTGTCTGGTCATGGCCTCTTGCGCTGAATCACGTCATCGATCGCATGTAAAGTGCGTTAAATTCTACCAGTTCATCGTCGTTATCCCAACTGCTACGCGCTATCGCCGCCTGGCAAACGGTGTCAGATAGTTTCGTCGGGACACACCACGAAGGGCGCCCACAAGCGCGGCCTCGCTCCGACTCAAAAGTGCCTATTGTGGCTAAGTCCGAGATTGATTCAAATGTCCTGAGGGAGTGCGGCAAAGTCGAGGCGGGGCGAGCGCGCTGCGCGGCTCTTTCGAGACCGGCAAGTTTACTCACTATCTGCTGCCTCTTCATCGGCGTACATATCGAGGATTTTCTCTATCTCCGGGTCCAATTCCGGCCAGCCGGAGGCCGCGGGGAAGTGGTCGGAGGCAGTGGCAGACTGCAGTTCGCGGCGCTGGAGTTCGACAGCGCTGGAAAAGAGGAGGCGAAGAGAAGGGAGCAGGGCGCGTGCTTCCTGTGGGGAAAGGTTTTTCAGGTCGGCGGTATCCAGGGCGGCAGCGGAGTCCTCGATGATTTTCTCCAGGCGGTGCAGGCGGCGTTCGCGGGCTTCGGCTTCACGGGCGGCCTCGAATGCGGCCTTTTCTTCGCGGTCGGCCTGGTCGTAGGCCAGAGCGCGTTCATTCCAGTTCCATTCTTTGGACACATTGCTGACCACCCCTGAGTGTTTACCAGTGCTGCCTGCCCAAGCGCGGAAGGCACCTGACAGTGAGCGAGACGGACCCAAGTTGAGATAGACGTGGAAGCGATCGTACCATTCGGGGGGTTCGTCGGGCTGCTGTTCCCAAGGTTTAGGGGCGGTTTCGTTGGTCATGACAGGAGTATAGCACATATGAACGTATTTTGCAAGTCTGGACGTGTTTCGACGGATTGTGACGGATTATGACGGACTATGACGTACTTCGACGGAGTGTTTTCTTTTTTCTTTGACTCTCAATGGAGATTTTACAGTCATCCCCCTCGCGATATCTGGAGGGACTGTGGCAAAGGAATGATGCGAAGCTCATAGATTTGCGACGATGTACTTTTGCCTTCGTATATTCTGTTGTCAAGCGTATTGGCTTCTCAGAGTGAAGGCAATCGCTACCTGATTCGAGAGGCGCCGGGACCCGGCGGAGGGCGCCCACAAGGGGCGTCCCTACATTGGGCTGCGCGGATGCTTCAGACTCAACGCAGTTGTGCACTTTACAGACGACGGGGCTTCCCGCAACCGATAGTATAACATGAATCAGACGGGTTTTTCCGGTCTTTTCAGGGAGGTACAATACACGTTGTGGAAGGAGCTGTGCGGCGGGGAACCTGTGCCCTCAGGGGCAGGAATTGTTCAGCGGCCTTCGGAGAGGCACAGGGCAGGCACAAGGCCTGCCCCTACCGGAGGTTGAGGTGTGGGGCGGGGAATGGGGTTTGTACGGGAGTCCTTGGGCAGTCACAAGGCCTGCCTCTACCGGCATTGGGTGAGCATTGGTGAGGGGTCGCTGTGGTATACTTGCGTGGATGATTCAGACAGCATATTCGCAGTTCACCGGGACTATTTTGTCTACCAGGCCGCTTGTGCGCAAGGGCGCGATCGGCCTGATTCTGGCTGCCGGAGCTCTGTTCATCGCTCTCCTCATCGGTATCGCCGGGCCGCTGATCGCGCTCGTACTGGCGGCGGCGATTGTCGGCGGTACGCTCATCCTTATGGATACGCATTGGGGCTATGTGGCCCTGATTGGCGTTGTCTTCGTGCTGCCGTTCGCCAGCCTGCCGTTTCGACTCGGCTTCAAACCGACCTTTCTGGATGCTGCGCTCGGCGCTCTCGTCTTTGTCTGGGCCCTGAAACTGGTCGCGGGCGGGCCGGGATTTGCCCATTCCCACTCCGCACGCAGGGCGAAACTTTCGCAGGCCAGGGCGTTTCTGATCTCCCCGATCGGTCTGCTGATTGGGCTGTTCATGCTGATGGCGGTCTTCAGCTTCATCTACGGCATGTCCCACAGCAGGCCTACGACCACCATCATCCGCCGCTTCGGTGAAATCCTGCTCGGCATCGGCCTGTTTTTCGTCGTCATCAACACAGTGCGCACGCAGAGAGAGCTGGCGTGGGTTACGCGCTGGCTGTTCCTGGCGGCGTGGGCGTGCGCCTCGATCGCGGTCGTGTTCTACGTCGTTCCCGAAGCGTGGACCGTGCGGGTTCTGAATGCGCTGGCACGGTTCGACTATCCGGGCGGTTTCGGCGCGCTGCGCTGGATCGAAGACGACCCCGACGGCACGATGCGGGCGATTGGAACGGCGGTTGATCCGAATGTCCTGGGGGGCATGATGATCCTGGCGGCGGCGATGGTCGGGCCGCAGCTCATCTCGCCGCGTCCGCTCTTCCCTAGATGGCTGAGCATTCTGATCTTTGGCACAATCGTCCTGGCGCTCTACTGGACATTCAGCCGCTCCGCGCTGTTTGGCATGGTAGCGGCTCTGGCCGTGCCCGCGGTGCTCAAGTACCGGCGTCTCCTGCCCATCGGCATCGTGATGGGCCTGCTGCTGTTTCTGTTGCCGGCCACGCAGGACTATGTTGCCCGGCTGCTGGAGGGGCTGGCCGGCGAGGATGTGGCCACGCAGATGCGCTTCGGCGAGTACAAAGACGCCCTGATTCTGATTGGCCGCTACCCACTCTTCGGTGTCGGATTCTCAGGCGTGCCCGACATCGATATCTATCTCGGCGTCAGCATGTTCTATCTGACCGTCGCCGAAAACATGGGCATCATAGGCCTCCTGATCTTTCTCGCGGTCATGACGGGATTTTTCGGCATGTTTGCGGCGGCCTGGCGGGCCGGTGTTGCGCACGAGCGAGAGCCGCTGCTCCTCGGTTTCAGCGGCGCAATCCTGGGCGCCCTCGTCAGCGGAATCGCCGATCACTACTGGTTCAACCTTACCTATCCGCATATGACCGTACTGTTCTGGATGTTTGTCGGCCTGGCCGTGGCAACCATTCTGATTGAAAGAGAAAGTGCCGGACAGCTCAGCAAATCCTGACTGCCTTGCCTGTGGACAGTCCTCTGTAACCGGGGACATAACACCAAGAAGAAGAATGTATGAATAGAGTGACAACAGGTCTGCACAGCGAAGTGAATGAGATGGGCAAGGTCCGTGTCGATCCGATACCGGTTGCGCAGTCCGGCTCGACCGCCGGATCAACAAGCTTCTCAGTGGACCTTCATCCCCTGCCCGCTGAGGTAGACGGCAAGGGCCCCGGTCAGCTTACGCGCGGGCGGCGGCCGGCCTGGCTGCGCGTGCGTTCGACCGATACGCCCAAGTTCCGCGAGCTCAAGCAACTTTTCCGGGGCAAGAGTCTGAACACTGTCTGCGAAGAGGCGATGTGTCCCAACATCGGCGAATGTTGGGGCCGGGGAACGGCTACCTTTCTGCTGATGGGGGATACGTGCACGCGTTCCTGCGGCTTCTGCAAGATCAAGACCGGACGCCCCGGCCTGCTCGACCCGGACGAGCCGCGGCGCATCGGCGAGAGCGTGCAGAGCATGAATCTGCAGCACGCGGTGCTGACGAGCGTCAACCGCGATGAGCAGCCGGACGGCGGCGCCTGGGTGTTCGCCGAGAGCATACACTGGATCCGGCGCCTGCAGCCGGGATGCACGGTGGAGGTCCTGATTCCCGACTTCAAGGGGGACTGGGCGGCGCTGCAGACGGTGATGGACGCCAAGCCGGAGATCCTCAACCACAATACCGAGACCGTCGACCGCCTCTACAAGACGGTCCGCCCCCAGGCCCGCTACCACCGCTCACTCGAACTGCTGCAGCGGGCCAAGCGCGTCGACCCGCAGGCCCTGACGAAATCGGGGATCATGATCGGATTGGGCGAGACCTGGGAGGAGATCCTGGTGGTGATGGACGATCTGCGGGCGCATGACGTCGACATCATGACCATCGGCCAGTACCTGCAGCCCAGCCGGTTTCACCTGCCGATCGTCGGTTACTACACGCCCGACCAGTTCGACCGCCTGCGCGAGGAGGGCGAGCGGCGAGGGTTCCGCTGGATGGAGTGCGGCCCGCTCGTGCGCAGCAGCTACCACGCCGACGGCCAGGCGCATCTGAGCCCGCGGAACAGCAGTAGTCAGTAGTCAGTGGTCAGTAGTCAGTGGAAGGTTGGCTCACCTGGTGTCGGGAATTGAATTGGGCTGGGTTGATGCAGGCGGACCTGGTTCGTTCTGTTCTGGCTGCAGGCCGAGTCGCTCGCTGGCTACGGCGATGTAGTCCGGGGAAATTTCGTAGCCGACCCAGTGGCGGTTTGCTTCCTGCGCGGCCACGGCGGTGGTGCCGCTGCCCATGAACGGGTCCAACACGATGTCGTTGGAGTAGGTGTAGAGTTGGATGCAGCGGGCGGGCAGGTCCACCGGGAATGGCGCCGGGTGCTTCACTCTTTTGGCCGACTCGGCGGGGAACTCCCATACGCTCTTCGTCCATTCCAGGAAACTGTCTCTGCCGATCGTCGGTTGTTTTTGCTCGCACTCCGGCTTCCGGCGCGCGAAATCTCCTTTGCAGAACACAAGGATGTACTCGTGCACGTCCCTGAGTACGGGATTTGAGGGCGAGCGCCAGCTGCCCCAGGCGCAGGAGGAACCCGCGCTGGCCTGCTTGTTCCAGATGATCTGACCCCGCATCAGAAAGCCGACGTCTATCATGTCGGCGGTGATGAAAGCGCTCAGCGGCAGATAGGGTCTGCGGCCAACGTTGGCGACATTGATACAGGCCCTGCCGCCGTGCACGAGCACGCGGTAGGTCTCTTCCCATACCTCCCTGAGGAAACGGCGGTACTCCTCCACGCTCATATCTTCGTCGTAATCCTTGCCCACATTGTAGGGCGGTGAAGTCACCATCAGATGCACGCTGTTGTCCGGCAGTTCGTGCATCGAGCTGCTGCTGTGCGCGTAGAGGCGGTTCAGTTCGGGGACCGTGTTCTCTGCGGATGGACCGCCTTCAATCCCCTCCGGTACCTCATAGATCTTGCGTTTATAAAAGGCGCTTGAGTCGTAGCCCACCCTGGCGCTGGTCCCAAATGATTGCATTGTGTTTTTCGACTTTGACTTCCTGGTCACGGTGGGATTCTCCGTCCGGGCTGTCTGTGCTGCGGCATCGAATGCGGACAGGCATGAGCAGACAGCGAGCAAACACCAGCCGAGTATGATTAACCGGCGCGGATATGTCAAGTCCTGCCAAAGTACGGAATGCAGCCCGGATCCGGGGTGAGAACAGTCCGGCGGGAGATTCGTGCCGGAAGTGGCTGGAGTCGTTTAGCGGCTTAAGGAGAGACGGAGGGCAGCCGCCAAGCCCGGTCATATCGGGAAGACCGTTGATTTGGAGGGTCCAGGGCAGGCACAAGGGCGAGGAGAGAGTGCCGAGGTTCTGTCTGCGTAAGATTGGATCGGGGACTGGCGGGACGTGGTCTGGCGAAACACTTTCGACTGGGCGCCTGTACCGAAAATCGACACCAGGTCGGCGAGGCATGTTGTTGGCCGGGGGCGTTGCGGGGGCGGAGCCCCCGCACAAGGGAGGGCCGAATAGGCCCGACCGCCCAAAAATGCAGCGGTCAGCAGTTTGTGGTCAGCGGTCAGTGTTTGGGCAATGCATTGGGGATGGATGTAAGGGCTGGACATGGCCTGGTCTTTATTCAGGGCATGCGAAAGTTCGCCCCCATTCTATGATGCACACCAAATTACCGGGTTCGGTCCAATTTGGATGGTGGGAAAGGCCACCCACAAGAGGGCGCGTTTGTTTTCTGGAGAGACCCCGAAATTATGCCTTCTGTAATCAATACAGTTATCATATGGCGGCACATCAATTGGCTACCCGTCAGGAAGTAGACCCGGCTGGCGCGGCCCGGGATCTCCGTCCCGCTTAGCGCCAGGCAACACCTTCAGACCCATTTACAAGGGGGTGAAATGGCTCGACAGGACTATTTCAACGCACGCGATACCCTCCAAACGCGCCGCGGGCCGGTTGCCATCTACCGGCTGGACGCTCTCGAGAAAATCCCTTCAGCCAATGTGAACCGGCTGCCTTTCTCCATCAAGGTGCTGCTGGAGGCCGCTTTGCGTCAGGCCGAAGGCTTCGAGATCACTCGCGAAGCGATCGAGACCATCGCCAGCTGGGGGCCGGACACGGCCGGCAAAGTTGAGATCCCGTTCAAACCGGCGCGGGTCATTCTCCAGGATTTTACGGGTGTGCCCAGCGTCGTCGACCTGGCCGCGCTGCGCAGCGCCATGGCGCGCATGGGGGGCGACGCCAACAAGATTAACCCGGTTGTACCGGTCGATCTGGTCATCGACCATTCGGTGCAGGTGGACCGGTTCGGCTCGGCGGCCGCGCTCTTCTTCAATGCCGAGCGCGAGTTCGAGCGCAACCGCGAGCGCTACGAGTTTCTCAAATGGGGACAGCGCGCCTTTGACAACTTCCGCGTCGTCCCGCCGGCTACCGGCATCGTCCACCAGGTGAACCTGGAGTATCTGGCCAGCGTGGTGCAGACCTCCGCCGCGGAAGACGGCGGCGCGCTGGAAGCCTACCCCGATTCACTCGTCGGGACCGACAGCCATACGACGATGATCAACGGTCTCGGCGTGCTCGGCTGGGGCGTGGGCGGCATCGAAGCCGAGGCCGTCATGCTGGGCCAGCCGATCTACATGCTCATGCCCGACGTGGTCGGATTCAAGCTGACCGGCGCGCTGCCCGAGGGCGCGACCGCGACCGACCTCGTGCTGCGGGCGACCGAGATGCTGCGCCAGCAGGGCGTCGTGGGCAAGTTCGTCGAGTATTTCGGACCGGGCCTGGGCCAGCTCAGCCTGCCCGACCGGGCCACGCTCGCCAACATGTCACCCGAATACGGCGCAACCATGGGCTTCTTCCCGGTCGACCAGGAGACGCTGCGCTACCTCGCCAACACCGGGCGCGACCCGGAGACGATCGATCTCGTCGAGCGCTACTGCAAGGAGCAAGGCCTCTTCCACACCGAGGGCTCGCCCGACCCCATCTTCAGCGAAACCATCGAGCTGGACATGGATACGGTGCGGCCCAGCCTGGCCGGGCCGAAGCGGCCACAGGACCGTATCGCCCTCTCCGACATGAAGACGCGGTGGGGCGGGATGCTTTCGGCTCCCGTGGGGCCGCAGGGCTTCGGCCTGGAAAGCGCAGAGCTGGACAACAGCGCCGAGGTCAGCTTCAAGGGCACAGACTTTTCACTGGAACACGGCGACGTCGTCATCGCCGCCATCACCTCCTGCACCAACACCAGCAACCCCTCCGTCATGATCGGCGCCGGCCTGCTCGCGAAAAAGGCCGTGGAACGGGGCCTGGACGTCAAGCCGTGGGTAAAGACCAGCCTGGCGCCCGGATCGAAGGTCGTCACCAGCTACCTGGAGGCGAGCGGGCTGATCCCCTATCTGCAAGCCCTCAACTTCCATACGGTCGGCTACGGCTGCACCACCTGTATCGGCAACAGCGGCCCCCTGCCGCAGCCGATCCGCGACGCCATCCACGACGCCGACCTGGTCGCGGCCTCGGTGCTGAGCGGCAACCGCAACTTCGAAGGGCGAATCGGTCCCGACGTGCGTGCCAACTTCCTGGCCTCGCCGCCGCTGGTGGTGGCCTACGCCATCGCCGGGACCGTGAACATCGACCTGGACAACGATCCCCTGGGCTACGACCCCACCGGCGAGCCCGTCTTTCTGCGCGACGTCTGGCCGAGCCAGGAGGAGATCCAGGCCGAGATCCATCGCAGTCTAAAGCCGGACCTTTTCCGGCAGCAGTATGCCAACGTTTTCACCGGCAACGAGCAGTGGAATGAGGTGCCGATCTCCGGCGGCGAGCTCTACGCCTGGAGTCCGGACAGCACCTATATCCAGGAGCCGACCTTCTTCCAGGAGATGGGCACCGACCTGCCGCCGGTACAGCCGATTGTCGGCGCACGCGTGCTTGCGGTCATGCCGGACAGCACCACCACCGATCATATCAGCCCGGCCGGCGCCATCGCCCCGGACAGCCCCGCGGGGCGCTATCTGACCGAAAAAGGCGTGCCTCGCTCCGAATGGAACAGCTACGGCAGCCGCCGCGGCAATCACGAAGTGATGATGCGGGGCACCTTCGCAAACATTCGCATCAAGAATCAGATGCTGGACGGCGTCGAAGGCGGCTACACTGCCTACATCCCCGCGGCCGGGCAGGTGACGGACCCGGCCGCAGCTCTGGAAGAGTTGGCGATCTGGGATGCGTCTGCCAGGTACGAGCAGGACGGCACGCCGCTGATCATCCTCGCCGGCAAGGAGTACGGCACCGGATCCAGCCGCGACTGGGCCGCGAAGGGGCCCTGGCTGCAGGGCGTCAAGGCGGTGATCGCCGAGAGCTTCGAACGCATCCACCGCTCCAACCTGGTCGGCATGGGCATCCTGCCGCTGCAGTTCATGGAAGGTCAGAACATGCTGACGCTTGACCTCAGCGGCTTTGAGACGTATGACATCGTCGGTCTGACCGAAGAGATGAGGCCCAACCAGGCGTATACCGTGCGCGTGACACGCGAAAACGGCATCGTCGGTGAGTTCGGCGTCACCAGCCGGCTCGATACGCCTGTTGAAGTGAACTACTATAAGAATGGCGGGATTCTGCACACTGTATTGCGGCGTCTCGTCAAGGACGAATGAGAAGGGATCAACATTAAATGGCTGTACGTACAGAAGATAAACGGGAACGCTATCAGATGTCGGGTTGGGACCTTAGCAGACTGGTGCCTGCCGATTCCGAGGCGAACGGGGCCGGGGAGCTTGCGCCCTCCTCCGCTGCCGTCGAAGCGTTGCTGGCGCAGGTCGAAGAGAGCGTCGCCGCGTTTGAGTCACTGCGCGAGGAGCTCTGTGTGCAAATGGAGCCGGCCAAGCTGGTCGGCGCCATGCAACAGTACGAAGAAATCAGTACGCAGGTCTACCGGCTGCTTGCATACGGCAGCCTCTGGTTTTCGTCGGATACACAATCTCCGGACGCGCTCACCTACACCAACCGCATGAATCAGCTCTATGCGGAGATAGAGAATCGAATGCTATTCTTCAGCCTCTGGTGGAAGGGTCTGGACGACGAAGAGGCCGAAGCCCTGCTGCCGGATGCCGATACCTACGCGGATATTCGGCACTACCTGAAGGATATGCGCCTCACAAAGCCCCACATGTTGGAAGAGAGTTCAGAGCGCATTATCAACTTGAAAAACATCAACGGCGCCAGCGCGCTCGTAACCATCTATTCGATGTTGACGAACAGGCTCGAGTTTGAGCTTGAGGTCGACGGAGAGTTGAAACGCATGACCCGCGAAGAGGTGATGGCACACGCCTATTCGCCCGATCCCGACATGCGGGCCGCCGCCTACCAGTCGCTTTACAAAGTGTATAAGGAAGAAGCGCCGATCCTGGCACAGATCTATATCAACCTGGTGCGGGACTATCACAACGAGAACGTCACGCTGCGCAGCTACAGTTCTCCGATTGCCGTGCGCAATCTGGGCAACGACATTCCCTACGACGCCGTCCAGGCCCTGCTGGAGGTCGCCCGCCGCAACGCCCCTCTATTCCAGCGTTATTTCACGCTCAAGGCCAAGTGGCTGGGGATGGACAAGCTGCGCCGCTACGACATTTACGCGCCCTTGATGGAGTCGTCGCGGGACGTTCCCTATGACGATGCGGTCGAGCTTGTCCTGGAAACTTTCACAAACTTCGATCTTGATTTCGCGAGCAAGGCCCAGCGCGTCTTCGACGACAATCACGTCGACAGCGAGGTGCGCAAGGGGAAGCGGGCCGGTGCCTTCTGCGCCACGGTGATGCCGAGCATCACGCCCTATGTCCTGCTGAATTACACCAACAAGGTGCGCGACGTCTCCACCATCGCCCATGAATTGGGCCACGCGGTCCACAGCATGATGGCCGAGGACCACTCGATCCTTACGCAGCACTCCTCGCTGCCGCTGGCAGAAACGGCGTCGGTCTTTGCCGAAATGGTGATGAACGAACAGCTGCTGGCGGAGGAAAAGGACCCGCTGGTGCGGCGCGAGATACTGGCTTCGAGCGTCGACGACATCTACGCCACTGTGATGCGCCAGGCATTCTTTACGATTTTCGAAGAGGACGCCCATAAGGCCATACAGGAGAACGCCTCTCCCCAGGACTTGGAGCGTCTCTATTTCGAAAATCTGCGAGAACAGTTCGGCGACAGCGTGGAATTGTCGGACGAATTCCAATATGAATGGGTCAGCATCCCCCACATCTATCACACGCCCTTCTACTGCTATGCCTACAGCTTCGGTCAGTTGCTTGTGCTCTCCCTCTTCCGGCGCTATCAGCAGGAGGGCGACGCCTTCAAGCCGGGCTATATGCGATTGCTGGCGCGCGGCGGGTCGGCGCGGCCGCAGGAGATCCTGGAAGAGGCAGGCATCGATATGACCGATCCCGACTTCTGGCAGGCAGGCTTTGATGTGATCCGGGACATGATCGACGAGTTGGAGGCGATGACGGTTTCGTGAAGCGACCAACGTCAGTATCCGAGATGTCCGTCAACGATCTCAAGGAGCCCTTCAGTAAGGAGGGCTCCTCAGGTCTCGCATCCACCCTCACTGTTGGGCGAATCTCCAAGTAAACTTAGTCTGCGTCGAAGCTCGTTGACTTGATCCCATCCATGGGAGTGCGAGTGTCTCGCCCCAATTCTTTCCTTCAACAACTTCTTGATCCATCTGCGGGATGTGCGGTTCGATTCCTATGAGAGTCGTATTAGGATCAGAGCAGAGAAAGCTACTCTGCTGTTGTGGGTTGACACTACTGCCAGGATTCAGAGCGAGCAGATAAACAACGTCGATATCCGTGAAACTGCCCAATGCGGAACAGGCCTACATTGACCCCGTGAAAGTAACAGGTTAACTGCTTTCATTTGACCATCCAAGGGGTAGAAGCAAAGCCGATTTCTTTTCGAGATTCGGCTTTCATCGCGATCGCTGGGGGGTCTTGGCTGAAGCGCTTCGGACTCATGCTTCGCGCAACCGTGTCGTTAGTACTGTGGACACCGTAGGGCATCCCCCAATACCGAGGCTGGCCGACTCGACCCGCCTGACGGACGAAGTCCGTTCGTCAGAGCAGTTTGGGTCATCGAAAACCTGAGCCCAAACCCCAGGTTCATTACGGCCTTTCCAATCAGGAGAAGTAATGTTTAAAGAGTTCGATTGCGTCGTGCTCACCACAGATATTCCTGAGGACGGACTGAGGAAATCCGATGTGGGAACAGTTGTGCACGCCTATCCTGAAGGAAGGGCCTTTATCGTGGAATTCCTGGCGCTGGACGGCAGCACGGCGGCTGTTACCGAGGTTCTGCCATCTCAGATTCGGGCCGTAACGGCAAGCGACATCACGCACGCGCGCACGATTGAAGTTCAGACTTAGATCGTACCGGGCGTATATGGCTATTCCACGACCATTCATGTCAAGACGGGCTGTCCATCGGGAACAACGGCAGACTGTCTCTCGCGGGCGAGACAGGTCGTTTCAATTTTTCAACTGGTGGCTTTTGGAGGCAGAAAAAAAGATCTTGGGGAATCGCCCAGTGTGTCCGAAAGGCGAAATGTAAGAGCGATATTCGCGTCCTGGTCCGCCAACTTCACCGACTGCCCGCCTGCAACGAGCCAAATCGGGCCGGAATCTTTGTCTGGAAATCCTTCAAAGAAAACGATACCGACGGTGTGAGCGTATGGGCTTTCCTAACACTCTGCCTACCCCACCAACCGCCGGACCTCCAACACGTTGGGAAGACGCTCAATCCGCGTCATGATGCGGGTCAGCTGCGATATATTGGATAACTCCAAGGTGGCGTTGATCAGCGCCATGTTGTTCTTCATTCCGGTCACCGCTTCTGCCGAGCGCATGTTGATCTTCTCATCGGCCACGAGCCCGGTCACGTCGCGCAGCAGACCGGCGCGATCATAGGCTTTGACCTGAATGCTGACCGGGTACATTTCCTCGCTTTTGGCCCCCCACTGTACCTCGACCAGTCGTGCGTGGTCCGCCCGTTGGATGAGGGAGACCATGTTAGGGCAGTTGGTCTTGTGGATGGAGACGCCGCGCCCCTTGGTCACATAGCCGACAATCGGGTCGCCGGGCACTGGGTTGCAGCAACGGGCAGGATGCGCCAGAACGCCGTCCAGACCTGCCACCTGCACGCCGTCGATTGAGACGGTGCGGTGGGGGGTCTGCCTGGGAAGCTGCTCAGGCTCTTCTTCTTCGCTCTGCTGGCTGCGCTCGTATTCGATCACCCGCTGGGCAATCGTCTGGCTGGTCACATCGCCGTAGCCGATAGCAGCCAGAAAGTCGTCCAGTTGCTCAAAGCCGCAGATGCGGGCGACCAGCTCGTAGGGCTGGTCAACGCTCAGCCGCTTCAGGTCCTTTTCCAGGATCTGGCGGCCCTGCGCGATGTTTTCCTCCCTGGCCTGCTTGCGGAACCAGGTGCGGATCTTGCCCCGCGCACGCGTGGTCGCCACATAGCCCATGTTGGGGTTGATCCAGTCGCGGCTGGGTCCCCCCCGCTTGGCTGAGATCACCTCCACCTGGTCGCCGTTGTGCAGCTGGCAGTCCAGGGGTACGAGGCGGCCGTTGACCTTGGCGCCGCGGCAGCGGTGGCCCAGCTCGGTGTGGACGCGGTAGGCGAAGTCGATCGGCGTGGAGCTGTGGGGCAGGTCGATCACGTCCCCGCGCGGCGTAAAGACGTAGACGCGGTCCTGAAATACGTCCGTCTTCATTCCGCTGACGAACTCCTGGGCATCGGTCACGTCCTGGCGCCACTCCATCAGCTGGCGAATCCAGGCGATCTTGTTGTCCAGGTACTGGTTGGCCTGCCGGCCCTCCTTGTAGCGCCAGTGCGCGGCGATACCGAACTCGGCCACCTGGTGCATCTCATTTGTGCGGATCTGCACCTCCATCGGTTTGCCGTTCGAGCCGACCACAGCCGTGTGCAGACTGCGGTACATATTGTCCTTGGGGCTGGCGATGTAGTCGTCAAATTCGCCGGGGATCGGGCGCCAGTGGCTGTGGACTACGCCCAGCGTCGCATAGCAGTCGGCGACCGATTCGACGATGATGCGGAAGCCGTGAATGTCGTAGATCTGGTCGAACGGCACCTCCTTGCGGCGCATCTTGCGATAGATGCCGTAGATATGCTTGGGGCGCCCGTTGATCTCCGCCTTGATGCCGGCCTCGTTCAGCGCCTTCGCCAGGGTGTCCCGGGTCTCATCCATCCAGTTGACCCGCTCGACCCGTTTCTGGTCCATCGCCCGCGACAGGTTTCGATAGGTCACCGGTTCGAGGTAGCGGAAACTGAGATCCTCCAGCTCCCACTTTATCTGCCAGATCCCGAGTCGATTTGCGAGCGGGGCAAAGATTTCCAGCGTCTCGCGGGCAATGCGCCGGCGCTTGTGTTCCGGGTGGCCCTCCAATGTGCGCATGTTGTGGACGCGATCGGCCAGCTTGATGAGCACCACGCGGATGTCCTCGACCATGGCCAGGAACATCTTGCGCAGGCTTTCGGCCTTCTCATCGGCGACGCTGTGGCGCATGTTGCTCAACTCTTTGATGCGGTTGAGCTTTGTCACGCCGTCCACCATCTCGGCTATCTCCCGGTTGAAATTCCTTTCCAGGTAGGGGATTGTGTAGACCGAGTCCTCCACCACATCGTGCAGCAGGGCTGCCGCCAGCGTGTCCGCGTCCAGCTGCAGCTCTGCCAGAATATTGGTCACGTCGATCGGGTGCAGGATGTAGGGCTCGCCCGTCATGCGCGTCTGCTCGCGGTGGGCATCGCTGGCGACCAGATAGGCGCGCAGAATCGACAACCTTTCGTCGGCGCTGAAGTAGTCGGGCAGCTTCTTGTACAGCTCTTCGAGCGCTTTGATTTCGTGCAGGTTGAGGAGCGGCTGCAGAAACAGCTTGCCGCCGCTAACGGGGGGTATTGCCTCAAGAGGAATGCTGCGTAGAAGCGGGCTGTCCGTAGGCAGACCGTTCTGCTCTGAGTTTGTTAGGTCTGGCTG
Organism: Caldilineaceae bacterium; assembly: GCA_022821585.1. Classification (GTDB taxonomy): domain Bacteria; phylum Chloroflexota; class Anaerolineae; order Caldilineales; family Caldilineaceae; genus Bin5. The sequence goes on from JAJEDI010000058.1 coordinate 51,713, forward strand.
GTCGCTGGGGTCCGCTGCGGTGAGGTCCGGCGCCAGTTCGGTGCCAGCCATCGTTATCTCTTTTCGTTACATCCTTTCATGCGAGTCATGACGATTCAAGCTGCTTCCGTGTTCCCTTTCCAACTCGGCCCAAATTATAGCAGGGAATAGGTCCGCCCCGCAATGCCGCAGTTTAGGGACCAAAACGGGGCAGTCAGCGGGAAAAATAGGACCAATTTGGGTTAGTTACACTGGAAAACAGGCAGTTGGGCCCTGTTTGAGCCCACTTTTGGGCGATCGCATGCCCGGGGCGTGGATCTGTGACGAACCCTGTTCAATTCGCCTACGACCTACCAATGAACTTCTGCGCGCCTCGGGACCGGCAGTTTTGAACCGTCGCCGACCGCAGTTCCCGCTAACGAGTCGCGGTCTCCAGGCAAGTCTCTTCCCGGGCCGGTCCATCGTTGTGGAAGCCGTTCAGGTGCAGAAAACTCTCCACCTGATTGCGGATGTCGGGCAGGGGTGCTTCGGAGATGTCAAACCAGTGGATGTCGGGGATCCGCCGGAACCATGTGTACTGGTGGCGGACGAAGCGGTGGGTTTCAATCTGAATGCGTTCGACTGCGGCTGCCAGTGTGATCTCGCCGCGGAGATGTGCGGCGATCTCCCGGTACCCCAGGCTGCTGAAGGATGGCAGGTCGGGCGAGTAGCCGGCAGCCAGCAGCGACGCCATTTCCCGCACCAGGCCGGCATCCACCATTTCGTGGACGCGGCGGTCGATGCGTTCGTGCAGGAGAGGTCGCGGCAGGTCGAGGCCGATCTTGAGGATGCGATAGGGCGGCGGCGCGGCCGTTTCCAGCTCGCTCTTTCTGCGGCCGGTCGTCTGCACGATCTCCAATGCACGGATGACCCGGCGCATGTTGTTGGGGTGGATCTGTGCGGCTGCTTCGGGGTCCGACGCCTGCAGCCGGGCGTGCAGCGCCAGGCGCCCGTTTTCCTGTGCGAACGCCTCCAGTTCGGCCCGCAGCGCCGGGTTGGGCGGGACCTCCGGAATCTGCAGCCCTTCAGTCACGGCCCGCAGGTAGAGGGCCGAACCGCCAACGAGAAAAGGTACGCGCCCCCGTTTGTGGATGGCGTCGATGACGCTGAAAGCCATCTGCTGATAGGTCGCCAGCGCCATCTGCCTGTCAGGGGGCTGAATGTCGACAAGATGGTGGGGAACGCGCGCCTGCTCCGCAGCACTCGGCTTGGCGGTGCCGATGTCCATGCCGCGGTAGATCTGCCGGCTGTCGGCGCCCACGATCTCGCCGCTGAAGCGGGCCGCCAGGTCGAGGCTGAGAGAGGTCTTGCCGACGGCCGTCGGACCCAGGACTGCGATGAGGGGCGGCCGCGCCTTTTCCTGGGCCTGCTCATCCGGTGACGGCATGGCGGATATGCTCCACGCTGATCAACTTTCCTGACCCGTCCATCTGCACCGCCACCGCGTCGATGCGCCAGGGGCCCGGCCACTTGGTTTCCTGCACGTAAATCGTCGCCAGAGCCCGCAGTTTCTTCTGCTTTCTTTGCGTAAAGGCCTGCAGCGCGGAGCCGAAAGCCCGGCCCCGCCGGGTGCGCACCTCGACCACGACCAGCCACCGTGAATCGGACGCGCCCCGGCTAAAGTCCGGGGCGCGTTCCTCCGCGATGATATCCAGTTCACCGGCCCGGCAGCGCCAGTTTCGCTCGACGATGCGCAGGCCGGCCTCCTGCAGGGCGCTTACTGCAATCAGTTCACCGCGCGTACCCAGAGATCGACGCCCATCGCGCACGCCGTTCGGCTCCTGTCCGGCGCGTTTACCGGGGCGTTGTTTCAACTGTCGGCACGATGCCAGGACCCGGCAGAACCAGCGTCGGCGTCATGCCTTCAGGCGTGAAAATCACCTTGTCGGTGTTCCTGAGCGCGTTCGCGTTGGCCTGGGCAATCAGCAACTGCACATAATCCGGCCGTCCGGCATATAGTTCGGCCAGGGCCGACTCCACCGCGATCTGTGCCTTGGCCTGTTCGGCCGCGGCGATGGCCAGCGATTGCGCGATCTCGATGTCGCGCTGCGCGGCCAGCAGCTCATTCTGCTTCTGCGCTTCGATGACCGCACGTTCCGCTTCGACGCGGGCAAGCTCGTTGGCGCGTTCCGCCTCGATTACGGCCCTCTGCGCGGCGACCTTCTGCTCCTCCAACTGGGCCAAGGCGGTCTGCTGGCGTGCCTGCTCCTGGATCCGGCTCTGCTCGATGCGGATTTCACCTTCCTGGCGCGCCTGCTCGGCGTCGGCCTGCGCATCGGCCCGCAGCTTGTCCTGCGCCGCCTTCTCCGTCTCCAGCCGGCTTTGCACGATGGCGTCCAGCGCAGACTGTACGGCGCCCGACAGGATCACATCCGGCACCACCAGGTTCTCCACGCGGAGACCGAAATTTTTCGCACGTTCATTCAGTTCATCGTCGATGCACTGCCGCAACACGTCTCGGGCTGTGCCGACGACGTTGTCGTCAAAGGTGCGGTCACCGACACATACCTTCATCGCCTGGCGCGCCTGGTCCTGCATGCGGCTGCGGGCCAGGTCATCCTGCAGATAGATGCTCCTGTACTGGGCCCACAGATCCTGGATCATGTCCGCCTGGCTGATGTTCGGGCGGAAAATATCACCGCTGACCATCAGGCCGATGCGCTGCTTGTCCTTGGTGATGATCTCCTGGTCCTCTACGTTGAAAGGGATCGCCTGGCTGGAGACGCGTACAAGCTGAACAAAGAGGCCGACGTCGGTATAGACGCCCGGACCAACGACGTTCTTAATCCTCCCTCCCTGGAACTGAACACCCACCTCCTGTTCGTCGACGCGCTCGAACGCGTAGAAAAAGTTGCGGGCAAAGAGCATCAGAAAGAGGATAACCACGACGATTACGATCACCATGACGAATGGTGACCCGCTCGGCAGCCTTCTGGGAACTCTGGGGACATTACCTAAACTGTTCATCTGCTTCTCCTTTCGAGGGAAGTCTCGGCGCACTCCATGAAAGAGCGGCCGCCTATCACAGGCGTTCCATTACTGGCTATACCTTACCATACTTTAGCTCTCTCTCCCCTTTAGTTGCTGACATCACCCGGACAATATACAGATAAAACGCATGGTGAAACTGTCAGCCGGCCTCCCGAGCCCTGCCTGTCCCACCTGTGGGCCTTCTCTGAACCCACCGGTGCCTCGCGAATCGTTCTCCAATTTGACACCAGGCCGATTCCTGGATTACTATGGGCCCCAACAACTTAATCGAGCCTTTTGGCAGGATTTCCCGTATTTGGTCCAACATCAGTTCAGACCTTCGAAATCCAGTCGAAACTCTTATCAAGAGAGGTGGAGGGGCCGGCCCTGTGAAGCCTCGGCAACCGGTGTTGCGATGGAGGAATCCAGCAACGTGACAGGTGCCAATTCCGGCGGTGTGGATGCACCGGCAGATGAGATGCTCTGGACAGCGAGTCCCAGCCCTCTTCCGTGTATCCGCAGGAAGAGGGCTTTTTGATTCCCAGACCGGCCAGAAGGGCGGTGACAACGCCTTCGAAACGCTGAAATGCGTTGCAAAGGAGACAGCATGACTACATCCGGTACGACTATATCCCAGAACTCCGGCACGGAACCTCGCTCCGACGGCGCGTCACCACTGGCCGCCCCCAACGGCCAGGGTCCCGAGAAAAAAATCCCCAGCCTGTCCGGTCAGACTCAGGCCGTCCACGCAGGGGAGAAGCGCTATATTTCCCACGATAGCGTGACCGTGCCCATCGTTCAGACCAGCACCTATACCTTCGAGGACACCGCCAGTCTGATCAGCTATATGGAAGAGCACATGTTCTGGGACGTACCGGAAAGGGAGGAGTATGGACGTTATGGCAACCCGACCGTGCGCGCGGCTGAGGCAAAGCTGGCCGCGCTCGACGGCGCCGAAGACGCCCTCCTGCTCTCCAGCGGCATGGCCGCCATCACGACCACACTTTTCATTCTGCTCAGTCAGGGCGACCATTTCGTCATGACCGAAGACTGTTACCGCCGCACGCGCGGCTTCTGCAACACCTTTCTCACCCGCTTCGGCATCACCTGTACCACCGTCGCCCCCGGCGACTACGAAGCGATCGAGGCCGCCATCCAGCCGGCTACAAGGCTGATCTTTTCCGAATCGCCTACCAATCCTTTTCTGCGCTGCGTGGACTATGCCCGCCTCGTCGACATCGCCAAACGCCACGGTCTGCGCACCATCATCGACACCACCTTCGCCACGCCCTGTAACGTCCGCCCGCTGGAGTATGGCATCGATCTCGCGATCCACAGCGTGACCAAATATCTGGCCGGCCACAACGACCTGCTCGCGGGCTGCGTCACCGGAAGTTTCGACATCACCACGGCACTGCGCCAGTCCCAGGGCATTCTGGGTGCGGTCGTCGACCCCCACTGCGCCTATCTGATCTTGCGCGGCATCAAAACTCTTGGGCTGCGTATGCGCCAGCACAACGAGAGCGCGCTGCGTATCGCCCGCTACCTGGAAGACCATCCCCTGATCCGCCGCGTCTGGTATCCCGGCCTCGCCAGCCACCCCGATCACGAGGTCGCCACACGCACAATGGCCGGTTTCGGCGGCGTCATCAGCTTTGAAGTCGAAGCCGACGGACCGGCGACGAGCCGCTTTATCGACGCCTGCGGCATCCCGCGCATCGGCCCCAGCCTTGGCGGCGTCGAGAGCCTCATCGAGCAGCCGGCAATCGTCAGCTATTTCGATCAAGACCCGGAATACCGGCGGTCATTGGGCATTACCGACGAGCTGGTGCGCCTGAGCGTAGGTATCGAGGATACCGACGATCTGCTGGCGGACTTCGAACAGGCGCTGGCCAGGATGTAGCGCTCAACATTCTCGGCAAGTCGGAACGCCGCGACGAGAGCAACCTTTCCGGTGGCCAGACTCCTTCTAACTCTGCGACGCAAACCCATCAGACGACGAACCCGTTCAGGAGCGTTGCCATTGGCGCTATCGCTCCTCGTCTTCCTGCTCCTGGCCGGCGCCTGTTCACGTTCCCAGCCCTCCCTGGCCTCGGCCGACGTCGTCGATGTCCTCAGCCGGCCCGTCGATGACAGCTTCGCCCGCGCCCTCGAACCGCTTGATTTCCAGTTTCCTCTTGACCATGGTCCTCACAACGACTACGCCACCGAGTGGTGGTACTACACCGGCAACCTGACCGGCGAGGACGGCGGCGAATACGGCTTCCAGCTTACGTTTTTCCGCAGCGCGCTGGCACCGGGCGAGTCCAGCCGGCCGTCCGATTTCGCCGCGCAGCAGATTTACATGGCCCACTTCGCCGTCACCAGCGCCCCCGCCGGCCGCCATGTCAGCTTCGATCGCTTCAGCCGCGGGGCCGGTGGCGTCGCCGGCGCGACCGGCTTGCCCCGCTACGAGGTCTGGCTGGACGACTGGCGTGCGCAGGAGGCCGGGCCGGGACGGTTCCGCCTGCAAGCCGCAGCCGAGGCCGACAGTGGAGCCGTCTCGATCGATCTCACGCTAACCGAAACGCGCCCGCCCCTGCTCCACGGTGAAGCCGGCTTCAGCCGCAAAGGGCCGGAGCCAGGCAACGCCAACCACTACTACAGCCTCGTGCGTATGGCGACGTCCGGCCATATCGTTTTCGGCGGCGCGCAGATCGCCGTCACCGGGCTGAGCTGGATGGACCACGAGTTCGGCACGTCCGCCCTCAGCGGGGACGCGGTCGGCTGGGACTGGTTCGCCGTCACCCTGGACAACGACGTCGTCCTGATGTTCGCCGAAATCCGTACGCAGACGGGCTCATCCCAGGATATCTTTGAAGGCACGCTCAGTTTTCCCGACGACCGGCAGGTCCCCATCCAACCGGACGACTTTACCTTGACGCCAACGGGTCAGTGGACCAGCCCGGACAGCGGCACCGTCTACCCCAGCGGCTGGCGCGTGACCTTCCCTGAGCATGGAATCGACCTGACGATCGACCCGCTGATCGACGATCAGGAGATGGACGTGACCTTTTCCTACTATGAAGGCGCCACGGTCGTGCGCGGCACGGTGAACGGCGAGCCCGTCGCCGGTCGCGGTTACGTGGAACTGACCGGTTACGGCGAAGGCGTGTTCCAGCGATAGCCGACAGCAGAGCCCCGGTCTTGCCAAACTTCCCAATGGGGGTCACAATGGAAGGAAAGGTCATCGCAGCCAGCGCGGTCGAAGTGCGCGGCCGCGGCAACAGTCATCCGTCTGGGATGGGGGGAGTCTGATCGATGGAACAGGAAAGACCTTCAGCGAAATCGTGCCCCGCTTCGGCTAAAATGTGCCCAGTTTCGTCCAAACTGTCCCTCCCCCGCCTGAGGCTGATCATCTTGGTACTGCTCGCGGCGCTCCTGTTGGCAGCGTGCGGCGGTTCCGACGCGCCTGCTTCGGAGGCGGAGGAAGCCCCGGCTGCCGCCGATACGGCAACGCCGGTGCCAGAGCCCGATCCAACGGACACGCCTCCGCCGGTACCAACCGACACACCGATGCCGGAGCCCACGGACACGCCCGTTCCGGAACCGGAGCCGACCAACACGCCTGAACCTGAGCCAGAACCCCCGCCCACTGCCGCGCCGCAGGAGGAATCGGCTGCCGAGAGCGCAGAAATGCCCGGCACCGGCCAGACGTTTGTGATCGTGGCCGAAGAGTCGGAGGCGCGCTTCAGCATCGATGAACTGCTATTCGGCCAGCCCAAGACAGTGATCGGCACAACCAACGCGATTTCAGGGGAAATCACAGTTGATGCGGCCAACCCCGCCGCCAGCGTCATCGGACCGATTCAGATCGAGGCCGGCACGTTCGTCACCGACAACGACCGCCGCAACGGCGCAATCCGACGTTTCATCCTGCAGTCCAATCAGTACCAGTTCGTTTCCTTCAGCTCGACAGAGCTTACCGGCATGCCGGATTCCGTGGCTGTCGGTGACGACATCGAGTTTGAAGTTACCGGTGACCTGACGGTCCGCGACGTGACAAATCCTGTGCTCTTCATCGTGACTCTGCAGGTCATTTCCGAAACTGAACTGCGGGGCAGCGCGGCCACAATCGTTGTCAGAGACGACTTCGACCTCACGATCCCGCAAGTGCCGAACGTCGCCAACGTGGGCGAAGAGTTCATCGTCGAGTTCGACTTTGTGGCCCGAGCACAGTAGTTTTGCAAACAAGCGTCCAGCCATCAATACTTTTTTGGCTGACCACAGATCATTGACCACTGACCACTAGCCTTCGGAGGCTCTTCCGACTTGCCTGCGCAGCAACAGCCAACCATCGTAACCGGTGCCGCGGTTGAGGTCGAGGCCCTGCGCCAGGGCTTCAACCGCGGTTTCGCCGACTACCGGTACGATATGCATATGGACCCGTCCGGCATGCTCGGGCATCTGCACAGGTCCAGCATTGCCCCGGAAGACTGCGCTGTCCTGGTGGCGGAAGAGGGGGGCCGGCTGCAAGGCGTCGGCGCCGCTCTGCTGGCCGTGCGCGGTGACGAGGGCTGGTGCGGCGGCCTCAGTGTCGACCCGGCCTATCGCGGCGGCGGTTGGGGCCGGCGGCTCATGGAGCAGCTCAAGCGCCGCGCCGTCGAGCGCGGCGTTCGACGTGTCTTGCTGGAGGTGCTGGTCACCAACGACCACGCCCGCTCGGTATACCGCCAGGTCGGCTTCAAGAGATTGCGGGAGTTACTTCTGTGGGAGCGGGATCCGCGGCAGGGGCCCCTACCGCTCCCGTACGAGCGCCTGGAGGAGACCGATCCGGCCCGGATCGTGCGCGAATTCTACCACTGGCACCAGCTGCCCACGATCTGGCAGCGCCGCGCCCGCAGTCTGCTCAACTATGTTGAGCAGCATGGCTGTGTCGGCCTCACCATCCCGGCGAAAGACGGCGCGCCGGTCGCCTATGTGCTGGTTTCGCCGTCGACGTCGTCCGGCGTTCCGGCCGGTGGCCAGCCGGCAGCCCGTCTTCGAATCCTTGACATCGCCGTCGACCCGGAGGCCAACCTTCAGGACGCCGCCCGCCCGTTGCTGCAAGCTCTTCAGCTCCGCTACGTCGACGCCAGGTTGACGCTCATGGACCAGCCGGCGGACAGCCGTCTCAACCCGGTTTTCGCCTCGCTCGGCTTTCGCGTTTTCGACCGCCAGTATGAAATGGTGGTCGACCTGGATCAGAGTCCACCCGATACAGATCAATAGGAGCAGGAGGTCATCGCCCCCTGCCGCACCCGGAGACCCAAGCGTGATGAATGACCCGATTCGTGTAGCAGTAACCGGCGCCGCCGGCAATATCGGCTATGCTCTCATTTTTCGTATCGCCAATGGCGACCTGTTCGGACCTGATCAACCTGTCATTCTTCAGTTGCTGGAGATACCGCCGGCGATGGGCGCGCTCGAAGGCGTCGCCATGGAGCTTGACGACTGTGCCTTCCCCCTGCTCTCCGATACGGTACTGACCGACGATCCGGACGTCGCCTTCGCCGGAGCCAACTGGTCCCTGCTGGTCGGCGCCCGGCCGCGCACCGCAGGCATGGAGCGCAAAGACTTGCTCAGCGCAAACGGCCCCATCTTCGTCACCCAAGGTAAGGCGATCAACGACAACGCCGCCGCCGACGTGCGCGTCGTCGTCGTCGGCAATCCGGCCAATACCAACTGCCTGATCGCCATGCACAACGCCCCCGACGTGCCGCAGGAACGCTTTACCGCCATGACCCGACTCGATCACAATCGTGCGCAGAGCATGCTCGCCAGGAAGGCCGGGCGGCCGCTCCACACGGTCAAAAATGTGGCCATCTGGGGCAATCACAGCGCCACCCAGTATCCCGACCTCTTCCATGCCCGGATCGACGGTCAGCCGGCCGCGGCCGTCGTCGCCGACTTCTCCTGGATCAGACGGACATTTATCCCCGCCGTCCAGCAGCGCGGCGCTGCGGTGATCGCGGCCAGGGGCGCCAGCAGCGCGGCCAGCGCGGCCAACGCCTGCATCAACCACGTGCAGAGTTGGTACGGAGGGGCGACCGAGGACGACTGGGTCAGTATGGGCATACCCGGCACCGGCGCCTACGACTTTCCCGCCGGCGTGATATTCAGCTATCCCGCGACCGTTGCGGATGGCGTCTACCAGATCGTGGAAGGGCTGCCGCTGACCGATTTCGACCGCGCCGCCATCGCCGCCAGTGGGCAAGAGCTTCTCGAGGAGCGAGAGGCTGTAGCAGATTGGTTGACTTGATCGGGTCGCCCGGGTGTTGGATGTAACAGGGGAGTCTCGCGATTCAGCCGGCCTTGAAGGATTAACTGGTCTGTCGCTGTCGGTATTGCCAAGGAAAAGGATGGCCGCTCGGACAACCCAACATGATGAGGTTCAGCCGTTTGGGCCTTCCCGCTCCTCCGGCAGTGGATCAACTAAACCCTCGATGGCTATCTCCTGATAGGATCGATCGACCGACGCCTCCAACTCCGCCTCCAGCTCGTAGTGGATCGCCAGCTGCACCACCGCGCGCATCACGTCCTGCAGCTCCTTCGCAAACGCGGCCCGGTCAGGCGGTCCCAGCTTCAGCGCCTTTACACCCTTGCGCTCGAAATGGTTCACCTGGCTGGCCACCTCGCCGCATTCCTCGGCCAGTCGCGTGACGATATAGAACGGATCGTCCCCGTCCTGGAAGCGGTTGTTCAGCCCCTCGGCGATCTTGTAGAGCTTGTCGATCATAGAAGCTCACTCCTCGAGCCTGTCGAGTATGCGCTGCAGCTCAGCGGGCAGCGGGGACTCGAACACGCGCTGCTCTGCCGTCCCGGGCAGTCGGATGCCCAACCTGTGCGCGTGTAGAAAAGGGCGCTTCAGTGACAGGCGCGGCCGTTTGTACCCGTACTCCGTGTCACCGGCCACGGGACAGTTGCGCCAGGCAAAGTGGGCCCGAATCTGGTGCGTGCGTCCCGTGTGCAGATGCGCGCGCACAAACGAAAAGCGCACCGTCTGCCCGCTCGACAGGTCCTCGTAGACCTGCAGGCACTCGTACTCGGTCACGGCCTCGCGCGCACCGGCGGCCGATCCTCCAGTACCGGTCGCACCACGAAGACCGGAGGGGGCCGGCAAGACGGCCATGCGCTGCCGCCTCGTCGGATGGCGGCCGATCGGCGCGTCAATGCGGCCCCGCGGCGGCTCGATCCTGCCCTCCAATAGCGCCAGGTACTCCTTGTATACGGTGCGACCGGCGAACTGCTCCTGAAGGAAGCGCATCGCCGCGTCGTTCTTGGCCACAACGATCACGCCGGACGTGCCCTTGTCCAGCCTGTGGACGATGCCCGGCCGCTTCTCCCCGCCGATCCCTTCCAGCTGCGGGCAATGGTGAAGAACAGCGTTTGCGAGGGTGCCTGCCGCGTGGCCCGGCCCCGGATGGACGACCAATCCGGCCGGCTTGTCAATGACGAGCAGGTCTTTGTCTTCAAAGATGATGTTGAGAGGAATGTCTTCAGGCCGCAATGAAGACTCCACCGGAGTCGGTGGCGCCGCGACCTCGATCACAGCTCCGGCTTCCAGGCGCATTCCCGTCTTGCCGGCGCGCAAACCGTCGACGGTGACCAGCCCTTCCGCAATCCAGCGCTGGATTGCGCTGCGGCTCTCCTCCTCGAACTGGTCCGTGAGCCAGCGATCCAGGCGCTGGCCGGCTGCAGACGGGGGAACGGTAAACCGGTGCACTACTTGGGTCTCGTTGTCCACCCGCTCCCTTGGCTACGCTTCCGATGATCCGGCTGCGCCGATCTCGATGGACTCCTCCTTAGCCTGCCTGGAGGCCTGAATGTCCTGGTAAAGAATGACGGCTGCCAAAGCGATCACGCTGCAGACGATGGAGGAATCGGCGATGTTGAAGTTCGGCCAGTAATAGACGCCAGGAACACCGACCTTGACAAAGTCGGTCACGTAGCCCTGCATGATGCGGTCGATCACGTTGCCCAGCGCGCCCCCAACCTGGAACCCCAGCAGTATCCGTATCAGGCGTTGATCGTCCGGCAAATGGCGGATCGCGTAATAAAAGACACCAACCGTTACCACGGCGGCAATGACGATGAAGACACTGCCCGCCCCCTGCAAGATGCCGAAGGCCGCGCCGTAGTTGTCCACGTGCTCGAAGACAAAATACTCGCCCAGGGCAGGTATGGGAATGATATAGTCGAACTTGGCGATGTTCTGGCGCACCAGCTCCTTCGTCCACTGGTCCAGCGGAATCACAATCGCCGCCACCAGCACAATGATCCACGTGCGTCCCGCCACTTTCTTGAACATCGATTCGTTTTCGGGCATTGACGATCTCCTTTTTGACTTGCGGTGAAATTCTAACACAGCACGCGAAAGATGGGGAAAGGAGTCAACCGTGCTATACTTGCTTGACTTTCATTCCCTGAGACCTGTCTCAGGCTTTTCGGAGAGACTGAATGGCCCGTGAAATCACCGTTGCCCTTGTGCAGATGGCCCCCGCGCATACCGGCGCCGAGGAAAACCTGCGCAAAATGGGCGAATTCGTCGAACGCATCTGCACGTCGCAGCAGACCGATCTGATCGTCTTCCCGGAGCTCAGCTATACCGGTACCGAACTGGGATTGCGGGCCACGACGCTGGCTGAACGCGTACCGGGCCACGCCACAAACTACCTGGCCAAACGGGCCGATGACTTCAACACACATATCGTCTTCGGTCTGGTCATCAAGGAAAAGGTCGAGAGCATTCTCTACAACGGCCTGGCCTGTCTGGGCCCGGACGGCGAGGTCATGTCCTCGTACCACAAGGTGCACCTCTTGGGCGAGGAGCGTCAGGTCTACCGGTCCGGCTTCCGGTTCATCAACATCGATGCCGACTGGGGGCGCTTCGGCCTCATGGTCGGGTCCGACCTGATCTTTCCCGAAGCGGCACGCAGCCTGACCCTCGACGGCGCCGAACTGATCGTTCTCCCCGCCAACTGGGAAATCGGTCACCACGAGCAGTGGCGCGCGCATATCGTCAGCCGCGCCACCGAAAACGCGCTCTTTGTCGCCGCGGCCAACCGTGTCGGCGAGGAGCCCACGATGCAGTTCGCGGGCGACTCCATCCTGGCTGGGCCGGATGGAGAGCTCTACACGGTCCTGGAAGAGCCCATGGAAGGCTATGCCGTCGCCACCATCGATCTGGACCGCGTGCGCACCATACGCGAAGAGCGCCAATTGATTCAGTTTCGCGAGCCCAACGCCTACCGGACTATCGTCAGGAAGTACTGACGCAAAATTGCCGGCTGTCCTTGAATCGGACCGACGCCGAAAGTGAAATGATGACCGAGGAAGCGCAGTCATCCCAGCGATTATTCAAATCGTTTACCAGTGGGGACTGGAATCACCAGTCCGCCATGACCGACTATCGCGCCGAGTGGTTCAACTCCCTATTGGTCGAGCGGGCCGCCTGGACTGAACAGGCACCCACTCTCGAACTGCTCGATACCGTCATCGGCGCGCCGGGCTATGTCTGGTTCCGTTTCTGGCTCCCCGACCTGGATCAAATGGTCGAAAAGTACTTTGACGCCGAAGGCACCGCCATCGGCCTCTATCTTCCTGTCTGCCGGCCCCTACAGCGCCAGGACAAAGCCTACCGTACTTCGGATTTGATCTTGGCGATTTGGTATAATGCCGACAAACGGGTCTTCGTACTGCGCGAGGAGGAGTTTGACGAAGTGGTGCGCGCCCAGCGTCTCAGCAGCGAGGAGGCCGAGCGAGCCGAGGCCCGGATTCGCGAGCTGACTGCCGCAATCTTTCGCGAGGAGTTTCCACCACCGCTGGTGCGTAACTTTGCCATCGCTATGGAAAAGAGTCTGTCCCGTTCGCAATGATCGCTATTGTTGACTACGGCGTTGGCAACCTGCGCAGTGTCTACAAATCCTTTGAGACCGTAGCCGCACCCCTTGGGATCCAGGTCGATATCGTCGACCACCCGGTCGATTTCAGTCGCTGGCGGGCGCTTGTTCTGCCGGGGCAGGGCGCTTTCGGAGATAGCGTCAGCAATCTGCGCCGCCAGGGATTCGAAGCCCCGCTTCTGGACAGCGTAGCCGCCGGATTGCCTCTCTTGGGCATCTGCGTCGGCATGCAGATGCTCTTTGACGAGAGTGAGGAGATGGGCGTTCACGAGGGGCTCCATCTCATCCCCGGCCGCGTTCGCCGCTTCCCCGACAAGATGCCGGACCCCCACCGCAGCGACCGCAGCCTGCGTATTCCTCAAATTGGCTGGAACCAGCTGCACCAGCAGCGTCCCGACCCGCTTCTGGAAGGCGTCCCGGACGGCGCCTACGGCTACTTTGCCCACAGCTTTTTCTGCGATGCCGCCGAGCAGGATGCCGTTCTCACCCTCACCGACTACGGTGTCGACTATCCGTCCATTGTCCGCCACCGCAATGCCTGGGGTATCCAGTGCCATCCGGAGAAGAGCCACACGGTCGGCCTGCACATCCTGCGCAATTTCATACAGACTGTGGAGAGCCAGCCGGATGTTGAAGAAATTTGAACCAGGTCTGGAAACTGAATTCCTTCGCTTTTCACAGTACGAAGTACTCACGCGAGCAGACCGCCTGCAACCCTGCCATACGTTGCCCTGGCAGCGTCAGGAGCTGCTTTGACTACGACCGAGATCAGTAGGCCGCCGAAACTCTATCTCATCGCCCACGCTTGCACGCGGCAGGTCCCAGACACCGACGCCGCTCTTTGGCAGTTGAATGAGCTTGGTCGCAAGCAGGCCGCCGCGCTTGCCCGGCAGCCGTTCTGGGACGAAGTCGACCGGCTGCTGTTGAGCTGCGAACCGAAAACACGCCTGACAGTTGCACCGCTTCTGCAGGAAAGAGATATGCCGGTGGAAGAGGATAGCCGTTTCAATGAGTTGCACCGCACCTCTGAGTGGACCGACGACTATACTGCCCGCGTCGCCGAGGTCTTCCGCCGGCCACGCGAAGCGGTCGCCGGTTGGGAAGCGGCCGCCGCGGCGCTAAACCGATTCTGCCAAGGAATCGAGCACTTGGCAGCCCGCCATCCGCATGAGACTATGGCGCTCGTTGGCCACGGCCTTACCTTCAGCCTCTACCGGGCCCACCTGCTGGGCCTGTCCAACGTGGTTCTGAAGGACTGGCAGCAGCTCTCCTTTGCCGCTGTCGCTTGCGTGCAGGACGGGCAAATTGTCGAAGATTTCGCTGTCCCTCACGGCGTGCCGTACCTCCCCAGGGGCGCGGCTTCGAACGCAGTGAACGCGGCGGACGGACAACTTGAGAGAGGGGTAACGAATCCGGGGCGCCCCTCTGCTGTACTGGAGTAACTCGTGGAAACCTTCTTTGAGCTGGAATTTGAAATCGTCCAGGTGCTGGCAGTCGTCCTGCTGGTGGCCCTGGCTGTGCGCAGGATACGTCTACCCTACACGGTGGCACTGGTCGGCGCCGGGCTGGTCCTGGCCGTTCGGGGCGGCATGCACCTGGAGCTTACGCCGGGACTGGTGCTCGGCCTATTCGTCCCGCCCCTTATCTTCGAAGCCGCGTTCCATCTGCAACTGAAGGATCTTAGAGCCGACCTGAAGCCGATCGTGGCCATGGCCGTGCCGGGTGTACTGCTCAGCACCGGCATAATCGCAGCCGTTCTGGTGATCGCCGGCGTACTTCCTCTGCCGGCGGCCCTCATCTTCGGCGCCCTGATCTCCGCCACCGACCCCGTGGCAGTCGTCGCCACCTTCCGTTCCGTGGGCGCGCCAAAGCGGCTGATGACCCTTGTCGAAGGCGAGAGCCTGTTCAATGACGGCACCGCCGTGGTCATCTTCCACATCATGCTGGCTCTGGCGTTGGAAGGCACGCTCAATCCGCTGGAGGGCGTGGTCGATTTCCTGCGAGTGTCGGTCGGCGGCCTCGTCATCGGCGGCGTCCTCGGCTACGCCGTTGCCAGGCTGATCGAGCATATCGACGACTACCTGATCGAGGTAACGCTGACGACCATCCTCGCTTACGGCAGTTTCATCCTGGCGGAACATTACCACTTCAGCGGTGTCCTGGCGGTCGTGGTGGCAGGCCTGGTCAACGGCAATATCGGCCCTCGCGGGATGACCCCCTCCACCAAGATGGTGCTCTTCACCGTCTGGGAATACATTGCTTTCCTGGCCAACTCCTTCATCTTCATCCTGCTCGGCATCAGCGTGGAATGGGAGGAGTTGCTCACTTATCTGGTTCCCTCGCTGATCGCAGTCGTCGCTGTGTTGGGGGGCCGTTTCCTTGTTGTCTATCTGCTGGGCGGCGCTGTCCGCCTGATCGGTCATAAACTGCCGGCCCCCTTCCTCCTGGTGATGTCATGGGGGGGTCTGCGCGGCGCGATCAGTGTGGCGCTGGCCCTGAGCCTGCCCATCGATATTGGAAACCGGCCGCAGCTTCTGGCAATGACCTTCGCTGTCGTCCTCTTTACGATCCTGGTGCAGGCGATCTCAATTTCAGGGCTGCTGTCCCGGCTCGGGCTGACGCAAGATGCCAAGCAGCCCACCGAGTATGAACGTATTCAGGGTCAGCTCCTGGCCATTCGCTCTGCCATCAGCTACATCGACCGGCTCTACCGCGACGGCGCGCTCATTCCGGCGGCCTACACAACTGTCAAGGCGGAGCTGACCGCGCGCGAAGAACACGTGAGCGGTCAGATCGATGAGCTGCTGGACAGCCAGCCGGACCTGCGCGATCAGATCGTCTCGCTGGCGCGAATAGAGGCCCTGCGCGCCGAGCGAACCGCGCTTGACGACCTGTCACGCGAAGGGATCCTGGCGGAAGAGGCGCTGATCGAACTCCAGGCCGAACTCGACGAAGCGATCTATGAGAGCGTATCCGAGAAGCAGCATGCCTGAGATCTGTCGGCCGCGGAGCCGGAAATAGCACAACGCCCGAGATCAACTACAGATTCTTACAGACAGAACTATGCGCATCTATCCCGCAATTGACCTGAGAAAAGGACGCTGTGTTCGCCTGCAGCGGGGCGATCCGAATGCTGAGACCGTCTTCAGCGACAACCCTGCCCAGATGGCCCGCCACTGGGAAAGCCTCGGCGCCGAGTGGCTGCACGTCGTCAACCTCGATGGCGCCTTTGGCGGTTCATCCGACTTCCATCCCAAGGTCCGGCGTCTTTCACCCGACGCGCTTGAGGGTGGAGAGTCCACTGGCGAAACCGACCCGCGTTCAAGTCCTCGCGATGAGCCGGATGAATCCGGCCCGGACAGGAATCTTCCCATAAACCTGCAGCGCCTCATTCAGATCAGGCAGGCGGTCGATATCCCCATTCAGTTCACCGGCGGGCTGCGCAGCGTCGAGGACATCGAACTGGCCTTTTCCCTCGGTGCCGACCGGATCATACTGGGGACCGCGGCTGTTCGCGATCCGGAACTGGTGCGCGTTGCCCTCGAGCGCTGGGGGGTATGCCGGATCGTCGTTGGGCTCGATGCAAAGGACGGGATGGTCGCCACCCACGGCTGGCAGAAGGTCAGCCAGGTGAGCGCGGTCGAATTGGGCCACCGCATGGCCGCCCTGGGCGTGGAGCTGGCGCTGTTCACCGATATCAGCCGCGACGGCCTCCTCAGCGGTGTGAACGTGCAGTCTACAGCGACTCTGGCTGACCTTACCGGTATGCAGATTATCGCCAGCGGCGGCGTCGCCGGGCTCGACGACATCCGCGCGCTCAAGCGCCATGAACACTTCGGCATCGACGGCGTGATCATCGGGCAGGCCCTCTACACCAAAGCCCTGGAGCTGCCGGACGCAATCGAAGTCGGCAACGCCCCGCGCCTGCGCCGCAGCGCAGGTATCGTCCCCATCCGTCGCTGCCCCCCGGAATCGCCCGCCGGCCGGGACGAAGCACAGCTTCTGCTCCTCTATAACCACTTTTTTGAGGAGTGGCAGTTCCCCCGCGGGGGCGTCGAGCCGGACGAAAACGACCTCGAATGTGCTCGCCGGGAGTTCGCTATCGAGACCGGTCTGCCGATACGCAAACTGTACGAGAACTGTCCAACTGCCCTTGACTTCACGGTCCACATTCGCGGCTACGATGTCCAGCGCACCGTCACCTATTTTTTGGCCGAGATCGGGGAAGGGGACGTGCGGCTGGGCCATCACAATCACAGCGAGTGCCGCTGGTGCAGCCTGGAGGAGGCGCGGGCCCTCCTGCTCGAAACGTCGCCCGAGCAGATTCCCGCCTGGCGCGCCGCGGCCCGTCTGCTCGAAGCCGGCAAGCGAGGGCTTGAATGAGCCGATTGAACTGTACGAACGGACGGACCGGCCTGCGAGCCGCCGTTGGTGACGCGCCGCACTAGCCGCCCCTGGAGGAAACCTTGTTGGCCAAACGAATCATTCCCTGCCTCGACGTCAAGGATGGACGCGTCGTCAAGGGCATAAACTTCGTGGACCTGGTCGACGCCGGCGATCCGGTGGAGCAGGCTCACGTCTACGATCGAGAGGGCGCCGACGAGCTGGTCTTCCTCGATATCACTGCCACCCACGAGGCGCGCGATATCGTCGCTGAAATGGTGCGCCGCGTCGCCGACACCGTCTTCATCCCCTTTACCGTCGGCGGCGGTATTCGCAACGTCGACGACATGCGCGCCATTCTGCTGGCCGGCGCCGACAAAGTCAGCGTGAACAGCGCGGCCGTGCGCAACCCGGCGATCGTCAGCGAGGGCGCACGCCGCTTCGGCAGCCAGTGCATCGTCGTCGCCATCGATGCCCGCCGCCGCGACGGAGCGGAAGGGTGGGACGTATTTATAAGCGGAGGCCGCATTAACACCGGCATCGACGCCGTTGAATGGGCCAAAAGAGTGGAAGCGCTCGGCGCCGGCGAGATTCTGCTCACCTCCATGGACGGCGACGGCACGCAGGAAGGGTACGACGTTGCCCTGACCCGCGCCATCTCCGACGCCGTCAGCATTCCTGTCATCGCCAGCGGCGGCGCCGGCCGGCCGGAGGATTTCGAAGCCGCTCTCACCCAAGGGGGCGCCGAAGCGGCCCTGGCTGCCAGCCTTTTCCACTTCCGCCAGCTCCAGGTGATGGACGTCAAGCGGCACCTGATCGAACGCGGCGTACCCGTGCGCCTGCCCGAAGACGCTATCACTTGACGTGTACACTCTCCCTTGGGGCAATCCGTGGCCTGGCAGCGACTTGTCGGAGAGAAGGCCTGCTGCCATCGAATTCTGTCAGGACCAGAATGCCGGCGCGTCTGAGGAGAATGTGGAGTAGAGATGGACAGTGTAAAGCTGGCCATGACCCGGTCCTTCGATCAGCAAATTCGCCACACCCGGCGGCTGACCCCGCAGGATCAGGCGCGTTTCGTTACCGCCGTTTCCCAGTTCAACCAGGACCCGGCAAACCCGGGGCTCAATTTCGAGAAACTGGGAGGCGGGCCCAAGAGCAACCTTTGGTCCTTAAGGGCTTCACTCGAACTGCGCATCCTCGTGGCAGCAGATGACGGCCAGTTCGTCCTCGTCAACGCAGGGCACCATGATGCTATGTATGCCTGGGCCGAAAGGCGAGACCATTATGTCGATTTGGCTTCTGAAGAACTGGCCGATTTGCAGGTTACAGTTCCTGACATTCCGTTGTCCTTGAAGCGCGCTTCGACAGGAAAGCCACATCAACCTTCTCTGGCCGAACCGCGTGAGCAAGAGCCGGGCACCCCTCCCTATCCGCCTCCGGCGGCAGAGGCTCCCCCTACCGACCCCTCTCTTGTCCAGGATCTGATCCGGCGCGTCTTTCGCGGCGACTTTGAGGGCTGGCAGCTCTTTCTCCATCCAGACCAGAAGCCTCTTGTCAGCCGCCACTGGTCAGGAGCCGCCCGAATTCGCGGCGCAGCTGGCACAGGGAAGACAGTGATCGGGCTGCACCGCCTGGCGGAACTGGCTCGCAGGTATCCTGATGGAAAGGTGCTCTTCACCTCGAACAGCCGGTCGCTCGCCGAACTGCTCGAAAAGCGCTTTCGCAACCTCCCCATGGCCCCCTCGAATGTCGAATTCGCTAACATCGATAGAATTGTCTACAGATTCGACAGGTGGCCGCCGGCACATTTCTCTCTGGTGGACCAGACATGGAAAGCTGCCTGCAAGGAGCTAATTCCCGGTTCCCCTTTGGAGAGGATCAGCCGGGACTACCTGAGAGAAGAAATAGAGAGAGTGATTAAGGGGAACGGGCTGCAGAGCCTTGAGGACTACCTTTCCATCGAACGCATTGGGCGCAAACGCTCTCTCTCCCAAAACCTCCGCAAGCTGGTTTGGGACCTGTATGAACTCTGGGCAGGAAAGCTGAGGGAACGCAACGCAATTACGTTCGCCGACAAACGGATTCGGGTCAGAGATTCCGTCCAAAGACTCGCGCAAGCCCCCTACCGCTGCGTCGTCGTGGATGAAGCGCAGGACGTGACTTTGGTCGAGTTGCAGCTTGCGCGCGCCCTCGTTGCAGGGTCCCCCGAGAATCCCGTGCCCAAAGATGGCATCCTCATATTGGATGACCCCGCACAACGTATCTACGCCGGAGGATACCGGCTCGGCTGGGCAAGTCTGGATATTACCGGCCGCGCGCAATTGCTCAGTAAGAACTACCGAAACGCGCCCGCAGTCTATCGCGCCGCCAAGCGCGTTCGGGGCAACGAATTGGTTGCATTGGAACATGAAGACGATAAGTACGTCCTCGACGCCGAACTGGATTTTCACGAACGCGAAGACGAGAAACCGAGTCTTGTCCTCGTAGACAGTGGCGGCGAATTTCCCTATCTGCGCGAGAAAATACGTGAAGTCACTGCAATCGATAACTACAGCCCGAACGAGATTGCGGTCTTTCTGAAGCACAATATTCAGGTCGAGGACACCATAAGATTCCTTCAGAGTCACGGCATCACATGCGCTCGGCTTACTCGTGATGGCTTCTCAGGCGATGGAATCGGAGTGGGCACATATGACCGTGCTCGGGGGCTGGAGTTTCGGGCTGTTTTCCTTCCCCGCTTAGGATCAACCCAGTTTCCGGAAGGAACCGACGACACTGGCGGCGAGCCGCAGAATATTGATCCCGATCAAGACCTGGAATCGCGTCAGTTGGAACTGGATCGACTCTACGTAGCCATGACACGGGCGAGGGAACACCTGCTCCTGATCGCCGACGAAGAGCCCTGCGAAGAGATCCGGCGAGCCCTTGCCGAAGAGATCATCCTGAGAGACTTGCGAGGGCAGTCGAGAGCGGGTCCACCGCCTACACAATAGTACCGCTCCGGTATTTCCCTTCCTCGACCCTCCCAGTCCGGAAGACGCCCGCAAATACGAAATGGATCGCCAGATGTCCGAACTGATCAACTCCCTCTCCGCTACCATCGCCGACCGCAAGGCCAATCCGACCCAGGAATCATACACGGCCCGCCTTATGGCCGAGGGTACCGGCAAAATCGCCCAGAAAGTCGGTGAAGAAGCAGTCGAAGTCGTTGTCGCCGCCCTCGAAGAAAGCGACGGGCGCCTCGTCTCTGAAATGGCCGATCTCTTCTACCACAGCCTCGTACTCCTCGAGCAGCGCGGGCTCTCCTGGCCAGACGTAGAAGCCGAGCTGGCGCGCCGTTTCAAATAGGCGTCAACTGTATCGACCCTGCCTTAGCCAAAACACAACCCTGATTCAGACTGCACAAACCGTTTCACTCCCGTCTCCCTATTCCCAGGCTTCAGCCGTCAAACTGCCTCTCACCCCCGCCCCCCAACCCCTTCCAATTCGCGCCCCCTTCCCGGCCGGTGGTAAAATGGACCACGGTGATTCAAGCTGTTCTTACTTTTGGCAGGAGCGGAATACTATCGCGACATCAGACGAAACGTTAGCAGAATCCACAAAGCTCCGGGAGGAAATCTGATGACTGTTCCTGTAATGAAAAGTACACGCAACGGTTCTTCCTTCGCCCCAAAGTCCGAATCGGAAGATACGCCCCAAGTCGGAGACACGCTGTCCGCTGCAGGCCTCTCTCTGACTGACACCATGTTCACCCGCAATGCGATGACCTTCGACGACGTTCTGCTCGTACCCGGTTTCGCCGAATTGCTGCCCTCCGACGTCGACATCAGAACACAACTCCATCCCAAGCTCGCACTCAATATCCCGCTCATCAGTGCCGCCATGGATACGGTCACCGAGGCGGACCTGGCCATCGCCCTCGCCCGGCAAGGTGGGCTGGGTGTCATTCACCGTAATCTCTCGGTGACGCAGCAGGCAGAAGAGGTCGACAAAGTCAAACGCAGCGAGAGCGGTATGATCGTCGATCCAATCACTCTGCGAGCCGAAAACACACTGGCCGACGCCGAAGCCGTCATGAGCCGTTACCATATCAGCGGCGTACCTATCACCGACGACGACAACCTGCTGCTGGGCATTTTGACCAACCGCGATGTTCGCTTCGCCACCGACCACCAGCGCCCGATCTCCGAGTATATGGTTTCGGAGAACCTGATTACCGCCCAGCTCGGCACGACCCTGGACGAGGCGCAGGAGATCCTGCATCGCTACCGCATCGAAAAACTGCCCCTTGTCGACGCCAACGGCTACCTCAAAGGGCTTATTACCTATAAGGACATTCTCAAACGGCAGGACTTCCCTCACTCCGCCAAAGACGACCGCGGCCGCCTGCTGGTCGCCGGCGCAATCGGCGTCGGCGCACCGGGTCTGCAGCGCGCCGAGAGCCTCGTCAACGCCGGCGTGGATGCGCTTGCCGTCGACACCGCCCACGGACATACACAGGGCGTCATCGACACTGTGAGAGCGGCTCGCGCGCGTTACCCCGAACTGCCCATTCTCGCCGGTAATGTCGTTACCGCCGAGGGCGTTCAGATGCTGACCGAAGCCGGCGCCAACGTGGTCAAAGTCGGTGTCGGCGCCGGCTCAATCTGCACGACCCGCATCGTTTCCGGCGCCGGCATGCCCCAGCTCACCGCCATCTCCACCTGTGCCGAAGCCGCCCAATCCTGCGGTGTTTCCTTGATCGCCGACGGTGGTATCCGCTACAGCGGAGATATCACCAAAGCCCTTGCGTGCGGCGCCTCCGCCGTGATGCTGGGCGGCCTCCTCGCCGGCCTCCACGAGTCCCCAGGTGAAATCGTCATCCGCGAGGGCCGTTCCTTCAAAGAGTACCGGGGCATGGGCAGCATCGGCGCCATGAAGGGCCGTGCCGCCGACCGCTATGCCAGCGCACAGTCGCTCAACGGCGCTTCACCTGATATCGGCGGCAAGACCGTACCCGAAGGCATCGAGGGTCAGGTGCCCTACAAGGGATTCCTTAACGAGTTCGTCTTCCAGCTCCTGGGCGGCCTTCGTTCGGGCATGGGCTACGTAGGCGCGCAGAACCTGCCCGACCTGTGGCGCAAGGCCCGCTTCGTGCGCATAAGCCCGGCAGGATACCAGGAAAGCCATCCGCACAGCGTCGTCATTACCAAAGAGGCGCCCAACTACCAAGTGAATCCAGGGAACTAGAATGACTGTAACTGCCGTTGTCGGCGCCCAGTGGGGTGATGAGGGAAAAGGTCGCATCGTCGATTACCTGGCCAAACGGGCCAACTACGTCATACGCTTTCAAGGGGGCGACAACGCCGGGCATACCGTCGTCAACGACTACGGCAAAACAGTACTCCATATCATTCCCTGCGGTATCTTCTACCCGAACGTCCACAACATCATCGGCACCGGCTGCGTCGTCAACCCGCAGTCGTTGCTGGAAGAGATCGCCCACCTCAAATCGATCGGCGTCAGCTGCGACCGCCTCTGGATAAGCAGCCGCGCCCAGATGGTGATGCCCTACCATCGCACGCTCGACGAGCTCGAGGAGCAGGCTCGCGGCGCCGACACAATCGGCACCACGATGCGCGGGGTCGGCCCGGCCTACAGCGACAAGGCTACCCGCTCCGGCCTGCGCATCGGTGATCTTCTCCAGACCGACTGGCTGGAGGGCCGGCTGGACGGCGCTCTTCGCACCATCAACCAGAAGCTGACGATTCTTGGCGGGCAGCCCGTCGACGGCCGCGACATGTTCGACCTCCTGATGGAGTACCGCCTGCAGCTGGCCCCCCGTATCGTCGACACCGCGCCCATCCTGCGCATGGCGCTGGAAGCAAACAACGATATCCTGCTCGAAGGCCAGCTCGGCGTCATGCGTGACCTCGATTGGGGCATCTACCCCTACGTCACCAGCAGCCATCCCACCGCCGCCTTCGCTCCCTCCGGCGCCGGCCTGCCGGCCGGTTCCCTCGACGAAGTCTTCGGCGTCTGCAAAGCCTACAGCACCTGCGTCGGCGACGGCCCCTTCCCAGTTGAGTTGCACGACGACATCGGTAAGCGCATGCAGGACGTCGGCCAGGAGTTCGGCGCGACCACCGGCCGCCCGCGTCGCTGCGGGTGGTTCGACGGCGTCGCCATTCGCTACGCCGCCTGGCTCAACGGCATGACCGGCCTCGCCATCACCAAACTGGACGTCCTCGACGGTATCGAAACGCTCAAAATCTGCACAGGCTACCGCCTCGAGGACGGCACCGTGCTCACCGACACCGTCCCCGACACCTCTCTGCTCATGCGTGCGCAACCCCTCTGGGAGGAGATGCCGGGCTGGGATGGACCCACAACCGGCTGCGGCAGTTGGGCGGCGCTGCCCGCCCAGGCACGGGACTACGTAAACCGCATCTCCGAGCTGGCCGGCGTGCCCGTCTCCTACGTCTCCGTCGGCCCGGAACGGGACAATATGTTCGGCCGCGGCGGGTAGCCTTCCTGTAGTAGAGACGCCGCCGGCAGCCGGGCAACACCTTCCGAATCCTGGGCCAAAGTCAGCCAAGTCCCCGACTCACGGCGCAACAACTGAAACCATTTTTCCCGTCTTCGCACCAGGCGCGCTGAAGCTTACGTCCAGCTCTGGGAGCGGCCTCGATGTTCGACTCTGTTGAATGCAAGCCGAACGTGCAGCCATTGCAGGAGACCGCGCGCATCCTCCGGCTGGCCGTACGTCTTGTATGGCGCTCCAGTCCCCGTCTCCTGGTTGGATTCATCATGTTGATGTTGTTGCAGGCGCTTCTGGTTCCTCTCCAGCTCGCGCTGACACGCGTGGTGATCGACCGCGCCGCGTTCGACTTGGGTCTGCTCCAAGAACTGGACTCCGCGGCGGCTCTGTTTCCTCTTCTGGTTTGGATCGGGTTGACTGCGGCGGTACTGGCTTTGGGCCAACTCATCCAGCCCTTTTCTTCGACGTTTCAGGGCTTGGCCGCTGACCGGCTCACCGGCTATGTGACAGAGCAGATCATTCGCGCCGCCAACCGTCTGCAAGGCCTGGCTCGCTTCGAGGATCCTGACTTTGCTGACGACCTCCAGCGGGCCCGCAAACGTTCCACGCGCGGCGCGTTGGACCTGACAATTTATGTGGGGCGTGCGGCGATAGAACTCTTCACTGCCGCCGCCTTGGCACTGGTACTGTTTGCACTGCATCCCCTCTTCCCGTTCCTTCTGATCCTGGCCACGCTGCCGCAGATGAAGCGGCAATGGGAATACAGCGAACGTACAATCAGCCATCTCTATATCCAGACTCCGGAATCGCGCCGCCTCGAATATAGCCGCCAGGTTCTTCTGACCCCGGACGCCGCCAAAGATGTACATCTATACGGGATGGGGCCGTTCTTTCGCCGGCGATACGATTCCATTTTCGCCAGTACGACAGAGTCACTCAACCGGATGCGCAGGCCTCTGGCCGCCAAAGTAGCGCTGGCCGCTACCCTGGCCACCGTTGCCTCATCTGCTGTCTACGTCTATGTCGCCTGGATGATCCTGCAAGGTGAACGCACCGTCGGCGACCTGGCGCTTTACGGTGGCGCCGCCACCGTTCTGCAGGTGAACCTGATTGCCCTGGGCGCCGAGATCGGACTCCTGCCGCTTGTGCTGGGCTATCTGCCCAGCCTGTTTCGAATTTTCGATGCGCCCCCTGATCTACCACAGCGCGGCGCGTCTTTCGACAAGACAGCCGCGTCCTCCGACGGGCCGCTGCCTGCTGATACCGGAAAGGCGGCCCACTCTATCCGGTTACAGAGCATTGCCTTCGAAAACGTCTCCTTCACCTATCCGGGCAGCTCCGACCAGGTGCTGCGCGACCTTTCTTTTGCCATGGCTCCTGATGAGTGTGTGGCCCTTGTTGGCCGCAACGGTGCTGGCAAGACTACGATTGTCAAACTGCTTCTGCGGCTGTACGACCCAACCTCCGGCCGCATCCTGTTGAACGGCGTCGACCTGCGGGATTACGATCTGAACGAGTTGCGCCGCCAGATGGGCGTCATCTTTCAGGACTTCGTTCGCTACGAACTGACCGCCGGCGAGAATATCGGTATGGGCCAGCTCGAGCTCCGCCAAGACGCAGCTCGTCTCTCCAGCGCAGCAGAGCGCGCCAGCGCCGCTGAACTGGTGGGCCGGCTTCCGGACGGGCTGAACACACAACTGGGTCGTGAATTTGGCGGCCGCGAACTCTCAGATGGGGAGTGGCAGAAGCTGGCCCTCTCCAGAGCCTATCTTCGCGACGCCCAGCTTCTCGTCCTTGACGAACCCACAGCCTCGCTCGACGTGCAGACCGAGTACGAGATCTACACGCGCTTTCACGAGCTCACCCGCGATCGCATTACGCTCCTGATCAGCCACCGATTCTCCACCGTGCGCATGGCCGACCGCATTCTATACCTGGCAGACGGGCGTATCCATGAAGCCGGCTCCCACGCCGAACTGATCGACCGCAACGGCGAGTACGCCCGCCTCTATCGCCTCCAGGCCGCCCAATTTCTGGACCAGGGCCAAGCGGACACGACCCCATGAATCCGTTCACACGAACCGGCGACGCTGTGGGAAACCTGCTCCAATCCGTCGCCGGCGCTTTTCACGGCCTGTCAGCCAACCTGACTACCTGGAGGCGTGGTCTGGCGCTGGTAATGATGGCCGCGCCCCGAATCGTTGTCGTCTATCTTGCGATCGTGTTCGTCATCAGCCTCGTGCCGGTACTGCAGGTATGGCTCCTGAGGCTGGTGGTTGACAGTCTGGCTGTCGCCGCGGCTGTCGTAGAGGGCAGCGCTTCCACAGTGTTGGCGCTTGCTGTTCTCTATGCCTTGACCTATGTCATACCTGCTGGCCTTGAACCAATCCTTCAGATGCTGAACGTCTGGCTGGAAGATCGCGCGGTGGGCGAAATAGACCGGCGCCTGATGGATGCCGGCATACGCCTGACAGACCTGGTGCAGATTGAGCGTCCTCCTTTCCAGGATCAGTTGCGACTCGTTCAGGATTCCATATTTTTTCTGCCGCGGCTTATTGATTACCTACGGATGGGTCTTGGCACGGCGCTTACCTTGGGAGGCATGCTCCTCCTGCTTGCCGGCCTGCACCCGCTCCTTCCCCTGCTGTTGGCGGTACTTAGCCTGCCCCACCTCTTCAGTGAGAAGCGTCTGCAGGAAATAAGATACCAGTCAATGGTCGACCGTTCGCGTGCGGCGCGGGAGATGCGCTACTGCGCGCGCATCACCACTGAGCCGGCCGCTGCCAAAGAGATTCGCGTCTTCGGACTGGGCGGCTTCTTCCTGCGCCGCTTTCGCTCGCGGTTCGCTACGGCATATGAGGAGATGCGCCGGGTCCGCCTGACGCATTTGCGCGCGTCCGCGGCGTTCACCGCGCTCCATGCGCTGGCGCTTGCAGGCGGCTTCTGGTACGTGGCCGTCCAGGCCCGCGCCGGTCAACTCACCTTGGGCGATATCGCTCTCTATATCGGTGTTGTGATTCAGACGCAAGCCCTCCTTCAAAACCTGGTCTTCTGGTTTGGCTTCCAATACGAGATTCTTCTGCACATGCGCGGACTGTTTACCTTCCTGGATCAAGCGAAACCGGCCATTTCGCTTCCGCCGCCTCGAGAAGGGCGCCAGGCGCCCACTGAATTGCATCAGGGGATCGAACTGCGGGGAATCCATTTCCAGTATCCTGAGGGCACGCTGCCCGTGCTGGAAGACGTCAGCGCACGGCTGCCCAATGCCGCTGTGACCGCTCTGGTCGGGGCGAACGGCGCCGGCAAGAGTACGCTCGTCAAGCTGCTGACCCGCATGTACGACCCCGACTCTGGCGAGATCCACGTCGATGGCGTCTCCCTTGCCCTGTATGACATGCCGTCACTGCGGGGCCGGATCGCCGTCCTCTACCAGGATTTCACTCGCTTTGCGTTGACTCTTCGGGAAAACATCGAATTGGGTGCGGTCGCGCCGCAAGAAGATGGCCTCCAAATGGAAGAAGCCGCGCGCTGGTCAGGCGCCGATGGTGTGGCTGCCGGGTTGCCGCAGGGGTATGACACGCCTTTGACCCGGCGCTTTCGTGGTGGTGTAGACCTGTCCGGCGGGGAATGGCAGAAGGTCGCCTTGGCGCGAACCTTCGTGCGCGATGCCGCACTCGTAATCCTCGACGAGCCGACCGCAGCGCTGGATGCCGAGGCCGAATTCCGCCTTTTCGAACGCTTCCGCCAGCTTGTCGCCGGCAAGACCGCGCTGATAATCAGCCACCGCTTCTCCACCGTGCGTATGGCCGACCACATCCTGGTGCTCGAAGCCGGGCGTATAACCGAAGCTGGCAGCCATGATGACCTGATCTCTCTGGGCGGCCGCTATGCCGAGCTCTTCGAGATGCAGGCTGGTCGGTACAGGTAAGAACTGTAGGTCGTGGAGAGTCGGGTCTTATACAGAATTTCCTCACCAAGAGGCCAATTCAAGAGATTGGCAGTTTCTTGGTGGGGAGGTGCGCTACCCTTTGGCATGCGGCAGTCCAGATGAGATTCTGGTTTCGGGATTCACAAACTTGCTCTCTCATGCATTTGGTATGAGTCTTCCAAAAGGCGATAATGTCAGGAGGTTCTAGGTTTTCTTGAGAGGCTGGAAGGGCTTGGCGAATTCTTCTGAAACTCGCGAGTCGTTAGAACGCCCGTTCCTGCCCGCGACGTGTAGAGACTGTTCTCCTCCAATGCGGGTTCAAATAAGTGCCTTTTGATACCAGCGTCTTAGACGAAGCAATCGAGCGGCGTTCCAAACGTTTGGAAAAGGAGCGGAAGCGCCTCTTCGCGCAGACTATCGCCCTTCTCGATATGCACGGCAGTCATTTCGGAATCCGTTCCGCCTACATTTTCGGTTCCTTGGCAGAGCCCCGCCGATTCCGCGAGCACTCAGACGTAGACATCGCTATCGAGACCAGCCGCCCCGAACTGTTGTCCGAAGCCATTGGGCGATTTTCGTCGCTGCTGGAAAGGGACGTCGATCTGGTAGACCTTTCCGTCGTCCGATTTGCCGACCGTATCCGTCGCGAAGGAGTGCCTTGGACACCCAAGAGTTCTTAAGCCTTGAATCAGACATTACTACACAGCTCGCAGTCATCGACAATGTTTTCGCAGACATCGAAGACCGAACACAGGGCTTTGACATCAGTGACACTCGCCACGTTGAGAGCGTAGCCTATCAGATTCACAACGCTTACAGTGCTACCGAGGAACTCCTGCGTTTGATAGCAAACTACTTTGAAAATCAGATTGGCGATGCTCCTCGATGGCATTCTGCTCTTATTCGGCGGATGACTCAACCTGTCCCAGGCGTGCGTCCGGCCCCATTGACCAAAGAGGCATTTCTACTTCTCGACACTTTGCGCGGCTTTCGTCACTTCTTTCGCCATGCTTATGCCTCGACCATCGATCCCACACTGCTTCAGGCCAATCTCCAGGTCGCGCGCCAGGCGCACAGTTTACTTCATCGAGACATGTCCGATTTCCTGGACCAACTAAGGCCGGAAAAATGAGAGAAGAGGAGCAGAGCCGCAGAAAAGTGGCCGCAGAGGATACCTCTCACGCCTCACTCCTCTCCGCCCTCTCCTCCCCCCGCCCATGACCACCTTCACCCACGAGTCCTACCTCTCCCCGCTGACCTGGCGCTACGGCAGCGAGACCATGCGCCGCATTTGGAGCGAGGCTGAAAAGCGTCGACTTATGCGTCGCGTCTGGGTCGCGCTCGCAGAGGCCCAATACGAGGCCGGGCTGGTCACAGCCATGCAGGTGGCCGACCTGCGCGCCCGCCAGGACCACATCGACATAGAGCGCGCCCAGCAGATCGAAGAAGAGATCCGCCACGATCTCATGGCGGAGATCCGCACCTACGCCGAGCAGTGCCCTGTCGGCGGCCCCATCATCCATCTCGGCGCCACATCGATGGACGTGCTTGACAACGTAGACGCCCTGCGCCTGCGTTCCGGCCTCGACCAGATCATCGAAAGGCTGCAGCGCTCTCTGGCCACACTGGCCGCACGCATCGCAGACGAAGCCGACACGCCCGCCATCGCCTTCACTCACATCCAGCCCGCCGAACCCACCACCGTCGGCTACCGCTTCGCCCAGCACGGCCAGGACCTGCTCGCCGACCTCGAAGAGCTGCAGCGCGTGCGCGACAATATCCGCGGCAAGGGCATGAAGGGCGCGGTCGGGACCAGCGCCAGCTACGCCCAGCTTCTCTCCGAAAGCGAGTCCACGCCCCGTCAGCTCGAAGAACGCGTGATGTCGAAGCTGGACCTGAAAGCCTACGAGGCCGCCACCCAGACCTACCCCCGCAAGCAGGACTGGCTCGTCGTCAACGCCCTGGCCGGGCTCTGCGCCAGCCTCCACAAGTTCGCCTTCGACCTACGCATTCTCCAGTCGCCCCCGTTCGGCGAATGGAGTGAACCATTTGGCTCCAGGCAGGTCGGGTCCAGTGCCATGCCATTCAAGCGCAACCCCATCGCTGCCGAAAACATCGACAGCCTCACGCGCCAAGTCGCGGCCCTGCCCCGCATCGCCTGGGACAACAGCGCTCTCAATTTGCTTGAGCGAACACTCGACGATTCCGCCAACCGGCGCCTCTACCTGCCCGAGGCCTTCCTCCTGACCGACGAGGTCATGATGCGCTGCCAGCGCCTCTTTGAGGGCGTGACCGTCTGGCCCGGTCCCACCGCCCGCAACCTGCGCGACTACGGCGTCTTCGCCGCCACCGAACGTCTGCTCATGGAAGCGGTCAAAGCCGGCGGCGACCGCCAGCGCCTGCATGAGCTGATCCGCGAACAGAGCCTGGTGGCATGGAAGGCCCTGCAGGAAGGAAAGCCCAATCCTCTCGTCGACAATCTGATGACCGATCCGCGTATCACCGACCTGATACCGCCAGAACGCGCCCACAGCCTCTTGCAAGCATCCGCCTATGTGGGCGACGCGCCCCAACGCGCCCGAAAAATCGCCGCGGCAATCCACGACGCGGTCGGCTGAAATGCCGCAGCTGCTCCTCTCCGCCGACCCAGGCTTCATGCACCTCGCTCTTGAGGAGTTCCGACGCGACAGCCGCAACGGCCAGTCCCTCGAAGAACTCGCAACCGGTGTCTACCTCGTCGACTGCGACGAAGGATTCTGGGGCCTGGCCGAAATCTGGATCGACGATCCACCTGTTTTCGTACGCCATATCTGCCCCGTCGACCTCACGTACCCCCTGATCGCCACGCCCAGAGATCTCTCCCGCATCAGCGAAGCCGCCGTAGACGAGTATGTCGACCTGCTTGACTCCGAAGTCAGCTTCTCCGTGCAGAGCCGCATCCTCCTCGATCTTCCCTACAAGCCGTTCGACGTCAACCGGGCCGTCTCCGCCGCCCTCGCCCGCGCCACAAGCTCCCCTCTGGACGTTAAGCAGCCGTTTCAGATTCTGTCAGTTGTCTGTGCAGCCGCCAACCGGAGTCTGGAATCAGAAAAGCCAGCCGCCTCAAGCGATGGGCAACTGGCATTCCTGGGTCTTTCACTCGCTTCGCACAATATATCCGACTGGGCCGGTGGCGTGCGCCGCTTCCGTCGCGAAAAGGAACAGGTCAGCCGGGCCGAGTTCAAAATGCTGGAGGCCTTTGAGGCTTTTCATATCGAACTGCCCGCCGGCGGCGTCGCCCTCGACCTCGGCGCCGCGCCGGGAGGTTGGACGCGCGTTCTGCGCCAGAAGGGGCAGTTCGTAACCGCCGTAGACCCCGCCGAGCTGCATCCCCGCCTTGCCGCCGACCGCGGCGTGCGTCACAAAAAGATGACCGCCGAAGCCTATCTGAAGGAAGGGCCTGACGCCTTCGACCTCCTCGTCAACGACATGCGTATGGATGCGCGCGCTTCAGCGCATCTGATGAACGCCTTCTCCGACTTCCTCTATCCCCACGCCGAAGCCCTGATGACGCTCAAACTTGGCAAGACCGCCGCGGCACTCGAACCTGCCTGCGCCATCCTGCGCGAACGCTTCACCATCCTGCACATGCGTCAGCTCTTCCACAACCGCAACGAAGTGACCATCCACCTCAAGCCAGGAACGGCCTGAGACCAACACCCCAAGACCGCAAAACGCCTTGAGGCATCATGGATCCGGCCCGGACGGCAACCCATAGAGATACCAGTACTCCTCGCGCGGGTAAACGTGCGCCACCGATGAATCCCAAATGAACTCGCTGCCCGTCAGCATACTCTGCAACCGCTGGTCTATCGACGCCACCTGAGCCGCCAACGCGTCCGCGCTGTCAGCCTCCAAAGCCTTGTGAATCTCCGCGATTCGCTGACGGTTGCGAATCTCAAACGGGTACTGTACACGGCACTCGCGCCGGTTTTCATTGCAATCGTCGAGAAACCAGTTCAGACTGTTCAGCCGCGCCCTCGCCTCCCGCAACAGCAGTGCCTGGTAATGGGAGGGCAGCCGTCCGGTGGCCGTGTCAATCTGAGCGCTCGCCGTCGCAAGTGCCTGCTTCTGCTCTGGAGCCAGCGAAACTGCCTGGGCCGCCAGCTTATGCAAACGCGCCAGCACATCCCCACAGCTGCTCTGTACGGGCCGCTCCCCGGTCCCGCCTTCCGCAGAAGCCGGCACAACCACTGTTCTGTAAACCTCGCCGCGCATTATGTAGCTCTCGAACTGCGCCGCCATCGCTTCCACGACCGCCAGATCGGTCTCCGGCGCCGCCGCAATCACCGTACTTAGCTTGCTCGCCATACTCTTACCTCCCTAACCCCTATCCTGCTCCAGCCAAAGCGTTACAGGGCCGTCATTCACCAGAGAGACCTCCATGTGTGCCTGGAAAACGCCCTTTTCCACCGCCACGCCTTCTGCAGCCAGCATTGTACAAAACATTTCGTATAGCTCCTGCGCTTGAGCAGGCGGCGCAGCCCGCGTGAAGCTCGGCCTTCTGCCCTTGCGCGCATCTCCGTACAAGGTGAACTGGCTCACCGCCAGAACCGCGCCGCCGACATCCTCAAGGCCCAGGTTCATCTTACCGGCATCGTCCTCAAACAACCGCAATCCAGCTATTTTGCGCGCTAGCCACGCCGCTTCGGCCTCCCCATCCTCGTCAGCCACCCCCAGCAGCACTAGGAATCCCATCCCGATGCCCGCGACTTTCTCGCCGTCAACCTCTACGCTTGCCCGACTGACCCGTTGAATAAGCGCGCGCATTTTATCTCCTTGCCCCTTGACAATACGAACATTTGTTCGTATACTGTGGCCATGAACTTCAGAATCCAGCTCGAACCGATGGTAAAGCTCGCCCGCATCGGCGAGATTAACGGCTATGAAGCTGCCGGCGATGCGCCCCACGCCGAGCCCACCCGCCCCGGCTGCTTCACCCCCGCGCAGCCCAAGCCCACCCGTCGTGAAAGGAATGCCGCATCCCTGCGCCGCTCCATCTTCAAAGTAGCCACTCCCCGCGGCCCCAAGCCCGTCCTGCGCACGATGATGACCACCGCCTGCGAGCGCAACTGCTTCTACTGCCCCTTCCGCGCCGGCCGCAGCAGCGCCGAACGCCTCACTTTGCAACCGGACGAGCTGGCCGACGGCTTCACGCGCATGCATAAGGCCGGCATGGTTGACGGCCTCTTTCTCTCATCCGGCATCATCGGCGGAGGCGTCAGGGCCCAGGACAAAATTATCGATACAGCCGAGATTCTGCGCAAGAAACAGAACTACCCCGGCTACATCCATCTCAAGATCATGCCCGGCAGCGAGTTTGAGCAGGTGCGCAGGTCCATGCAGCTGGCCGACCGGGTCTCTATCAATCTCGAGGGCGCCACCCCGGGCAGGCTCGCCAGCCTCGCGCCCCAAAAGGAGTTCTGGGACGACCTGATGCAGCGCCTCCTCTGGACCGAGCAGATCCGCAGCCGCGAACGCGTGCGCGCCTCCTCCGTCACCCAGTTTGTCGTCGGCGCCGTCGGCGACACCGACCTGGAGCTGGTCTCGCTCAGCGAAAAGCTCTACCGCCAGGCCCGCCTTAGCCGCGTCTACTACTCCTCCTTCTACCCCGTGCCCGACACGCCTTTCGAAGACCTGCCCTCCGCCTCCCTGAAGCGGCAGCACCGCCTCTACCAGGCCAGTTTCCTCCTGCGCGACTACAACTGGGACACCGAGGACATCGGCTTCGGCGCCGACCAGAACCTCCGCCTCGACGTCGACCCCAAGCAGGCCTGGGCCGACATCCACCTGCGCGACGCGCCCATAGAACTGAACCGCGCCGACAGGCCCAACCTGCTAAGGATCCCCGGAATCGGTCCCAAGAGCGCCGACCGCATCCTCCGCGCCCGCAGCCAGGGCACGCTCACCGACCTGCACCACCTGCGCGCCCTCGGCGTCCCCTCACCACAGAAGGCGGCCCCTTACGTCCTCCTCAACGGCCGCCAACCCGCCCACCAGCTGCCCCTCCTCCCTTTTACTGAGTAACTGCCTCTCTCCTTAGGGATTATTTCCCGCCTACCGGTATCGGCCGGTACCGCCGCGTGTGTAAATGCTGCCAGGACAGAATACCTAACGCCAACCAGATTGGATTCCTTCTGAACTCATAGTCCACGATTGGCTCAATCCTTCCCCTGCGCTGGGGCAATTCGCGGCGTTTGGTCAGCAAAGTCCTTTCACTGTAAGATATTAAAAGTACTAACAGTATCATCCTCTTGCAAATAGTTGCAGCCGCCCTGAATACAAGGGCCAGGCTACTCCTTGCCAGGAAGTTATCCCAATGACAGTCAAAAAATCGTTGCTGACCGTGAGTCTTCCACGCGTCCTGGGACTGGTCGCCATCCTGGCGTCGCTGACAGTCCTTACCCTACCCGCTGTCGGCGTGACCTATGCCCAAACTGGGTCAGACACGCCTGCACCCGGAGCCGGAGGGGACCCGGGCGGCCCAGCCGCGCCCGTGCTGTCCACGACCAAGGGGCCCGGCTGGATTACCCTCAGTTGGGAGCCGGTATCGGGCGCCAACACGTACGATGTCTGGTGGCGATTTGCCGACGGAGGAAGCTGGCGACAGGTTGAAGGAAGCCCTATTTCAAATACGGCCTATGGATTTATCGGGACGAGCGACGGTACCACTCTGGACTTTCTGGTCCGTTCAATAGCCGCCGACGGCAAATCGAGCCCCTGGTCCGCTCTGCATCAGGAAACTGCAATCGGTAGGCTGACACCGACGCCAACGCCATCACCAACGCCGACGGTAAGCAGTAACCTTCCCGCGCCGGCAATTGCCGCACGCCAGACCGAAGCGGATGCCGTCGAACTCCGTTGGTCGGAAGTTTCGGGCGCAGACAGGTACGAACTCTTGACCTGGTGGGCAACCGACCCCGGCTGGCAGGGCCTGGGCGGAATCCTGCGAGGGACGTCGTACACGCATCGCGGACTCACGGCCGGCAGGACCTACCATTACGCGATCCGTGCCCTGGACGCAAACAGCGTAGCGGGAGCGTGGACACAGTACCCCTACCCGACCGTAACCGTACAGGAGACGTCTACGCAGACGCCGACGCCGACAGGGCCAACACACACGCCAACACCGACGCCAACCGGACCGACAACAACTGTAACAGCAACAACAACAGCAGCAAGCTCAACGGCAACGCCGACGGCGACGCCGTCAGCGGGCGGTACACTGCCTGCGCCGGCACTGACTGCACGGACAACCGAGACCAACGCCGTCGAGCTCAGTTGGACTGAAGTCTCAGGGGCCGACAGATACGAGCTTCTGACCTGGTGGGCAACCGACCCCGGCTGGCAGGGCGTGGGCGGCACACTGCGAGGGACGTCCTACACGCATCGCGGACTCACGGTCGGCAGGACCTACCACTATGCAATCCGCGCCATTAGCGCAAATGGCACAGCCGGTACGTGGACGCAGTACCCTTACCCCTACGTGACCATAACCGAGACGCCAACGCTTACTCCTACGCCGGCAGGGCCAACCCCCACACCAACGCCCACGCCAACCGGGCCAACACCAACGGCAACGCTGACGGCGACGCCGACAGCGACGCGGCCAGCAGGGGGCAATCTACCCGCGCCGACGTTGACCGCACGGGCGATAGGGGCGAACGCCATCGAACTCAGCTGGACGGCTGTCACGGGGGCGGACACATACGAACTCTTGACCTGGTGGGACTATGACCCTGGTTGGCAGAGTGTGGGCGGCACATTGCGAGAGACGTCGTTCATTCACCGCGGACTTGTGACCGGTAGGGCCTATCACTATGCAATCCGCGCCATTGACGTCCACGGAGTAGCCGGAGAGTGGACTCCGTACCCGTATCCCTACGCCTTTGTTACCTCGACCCCGCAGACCGAAGTACCTGAGGAGAGAGCTGCCCTGATCGCCCTCTACAATGCGACCGACGGGCCCAACTGGCGGCACAGCGACAACTGGCTGTCCAGCCAGCCGGTCTCGACATGGTACGGCGTATTCACGGACTCGAACGGCAGTGTTGAGCGACTGGAACTAACTACGAACGGGTTGAGCGGGGAGATTCCTGATCTGAGCGCGCTCACCAATCTGACGGTCCTGGAACTCTATAACAACAATCTGACCGGTACGTTTCCGGACCTGAGTGCGCTTACCAAACTGTCGAAGCTGGCCCTCCACGACAACCAGTTGACCGGAGGAATCCAGGCGCTCAGCACGCTCACAAATCTGACGTCGGTGTTCCTCTTTAACAACCAGTTGAGCGGTCCATTGCCGGACTTGAGCGCGCTTACGAATCTTACGAGCGTTAACCTCAACGACAACCAGCTGACCGGGCAGATTCCCAAGCTGGACGACCTTACCAACCTGCGATTTCTGTTCATCAGAGACAACAAACTGGGCGGGGAGATTCCGGATCTGAGCGCACTCACCAGAATTCAGACCCTTGCCCTCAGCGGCAACGAGTTGAAAGGGGAAATACCGGACCTGAGCGCGCTCACCAGCCTGCAGGTTTTGGCCCTCGGCCTCAATAAGTTGGAAGGAGAGATTCCAGACTTAAGCGCCCTTACCAACCTGGAGCGACTTTCCCTGAGTGGCAACCAGTTGGAAGGGCCAATACCAAGTCTGAGTACGCTCACTAGATTGCAGGGTCTGTTCCTCAACGACAACAAGCTGACGGGGGCGATTCCCGACCTGAGCGGCCTTCCCGACCTGGCGGCCCTGAACCTCCAGGGCAATGACCTATGTCTGCCTGTCGGCACAAATCTGTCTGCACTGCATAACGACGTCGCATTACACCTGAAAAGCATCGGTCTGACCTACTGCGGAAATGAAAACCTTCCAGTAGCCCCCACCTTGCCGGAAGAGAAAGGTGCGCTGGCCGCGTTCTACCAGGCAACCGACGGCACAAAATGGTTGAACAGCGAAAACTGGCTGACCGATGCACCCATTGTTACCTGGCACGGCGTATCCACAGACGACGAGGGACGCGTGAACGGGCTGCGCCTGCCTGACAACAACCTTACCGGTCAGATTTCTGATCTGAGTGTCCTCACGAAACTGACGGCCCTGGACCTGCGCGGCAACAAGCTGAGCGGCCAGATCCCGGCTTTGAGCGCTCTGACCAGCTTGATAGAACTGGATCTCGGCTCAAACGAATTGAGCGGATCGATCCCGGCTCTGAACTCCCTTACCCATCTGACAACTCTGCACCTCGACAACAATAAGCTGGGCGGACAGATCCCAACGCTCAGCGCCCTCACCAACCTGACCAGCCTGGACCTCGGTTCAAATCAGTTGAGCGGACAGGTCCCGGCTTTGAGTTCACTTACCAACCTTACAGAACTGGATATTCGCGACAACAAGCTGACCGGGCATATACCCGACCTTAGCGCACTCACCAATCTGACGACCTTGGAACTCGAGAAAAACGTACTCTCAGGGTCTCTCCCGAATATGGGCTCACTCACCAACCTGACGCATGTGGATCTCAGAGAAAACAAGCTGGACGGCCAGCTCTCTGCGTTGCAGGTCCCCACCGGCCTGATGAGCCTGTACCTTGGGTACAATCAGTTGACCGGACAGATCCCGGATCTGAGTTCCTTCACCAGACTGTCCAGGTTGGATTTCAGCGCCAACCTGCTGACCGGACCACTGCCGGACTTGAGCGCGCTTTCCGGCCTGTGGTGGCTCGATCTCAGAGACAACCAGCTGACCGGGTCAATTCAGGACCTGAATGCCTCCACCAGCCTGGTGCATCTGTACCTCGCCGCCAACCAGTTGAGCGGTGGGATTCAGGCGCTGAGTACACTCACCAACCTGATGCACGTGGACCTCAGCGACAACCAATTGAGTGGGGAGATCCGGGCCCTGACCGCGCTTACCCACCTGGAAAGCCTGGACCTCAGCAGCAACAAGCTTATGGGTCCGGTTCCAGATCTGAGCGGACTGAACAGACTGACAATGCTCTCTCTGGCCGACAATCAGCTGTGTTTGCCAACAGGGGCGGACCTGGCATCGTTGCATGCAGCCGTGTCCGCGCATCTGCGCAAGCTCAATCTGCCGACCTGTGCGGGCTACTCCGACAGGGCCGCCCTGGTCGACCTTTACAATGCAACCGCCGGCGCCAATTGGACACAAAACGCCAACTGGCTGACCGCCGAGCCGGTTGGGAACTGGCACGGAGTCACCACTAACAGTGACGGGCGTGTGACCGAATTGCGTCTTCCCAGTAACAATCTCATAGGAACGATTCCGGATCTGAGCACGCTCACCGAACTGACCACCTTCGACCTCGATACAAATCAACTGACCGGGTCGGTTCCGAATCTGAGCGCGCTCACCAAGCTGACGACCCTTGACCTCGGCTCCTGCCTTCTGTCAGGAACGATCCCGGCTCTGAGTGCTCTGACCAACCTGACCAGCCTGGACCTCAGGTCGAACGACCTGACCGGAGAAATTCCGGCCCTGGGTTCGCTCACCAGTCTCACGACTTTGAATCTCAGTCACAACCAGCTGGAAGGGGCGGCCCCCGATCTCAGCGCACTAACCAGCCTGACCAGCTTGGACCTTAGCGGCAATAGTCTGTGCCTCCCTGATAGTACGGACCTGTCTACCTTGATCACCGTCGTCGCCGATCATCTGCGCAGTCTCAACCTGTCCGCCTGCACAAGCTCCCAAGCCCCAGACGCCGCCAGCGAAAGGGCCGCCCTCGTCGCACTCTACAACGCAACCGACGGCGCCAACTGGACGCACAACGACAACTGGCTGACCAACGAACCGCTCTCCACCTGGTATGGCGTCTCAACCGATGCAAATGGAAACGTAACGCGCCTTGATCTCGATAGAAACGAACTGAACGGTCAGATCCCGAACTTGGGCACACTCTCCAATCTGGAACGCCTGGACCTCAGTTACAACGAGCTGAACGGGACGATACCTGATCTGAGTGCCCTCACGAACCTTTCGATTCTGTCCCTGAAGTACAACGACCTGAACGGGCAGATTCCGGATCTGAGCGCACTCACCAGTCTGACAATCCTGAGTCTCAACAACAACCAGTTCTCCGGGGATTTCCCCGACCTGAGCGCCCTCACCAACCTGACGTCCTTGAGTCTCGCCGCCAACCAGTTTGCCGGGCCGTTTCCCGATCTGAGCGCCCTCACCAACCTGAGAACCCTCAACCTCAGTTACAATCGATTCCCCGGGCCCTTTCCAGATCTGAGTGCCCTCACCAACCTGAACAGCTTGGTTCTCAGCAATATCCAGCTGACCGGCGCCATCCCGGACCTGAGCGCTCTCTCCAACCTGACCGCACTTCACCTCAGCAGCAACCAGTTAACCGGTCCCTTTCCCGATCTGAGCGCTCTCACCAACTTGTCAAAACTCTACCTTAGCAACAACGGCCTTACCGGGCCGCTGCCAGACCTCAGCTTCCTCACGAAACTGACAACCCTATCCATCGGAGGAACGCAACTGTGCCTGCCTGATGGAACGAACGTATCCCATCCTAACAGCGATGTGGAGTCCTACCTGAAGGGCCTCAGCCTTCCGTCCTGCACGGTCGCCGGGCCCGAACAGAGGGCCGCCCTCGTCGCCCTCTACAACGCAACCGACGGCGCCAACTGGAAGCGCAACAACAACTGGCTGACCGACGAGCCGATCGGTACCTGGTACGGGGTCTTCACCAACAGCTACGGTCACGTCACGCGGCTGTCTCTCGGGCACAATCAACTGAATGGGACACTCCCTGACCTGAGCGCCCTCACCAACTTGACAAATGTCTTCCTCGCCGGCAATAAGCTGAGCGGACAGATCCCCGACCTCAGCGCCCTCACTAAGCTGCAGATACTGGTCCTTGAATCTAACCTGTTTACAGGGCCTGTCCCCGACCTGAGCGCTCTCACCAACTTGGTAAGCCTGAGTCTCAGCAACACCCAACTGAGCGGGCAATTCCCTGATCTGAGCGTCCTCACCAATCTGACGAGGCTCTCCATCAGCAATACACAGTTGACCGGACAGTTTCCCGATTTGAGCGCCCTCACCAATCTGAGAATCGTCTATCTCGGCCGCAACAGCTATACCGGCTCCATCACCGACATCAGCGCCCTGACGAACCTCGTCGTCCTCGATCTCGGCTCCAGTCAGCTGACCGGACAGATCCCGGATCTGAGCCCTCACCCCAAACTGAAGGAGCTTGACCTGGCCGGCAACCAGTTGTCCGGTGCGTTTCCCGATCTGAGCACGCTTACAAGCCTCTCCAAGCTCAGTCTGAACTCAAATCAGTTGACAGGTGCCTTCCCTGATCTGAGCGCCCTTACAAACCTGCTGCATCTCAACCTCGGCTCAAATCAGCTGACAGGAAGCATCTCCGACCTCAGCGCTCTCAACAAGCTGCAGTATCTCAGCCTTGATGCCAACCAGCTAAGCGGAGAAATCCCCGATTTGGCCG
Source organism: Caldilineaceae bacterium (assembly GCA_022821585.1). Lineage (GTDB taxonomy): Bacteria > Chloroflexota > Anaerolineae > Caldilineales > Caldilineaceae > Bin5. Next base: position 91,970 of record JAJEDI010000058.1, read on the forward strand.
CCCTGACCAGCCTGGCGAGGCTGGACCTCAGTGACAACCAGCTCACCGGACCGTTACCTGACCTGAGCCTCCTCACGAATCTGACAAACCTGGACCTCAGTTCAAACCGGCTGACCGGACCCATCCTCGATCTGCACCATCTCACTGACCTGAGGTGGCTGCTGCTCAATGACAACCAGTTGACCGGGCCGGTCCCGGACTTCAGCGTTCTGACCAACCTTACCAGTCTGAACCTCACTGGCAATAGTCTCTGCCTGCCATCGGGTGCAACCCTGTCCCACTCAAATGCTTCCGTTTCTGCTCACCTCAACCGTCTCAATCTGCCCACATGCACGAACGCCGAAACCACACTGGCCCCCGCTGTGCCGCAAAACCTGATGCCTTCCGTCAGCGGCAACCAGATTACGCTCACTTGGGATGCAGTGTCGGACGCCGCCAGTTACGAGCTGCGGGCGTGGGACAGCCTCGACCGCCAGTGGGGTTCCATTGGCGGCGTCATCACCACGACATCTTACACCCATTCAGTACAGACTGACGGCCGCAACTACTACTACCAGATCCGCTCCCGCAACGCCAACGACGTGCGCGGCGCCTGGTCCGATCGGGTCTACGCGGCCGTCGTCACCCCCCAGTTTCCACCACCGCCTCTCTCCCTCGAACTTGACCTCTTCTATCAGAAATATCTGGACGTCAGCGGCGTGGTCGTGGTCGCCCCCTCTGAAGTGTCTGATGAAAAAATGGTTCAGGCGCGCGACGTCATTACCAGCATGCTCTCAGCGAAATCCGACCTGCTTACCGATCTGGCCGCCAACAGCGCTCGGATCGCCATATACCCGGACAATGCCGAGGGCGGAGGAATCACCCAACTGCCCGAACTCTGGTTCCTCACGAGCCTTCCACTCGGATACGTTCATAAGGCAGGAAATCTGTTCCTGGCAGGCGTGCCGGAAGAAGACGCAAACTGTGGCACACTGGTCCACGAGTTTGCTCACATGATTCATTACGTTATTGATGAGCGATCCGGGGGTGACGCGTTCAATACACGGCTTGAGGCCCTTTACCAGGCTGCAATGAACGCGGGGCGCTGGCAGGGTCTCTACGCGGCAACGAATGACAGGGAGTATTGGGCTGAGGCGGTCAGATTCTGGTTCTGGGAAACGATGCCCGCCTCGCTATCGGCGAGTTATTCGACGCTAAACGACTATGACCCGGACGTCGCCACCCTGGTCGAGGAGGTGTTCGGCGACGCGACTCTGGTCGCGTACTGCAAGCCCTGACTTTCGACATCCGAGTGACTACAATCTTGCCGAATCTGAATGGAAAACTCCTGTCTTTTGACGGAAAGAGTCAGTGAGGTATATGGTTGGCCCCAATCGTTAGACCACGAAATGGGAAAAATAAGGTGCATTTAGACGAACGCGGCCGGCTCTGAACAGAGCACGAAGTGCTCTTCCGCCGGCGTGCGATAGTTGAGACTTTGGTGTGGTCGCTCATGG
>JAJEDI010000088.1 GCA_022821585.1 Caldilineaceae bacterium
CTCCTCTTCACTTTCTCCTCGCTTTGGGGGGGCGGGGCCTCCCCCCCTCCGTTGGGGGGGGGCCCCGCCCCCGCAACGCCCCCCCTCCTACGACATGCCTCGTCGACCGGGTGTCGACATTGGTGACGGCTGCCCAATCGAAAGTGTCCAGCCAGACCACGTCCCGCCAGTCCCATCAGATCCCCGCGGGTGCCGGCCTTGTGCCTGCCCTCGCACCCTCCCCAACTGACGGACTCCTCCGCACGGCCAGACCTGGCGCCTGCACTGCGTCTCGCCCAAAGACGGTAAACAACTCCAGCCACCGCTGGCACTAATTTCTTGCCAGACTGTTCCCACCCCAAAATCTGGGATGCATCCATCAAGACTCGCGGACTTTGGACTCGCGGCGGATCCGGATCTCGGCGGCTGGCGATCAGCGCAATTGCAGAGTGGGAGTGTTAAGATGGCCATGAAGGCATTGGCAAGCTGGTGGCGCCGCTTTTCTATGCGCATACGCGCGATTTTGATGTTCGCAGGGGGCGCCAGACGAACACATGCTTCAATGTATCGATGCTTTCGCTGTTGTGGTTGGGGAAGAAGTGAACATTGATAGAACTGACTCTTGTTCCTTTTCTTCCTCTTTGCGAGGGGGAATCCGTTAAGTTTACAGAATGGCTTTGCGAATGTGAATATAGGTTGGCACGACTAGATGCGGTTGTAGCATGTGCACTCATGGAGGGTCCGCATGGATAAGGCTGAGTTAACTATCGAAATAGGAAATCATTCGATTATCGAGAATGTCGAGAATGTCGAGGAACTTGAGAATACCCTCAGACACGCCCATAAACAGAAATCAGCCAGTGTGTACATAGTCATACCGGCGTATAGGAACACAATGGCGGTCGAATTAGATGAGGTTCATGGATGCATCATGTTCATGGATAAGTCGTTAGATCCACCATACAATATGCTTCTAGAAGATCCTGACGCTCCAGATGAAGACTTTGAATTTGATGTGGGAGGGACTCCAACGCCAATTGCATTGAAATATTGTATTCCAATTGAAAAAGTAATCGATCTGGCAAGACATTTTTTCCTATTTGGCAGATTCCCAGAGGGCATTGAATGGGAAGAAACTTAGGTTACGCTGACATATGTCACGAGAGTTCGAAAAACCGAAGATTGAAGTACTTTCCAGAAGCTTGGCCACAATGAAAGGTGTAATCCTCTCATTTGCTACCACAAGCCATCTGCCAATACTGAAGCAGATGGCCTCACTCACTCACAACCGGACTCACCTCCTTCTTCCTCCCGGTTACTCTGGCGCACACAGCGCTACTACCGCTGAATCACGCCGTACAACGGCGGCACGCTGGAAAGCCTTAAAGTGGGTCTGAGCACGGACGCGCGTCTCAACCGCAGCTACGCCTACAACGAGTCCGGCGACGTCACCGCGCTGACTGCGGACACCTTCATCCACAGATGCACCTGTGACGGTCTGGCCCCTTTCACCTCCTCTGCCAAACCAGAACCGCCCGCCAGATTTCATCCCTTCATGCGAATAGCGCAGCTGGTTGCCGTTGCTCCCGGTACGCCCGATGAGATGGTGCCTGCGGTTTACAGTGCTGGCAACGTGGCTGGAAGTCATGCCTGTAATATCTGCCTGAGCAAGCCTTGGCCAGGTTCAATCAAAGCAATGGAGCTTGCTCCGATTACGGAATTTCGCGGTTGTTGGGCCCGAGGCGAAGAGTCGGAGGGATAAAATCCTGCGGTCAGAGGGTTTTCAAATTGCTCTCGTTTTGGATGCTGAGATAAGCCATTCACCGCATATCTCCCCTCGCAACGACAGAAAGGGGGACGGGCTGCCGCATACCGAAAGCTGCGCGGCGACCATCCCGGCAGCACCTCGCTGACGACCGCGAGTTCCACCGTAGAAGGCAGCCGCACCTTCCACTGCTACGGCTCACAGCGCAGCGCGCCGGGAACCCTACGCACCGACAGAACGTATGTCGGACAGAATGAAGATGGAACGAGCCTGCTCTACTACAGCGCCCGCTACTTCGAGCGCTGAATGTCTGAAAATGCGTCACGCCAAGTCCCTCAGAAGGGCCTGTGGGTTCGTATTCCTCTTCATGGTCTTGGCAGTGGTCTTTGTCCTTGGGTTCACCCGTCTGCTCTGTCACATAAATGACTGCGATGAACCGACTCTCACACCTTTGCCAAGCATTCCTGCCGAGTTGACGACCTTACCTACGCGGACGCAGACACAATGTTCTCATGAAGACACGCCCCTGAGACATCGCCACGACGTATGGGAGTATCCCGCCATTAATCCTGGAAATATTGATAAAGATAGTGCCTATAGTGGCTATCGAGGAGAACACCTTGGCTTCATAAATGAATGTGCCGAGGTTATGGTCACAGAATATGCCTGGTCCGAAATCAATGGAGAGTTCTGGGTGTTGGTTGAACTAGAACCGTCGACCAACGGGACGTTGGAAAAACAGTACGAAGTTCATCCAGAAATTAGGGCGGTGGCCGAATCCAAGCCGACGGCTGGATGGATTTCATTTAGATACGTTGAGATGGCTCACAGCAGTGCCCAATGACAGCGGTACTTCATCTCATCACACTTTTTGTGAGCCATTGTGCGGCGATGCCGGGCCCTTCCACGCTGTGGACCGCATCGGCAGCGCCGACCGCTTTGACTACGACGCCAACATGACCGTGCGCAACAAGGGGCTCGCTGGCCAAGAGATGATTGGCCGGGATGACGAGAACCGCCTTTCGGAAGTGCAGGACAGCAATTGTTTCAGTCACTTCGTGGTCCTGTCATCGCGGCCAACTACGCGTAGGGATTACCCTCCTGTCCATCAACGCGGATGGGTTTGGAGGATATGCGCTAACGGCCAGTATTGTCGCGAATGAGGATAAGATGGCGCCGGGGGCTAGGGCGAATGCAGCCCTCGTGTCACAGCCCCGGGGGAACACCGAAGGGCGCGTCGGCGAAGCGGGCCGTGGCCGCGTTCAGGGGCCAGGTCTGTCCGCCCTCGGTCTTGAACTGTGCGTGCTTGCCGCACAGCCACAGGAACATCTCGGCCGCATGGCTGGCAGCCAGCCATCTATCGCGATAGTAGCCGGAGTCCCCTGTCGGCAGGTAGGGCGCGTTGCCGAAGTCGAAGTCGGGATCGAAGCACCAGTCGCGCTGCGGCGGCGCGGTGCGGAAATAGTTGTACTTCAGCGCATTGCGGACCCCCGGCGTCTTCGCCCGCGTCGAAGTCGAGCGCCGGTGCCAGATCGAGTAAACGGTGATGAAGATCGAGCCGGCCGGCCCGGCCATGAACTCGCTGCCGCGCACTCGGTCCAGATGCTTGAGGTGGTCATTGGCCGAGTAGAGAAGATGCGTCCCGGGGATAATTTCGGTCGGCCCCATCTCCATGGTGCAGTCCTGCGGCAGATAGAAGACCTGCAGGTTGCGCAGTTCATGCGTGAACTTTGAATTGCCGTCGCGGTGCCAGCCCTGCGCCTCCGTCGGATATTCGACGCGGTGATTGCTCATCAGCAGCGGCAGCCCGAAATTGACGCCCAGCAGCGAGCGCACCGCGCCCGCGGCCTGCGGGTTCTTGATCACGCCCTCCAGAAACCAATCTTCATATAGAATCTCGGTCGGCTCATGCGAACTATTCTTCTCCAGAAAGGCGCGGGCGCGCGCGTTGACGTCGTCCGGCACGACTGCTTCCAGCCGGATATAGCCCTGTTTGCACAGCTCCAGGACCTCATTATCGTTCAGGGTCGGCTCACAGTCATAGTAGATTTTCATCGCTCTATCTCCACTTCTCCAGAATGAATTCGCAGCCCAGCCCGGTGGGCCGGTTCTCATCGGGAACCAACGCCAGATTGGGGAACTGCACGATCCGCCAGCCGTCCTGCATGGCGTCAAGCACGGTCTCGTAGGGCCACGGGTCGCCCGGATGCTGCTCCACCACCTCACCGCCCTCCACCAGCGAAAACCCGATCACCTGCGACGCCACCGATGTCTGGTCGGCCTGCAGGTAGAGCAGATCCTGCTGCCCGGCGCCGCCCCGGCGCAGCGTCTCGATCACCCCTCGCAGCTGCTCTTCCTCCAGCGTCCCTTTTTGCAGCGCTTCGATACAGCTCTCAAGCTGTTGTATCGCCGTCTGCGCCATGTCCGTCTCCTGCACAGTGCGCCGGTCATGGGGATGCACACGGCGTTCCCCATGACCGGCCTGTTGATAGTTGTTCCTAGCATCGGCGCAGGTCGCCCTGCAGGCGCCCCGCTCCTACCACTTGCTCAGATCCCAGGTGCCCCCGTTTTCCGAGCTGTTCGTCTCAATGGCACGGTCGGCCCACTCCTCCCAGACCTTCTGCATGCGCTCGGCGGCCTCATCGATAGTGATCTGGTCCAGATAGAACTCCTGCAAGATGATGAACGCCTCTTCGCGCGCGCCGGCATCAACCATGTCAGCATAGGACCAGCGCATTACACTTGTCGGAATATGCGCCTTGGCAGGTTCGGCCACCTCCGGCCGCACGTTCGGCTCCACATCCTTGATCACGGGGACCAGGCCCGGGCGGCCTTTGACCGCATGGCCCCAGTTGGCGGAAAGGAATTGCAGGAAGTCAACTGAAGCCTCAAGCGTGCCGCGCTTGACAGCCGCGGCATTCACCACCCAGGCGCCGGCCGGCCCGCCCACAAACGGCCCCGGCTCCTCTTCCATCGAATACTCGGAATCCACCAGCCCGACCACCGGGCCGGAAGCCACACCCACCTCGAAATCGACTTCAGGATTGCCCAGAATGGCCTCGGCTTCCCAGGAGCCGCTCATGCGGATCAGCACCTTCCCGGTCAGGAAGTCGCTCAACTGCACCGGCGCCCCGATCTTCCACTCTTCGGTCACGTAGGGCACCCACAGCTTACCAAGCCGCAGCGTCTCCTTGTACTCGGGATCGGTCGCCGCGAACAGGCCCTGCTTGATGGCGCGCGAGAACTCCTCAGCCTCAATCACATTTTCGCTCAGGCTGACCTTGTAGTCCAGCCGCCATTCCGCCAGTCCTTTTGGCTCGATGATCGAATGATCGAAGATCAGGCTGTCCCAGTTGCCGGCGGGTGAGCAGCACATGAGGTGCATGGGCGTCTCATGGCCGGCCGCCTTCAACTCTTTCAACAACTCGACCAGTACGGTGATGTTTGTGCGCGGGCTGGGGAACTCCAGGCCCAGCTCATCAAGCGCGGTCTTGTTGTAGTAGATGAGGGATGGCGCGGCCGTCTCCAGCGGAATCGAGTAGTAGCGTCCGGCCAGGCTCTTGCTCTGGGCCAGGATGCCATCGAACCCGTTCTCCCACTGGTCGACCCAGCGGTCGCTGCCGGCCCTGCCCTCCTCCACATACGGGTTGGGCTGGCGGAAATAGGCATCCAAGGGGACCAACAGCCCTCTGTCGCCTTCAGCACCGTCATAGCCCGTACCACCGTAGTAGCGCATCAGGTCGGGGCCTTGACCGGCGGCGATCGCTGTCTTCATGTACCAGATCAAAGCGGTCTGCGCGCCGGGCGGGGCCTCGGGTACGCCGAAGGGCACGACGTCGATACCCGGGTGCATATCTTCCCACTGGGCGATCAGCTCCGCCATGTACTCGTTGCCGGTCTCACCGGCCGCTTTCTGAGCGTCTGTCAGCCCCTCCGGCGGCATGTAGCCCCCGTCGAACATGACGACCAGCTCACCTTCGTAGTCAAGCACTGGCGGGCCGGTTGCCGGGACTTCCACCACTTTCTCGACAACCCGCTCCACTTCGACGACCTGCGGCGCGCAGGCGCCCATCAGTGCGACAAGCGCGACGGCGATCACGGTGAAAATCAGGCGCCGCGGGCTTATGTACGACTTCCTCGGCGTTTGCGCAAACGTATCCTTGGATTTCATCGGTAGCTTCTCCTTTGCTGGCTTAAGTCCCGTTTGAACCTGTCCGTTTGCTGCACATCGATCGATAGGCTTCTCCTCCGTTCCCCTGCACTTCCTGCATTCACGGCTATAGCTCTGCATGAACGCCTAGAATTTGAGCGCCCCGCTCGACAACCCCTGTATGAACGCCTTGCGCGCCAGTATGAACACGAGCACGAGCGGCAGCGAAGAGATGACAAAGGCGGCGAACATGAACCCCCACTGTGTCTGGCCAAGACTCGACCCATGAAAAACGGATTTGGCAATGCTGAATATGCCCAGCGTCACCGTTTTATTCTTGTCCGAAGTCAACGTCACCGACGGCCAGATGATGTCATTCCACTGCCCCAGGAGCAGAATGATCATCAGCGTCGCCATAATTGGCCGGCACAGGGGCAGCGCGATCTTGTAAAACACCTGCCAGTCGCCCGCGCCGTCGATGCGCGCGGCCTCGAACAGCTCCTCGGGCAGCCCGGCCATGAAAGGGCGAATCAGAAAGACGCCGAAGACGGCGCCGCCGGCCGCGTAGGGAAAGATCAGCGCCCAGCGCGTGTTCATCATACCCAGGCTCAACACCAACAGATACTGCGGCACGAGATAGAGGACGAACGGGATCATCATCAACATGATAATCGCGTAAAAGAACATCTCTTTCCCCGGAAAACTGAACCGGGCGAAGACGTAGGAGGTATAGCTCGCCAGCGCGAGGGCAAATGGAATCGCGATGGCGCTGATAATGCTGCTGTTGAGGATGTAGCGGCTCATACCGCCGGCCATAACCCAATAGTTTTTGAAGTGATAGGGCAGCGTCAGCGTCCAGGGATGCGCTTCGAACTGATCGGCCGTCTTGCCAGCATCGATAAGCAGCAGCACCAACGGCCCGAGCGACAGCAACAGGGTCGGGATCAGAACCAGGTGCAACAGCCCCTGAAGACGCTGCAGCCCTACACGCAGCGACTCCGGCTGCAATGGACCTCTGCGGCTGATGCTTGTTGTTACCCCAAATAGCATCCCGTTCTCCTCCGGAAGTGCTCCTCTAGGCCTCGTACTCGATGCCGGACCGCAGATAGCGGCGCGTCATTACGGTCAGACCGACGATGACAAGGAACAGGAGCGTGCCAATCGCCGAGCCGTACCCGAAACGTGAAGAAAAGAAGGCCTGGCTGTACATATGAAACGCCGGCACCATCGTCGCCGAACCGGGGCCGCCGCCCGTCATGGCGAACTGCAGATTGAACCCCTGCAAGGTGCCGATGACATTCAATACGATCACCAGGCGGATGGCGCCGACGATATAGGGAAGATCGACGTGTCTGATCCGTTGTAACGTCGAAGAGGAATCCAGGCGGAAGGCGTCAATCAGCTCGCGGGGGATATCGATGAGGGCCGCCAGCAGGATCAACATGATGGTGGCGTTGATCCACGGAAAGCTGAAGAAGACGAGCGCGGCCAGCGCCGTATCGAAGCTGCCCAGCCAGTCATGCGTCAGAAAATCCAGCCCGACCGCGGTGAGGACGTTGTTGATCAAGCCGTAGCGGGCATGATAGATATAGCGCCAGGTCAATATGATCACAATGGCCGGCACGAGCGTCGGGATCAGAAACGCCGTGCGATAGAAGTCCCCCATGCGCTGGCTGCGCAGCGAGAACAGCAACTCCGCGACCAGCAGCGGCGGGATGAGGCCGGTGACCATATTGGCAAACAGGAGGATGACGGCGTTCTTGATCGAGGCGCGAAAGATGCGGTCGCTGGCGAGGTCGGTGAAGTTTTCCAGCCCGATAAATTTGCCGCTGAGGCCGTCGTAGTTGGTGAAGGAGTAGTAGAGCGCCATCAGCGGCGGGTAGTAGGAGAAGACGCCCAGCAGCGCGAAGATCGGCACGAGGTACAGGTAGTAGCGCTTCGCGCGCCATACCCTCTGGACCAGCGAAGCCTGACTCGTGCGATGCATTGAAATGCTGCCCGCGTCAGCGTGTGGAGTCTGCACGACGTCAGCCATAATTTGTGCCTGTGGACTGTGAAGGGGCGGCCACGACCGGCAACATTATATCATTTCCACTTTTGCCACAACAACCCCCAAAAAAAGGGGCTGTGGGGTGCATCTTGGATTTGGGGTTGGAACAGACTGGCGGGGAATCAGTGCCAGCGGTGGCTGAAATTGTTTACCAGCTTTGGAAGAGACACAGTGCGGGTGCCTGGCGTGGCCGTACGGTGGAGTTCGTCAGTTGGGGGTGCGAGGGCAGGCACAAGGCCGGCACCGACAGGGATCTGATGGGACTGGCGGGACGTGGTCTGGCCAGACACCTTCGATTAGGCACCTGTCACCAATATCGACACCCGGTCGACCAGGCATGTTGTTGGCCGGGGGCGTTGCGGGGGCGGAGCCCCCGCACAAGGGAGGGCCGAATAGGCCCCACCGCCCAGAACAGCAGTAGTCAGTAGTCAGTGGTCAGACGAGGCACTTTCCTTGCCTGAGAGTTGATTGCGGACTGGAAACGGCTCTGTTGCTTCCCGAGGTATAAGAAGGTTCACCTTCATTTTGGGATGCACCCGGGCTGTGCCCCCTGCTTTAGCGATCACGGGAAGGATGCTATACTTTTGGGTACTCAATTTGCAGGGGAAAGGAACCAGGTATGAGCGAGGTGTTTCGGGTTTGCCCCAACTGCGGGCAGAATGTGGCGATGGCGGCGCGGCACTGCGGCGAATGCGGCTACAATGTGCAGGACGGCTATCCGCTTGAAAGCCGCAACACGCTGCCGGCGGTGGTGGCGAAGGTCGGGTTGCCGGTGGCGGCCGGTCTGGCCAGCTTTGCGCTGCGGGCCGGGTGGAAGTTGCTGCAGAAACAGTTGCCGGAGCTGGCATCCAACGCGCTCAGCCGCAAGGCGTCGCCGCCGGCGGCCTCTCAAAGGGGACGGGGCAGCCGGTTCATCCATATCCGTTCGAAATGGGCTGTTGGTGATCGAAACGGTGTGTGGCGGTCGGGAGAAGAGGAGCACACCATCGAGATCGACGACGGGTAGGACGGCAGTGGTCAGTGGTGAGTCGATCGTAGAGGGAACCAATTAGCGAGCACCGGTGGCCGGTGCTCGCTGTTGTCAGAACTCATCGATTGTTTGCCAGCGGGCTGCGGCGTTGCGCTGCCGCTGGGAAAGGCGCCAGCCCCAACCGGTGATGCTGAATCCGATAGCGATGAAGAGACCGGCCACCATATAGGCCAACAACTCCGGCCAGAGCAGAATCGCAACGCCAAATAGAATCAGTATCAGCCCGGGGGCGATGAACAGCCAGCGTCCGAAACCGCCGGCCTGCTGTGAGATTCGCTGTCCTGTGCGAAAGAAGCGCACAGAGGTCTGTTGTCCTGTAAACATATTTCAGACTCCGTAGGAACTATGCGCAGCGTTCACGGTATCCGGACGCTGCGCATCGCTTTATCCTTTCCAGGCGAAAACGGGCCGCTCAGTCCCGGCTGCGGGCGAAGAGGATGAAGGCATAGTACAGAAGCGCCGAGATCGCCTGGATCGCGGCGGCCACGTAGGTCAACGCCGCGGCATCGAGCACCGCGTTGACCCCCTTCATCTCGTGCTGACCGACGAAGCCCTGCGTCACCAGGACCTCCTTGGCCCGTTTGCTGGCGTTAAACTCCACGGGCAGCGTCACCAGCGTAAACACGGCGACCGCGGCGAAGAGGACCAGCCCGATCAGAGAAATCGTGAACCCCAGCCCGGGACCCATGAACATGCCGATGATAAAGATGATCGGGCCCAGCCAGCTACCGATCTGCACGCTGGGAACGATGGCGCTGCGCAGGGCGAGCGGGGCGTAGTTGGTGCTGTGTTGGATGGCGTGTCCGGCCTCGTGCGCGGCAACGCCGACCGCGGCCACACTGTTGAGCTGATAGACATCCCGGCTCAGGCGCAACGTCCTCGACCTCGGATCATAGTGGTCGGAGAGGAAGCCGCGCGACTCTTCGACGTTGACGTGGCCGAGCCCGTTGGAATCAAGGATACGCCGTGCCACCTGCGCGCCGGTCGCGCCGCGCCCCGCCGACACCCGCGAATACTTGTTGAAGGCAGATTTGACTTTCATCTGCGCCCACAAGCCCAGCGCGAGGGCGGGCAGGCTGATGATGAAATAGAGTGGATCGAAGAAAAACATAACTCACCTCGTAGAGAGTTTTCAACTTTCAGACGAATCTCCGGTTGCGGCCGATTCGTTTGTTATCTGGCTGAACGCAGGCCAGGAACTGTTTTCCAAGTCTACGTCCTGAGTTTACACAAGTTTGGCGCTCCGTTCCTGACACGCACCTGACAGGGTGCTGTCACCTGGCTGAACAGACTGGATCGAAGCGTTATTATACCATTACGAATTCAGTATCTCCGCAGTTTCTCTCTTCTGCGTTAGCGTAGGGTTAGCTTTACGTTTGCGCGCGTCTGCGCGCCAGTGTCGCCAACTGCCGGATCTCGGCGCTGCCGAGAAGATAGCTGGCAACCACATAGATGAGAACGCCAAGCCCTCCCCCAACGACCGCCGCGACCCAGCCGGCGGGAATCCCGAATAGTACGCCGCCGTCGGGCAGAACTTCCAGACCGAGGAGAATTGCGCCGGCCATGACAGCGGACGCCAGCAGCGAGCGCGCCCCACTCGTCAGCAACTGGCGCACGGGCAGGCCTTGTACGGATGTGGCCTGCCCCGCTTCCTGGTTGGGTGCGCGCACTTTTCGCGCCAGAAGGACCAGCAGGGCGAGCATCTCCAGCGCGGTGGCGATGCTGTTGGCCAGAGCCAGGCCGCCAAAACTGAGGCGGCCAATCAGGGCCAGGCTGAGGAGGATGTTGAGTGCTACGGTGGCGACGCCGGCGACCACCGGTGTGGCGGTGTCGTGGAGTGCGTAAAAGACCCGCACCACGATCTCGACGACGGCATGGGCCACCAGCCCAAGGGCAAAGAAGCGCAGCGCGTAGGCGACCGCCTGTGTGCTGGCAGCGTCGAAGCGCCCCCGTTGGAAGAGAAGCTCGATCAACGGCTCGTCCAGCACATAGAGCAGGAACGCAGCCGGAATCGACAGGAAAAGAATCAGCCGCAGCAGGCCCGAGAGCGTTGCCATCAGCTGCGCGCGGTCACCGGCCGCTACCTGCGCCGAGAAGGTGGGGAAGGCAACGGTCGCCACGGCTTGGGCAAAGATGCCCTGCGGCAGCAACATCAGCAGCCAGGCGTAGTTGAGGGCGCTGAGGCTGCCGTCCGGCAGGCCGCTGGCCAGAACTGTGTTGACGAGAAAGTTGAGCTGCACAAAGAGCAGCCCCAGCACGCGCGGCCCCATCAGCCGGGCCACTTCCCGCACCTGCGCATCGCCGATACGGAAACTAAAGCGGTAGCGTACTCTCTGCCGCAGAAGAGCAGGCAGCTGCACGAGCAGATGCAGCACGGAACCGCCGGCCACGCCGACCACCAGGCCGTGAATACCCAGCACCGGCGCAAGCAGCCAGGCGCCGGCGATGATGGCGCAGTTGTAGAGTACGGGCGCGACGGCAGGCAGCAGGAAATGCTGCACCGCGTTGAGCGCGCCCATAATCAGGCCGCTGGCGCCGAACACGACCGTGCTCGCCAGCATCCAGCGCATCAGCGAGGCGGTCAGCCGCTGCTGCTCGACGGGGAAGCCAGGCGCAATCAACCCGGCGACGAGGGGTTCGGCGAAGAGCATCGCCAGACCGCACAGGAGGACGAGGAACAGGGTCAACAGGTTCAGGACGCGGCTGAACAGCATCCATGCCTGCTGCTGGCTACCCTCTGTCCAGGCGGCGGCAAAGGTGGGGATGAAGGCGCTGCCCAGGGCGCCGCCGGCCACCAGTTGGAAGAGCAGGTCGGGGATGCGGAAGGCGGCCAGGTAGGCGTCCAGGTCGGCCGCGGTGCCGAAGCGGGCGCCGATGATCATCTCCCGCAGCAGGCCCGTTCCCCGGCTGAGGATGAACAGCAGCATGACCAGCGTCGCGGCGCTGGCGATCCCTCTGCTATCCAGCGCCCGCACACCTCCATTGCCGTTGTGGGCGTCTGCGCTGCGGCTGTCCGGTCTCGTCATAACGGTGGATGATGTTGCTGGTGAACGCCTACCACTTTTTGCCTGTCAGGAACGGTTCTGTACAATATATTTTCTTGCCGGTGCCGTTTTCGGTAGTCAGATTTCAGTTGCCGAGCGAGTACCTGCGAAAGACTCTAAACCGAAAGTTTCCAAGGCCGCAATTCCATGTCAACCGCGTATCTATCCGTGAACGCCTGGCGCGAAATCTTCGCCCGCGTATTCGATGACGCCGACCTGCAGTCCAATGTCAGCCCGGACTGGTTGGTCAACCCTGCTACCCGCCGCCGTCTCAAACTGGACTATCTGTGCCAGCCTGTCGGTATCGCCGTGCGCTTCTCCGGCCTGACCGGCAAAGGGCGCCGTCGCCGTGACGACTGGGAGCTGCTGGAAGAGGAGCAGCGCGACCAGACACGCGATGAACTGTGCCGGCGCCATGGCATCCAGCTGGCTGTGATCGACCCGTTTGACGACCCGCTCAAGCAGATGGACCGTTTCTTGTCGGTGTTGAGCCGGGCCAGACGTCTGACCGCGCTGGGAGACCATAACAGCCGGGAGAAAGGCGTCTCCATGGATGCGCTGGCCGCTGCCGTGCAAAGCGCCATTCAACTGCGCTTCTCCCTCTCCAGGAATCCGGAGCAGACGGTTGGCACGCTGGCGGAGGCCTGGCGGGACCGGGAGGCGAACATTGCTAGGTCGTTGCAGGAGGCGGCCGCAGTGAAAGCGCCGCAGCCGACCCGGTCGCAGCAGCGCGCCCTGGCGCAGCTCGCTTGCGGCCAGCGCATTGTCCACACACATTTCGGTGACGGTGTGATAACGGAAGTGAGCGGCGAGGGTGTGGATAAGCGGATTAAGATCCTCTTCGACGGCGACGAGGAGCGCACCTTTCTCGCCTCCCTCCTGGCCGATAAACTGGAGGCGGTTCCCTGACGGCGAGGCGGCGTGCGCGGATGTACCCTCACTCGCTCGGCAGATTCCAGATCCTTCGTCCCGCAACGTCCCCTTAACAGTACAAAACACCCTTACTGAATCGGCAAGGGTGTCGATAAACCGGAGTGGTCCATTGCACTGCCACTCCGCTGTTTGCACGCGATATGATTTCAGGTGCGCGACCGCGCTGGCAAGGGTACCTGCCTTCCCTCACGACAGCCGCGGCCAAAACGGGCAAAGACTACCCTTCTTCTTTTGCGGCGCTCTTGGATTCGCTTGAGGAACTGGTATTCGATTCCGCTTTGGTTTCGCTCTTGGACTCGCCGTTCGATTCGCTCTCTGTGGCCTTTTCAGGCCCGGACCCATTGCTGTCAGTCTTTTGCGCTGCTGTCTTCTGCGCCGCAGCCTTCTTCTTTTCATCCTCCTTCTTGCTGTCGGTGATGTACCATCCACTGCCCTTGAAGTGAATGGCCGGCTTGCTCGGAAGCCGGATGACTTCGACCGAGTTGCAGGCCGGGCAAGCAGGAAGAACGGTGCTGGAAAATGACACGATGCGTTCGTATTGATGACTGCACTCTTTGCAGACAAGCTCATAAATTGGCATCGATCCGTCTCATCCTTGTCGTGATTATCTTTGTCAATTCCGCGGACACAACTATACTACTCGAAGTCCTCTCATGTCCCGATCTGCTGTGTCCTGCACCGTAATAGGGCGCATTCGATAAGTATACCTTTTCATAGCGTTGTTGTCGAATTCCAACAGAGAATTTGAGTTAAGTTTGTGACCGACTCCGCCCGCCTCTGCCGGTCCATTTCGTGGATTCCTCAGACGCTGGCGTGACGCCTGGACAGCGACTTGATCAAGGTTGAACCAACACTCAGCCCATGTCTTTCGACTTCGTTCAAGGTGCAATCGAAAACGGGAGTTACGAACCGGAAGGCGTCTACCTGACGGCGCCATTTGAAGGCCGGCGGCGTGTCGTCCAGGTTTGGGGGGCCCGCCCGGAGTACTACCGCCGCTTCCTCGTAGGCGCCAAGGCGCTCCTCGGACACAATGGCGTCGACTTTGAGATGATCCCCAACGAAAGAATCGTCGCGGCGGACAGTGGCATCATAACCACAATCGGCAATGACCGCGAACGGTATGGCCGCTTTATCCGCATCTCCCATCCATGGGGCGAATCCCTCTACACGCGATTTCATCAGTTCGTTGTCGACGCAGGTCAGCGCGTGGAGCGGGGCGAGCTGCTCGGCTACTACAGTCAAATGCCCGAGCCAGGACGACATTTCCATTTTGGCATCCGCTTTGTTCCGTATATTGTAATTGACGGGTGGGGAGGATATTCGAATCCTCTGCCTCATTTTTCACCCGACGCCATTCTTCTTGATTCCGACTGACTTTTTCTGTTTTTGAAGAATTTCTTGTTCAGATTCTTTAATCTTAATTTAGTATGACTTCGTAGGGACTGGGGAAATGGGGATATGTGAAGCCAAGGAACTATATGTGGTGATGTGACGGAAGAGTGACTGTATGTAGTGGTTGGGCGGTCCGAGGAGCGCGAACTCAGTGGGGACAATTCAGAGGGAAGCGCAGGAAAGATCTGGATGGGGTGATCCGCCGAACAAATGCTCGACACAAGATGTAGCAGTTGCCCCCAGGTTGTACCCGACTGAGTATAACTCGCGGGAATTGGGGATAAAGAAGCATCAGGGTTATGAGTAGATTTTATCCACTTTTTTCAGAGTTATCCCCGATCTTATCCCCAATTATTCCCTTTTTCCCCGTATGTGGACGGTTTATCCACGGCAGCTGCTGGCTCAGGGGGCCTCTTGGCCGTCCTGGTCACCGCAGTTGACCTGCCTGCCCGCGATGGGGCACGGCTTTTGCTCAGACGAGGCTGCGGTTACGGCCAGACACTGCGTCTCATCTGGATTGACGGCGCCTATCGTGGCTCTTTGCAGGATGGGTTGCGAGGCGGTGTCGAACTCACCCACAAAGAATTGTTCGTAAGTTGATTGCTCGGGCGTGATCCGAAGCGCTTTCCCTCATCCAACATGTGAGAGGAATCGATCGCGTCAGCAGGGACTACCCATGCGCAGGTTCGGCCATCTCCATGCGCGCCTTGGCGGACAGTGCAGGGAGATGGCTCTCGTTGTCGATCACCTGCTGCAGGTGGCGCATACGGGCGGGCGACGCGGTCCGGCGCATAACATCAGAGTGCATCTGATCGATCCAATAGCGGTGATGGTTGGCGATGTATTGCTTCAACTCCTCAATCTCCAGATCGGTCTCGCAGCGGGCGCAGCAGTTTAGGGTGAACATGCGACGCCGTGTGCTGCCACCAAAGGAGGCGTGCATCAGGTTGTGGTTGAAGGCGACCACGTCGCCCGGCCGCGTCTCCAGAGCCATCGCCGGCACATAACTTTGCTCGATCCCCCAGCGCTCCAGGGACTCGCTCGCCTGGCGGGCTTCCCAATCCATGAACATGTCCCGCCGGTGCGTGCCGGGTATGACGCGCAGGCAGCCGCTATCCTGGTCGACCTCATCCAGATAGAGCGCGACTTTGAGAAACTTGCCCACCTCATGGAAGCCGTCGCTGTGCCAGCGGGTGTCGCCGGTGTAGAAGTTGCCATCGCCGCCCAGGTAGTTGAAATCCTCGCCCAGCACGCCGGAAATCAGCCCCACCAGCTTGGGATGATCCAGTAGTGTGCTGAGCCGTTCGCGCTGGTCGATAAAGGGCACGATGCAGGAGCGTTTGCTGCCGTCATGGACAACGTTTCGTCCTCTGAAGACCGCCTCGAACTCCTCGGTGATCCAGTCGATCTCATCCTCCAGCAGCCCGGGCAGAGCAAGGTAACCGAAGGTTTCGAAAAACTGTTTCTGCTTGTATGTCAGTTCCATCTTCGCTTCCTCCCTGGCATGTGGAATCGAGGCCGGGGCGCGTGACCCGAATGATAGACTGGACGGATCTCTGGTCTGAATCGGGGGTCGAAAAAACCGTTTGACACAACGACAATACGTGATATAGTTGCACCCGTAAACAACTATATTGCTTGCCATCTGAAATGTCAATTCCCCGGCAAAGTCCTTGTTGCAGTGTGCGTGAGATAAGGTTGCGTGCTTTGCAGGGCGGACCAGTTCCGTCATCTTAACAGACTTCCCTATCCGAGAGGAACGCTTCCACCGGTGGTTATTTTCGGATGGGGAGAATCAGGATTCGACCACACAGGGAGAAGGAGAAATGGCAAAGAATGAATCTGTTTCGCGTCGTGAATTCCTGCGTGTAGGCGCGTTAGGGGCCGCAGGCGGCCTGCTCGCTGCCTGTGCTCCCCAGACGGGCCAGCCTTCCTCTGCAGAATCGGGCGGAGCAGCGTCGGCTCCAGCTGCCGAAGATCAGGAGGGCGTTCAGTGGGGTTTGCAGTACGACCCGCATGTCGCCACCTACGAGCGCATTGCCGAACTTGTGCAGAGCGAGACAGGTTACAGCGTGCGCATTGAGCCACAAGCATGGCCGCTGCAGACGAAGTTGATCGCTGCCATGTCCGCGGGCACCCATCCCGATGTAATCTGCATGATGGGCAAGGTCTCGATTCCTCTCTACATCCAGCAGGGATTGCTTCCGCTGAGCGATGTTGTATTCGATGCAGTAGGAGTCGTGCCCAATGAGGCCTTCCAGGAGGAGTCGATCGAAGCCTACTCGTGGGGAGGCGAGATCTACGGCGTGCCCACAGAGGCCAACCTGGTCGGCTCGATGGTCTGTGTACCCACCCAGGATGTCGATGCGCTCGGACTGGCCGACCTCTATCCACCGACCAACGGGGACTGGATTTTCGACAGCTATCAGCAGATGTGGGAGCTGGCCGAGGCGCTGCACGTTGAAGAGGATGGCCGCGTAGTGAAATGGGGACTGAGCAGCAAGGGTTGGGACAATCAGAGCTATCTGGGCATTGTGCGCACACTGCTCGCCGGCGAGGGCACAGACTGGTGGGACCTTGAGAACAAGCAGTTCAACATCGATAGCGAGGCAGGCGTGGAAGCGATGCGCCTCTTCGCCGAGACGCCGGTGCAGATGGGCATCGAAACGGAACTGGACGAGAATCAGTTCAACACGGCTCTGGCGGGCAAGATCGGCATCGCCAGGGGGATTTCCAACCCGGCGCTGCAACAGGGGAGGGATGAGGGCGTTTATTACGAGCTTACCTCAGCCCCCAAGGTTCTGCCCGACGAACTGCCTACGTTCGTGGGTGAGGCGGGCTGGGGGTTTGCGGCGCCCAGCAATACCGGCAATCGCGACTTTTCCATCGCCTACTTGCAGACGATGTGTACCCATGAAGGCCAGCGGGAATATGCCAAGATCTACGGTGGCATCGGCGCGCCGGCCTGGAAAGGACTGATCGGCAAGTACGACCACTATTCGGATCCGGATCCGGAAGGGCCGCAGGTACAGGCAGCCAAGGTCATGGAGAATCTCGGTCCCATCACCCGCTACTACGGCGAAGGGTTCGGTTACCCGTCAGAGGTCGACGGGATCGGAGCCTCGGTCTGCTCTGAAGTTCGACTTGGCACACTGACCGCAGCGGAAGCGGTCAAGTCGTACCAGGAACGTTGTGAAGAGCAGTACAAGGTCTACCTTGAAGACATCGCCGCACTCTCCTGACATTGTTCCAGGCGCTTCTGTTCGAATGAAGCGCGTCTAGCGGCTGAATTGTCCTTGGGTCAGCGCAGGGCACGGAAAGCGCTGCGCTGATCCTGCCTCCCCTTCCCGGCAGAGGGAGCCTCAGATGACAACCGCTTACACGGCCGGCAGCCAAGGGCAGTCCGGTTCTCGGCTGCGCGGCATCGTTGCCGCAGTGCGCTGGGCTTTGCGCAAGCCCCAGTTCTGGTTCGGAGCCAGCATCATCCTGCCAACTCTAATCTGGTACTGGATGTTCTCGTTCCGGCCCATCCTCAACGCGCTGCGCCTGGCTGTGGTGCAGTATCGGGTCTTGAACCCGGCAGCCAGCAAGTTCGTCGGGCTGGATAACTTCTTCCAGCTCTTTGAGCACCCGCTCTTCTTTATCTCTGTGCGCAACACGCTGCTCTGGGCGGCGCTCGCGTTTGTCTTTATCTTGCCGCTGAGTATTTTCATCGCTACCTGCCTGGCGAATATTCGACGCGGGCGCAACACCTACCAGGCGATCATCTTCGTGCCGGTTGTGGTCTCGCTGGTCGCGGTCTCGCTGCTATTTCGCATGTTGATGGATCCCGAAGTGGGTATGTTCAACCAGATTCTGCGCGCGCTGCACCTGCCCGAGTCGCGCTGGTTGGCCGGTACCTCATCGGCGCTCCCTACAATCGTAGCAGTTGGCAGCTGGAAAGGGCTGGGCTTCTACGTCGTGATCCTCACGGCGGGCATCCTTCATATTCCCGAAGAACTGTACGATGCAGCGCTGGTGGACGGCGCCAACGAGTGGCAGCGATTTTGGCGTATTACCCTGCCGTTGCTGGGACATACACTGCTATTGGTTACGGTTCTGCTGGCCATCGGCACGCTGCAGGAGTTCACGTTTCCCTTTGTGATGACCCGAGGCGGACCGGGCGACGCCACCTATGTCTACAACATGCTGATCTATTCAGAGGCATTCGAAGATCTGCGATTCGGCACGGCGACCGCGGCCGCGCTGCTTCAATTCGTCCTGATTCTTTTCATCAGCTTAGTGCAGATCAGGTTACTGCGTCCACGATGGTCATATTGAGGGAGATTCGCGACCCGGCATCCTGGCATTGCTGACAGCGAGCGCGACGATCCACTTTCCACTGAAGAGGCGGTCTAAACGAATGGCAGCTACGGAAGAGATCGAACTGGCCGGCCCTTTGCAAGGTTCCCACTATCGCCCTTCGCCGCGGCGGCTGGTAGGGCAGGCTATTTTGCATCTGGTCCTCTTGGTGATGTCCTTTGTGTCGGTCACGCCATTCGTGTGGATGATTTTCGCGTCGTTCAAACATTTCCAGGAGCTTGTCCGCTCGACCGCGCTTTTGCCCAAGGTTTGGACGCTGGAGAACTACATCGAAATCATCGGGCGGGTCAATTTCCCCGCGGCCTTCTCCAACAGCACAATACAAGCGACCTCCGTAACCTTGTGCAGCGCACTGACCTCGGCCGCCCTCGGCTTCATCTTCGCCAAGTACCGTTTCTGGGGGAAGGAGAAGCTCTTCACCCTGCTGCTCTCTACGATGATGATCCCCTTTGCCGTGGTTCTTGTGCCCCTTTACATCACCATCGCCGACTTGAAGATGTCCAACCATTTGAGCGGTATCATCGTCACCGGCCTGTGGTCTTCATTTGGGCTGTTCCTGATGCGCCAGTTCATGGAGTCGATTCCGTCCGAGTTGCTCGATGCAGCCCGCATCGACGGCGCGTCGGAATGGCGCATCTTTTTCACCATCGTCCTGCCCATGGCCACCTCGGCGCTGGCGGCCTTGATCGTCTTCATCTTCCTCTTCAACTGGGACAACTTCCTGTGGCCGCTGGTCGTTCTCAACAGCCCGGAAAAACAGACGCTGCCGCTGGTGCTGGCCGGTCTGCGCAGTCTCTATTGGACCCGCTACGAGATGTGGGCGGCCGGCTCCATGTTGACGGTTGTGCCGGTCATGCTCATCTATATCTTCGCCTCCAAGTACTTCATTCGCGGCCTTGCCATGACCGGACTAAAGGCATAGCTGCATTGCACGCCGCGATCCGCGGCGGCATGGCTGTCCGCGCTGCATCAATCCTCAGGCAGGTTCCGAAACAGCGCCGCCATCACCGGATCATCAGAGGCGCCCACATCCGCCTTGGTCAGGCGGGCCTGGTCCCTGTAGTCTTCCGGCAGATCCTTTCGCACCCAGATCGGCGTCCGCGACCCGGCGTACAATGCCCAGATGACCTTACGCACCCGGTCGCTCAGATTGGGCGTGTTGGCATGGTAGATCGACGTGTCGTTGATCAGGCAGTCCCCCGCTTTGCCGCTGGCCAGGATCATTTCAGGCACCTGACGCGGCTGTCCATCAGGTGCTGTGAACCAGGGCGGCGAGTTGACATGGGTACCATGGGTGCCGGGCAACAGTGCGGTAGGCCCCATGTCCTCCTCCACATCTTCGATCAGAAAACTGAGCCGGATATAGATCGGCGGGGTCATGTCGGAAGCCTTCTTATTCACCCGCGCATCGTTATGCCAGGCCTGATGGGCAGGGCTGTTCTCAAACAGGCAGTGCCCGTGACCGGCCCCAAAGACGACCGGTTCGTCGTCCCAGTATCGCTCCATAAAGCCGCGCACAATCGGCATAATCTTTGGGAGATTGACCAACTGACGAAAGCTCGGCTCTTGCCAGAGTGGAATCAGGTCGAAGCGATTGAATGTGTTGCGGAAATTCCTCCCCATACGCGCGATCTGTTCGTTCATTTTCTTGTCAAAAGCGTTCTGAATCTCCTGCAGCATGTCCGGCGGGATCGCGCCGCGCACCATCGTGTAACCCAGATTCTTCAAATTCAGGATCTGGATTTCCAGTTGATGCGCTTCATCCAGCTCTTCCATCGGCGACGCAGTTCGAGGTCTGGTTATGGTTTGCATACTGGTTTGGCTCCTTTCCTGAGAGGCTGTTTGAAAAGTAAAGGCTGTCGGCCAAATTGTGGTATACGTAGTCTATGTAAAAACCAGA
This sequence comes from Caldilineaceae bacterium, assembly GCA_022821585.1. GTDB lineage: Bacteria > Chloroflexota > Anaerolineae > Caldilineales > Caldilineaceae > Bin5. The sequence goes on from JAJEDI010000088.1 coordinate 20,606, forward strand.
CGATACCCAACAGATTTGACTGTCAGCCAGTGGTTTATTGTCCAGCGTCTGATTCCCGCGGCCAAAGCGGGCGGGCGACCCCTGATTGACCCTTTTCAAACAGCTTCTTAGTGTCCCTTCCCCCGGATTCAGCGAGCGGGCCGCGGGCGAACTGCCTGGGCCCCGCCAGCGAAAGGCCAGTTACGTTGTGGTGACCTATACGCAAGGAAGGAAGCCGGCGGAGGATCTGTTTGCGCAAGCCCGCGCGGAACGGATCGACGCCAACGCGCCCCTGGCCGCGCGCATGCGGCCCCGCACTCTCGATGAGTTCATCGGCCAGGAAGCGATCGTGGGCCCGGGCCGGCTCCTGCGGCGCGCGATTCAGGCGGACCGGCTGAGCAGCCTCATTTTCTATGGCCCCCCCGGCACCGGCAAGACGACCCTGGCCCAGGTGATCGCCAACACCACGGCGGCCCATTTCAGCGCGCTTAACGCTGTACTGGCCGGCGTCAAGGACATCCGCGCGACGGTGGCTGAGGCCCAGGAGAAGCTGGCGCTTCACGATCAGAGGACAATTCTCTTTGTCGATGAGGTGCATCGTTTCAACAAGGCCCAGCAGGATGCGCTCCTGCCCTGGGTGGAGAACGGCACGGTTACTTTCATCGGCGCGACGACTGAAAACCCCTATTTTGAAGTCATCAAGGCCCTCGTCAGCCGCAGCCGCATCTTTCAGTTAAAGACGCTGACGGCAGAGCATCTGCGCCAGATCATGCATTCCGCTCTCGACACGCCCCAGCGCGGCTACGGCGGCCGGCGCGTTGAAATCGAGGACGAGGCGACCGAGCATCTGGTCTCTATCGCCAACGGCGACGCCCGCGCCCTGCTCAATGCGCTGGAGCTGGCCGTCGAGACCACCGACGCCGGCCCGGACGGCACCGTTCACATTTCACTCGCCATCGCCGAAGAGTCGATTCAGCGCCGCGCCGTGCTGTATGACAAGGAGGGCGACTATCACTTCGACACGATCAGCGCCTTCATCAAGAGCCTGCGCGGCAGCGACCCGGATGCGGCGCTCTACTGGCTGGCGAAGATGATCTACGCCGGCGAAGAGCCGCGTTATATCTTTCGGCGCATGTTGATCCTGGCGAGCGAGGATGTGGGCCTGGCCGACCCGCAGGCCGTTCAGGTGGTCACGGCTTGCGCCGAGGCCTTCGACCGTGTCGGCTTGCCGGAAGGGAACTTTCCCCTGGCGCAGGCCGCGCTCTATCTGGCGACCGCGGAAAAGTCCAATTCGGTGCTGGCGTTTTTCGACGCGCTCGAGGCGGTGAGCAATGAACCCGATTCTGATGTCCCCAGCCATCTGCGCGACGGCAACCGCGACAGCGAGGGGTTTGGGCATGGGGCCGGCTATCTCTATCCGCACGCTTACCGGGACCACTGGGTTGCGCAGCAGTATCTTCCCGGCGCGCTGCAGGGCAGAGTCTTTTACGAGCCGACCGGCCAGGGCTATGAGGCCGGGATCGGCCTCGCCGTCACCCAGCGTCGCGAGGCCCAGCTGGCCGCCATGCTGGAGGGCTTCGGCGCGCCGCCGGAAATCCTGACCTTCGCCCCCGAAGAGTCCGCCCGCGACCGCTGGCTCCAGCGGACGATTGCGCAGGCCGGCGAAGCAACCGCCGCGTTGCGGGACCGCATTCTGGACGGCGGCCCCCTTGAGCGGCACAGTGTTGTCCTGGATGTGAACGCCGGCAGCGGCCTGCTGACATGGGAGGCGCTGCGGCGCGCGCCCGAAGGCGGCGTCTACGCGCTGGCGTTCAACGAGTCGGACCGGCAGGCGCTGCAGGAGCAGGCGCAAAACCTGGACGAAGTCGAGCGGCCGGTTGTGCTGCAGGGGGCGGTGGAAGAGACGGCGCAACTGCTCGGAACGGAAGAGGTCCGTTTTGATGCGATCATCGGACGCAACGCCCTGCTCGGCTCCGCGGACAAAACGACTGCCCTGGCACATCTGGCCGAACACCTGGCCGCGTGGGGCTGGCTTGCCCTAGCCGAGACGATACCCAGACATACGCAGAGAATCTACGCCTTAGCGGACTGCTCTATGCTCCAGCCGGAGCTGGCCGAGCGGCTGGTTGCGGCCGAAGAGTCAATCTACGCCGATACGACGGATTACCTGGTCAACTGGGCCGAGGAGACGTTACAGGCAGCCCTATCCGTTGCCTTTCCCGAAGAGGCGCAGGCCGGGCGGGTCTCGATGGAGCGGATCGACACCGACACTGATCTGCGCATTACCGAAGCGCACGTCCGGCGCTGGTTCAGTCCGGCTTCTGGCGAGCGCAAGTCCTATGCCGAGCGACTGGCGGAGCGGATGCAGCCTGATGAGTTGGAACAGATCGAAAGCTGGATCCGGGGACAGCTGCTGAACCGGACCGTAGTCTGGCGCCGGCGGACGGTGTTGATACGGGTTGGGGGGCGGTGAGAGATCTTGGGGAGGATATTACGACTGTCCTCTCCAGTCCGTGCGGAAGTTAAGTTCTTGAATCAACACGAAAGTGTTAATGCGGCGCACGCTGAAGTCATCGCACACGTCAGGCAACTTGCGGTTGGCCCGACGCCGGCTTGGACTGGAGCGCTCGGTGGTTACAACACACCGATTCTGTGAATCAACGAGAGCATAAGCGACGAGAAACGGGTCGCGCCCTATCTCTATTAATTCCTCATCGGTTAAGTCGCTGGCGTACCCGTGTTCAAGAACGCGGGTCACCTGTTCCACGACGGCCTCTTCATCGAGGACAAGCGTATTCTTGTTTGCTTTCAGCCATTCGACCAAGGGATCATAGCGATCCTTTGGAGGCGGGGGAAGGATAACCTCTTCATAGAACTCTTGAGGGATTTTGATTCGATCGAGCTTGCCCATTTCCAACAACCATTCCCAAAATTCCGGGACCCTCTCGATAGGGTAGTAGTCTCGATTCGCGTCAATGAGGACACAGGCGTCGAGAAGGTAAAGCACGAACATCGGCTATCGTGAACTGCCGGTGTCCAGCAGCGGCTGTACCTGTCTGGGTTTGACCCCCAGGATCTGCGCCGCACCGGAGGTTGATAGAGCGTCCGCTTCCATCATTTGATCCACAAGGCCGATAATGCGGTTGCCTAATCGATGGCGGCGTATCCTATTCTGGTCGACTTTTATTTCGTTCTGGCGTGTACGCTCACGATTCTTTTCCCGATTCCGAAGCCAATCTTCACGAAATGAAATTTTCAACTGTTTGTACGTTTCCCAAGTGATCAGATCAGTTCGATGTGCTTTGTATGCAATCATAGTGCGGCTCACCTTGAACTCAATCGCAAGCGCATTGATTCGCTCCGTGACAGCGCTGATATTGTCACTGTCGTCGAAAGCAAGGAGGTCCATTTCTTCTGTAGAGAGCAGGAACTCTCCGGCAATATCGTTACAGAATCGTTCAACCTCGTTCTCCGCACTGTCTCCGCTAACTCCGGTTTGACCGAGCAGCAAATGCGTCGTTTCGTGCAATAAGGTGAACGACCAAGCGGCTTTGGCGTCGTTGTCGTTGATTATGATAAAAGGAGCCACTTCGTCCGCGATGGCGAAACCGCGAAATACTGTCGTATCAAGCGCAGTTACGTAGTTGCCCAAATCCCCTTTTAGCAGAACAAATATACCCGCCTCCTCGGCACTCTTGCGCAACAGAGCAAAAGCGTCGGAGGCGTTTCGTTGGGCGCGGTAGTCCGCTGTACTGACGCCCAGCAGCGCCTGCAATGACTTCAAGACTGCAGCGCGGCCGTCCTTTATGCGGTGAGAGCCGACGAAAGGCAGCTTCGCCGCTTCGTCTTCTTCCTCCATTATGACGCGAACCATGCTCTGGCGCGCCCTGATTTCCCGGATCAACGCGTCCAACAGCGCTTCCTCAGAGGAATTCTCACTTTGGGGTAGAGTGCGGAAGTCCACCCCCCGGTTGCTCTTTTGCGGTGGTTTGGAGAGATAAAATGTGAGCAAGGGGCGGCGGTACTGTCCCGCCATCTTTAGCAATTGGGACCGAGACGGTTCTTTTTGGCCGCGCTCAATAAAGGCCAGCTTCTCTACCGCAGACGATCTGGAACTGTCTTGAAAGCCCAGCTTTTTGGCCGCTTCCTCCTGGGAGAGACCGGCCGTCTCGCGGGCCCAAACCATGATTGCAGGGTTGACCTGAGGCATCGTCTTGCGATTCCCTCCTCCATCCCCGTTGTGTTTGCAGTTGTGGTTGCCAGGCGCCGCCCGACAAGGCCCTGGAAGCTACGCCACTTCGCGCACGGGCGCGCCGCCCTGCTTTGCATCGGCCCTCATGTGGCAGACCTTGTACTTCCTGCCGCTGCCGCACCAGCAGGGGTCGTTGCGCTTGGGCCGGTTGTTGGTGTTGCGCACCGTTCGCTGTTGGGATGTGTCCTGGCGATTTGTCTGGATATTGCGCGCAATCGGCGCCGGCAGCGTCGGCGCCTTCTGTACCTGCAAGGTCATCACCGTCGTCACAATGTCCGAGCGGATGTCGTTCATCAACTCCTGGTACATGGCAAAGGCCTCGCGCTTGTATGCGACCAGCGGGTCGACCTGTGCAATCGCCTGCAGGCCGATGCCCTCGCGCAGCCTGTCCAGATCGGTCAGGTGGCGAACCCAGCGGTGGTCCACAGCGCGCAGCATGATCTGGCGTTCGGCATCGCGCAGCATGTCGGCATCGATCTCCTGCTCCTTCTGCTCATAGGTCTGATGCGCGACTTCGGCGGCCTGTTCTGTGATGTCGTCGGCGTCCAGCTCCTGCCACTGGGCCGGGTCAAAATTTTGTGGAAAGGGGAAGACCGTGCGCAGCGCCAGGAGCAGGTCTTCCGGGTTCCACTCCTCTTCAAAGCGCGTGGCGGTGTGTTGCTGCACAGCCGCATCGATCTCGTCGGTGATCATCTCCTGGATCGCGGGTTTCAGTGACGGCTCGTTCAGAAGTCGCCGCCGCTGCATGTAGATCGTCTCCCGCTGCTCGTTGACGACCTCATCGTATTTGAGCACGTGCTTGCGGATATCGAAGTTGTGGCCCTCGACCCGGGTCTGCGCGTTTTCGATCGCTTTGGTGATCATATTGTGCTTGATCGGCTGGTCGTCTTCCAGGCCGAGGCGGTCCATGACGCCCGTCACCCGGTCGCCGCCGAAGCGCCGCACCAGGTCGTCCTCCAGGCTGAGGAAGAAGCGGCTGGCGCCCGGATCGCCCAAACGGCCGGAGCGGCCGCGCAGTTGGTTATCGATGCGCCGCGCCTCGTGGCGTTCCGTGCCGACCACATAGAGACCGCCCACAGCCTTCACCTTGTCCTGGTCCGCCTTCGTTTCGTCCCACCTTTCCTTGAGCACCGCGGCCCAGGGCGTGTTATAGGTTTCCGTGGGGTCCTGGCCGTTCTTGAGCAGCTCCAGGCAGTGGTTCCACGCCAACTGGGGAATGCTCGTCAACTCGACGCCGTCTTTGCGCAACTGATCTCTGGCGAGGCCCTCATAGTTGCCGCCCAGCAGAATGTCGACGCCGCGTCCGGCCATATTGGTGGCGATCGTTACCGCGCCGGGCCGTCCTGCCTGCGCGATGATCGTCGCCTCGCGCTCGTGGTTCTTGGCGTTCAGCACCTCATGGGGAATGCCGCGGCGCCTCAACATACGGCTGACCAGTTCGCTGGTCTCAATGGCGACGGTACCCACCAGCACCGGCTGGCCTTCCTCATGGGAGCGGCCGATCTCATCGATGACCGCCCCGAATTTGGCCTGCTGGTTCTTATAGATCAAATCTTCCTCATCCAGGCGGATCGTCGGCAGATGGGTCGGGATGGCCACGACATCGAGATTGTAGATGCTCTGGAACTCCTCCTCTTCCGTTTTGGCCGTACCGGTCATGCCGGCCAGTTTGTTGTACATGCGGAAGAAGTTCTGGAAGGTGATGGTCGCCAGAGTCATCGACTCTTTCTTGACGCGCACGCCTTCCTTGGCCTCGATGGCCTGGTGCAGGCCCTCGCCGTAGCGGCGCCCCTCCATCAGGCGTCCCGTGAATTCGTCAACGATGATCACCTCGTTGTTGCGGATGATGTAGTCCTTGTCGCGGTGATAGAGGGCGTGGCCCCGCAGCGCGTTGTCGAGATAGGGAAGCATCTCGAAGTGGGCCGGATCGTACAGATTCTCCAGCCCCAGCTTTTTCTCCACGGCGGCAATGCCCGCTTCGGTGAGCGTGGACACCTTCTCCTTTTCGTTGATTTCGTAGTCGGTGCCGGCGCGCAGGCCGCGGATAAGCTGCGCGAACTGTCTGTAATAGTCGCTGCTCTCCTGCGCCTCACCGGAGATTATCAGCGGTGTGCGCGCCTCGTCAATGAGAATGTTGTCGACCTCGTCCACGATTGCGTAATGCAGCTCGCGCTGGGACTGGCGCTCCTTGTCCAGCACCATGTTGTCGCGCAGATAATCGAACCCGAACTCGTTGTTGGTGCCGTAGGTGATGTCCGCCCGGTACGCCTCCTGCCGGGTGATCGGGCACAGGTTCTGGAAGCGGTCGTCCTCTGCCGGGAACTCGGGGTCGTACAGAAAACTGCCCTTGTCGGGGTTGCCGGCGCTGTTCTGGATGACCGCGGCCGAAAGCCCCAGCAGCTGGTAGACCGGGCCCATCAACTGCAGGCCGACCTTGGAGAGATAGTCGTTCGGGGTGACAAGATGCGCGCCGCGTCCGGCCAGCGCGTTCAGGTAGAGCGGCAGCGTAGCCACCAGCGTCTTGCCTTCACCGGTCTTCATCTCCGCGATCTTGCTCGAGTGCAGGACGCCGCCGCCGATCAGCTGCACGTCGTAGTGCCGCAGGCCGAGGGTGCGGCGGGCTGCTTCGCGCACCGCGGCGAACGCCTCCGGCATCATCTCGTCGAGAATTTCCTGCTCCTCGTCCAGCAACTCTTTGCGAATTCGTTCCACTTCGATGCGGGCAAAGCGCTGCTCATCGGTGCCCGCAACCGCCGCGTACTCGGCCTCGGCGCCGGCGAGCGCATCCCGCAGCTCCGTCGTTTCGCTGACGAGCCGCTGGCGGAACCCTTCTGTCATCTCTTTGAATCCGTCGTTGTCCATCCGTTCGAAGCGTTCTTCCAGCCCGTTGATCTCTTCAACCAGGGGCTGAAGCCGCTTCAACTCCTTCTCGTTTGGATCACCGACAACTTTGGTCAGAAATTTCTTCAGCATATTGCATCCTTCTGTTTGCCCGTTGCCGGTCCCAGTGGTTCGGACATGCAGCGGCGGGCAAAATCGATGGGGGCGGGTCGCCTCCCCTTACACCATACGAAACACGGAGGATAGCGGTTCTCCGATGTGAATGCGCATCTATCCTGTCAGCCGCGAATCATATGGACCGCGATCCGGGCTGCACCGCCTATTCTACCACGCACGGGGAAACCGCCAATGTGGCGGATCCTGTCCTGCTGCCGCGGTCTGTCAAAGCGGCGGCGGCCTATGCGAAGAATACTACATCAGTACATGGTTTCAGCGATCTGTGCTACAATGTGGCCGTGGCCAGTGGCTAGTGGCGTCCACTGGCCATCGTTTCCCTGAGCCACAGGCCACCGCAGTTTAATGAATCGCCGTCTTCTCGTCTTCTTCATCCTCGTCAACGCCTTTGTCAGTTTGACGATTGCCGTAACCGTCGTTTGGATAGCGGAGCAGCGGCGGCCCAGGCCGGAGGAGCTGATCGTGGCTGCGACACCGGCGCCAGCGGTAGTTCTGATTGCAACGCCAACATCCGGGAATGCGCAGGCAGCCCCGGAGAGCGGCTCCTCACCGCCCGCAACTCCTACCGAAGTCGCGCCGACGCCTGAGCCGGGCGAGACGGAGATCTATACCGTTAAGCCAGGGGACAGTTTGTCGGCGATCGCGGCGCGTTACGGCGTCTCTGCGAATAGGTTGATGGAGATAAACGACCTGGCCGATCCGAATATCGTCTACGTTGGTCAGCGGCTTAAGATTCCCGTCTCTCAACAGCAGGGCGCGCCAGGGGGCGCCGCGGTTGGTCTCCCGCAGCGGGGTCTGCAACTGCGCATCGAGAATGCCGGTGAGCTGGCCGTGGAGTCGGTGCAGGTCGTGAACGACAGCGACGGCGCCGTCGACCTGCAAGGGTGGACCCTCAGTCGCGATGGGGGTCCGATCTATACTTTCAGCAACATCCTTCTGTTCCCCGGCAGCGGGATTCGTCTGAACACGGGATCCGGAGAGGACAACAGCATCAATCGCTACTGGGGCCGGGATGCAGCGGCCTGGGAGATCGGCTCGACGGTTATCCTGCGCAACCCCAACGGTGAACTGATTGCGCAGGGTACTGTGGCCGGCGGCGAATCACCATAGTTTTTGGGAAAGGGAACAGCTTTCCATGGCAACGACCGAACCACCCGATAAGCAGGACAGAGGGAGGCCCAGAAAGCGCCGCTACTTCCGCCGCCGGCGGCGGAAGGGCGGCCAGGATGCGTCTCTCGCTGCCGAGCAGAGGGCGGACAGCGATGATGGCCGGCCGGAGCAGCGAACTCGTTCTAAGGGGCAGAATCGCCGCCGCAGTGAGAACCGGCGGCGCTCTTCCCGCCGGCGCGGCAGGGCGACACGCGGGCAGGAAAGTCAGGCGCAGCGTGCCGAAGAGCAGAGTCAGCCGCAAACCGAGGTGTATATCTATACTCACGTTATCCGGCCCACATATCGGGATGGGGGCGGCGGGGAGTACCAGGCCGATCATTCGCTGAACCTTGCCGGCGCAACCGCAATCGGCCCGCCGGTGGGCATGGAGTATCTTCTGGAGAGTATCGGGCGACAGCTGGATGAGTGGTTCCACCCGAGTGCAGACTCGACAGCTGAAGACGGCGGAAACGGGGAGATCAACGAGCCGGACACGGACTCGACCGGTGGCGGCGAGGCCCGGGAGGAAGGCCCCGGCTTCGGGCACGAGATGGCGGATGAGAGCACCGCAAATGAGGATCCATCCCTCGGCGGTGAGGGCCGCCAGGGCACTACTACAGAGGACTGAGCTGTGGGCCAAGTGATCGCGATTCGGCAGATGTCCAAGCATGTGGGCGAGGCGGTAACCCTCGAGGGCTGGCTCTATACCAAGACTGGCAAAGGCCGGCTCCAGTTCCTGCAGGTGCGCGATGGCGGGGGTATCTGCCAGGCGGTAGTGTTCAAGGGAAACGTCAGCGCGGAGGCGTTCGAACTCGCGCGCGCACTCACCCAGGAAAGCAGTTTGCGGGTTACCGGCACTGTCAAAGCGGACACGCGCGCACCGGGCATCCCCGGCGGCTATGAACTGGACGTGACCGGCCTGGAAGTGGTCCAGATCGCGGATGAGTACCCGATTCAGCCCAAGGATCATGGCGTGGAGTTCCTCATGGAGAATCGCCATCTCTGGATTCGCTCCAGCCGCCAGTGGGCGATAATGCGGGTTCGGGCGACCGTCATACGCGCCATCCGCAACTGGTTGGACAGCAACGGCTATCTCAACGTGGACACGCCCATCCTCACGCCCAACGCCGCCGAAGGCACTACCACCCTCTTCGAGATCGATTTCCACGGTGAGCCGGCCTACCTGGCCCAGACCGGCCAGCTCTACAGTGAAGCCACGATCCTGGCCTTTGGCAAAGTCTACTGCTTCGGGCCGACCTTTCGCGCCGAAAAGAGCAAAACGCGCCGCCATCTGCAGGAGTTCTGGATGGTGGAGCCCGAGATCGCCTTTTGCGGTCTGGACGGGCTGATGGAGATCGAGGAGCAGTTCGTCAGCCATATCGTCCAGCGCTGCCTGGAGGAAAATGGCGAAGAGCTGAAGCTGCTGGAACGGGACACCTCCACCCTGGAACAGGTGACGCCCAGTTTTCCGCGCATCCATTACGATGAGGCCGTGGACATGGTCAACCGCGCCGCTGCGGCCGGCGAACTGGTGCCCGGGTACGGGGACAAGGTGCCCCATATCGAGTGGGGCGATGATTTCGGCAGCCCACACGAGACCTACATTGCCGCCCAGTTCGACAAGCCGGTCTTTGTCCATCACTATCCGACACAGGTGAAGGCCTTCTACATGGAGCCGGAACCGGACCGGCCCGAGGTCTGCCGCAGCGTCGATCTGCTGGCGCCGGAGGGGTACGGCGAGATTACCGGCGGCAGTGAGCGTATGGCCGATGTCGACAAGCTGGTCGCCGGCATCGAGGAGCACGAACTGCCGATGGAGGCGTTTGACTGGTATATCGACCTGCGCCGTTATGGCACCGTCGTGCATAGCGGTTTCGGTCTGGGCCTGGAGCGGACCGTCGCCTGGATCTGCGGCCTGACGCATCTGCGCGAGGCGATCGCCTTCCCGCGCACGCTTGGCTCGATGCGCCCTTAGGTCCCGGGAGCGCCCGCTTCCCGGCCCTGTCCGGTCACGACCGTGTTCTACCTCTCGATTCTGCTCGCCGCCCTCATTCTAACCCTTATTCTTACACCGGTCTCCGTGCGGCTCGGCCACCGGCTCGGCCTGGTGGACCGCCCCGGCGAGCGCCGCAAACACGCGGGTGTTGTGCCGCGCACCGGCGGGCTGGCCATCTTCGCCGCCTTTACCCTGACCGTGTTCGCGCTTCTTCTGCTCATGGCCGGAGCGCTGCCCCTGCTTGACGCCTCCTGGCTGCCGCCCCAGAACGACCCCAAGGAGAGCCGCCGTTTTATCGCTCTTCTGATTGGCGGCGCCTTCTGCGCGTTCTTCGGCTTTCTCGATGACCGCTATGAGTTCTCCTGGCGCCCCCAATTCGCAATTCAGGTTGTCGCCGGCCTGATCGCCATCGCCGGCCTGATCTTCATCAAGCACGTCAATAATCCGTTCGCAAGCGGCTTTCTCTTCGGTCCGGATGGCTTTCCCTGGTGGCTGCTCGGCCCGTTGACGCTATTCTGGTTCATGGGAATGATGAATACCGTCAACTTCCTTGACGGGTTGAACGGTCTGGTTGCCGGCGTGACCGTCATCTTCTGCGCTATACTGGCCATTCACATGATCTTCTTCACCCACCCGCCCCAGCTGAGCGTGGCGGTTCTGCCCGTGGCACTGCTCGGCGTCGGACTGGGATTTCTGGCCTTCAACTTTGCCCCGGCGCGGGTCTTCATGGGCAGCAGCGGCAGCTATTTTCTCGGTTTTGCCCTGGCCGCGTTGGGGATTATCGGCGGGGCCAGGCTTGCCACCGTTCTGCTGATTCTCGGCCTGCCGATTCTGGACGTTGTGTGGCTGATCTACAGCCGTCCGCGGCGGGGCGTCTCGGTGGGTCAGGGCGGTCGCGACCACCTGCACCTGCGTCTGCGCGACAAAGGACTGGCCGAGCACACAATCGTAGTTGGCTATTGGGCCTTCTGCGCGCTTTTCGGCGGCCTGACCCTGTTGCTGGATGACCGCCTCTACAAACTGGTGGCGCTGGTCGGGCTGGGCATCGTCGGCCTGATGGTCCTGCTCTGGGCAGCGCGCCCGTCCACCTTGGGCGAAGACAAATGAGCTTGACGAACGCAGGCGGCTCGCCACAATGCCGCATCCTCGCGATCGAGACCAGCTGCGACGAGACAGCGGCCGCGGTTGTGGCGGACGGTCGTCATATCCTCAGCAACCGGGTCGCCAGCCAGATTGAGCTCCACCGGCGTTTCGGCGGCGTCTACCCGGAGGTCGCCAGCCGCCAGCACGTTCTCGCAATTCAGACTGTTGTCGAGGAGGCCCTGGCCGATGCCTCGGTCGCGCATGTGCGCGAGCTGGACGCCATCGCCGTCACGAACGGCCCGGGCCTGGCCGGCAGTCTTCTTGTCGGCGTCAATCTGGCGAAAGGACTGGCCTACGCCAGCGGCCTGCCGCTGATTCCGGTTAATCATCTGGAAGGGCACATCTACAGCAACTGGCTTTATACGGACAGCTTGCCCGCGGCCGGCTCTCCAGACCCTGGAGAGAGCCACGGGCCGGCGGGCGGTTCTGCGTCCGACAGCGCGCGCAAACAACGAGGCGGCAGCGCATCGGAACAGTTCCCGGCGCTGATTCTGATCGTTTCCGGCGGCCATACGGAGCTCGTGCTGATGGAGGGGCACTGCCGCTACCGGCTCCTGGGCGCGACCCTGGATGATGCCGCAGGGGAGGCGTTCGACAAGGTGGCGCGACTCCTGGAGCTGGGTTATCCGGGCGGCCCGGCCATTCAGGCTGCCGCGGAAAGCGGGGATGCCGGCCGTTTTCATCTCCCCCGCCCGCTCACACGGCCGGGCCGGCGGACAGAACCCCAGCCGCAGGCGTTTTCCCTGCCCACCGTTTTGCCCGTCCACGGTGAGCACCGCTTCAATTTCAGCTTCTCCGGACTGAAGACCGCCGTTCTCAATCTGATGCGGCAGCTCGAACGGGAGGGAACGGATGCGCGCCAGACGCAGACCGCGGCCGACATTGCCACCGCCTTTCAGATGGCCGTCGTGGATGTGCTGGTGGGCAAAACCGCGGACGCCGCCGAGTTTGGCGTGAAGCAGGTCTGTATCTGCGGCGGGGTCAGCGCCAACGGGCTGCTGCGCCGCGCGGCTGAACAGCATTTTGCCAAGATCGGTCTGCCGCTGCACTGTCCGCCTCTGTTTCTGTGCACGGACAATGCAGCCATGATCGCCGCCGCGGCCTATTACAGGCAGTCATACGCACCGGTCCGACAATCCTCTCCTACGGGCCGCGAGCACCGGCAGGATGCAGAAGCGGCCGCACAAGCGACTCCTCACGACCGGCCAAGCGAGCCGCCGGCGCGCGACTTCCTCGCCCTCGACGTATACGCGAGTCTGCCACTGGTGGATTCGATACAGCGTTGAACGAACTGGGGATGCAGGCGCCGCGTCTAATCGCCTGCGGGTGAGTTGGCGGTCTGGGAAGCGGGCGGCGCGTGCGCGTCCTCTTCCAATTCCATCTCGGGGAGTGCCGCCGCATTCTCTGCTTCCGAAACAACCACCCTGCGGTAGACGCCGGCGCGCTGACCCTCCGCGACCGGACGGCGGTCGCTGAAAGGTGGATAGTTAAGCAGTTTGGCGTGGGTATAGCTGCCGATCAGGCGCAGGCTGGCGATGACCGGCGCGGCCAGAAACGCGCCCAGTATCCCGCCCACACTTGCCCCAACCACGACGCCGCAGACCACCACGACCGGATGCAGATGAACGCTGGTGCCGATCACGCGCGGCACGAGAAGCTGATGCTCCAGCTGCTGAATGATGAAGTAGACCCCGATGACCAGGAGAGCGAAGTTGAGGTTGCTCAGCTCAAGCGTGGAACTCCCCTGCGCCAGGGCGATGATGACGGCCGGGATCATCGCCAGGATGGGGCCGATATTGGGCAGGATTTCGAGCGCGCCGGCCAGAATCGCCAGAATCAGCGCCCCCCGCATCCCCATCAGGCTCAGTGAGAAGTAGGTCGCCACGCCGATCGACAGAGAGAGGATGAGCTGCCCGCGAAAGAAGGCGTTCCAGATGTTGCGCAGCCGCCGCATCAACTCAACGCCTTCCGAATAATACTCAACCGGGAACAGCCCCTCGACATAGCGCTGGATGCGGGGCGCGTCCTTGGTCAAGTACAGGCTGATAAAGAAGAGAAGCAGCAGGAAGACGACGATATTGACGATGCTGCCAACCACCGTCAAGCCGATCGTCGCCGTGCTGCTCACCACGTTCGTGGCTGTACTCAGAAGCTGATTGACGTAGTCCAGAATCTGCTGCGCGCCGGGCAAAAAGCGTTCCACCGCAATCTCGTCGGCCAACGTCTGTTGGATCTGGCCGACCACCCCTTCAAACGTGACATCAAGACCGAGAATGGTCCCACTGGTTGGCAGGTCTGCGACTGACTCTTGCAGAAAGTGCAGGAAGTTTCGCGCCGCTGTCGGCACATCAAAATAAAGCGCTGTAAGCTGGGACAGCAGAACCGGCACAAGCAGAACGGGGGCCAGAAGTAACAGAACCAGGAAGAGCAGATACAGGACGATCGTGCTCACGCTGCGTGGGATGTGCAGCCGTTCACACAGATCGACGATGGGGATCAGGAAGTAGGAGACGAGCCCCGCCATGATCAGAATCGGCAGGACGGGGCGGCTGATCCAGAAGATGAGTGCGCCGAGGACGAGCAGGACGATCAGGACCGTCCTCTTGGTCGCAGTATCCCAGTCGGTGTTCGGCGCCGGAACGATGTTTGCTTCCTGGGATTCAGTTTCTTCCGCTGTGGATGGCGGTGTCGTGGAATCCATTGTATGGAACCGCGTTCTCCTGCTTATGTCCCTCCCGGCGCAGAAGCGGGGGGGGACAGTCTTGCATACGGAAGGAAGCAGGACGAAATTCTTATGCCGTTCTACAAGAGAAAACACGGCAGACGCCCTAAAGTTGCGCTTCCACCGCTTCGCATTCGTTACCGAATCCGGTTGACCCACCGGCCGCGCCACTGCCTGTCATGCGTTCAATCCAGCCCCAGCGATTCGTATTTCCATTCCGCTACCGGCGTAAACTGCGAAGGGTCGAGAACCGTTTTTGGGCCAAAGGGCGCGGCCGTGACGCTGCCCACACTGACAGAGCCGTCCTCTACCGCCAGTGTCGGGAAACGGCGCCCTCCCGGGGTTGTATGCAGGCGGTAGAGATCGCCGTGCGCAGCCAGGATCTGCGCCTGCACGCCGTCCGGCAGCATCGACAGGCCGGCGAAGTAGTGATGGCCGTTGCGCTCGGCGTGTTCAATGCCCAGCGTCGCCAGTACGGCCAGATCCTCCAGCAGCGCCACCGGCCCCAGGTTGCACAGGTCCTCGGCGCTGATGATATGCAACGCGCCCGGCTCCTGGCGCTGGCGGTGGCGGATGAGGCAGGCGTTGGCGATGCCTTTGAAGATGCCTTTACAGTTCTTGTGGCTGGTGCCCACGTAGCCGCTTGCGAGGGCGGTGGGCGCGCTGGAAAGCTCCCCGTCGGATTCGTCGATGATGATCGGCGGCCGTTCGCGCCAGGCGAGCAGGGCCGCGCCCACCTCCTGGCTGAGGGCGATATCGCGGTGGAAGGGCTGTTCGACGAAAATCAGCCGCTGCAGAAAGTCGCGAAGGGCCGGGTCGGCGTTCAACCCTTCCCACAGGGCGCGAAAATCGTCGACGTTGTGATAGGTCTCGTTGCCGTCGAGTGTGTGCCGGTAATTGACATTGCGTTCGTCCAGCAGCGCGGCGATGCGTTGCAGCCGCGCCCTGTCGGCGTCGATGTCGCCGCCGATTTTGATCTTGAAGTGGGTCAATCCATAGGTCTGGATCGAAGCGTCCAGCGACGCGGGCAAGCCGTCATCGACCTGGTCTTCGGCCAGGATTTCGTCATCGGTGAGGGGATCGATCATGCCGACCGTATGCCGAACGATAACCCGCTCGAGAGGCTTGGCCGGCAGCAGGTCCGCCGGCGTATGCCCGGCAAGCTCCGGCCGCAGCTCGGACAGGCGCATTCCCAGGCTGTTCGCATGCACGGCCTGGGCGAAGGTCGTGCCCGTCGCCCGGCAGAAGCCGTCGATGATCGCCCGCTCCACCAGCGAAACGCCGAACGCCCACAGCAGCGGCGGGTAGTCCGTATCTGCGGCCCAGGCCTCCTGGGCCCGATAGACGGCCTGCCACAGGTCGAAGACCGTGTCGGCCGCGCCGGCTTCCTGGGCGTGTCGGCATGCCGCCTGGATTACGTCGAGCATCTCGGCGATATCCTGGGCCATCGACGAATCGGGCACTTTGGTAAACCATTTGGGCGCCAGGCCCTCGGCGGCGATCCCGTCCGCCTGCTTGCCGTCCACCTCGACCCGAGCCTGCAAAAAGAGATGCGGCAGCGCGGTCATGGTGACGATGCCGTAGCGGAAGGGCATGCGGTTGCGCATGTTGAGGATATGGAGATCGAAGTCGAGCAGGCAGATGGGCATCAGTCGTTCCCCCGGTTTCTGTGCAAGGATAACTTGTGACTGTCGCAGGCTTAAGCGACCGGCGCGGCGGCCAGCGTCTTCTTCTCACGCCAGCGCACGCTCGTAACCGCGCAGTGTCGCGATCTCGCGCGGCAGGTGAACGTCCGGCGGCTCCCAGTTAATCCACTCGCCGCTGAGATACCCTTCGTAACCGCCGTTGCGCAGCAGTTCCATCACCTCTTTATGATCGATGTCCCCGGTGCCGAAAGCCGTGTAGTCCGGCCGATTCGGGTTCAAGAACAGGTCGTGCACATGGGCATGGCGGATCCAGCGCTGCAGGGTGCGATAGGAGTCCGCCAGCGTCCAGCCCTCGGTGCGCACCGGATGCGCGGCATCCCAGTTTACGGCAATCGCCGGATGATCGACCCGTTCCATCACCGCGGCGACGTCGGCGGGATTGCACCAGTCGTCGTGCGTTTCCATGCATACGATCACGCCGCGGTCGCCGGCTCGACCCGTCAGGCGCGTCAGGGCGTCCGCCACGCCGCTGATGGCCGCTTTCCGGCTGACGTCGTCCGGGATCCGGCCGCCGAAGATGCGCAGCGCGGGCGCGCCGATGTCTGCGGCCAGGTCGATGTATTGGAGCGTCTCTTCCACCTGCGCGTCGCGGTCTGCGGGGTCGGCAAAGCGGTTGCCGGCGGCCAGGCAGCAGATGGCGATGCCGGCGTCAGCCGCCTGCGTGCGGAAGGCGGCGCGCTGTTCTGCCGTTGCCTCCAGCTCTACCCCGTGGCTATTGCCGCCGGCAGCCCGGGGCTCGACGCCGTCGTAGCCGTACTGCACCGCCAGCGCCAGCATCTCCGCGAAAGTGGCCTGCGGGCAGGAAAAGCTCATAAATGCGTAGTTCATCTCTGCAAACTCCTATTCTGTCGGGTTCATGCTGTGAATTGAATTTAGAAGTGCTGCCGTATCAGGTCGCAGATATCTCCACCGCCTCCCCCGTCTCCGCCGACCTGTACATCGCATCAGTAATCTGTTGCACCACTAGCGCCTGCTCCAGCGTCGTCTGGGGAGGACGGCCTGTGCGGACAGCGGTCGCGAAGTCCTCCAGCAGGCCGCGGTGGATGTCGCTGTAGGAATCGCTGCCCGACCACAACGTCCGGGAGACCGTTCCCTCGGCGCGGGTCGCCTCGAACTGCAGAATCTCCTTCTCCGGCGCCGGCGTCATCCGCAGGCGCAGCGAGCCGGTCTCCCCGATCACTTCCCAGGATGCCTCTGCCTGCGCGGCGGCGTACTCGCCGCGCTCATAGGTGAGCACGGCACCGTCCTCGCAGCGCACCAGCCCGGCGATGTGCGTCTCCCCGTCGGACCCCGGCGCAACCGTATCGGCGAAGATGGATGGTACGCGCCAGCTCTGCGCCAGGACCGTCTGCGGGCGCAGCCGCCAGCCGCTGATGCCCAGCAGATAGTCCAGATCGTAGCAGCCCCAGTTGACCAGGATGCCGCCGCCATTCAACTCGCGGCTGAGCCGCCAGGCCGGCGGGTGCGTATCCGGCGCCGGTGTCGCCGGGTGGATGGCGCGGCAGCGGAGAACACGCAGCGGGCCCAGCTTGCCCTGTGCGATCCAGTCGGCAACGATCCGGTTCGATTCCAGAAAGTGAAAGCGGGAAGAGCAGCAGGCCGCGACCCGGTCCCCCCGGACGGAGATGAGCTGGCGCACTTCGTCAGCGCTGCGGGCCACCGGCTTTTCCGTCAGCAGATGCTTGCCGGAGCGCAGGGCCTGCAAACCAAGTTCGATGCGGAAAGAGGCCGGCAGCGCCAGGACAACAGCCTCTACACGGGTATCGGTCAGCAGTTCTGCGCCGCTGTTGTAGACCGTCTCCACCTTGCGGGCGGCGGCAATCTTCTCCGCCAACGCCCGCTGCACATCGGCGACGGCAACCAACTCGATCTGGTCGGAGGCCGCGGCAGCCTCGGCGTGGGCGGCGCCGATCGTACCGCAACCGATGATGCCGAGCTTCAGGGGTGTCATTCTCTCAGTTCCTTCATGCTACAATTACAGATGACAGGATACACTCCCTCACGCAAAGGAACGTACATATGGACGCCCCCGCCCCATCCTGGCAAAGACTCTATGCCGATGAAGAGTTCAGTTGGATCTGGCCGCCCGCCTATGAACCGAATTCGAACCCACGCGAGTTGGAGCAGATTCTTTCTCTGCTGAGAGCGCAAAAAGGAGCACGGGTTCTTGACCTGGCCTGCGGGCTGGGATGGCTGACGATCCCGATGGCGCTGCGCGGCATTCAGGTGACCGGTTACGACCTCAGCGCAGCGATGCTGGCAGGCGCCCAGGAATCAGCCGGGCAAGCAGATGCGCACATCGAGTGGGTTCGCGGCGACATGCGCAGCCTGCCAGAGAACTGGACGGAAACCTTCGATTTCGTCACCCTTACACTCAGCGAGTTCGGATGCTTTCAGGATGAGGCGGACAACCAACAGGTACTCGCTGAAGTGGCGCGTGTCCTCAAAAGCGGCGGACGGTTTCTCCTCGACATTGTAGTGAACCGTGACGAGCTGATCCTGAATGGCGACCGCCACGACTGTCTTGACGGTGGTGAATTCTTCATCTCAGACAGGGGGAGCCTCGACATCCTGAGCGGAATCTACACCAGGGTTTTCCGCTGGGACCAACAGGGCCGGCGCCATGAAACAACCTGGCAGATCCGGGCCTATACACCGCCGGAGGTCAAACGGATGCTGGACCAGGCCGGCTTCCAGGAATCGGCGGGCTACCGCAACTATGCCGGAGACAGCCTGACCCGGGACAGCGCCGGAATGGTGTTCCTGGCACAGAAGTAGCTTGCCCTGCAAAACCCTATGTCCCTTCAGATACTGTTGTCAGTTCAGCTCCTGTAACGTCTTTGCGCATTCGCGTCCCATCGTAACCCAGCGCCGGACCGAGCACCGCCGTCGTCATGCCGGCGTGGTTTTCGCGGCCATGACCGCGTGCGATCGCGCTGACCGAGCGCGCCGAGCAGCCGTGGTCGCGACCGTCCGGGAAGGCCGCGCGCGCCAGGAGGAAGTAGGTGCGGGCCAGGTCCACGGCGCGTGCGTGCAGCGCGCTGTCCCCCTCGATCTCCGCGGCCACCGCCAGCGTGATCGGGTTGTGGCGCCGTTCGCGGCCGTCTTCGAGCCAGCGCGGCGCGTCGGAGCGTTTGCCCACGCCCGATGCGCGGCGGGCGGGACGTTTGTACTCTGTATTCAGGGCGACTTCGGTGATGTCGAAAGGGTCGAGTCCGGCGACAGCCTCCAAGACCGCCTTGTCGTAGCGCCCGTCGCCGGTCCAGCGGCGATAGGCCCGCACGGCGTCAGCGGCCGCGCCGGCGTCCGGGTCGGTCAGCTGCGCGGCCAGCGGCTCCAGCAGCCGCTCGGCCGCCTGGCGGAAGCGCGGCGCACCGCTTTCCTGCCACAGGCGCAGGAATGTATTGACCGCGTCGGAGCCGAGCAGATTCTCCGCCCGGTCAACCTCCGCCTGCAGGTCGGGGGCCTCGCCCATGAAGGAGTAGTAGAGCGCTTTGTCTCCGGCGCTGAACTCGTACAGGACGCCGTCGGGGGTCAGAGCAATCGGCAGCGCGTCCCCGGCCAGAATGGCGTCCGCCCACTCGCCCGCGTAGGCCGTTGCCAGCTCGATATAGCGCTTCCTGGCTGTCTCCGCTTCCGGTTGCGACGCCGCCAGCAGGCAGATGTTGATGCCGCGCAGGTGGTCCGGCGTATTGAGCGCCATGCCCGGCTCCGTGCGCAGCCCGTCGGCGCCGAAGAAGAGCGAGTGGAAGCGCCGCCGGTCCCA
The DNA here is from genome assembly GCA_022821585.1 of Caldilineaceae bacterium. Lineage (GTDB taxonomy): Bacteria > Chloroflexota > Anaerolineae > Caldilineales > Caldilineaceae > Bin5. The sequence goes on from JAJEDI010000088.1 coordinate 40,334, forward strand.
ATCGAACCAGTCCGGCGCCGCGTTCGACCAGTTGCCCATGTGCTCGGCGGCGTCGTCCAACTGCCGCGCCGTCTCGCGGTCGTCCGGCAGGATTCGCTGGACGGCCCCCAGGAACAGCTCATAGTGCTCGGTGCCGTGGTGCGCCTCCTGCATGCGCCAGTAGCCGTGCCGCCACTGCTGCGTCCGGGTGAAATAATCGCGAATGCGATCGCGTTTCTGTTGCAGAAAGCTCTGGATACGTTCATCCGCACCGGCGCGTAGGAGCGGCTCCCAGCCGGTGGTGTAGGTGCCCTGATCGTGGACGTCGGTGGCCGGCGCGTCCGCGTAGCGGTCGATGGCCTCGTATGCCCAGCGGCGCAGATCATCGAGGAAGCGCTGGCAGGCATGGGACAGGTCGTGGGAGGGCTCGATTTGACGCCTGTACATGGCTACCCCTGCAACGCAATCTTGAATGTATAAGCGTGATCGCAAGGGCGCTGGCCGGGTGTGCTGACCGTCAGCGCGTTCTCGTCCTGCTTCCACGCGACAGGCTCGTCGCTGCCGAGCATCGAAACGCCGCCGACTCGCCCGCCGAGCGACGAGCCGCTGCCCAGCGAGGTGATGGCGGCTTCGTTGCCGGGCCAGCCCAGTACGATGGCATAGAGGGCGTCGTCCTTCTGCGTGAAGCGCACGTCTTTGGCGGTGAAGGGCTGATTACTGCGCTCCGTCAGGTGCCCAACCACCACCTCCGTATCGCCCTCACCGAACCGCTCCCAGTGGCGCGTTCCGTAGATCGCCTCCCCGTTCACGTCCAGCCATGCGCCCAAATCCAGCAGCAGCTGGGTCGCCTGCGCGGGGATGACGCCGTCGGCGCGCGGGCCGACGTTCAGGAGCAGGTTGCCGTTCTTGCTGACGATGTCGACCAGGTCGTGAATGATCGTCGCGGGGCTCTTGAACTCGTCGTTTTCGATGTAGCTCCAGGCCTTGTAGCTGACCGCGGTGTCGGTCTGCCAGTAGTGCGGGCGGATGTCGTCGAGCTTGCCCCGTTCCACATCGTAGACGGCGACGCCGTCCGGGAACTTGTCCTTGTACTGGAGGACCGGCTCGCTGCCCCAATCCAGGGCGCGGTTGTAGTAGTAGGCGGCGACCTGCGGGCGGTAGGGCGCGAACTCATCGAAGTGCCAGCCGAAGTCGAACCAGAGCACGTCGGGCCGGAAATAGTCGATCATCTCGACCGTGCGTGCGTACCAGTTCTGCAGAAAGTCCCAGCTGGCGGGCGCGTCCTCCGGGTGCGGCGGGCAGTAGAGCTCCTCCAGGCCGGGATGCGTGGTGTCGAAGTCGTCGGCGTAGGTGTAATAGCGCCAGTTGTAGGCGCGGTGGCTGGATACGCCGAACTTGAGGCCGGCCGCGCGGGTCTCCCGTTCCAGCTCCTTGCAGACGTCCCGCTTGGGCCCCATCTGGGCCGCGTTCCAGCGGGTATGGGTGCTGGCGTACATGGGGAAGCCGTCGTGGTGTTCGGCGACGGGCACGATGTAACGCGCGCCGGCCTTCCGGAACAGATCGAGCCACTGGGCCGGGTCCCAGTTTTCCGCTTTGAACAAGGGGATGAAATCCTTGTATCCGAACTTGGAGGGATGGCCCCAGGTCTCCGTGTGGTGCTGGTGGTAGTTCGGCCCCTTGCGCGAGATCTCGTCGCGGTACATGAAGCGGGGGTACCATTCATTGTCGAAGGCGGGCACGGAGTAGGGGCCCCAGTGGATGAAGATGCCCAGTTTATCGTCCATAAACCATTGGGGCACTTCATAGTTCTGCAGGGAGTCCCAGTTCGGTTCGTAGCGGAAATCCGTGGTCATTGCATGGCTCCGTAGGGGTTGATGGCGCGCGGCAACCTGTTGTTTGCCGTTATCTTGATCGGGATGCAGTCGAGGGTTGGTTCAATGCGCTACGGCTTCACCTGATGAGGGCTGGTGTTCCACGGCAGTATAGAGGGGTACGCCCGTCGTGTCCAATCCATGCGGGCTATGGGTGCATCCCAATCTGGGGGCGAACTTTCGTATGCCACTGGGAGCAACCAGGCCACGGTCGGGTCCGGTTCAAATCTCCGGCAGACGAAGCGCCGCCCCTGACCCCTGTTCCCTGATTTTCTGGGCGGTCGGCCGCAAGCGGCCTCCCTTGTGCGGGGGCTCCGCCCCCGCAACGCCCCTTCCTACAACATGCCTCGTCGACCTGGTGTCGACATTGGTGACAGGTGCCTATTCGAAAGAGTCCCGCCAGATCACGTCCCGCCAGTCCTATCAAGTCCCCGTAGGTGCCGGCCTTGTGCCTGCCCTTCCCCGCCTCCAAATTGGACTGCACCTTGGGCTATTCTTCGACTGTTCGGGTCACAGTTTATGCAACTGACCGGCCAGCAGGATGCCGAGCGCGGCGCAGAGGAGGCTGAGGCCGTTGTTGGCGAGGATATTGACCAGACCGGCCCCGACGCGGCCGTTCTGCCAGAGGTCGATGCTCTCGACGGCGAAGGTGGAGAAGGTGGTGAAGGAGCCGAGGAAGCCGACAAACAGCAGCAGCCGCAACTGCGGTGACAGGGAGAGATAGTGGGAGGCGGCCGCCATGAGGAAGCCGAGCAGCAGGCTGCCGACGGCATTGACGGTCAACGTTCCATAGGGGAAGGCCGGCCCCAGCTTCGCTGCCAGCCACAGGCTGACGAAGTAGCGGGCGTTGGCGCCCAGCACCGCGCCCAGGCCGATCCATAGAACGTTCGCCATTGCTCAGCTCGCCTGCGTGCCCGTTGCCGATTCCTGCGCCCGCGCGGTGCTCACTCGGTCTGGCGCGCTGCACGTAGCGGCGGCCGGCTCGCCAGCGGCCCGATCCAATCGTTGAACAGCACGTCCGCGACCTCCGGGTCGACCCCGCGCAACGCCGTCAGCATATCCGCGGGCGTTATGATCTTGTACTGATAGTCGGCCAGATAGTTTTGGAGAAACTGCTTGAATGCCCGCTCTCCCAGCGTGCGGCGTATGGCGGAGAAAAAGAGCGCGCCCTTGCCGTAGACGATTCCCTCGTAAATCCTTCCGTCTGCGAAGGCGGTCACCGGTTGCGCCAGCGCCGCGTCCTCTTCGCGGCTGATCAGCCCGTCGACGACCGCCTGCCAGCGGCGGTATTCCAGGATGTCGGCCGCGTCCGGACCGTGCACCGCCTCATAGTAGATGCGGCTGGAGTATTCGGCCAGCCCCTCATCAACCCAGGGCTGGTTGACCGGATCGTTGTGGACAAGCTGGTACCACCACTGATGCGCGACTTCGTGGACCGCCCGGATCTCCAGTTGGTCCCGGTAGCGGTCATACAGCTGTACGCCCAATAGGAAGACCTGCGGGTACTCCATCCCCCGGAAGCTGATCGGCGCCGACGCCACGCGCAGGTCCGGGTAGGGATAAGGCCCAAACCAGTCGCTGTACACCCGCAGCGCGGCCGCGGTGTGCTGCAGAACGGCCCGCCCCGCCTCTTCATGCTCCGGCAGCCAGTAGCTGGTGACGCGTGTGCCGTATGCGTCCAGGCTGTCGGACTGGAAGCGGTCGCTCATGTGGACGAAGAACTCGCGCGACAGCTCCGTCTCCCACCGGTGTTGGATATGCTGCTCACCGATGACTGTGGAGGTGATCAACTGGCCGCTGGCCACGGGGATCTGATCGATGGGGAGGGTGCCGGTAACGACGAACTGGGAGATGTAGTTGAAGGCCGCGTCCCCGCGGCTGGTACCCCGCTCCAGCCACCAGCGTCCGCTGGCCGCGGTCGGCCCCGGCAGGTAGACGGCGAGCGAGGGGTAAAAGAGCGGCAGGCTCAGGAACTCCTGGCTGAGGCCGAAGAGACGGTAGGCCCCCGTCGTATCCGCGCCCCAATGCGGGATGCGCAGCTGCCAGCTCAGGTAGACATTTGTTGTCTGCCCGCGTAGCAGCGCCCGCGGCAGGTCCACCCGTATGGCCGTGTTCTGCTCCAGATAGACGAAGGGCGCGGTGCTGCCCTCGACCGTCACGTTCTGAATGCTGAACTCGCCGCCGTAGTGGGGCAACGCCGGGTAGAGGCGAAAGACCAGGTGCGTCCAGGGGTCGTCGCTGGTGTTGGGGACGCGCACACGGGCCGACCCTTGCAGAAAGATGAGATCGTCGCTGAGGGAGAACTCGATTTCATAATGCGGCATGGCGCCGAGCGCGGCCAGCGGGTCTTCTTCTTCCACGGTCGAGGGGCGGATTCCGCTGCAGGCGGCCAGCAGGATCATCAGCAACAGAAGGCCGAACCCCAGCGCGCCGTACGCGGGGTGGGCGATTCGCGTCGCTCTTCTCTTCACGCTCTCCTCAGCGTTTGGAGGCATCTGCGATACCACGGGAAACGTTGCGTGTATAACGGGTGCGCTGCCGTTCTGAAATTGGAGCGCTTGTGTCGACCTGAGCCACCAGCTTCTTGGGGGTATGCAAAACTGAGACACCATGTGGCAGGAAAGGCAACGCCTAGTCTAATCTAATCATAACATAGTCGGATAGTGCAAGGTAAAATATGCACGAATGTGCTATAATGTCAATGTCTGTGCTGGAGACTTTTGTAGTAGAAGTCCGTCTGTATGCGACACGCGGGGCAGAAGAGCCGATGTCCATATCTTGTTGAGGTGACACTGAATGTTTGTACGAAGCGCGGCGGCCGCTGCGTTGGACCGGAAGAAGGGGCTGTTCTCTGCTTACGACCACGAACGGCGGGAGGAGCAGCGACGCATGAAGGGCTGGCTGGAGGAGTTGAAGATCGACTCAGCCGCTTCCCTGAACCGCAAACTCGACGACGCCATCGATAGTGCCTGGCCCGGCGCACTGCCCACGGCGGAGTTCGACCGCGCAGATGGCATGCGCATCCCGCTGGGCGCGGCCTGGCAGAACCGTGAGCAGGCCCGTCGTTGGGCGCTGGACGTCCTCGAAGGCCGGCCGGTGCTGGCCGTGGACGGTAGTCAGATCGTACCGACTACCGACTATGCCCCTCCGATGGGCGCGGTGCAGATCGGCTGGTTCTTCAATGACCGCGGCCCGGCGGCCAACGGAGACGATACCGGACGCTATGAAAAGGATATCGCCTTCGAGGTGCTGGCCCCGGACGAGCTGCTCGACTCGGGCGGCGACGACGGCGTGTTCCCCAACTGGCGCGTGAACCAGGAGCGCTTCGTCCTGGAGTGCGCCAAACTGTGTGAGTTCATGGAGAGCTGTGCGGGGCGGCCGTTTGAGCGCAGGCCGGTCTGTTTCCTGGACGGTTCGCTGATCATTTCCTTCGCCGGGCAGCTGCGCGCCGGGCGTGAGCACGGCTATATCCAGGCGGTGCAGGCGTTGCTGGCCTGCTCGGAGCGTACGCGTACGCCCTTGGTCGGTTATGTGGACAACACATACAGCCGCGACCTCGTCACCCTGCTGGCGGCGCTGCACGGCCTGCCGGCGCCGGCACACATCAACGACGCGTACCTGCTGCGGGAAACGCTGTTCAGCTGGGGTGATCGCAGCCCGTTCTGGATATGCGCACGCCCGGACCGCCTTAGCGATGCAGGCCGCGCCGACTTTTATAAGCAGGTCTGTTTCTGCCTGGCGCGGCTGAGCATGGAGAACCCGCCGGCGCGGCTGGAGATACCGCGCTGGCTGCTGGAGTCGGGCCGCGCCGACGAGATCGTGGCTGTCGTCCTCGCCGAGGCGGTTGTGGGCAGCGGCTATCCGTACGTGTTGGAGGCGGCAGACGTCACCGCGGTCATTCAGCAGCAGGACCGCCAGCGCTTTTACCGGCTCTACCAGGATTTTCTGCAGGAGCAGGGCCTGGCGATGACCGTTACGCGCAAGCAGCGCAGTAAGCAGTTGCGGCGGTGACGGCAGTGGTCAGTAGCCAGTGGTCAGTGAGTGGGCAGGTCATTGGCGCGGAGAAGGTTTGCATTATCGTAATCTCTACATCGCAGAACTTACGGAGTAGACAATGTCGCAAGCGGTAACGAACTACGAATCCCCCATCGGGTTTCTTGAGATTTACGCTACGGACGCGGCGGTAGGTAGAGTCGAGTTCGCCGGGGAACAGGCAGGAGAGGGTGAAGAGGCAGGAGAGGGTGAAGAGGCAAGTGGGCATCCGCTGCTGGAGGAGGTGCGGCGTCAGCTGGACGCCTATTTCGCCGGCGAGTTACGCTGCTTCGATCTGCCTCTGGATCTGGAGGGCACGCCGTTTCAGCGCCAGGTGTGGCAGCAGCTTCGCAGTGTTGGGTATGGTGAGACGGCTAGCTATCAGGAGATTGCCCATGCTATCGATAATCCCAAGGCGGTGCGTGCGGTTGGCGCGGCCAACGGGCGCAACCCGGTCGCCATTATCGTGCCCTGCCATCGGATTATCGGCAGCGGCGGGCGGGCGAAGTTGACCGGTTACGGCGGCGGTCTGTGGCGTAAAGAGTGGCTGCTGCGGCATGAGGGGGTGCTGTTGGTGTAGGGGGACAAGAGATGAGATGGAAGCTCAAATGCGTAATCGAGCCGGAGGATGGTTGGTATGTTTCGTACTGCGAAGAATTAGGAATCGCAAGCCAGGGGAAAACTACTAGTGAGGCGAAGAGGAACTTGGAAGAAGCAATAGAGATGTTTTTCGAAGATGCTTCGCCAAGCGAAACTATCAGTCTCCTCGCCCGCCTTAAACCGGAGTCTTCTGTTGCATTCTTGCATCCTCCAAAGATTTCCGTTATGCAGCACGAGGAAGAGCAGGGCACACAATGGGTGCTTGTTGCAGCCTAAACTGAGACGGTTATTGGGTCGCGAAGCCTGAATGCGCCTTATTTTTCCCATTTCGAGGTCTAGACATTGGGGCCAACCATATTCCGCAAGATTAGAGACATCGCCAGGGTAAGCGTGACCAAACTATGCTGGTGCAAACGGCGGATTGCGCTATGGCATCGCTACTACCTTTATTTGTTGAGCGAAAGTGTTCACGACGAGTTTTCGGAGGTAATCATTATGGTTGGCCCCAATCGTTAGACCACGAAATGGGAAAAATAAGGTGCATTTAGACGAACGCGGCCGGCTCTGAACAGAGCACGAAGTGCTCTTCCGCCGGCGTGCGATAGTTGAGACTTTGGTGTGGTCGCTCATGG
>JAJEDI010000006.1 GCA_022821585.1 Caldilineaceae bacterium
GCTTCCAGCGCAATCCGAAACTTGTAGGCTGCCGAGTGCCGCCGCCGTTTCTTGACCATCGTACTGCCCCTCCACAGGCTTGGTGACTTGCTCCATTATACACCTTAGCTTGTGGTCCAGTTTTTGGGGCCAAGCTCAGTATTGACCTTCTCGTTCCCGATCCAGAGTTTCCCGGCATTCGGATCATCTTTCCGATGCCTCTTCGTATGCCTCTTTCAACTTGTCGAGAACCTGAGGAGTAATCTCCGTCACTATGTTCCCCTGTCCAAACCTGGTTGGTGCGATCGCCTTTTCAACAGAACTGACAGACCTTGGCGCAAGGCGATCGAATACCGACCTCCAGACCGCAACTGACGGTCGCTTTCCTTCATTCCAGATTGTAATCAGGCCAGCGTTGTCCGGCATGATTTTGGGCAATAAGGTGAGTCGTTTCCCTTCAATGCCGGTAAAGGTGAACAGACGCAAATTGGGAAGCGAGGAGATTTCTTCAGCCCACGATGTCAACAGCTCGAATGTCTCGCGGGCTTCTCCTGCAACGTCGGCAAATGAATCCCTGAAGACATCGGATCCATCTGTCAACCGCTCGCCGGCTCTAGCGGTATTCGTTCTGCCTGGAGTCGGCGGAGTAGGCGAAACGCTAAGGTCTGAGGATATGCGTTGAGGCAAAGCAACCTGTACGTCATTTACTTCGAAGACACTAAGTTTGATCAGGTCGATCGTTAACGCATTGATAGTTATGCTGTCAAGATACCCTACGATCCGTTCCAATTCTGCGGAAACTTCATCCAGGACAAGAACCAATCTGAAGTCGCCTCTGTCCAGATGCTCTTGCAATGAAGCTGCAAAAGTGTCAATGTCTGCCGCACCTTCCTGATCCTGTGCCTGGACGGCGCCAAGTATTGAGCCGTGGCTGGCCACCGCAGACTCCTTTCGCAACAACGTACGCTCAAGTCCTTCAACACTGATTCCTTGCAAGAACGACGCATAGGCCAGTACCTGCGACACAATCCCTCGGCGCGCCTCAGAGTTTCTAGCTAGTTTTACTTCGATGATCGTTGGCCGGCCGCTTGGCTCAACTGCCAGAATATCTGCGTATCCGTCTCCCAACTGGACTTCAGATCCTAGAACCAGTAGTCGTACGGAGCCTGCTATTGGCAGTAACTCAGGGTTCCGTTGAATGAGGCGGTGCAGTGAAGCTTCATCCTGGAACGCCTGCGGCGCATCCAACTCCCACCCATCCCCTTTGTTCGTCCATATTCCTGTCACGCGTCGCCCCCGTTTCCTCTTACGTCCCTCGCTTCCAGATCCGCACGCGCGGCCTCTAGCGCCCGATCAATGTCCACAGAAACGCCCTTCGTCTCGGCCAGTACCAACTGATCGAGCCGTTCACTCTCCTCCAGCCACTCTTTCCACTCTGCACTTCTCTGTTCCCCGGTCCGCTTTGCCCGCTCGCCGGCTTCCTGACCTCCCTCTTCCATACCCGCGGCCCTCCATTTCGTCCGTTCTATTCCCAAACCATAACCCAACCCCCAACACAACTGCCCCCAGCCAGCTCCCCGGCCCAAACAACCCCGTCGCCCCCACCAGCGCTCCCATCGCCCCGGCCGCGAAAACCTGGGTGTTCGACGCCGCCCGCCAACCAATCCCCCGCGTCGCCGCCCCCCAGGCCGCGCCGCTGCCCGCCCACAGGATCAGCCCGATCGGCGCCTCATCCGGAAAGAAGCCAAGCGTGACCAGCGCCAGGATCACCACCCAGACCGCACGCCGCCGCTCGCGCCGCGCGATGTGGACCCCCATGCGCCGCGCCAGCCACTCGGCTCCCAGCGAGACCACGCAGCCCAGCACCGCATTCAGCCACGGCGACCCGTGGCCCGTATGGCTCAGAACGCTGGCCGGTATGTAGATTAGGCGGAAGAGGAAGAAAAAAGGAATGAACGCGGGGTGAACGATCTGTCGGCTCATCAGCCGCTATGCAAACTGACCGCCAGCGCCACTGCCGCTACCGGCTCCACCCAGACCAGGCTGTCCAGCTGCAGCGCATCCGCGCCGGCCTGCAGGCAATCGCGTGCCTGCTGCCGGGTATGAACGCCGCCGCTGGCGACCAGCGATACGGGCAGATCCAGCGCCTGCACCGCCAGCAGCGCCGCCAGCATCATCGGGAAAGCCCCCGGCCCAAACATCTCCCCGCTCACCGCCTGGCCGTCGGACCGCATACCTGCCCCGCGAGGCGGGCTGCCCACCACCACGCCGGCCGCACCCGCCGCCGCGGCCGCTGGCGCAAGCATTGCAGCTCGCGCAAGAGGCAACTTCACCAAGACGGGCAGATCCGTCTCCAGCAGAACAACCTCCAGCAGCCGGCTGATCTCTTTCCCGCCGGCCTCCGGCACGCACAGCAACTCGAACCCCTCGATTCCCTCCGCCCCGGATAGCCGCTCCACTGTCTCCGCCGCGTCTCTGTGCTCGCTATCCGCCACTTGGGCTATGACAGGACAGCCCAACCGCGGCCACAGTTGGCCGTACCGCCTTACCGCCGCCGACACGCCCCGGTTCTGCAACCCCACGCGGCGTACAAACCCGCCCACCGTATGCGCCATGCGCGGCGGCTGGCTGCCGCCCCGGCTGCGCCGCGTGAACGGACCCACAACCGCTCCGCCGAACCGGGCAGTCTCCAGTTCCCGGTGGCGCGCCTCCCCGTAACCGACACTGCCGGCCCCCAGCATCACCGGGCCTGCCAGCGGCAGACCGATCTTATGGCCGGGCGCCAGTTCGACAGCGCTTTCAGCCATCGGTGCTCTGGCCGATCAACTCTACGAAGGTGTCAACCCCAATATTCGAGCCGCACAGAATCAGCCCCACCCGTTTCCCTGCCGCCTGCTCCCGCAGCGGGCCCAGTAACGCCGCCGTTGAGGCCGCACACGCCGGCTCGACCGCCAGTTTCATCTCGTGCAAGAGAAGCCGCATCCCGTCCAGCATCTCTTCGTCGCTGACCAGCGCTACTTCCTCCAGAAAGTGACGGCACAGCCCGAAACTGTAGGACTGCGTCGCCGGCGCGCCCAGGCTCGTGGCAATCGTCTCCACCCGCTCAATCGACTGCAGGCTTCCACTGGCCAAGCTGCGGTGCATCGTGTCCGCGCCTTCCGGCTCCACACCGAAGACTGCGCAGTCCGGCTGTAGCTGCTTGACCGCCGCGCCGATTCCCGCGGCCAGGCCGCCGCCTCCAACGGGCACGATCAGCATGTCCAGCGGCGGCGCGTCCTCACAAACTTCCAGGCCCACCGTCGCTTGACCCGTGACTATCGTGCGGCTATCGAACGGATGGACAAAGGCCCGTCCTTCTTCCTCCTGAATGCGCTCCACCTCGGCGAACCCCTCATAAACGTCGGCCACCAGCACGACCTCAGCCCCATAGTTGCGTGACTTCTCCACCCGGAACAGGGGCGCGGAAGAAGGCATCACGACCTTGGCACTGATGCCGAATGTCTGGCCTGCGTACGCCACCGCGATCGCATGGTTGCCCGCGCTCACCGCGGTCACGCCGCGGGCCCGCGTCTCTGCGTCCATCTGCAAAATGTCATTCACCGCCCCGCGCGGCTTGAACGTTCCCGTCCTCTGAAAGAGCTCCAGCTTCAGCCAGACCTCCGTGTCCGACCCGAGCGCCTCCTCGACTGCCATGTTCTGCCAGCGCCACATTGGCGTGCGCAGAATATAGGGGTCGATGCGCGCGCGCGTGGCGCGGATCTCTTCGAGTGTAGGGATCTCGAGGTCGGCCATCTTGTCAACGGTCATCGTATATGCCTTGAAATGGGAAAGTGAAAAAGGAGCGGCCAGGTAATGGCGAAGAGGCGCGCCAGGCCGCCGGGCGAGGAAATACCACTCCAGCGATCATGCGCTCAGCGTCCCCTTCGTGCTCGGCACCCCGGTTCGCCGCTCATCCAGCTCCGTCGCCCGGTCCAGCGCACGCGCCAGCGCCTTGAACAACCCTTCCGCCTTGTGATGATCGTTGCGCCCGTACAGCACCACCGTATGCAGGTTCATCCGTCCGTGTATCGCGATGCTCTCGAACAGGTGGAAGAGCAGGTCGGTGCTGAGATCCCCCAGCCTCGGCGTCGTGAACTCGGCGTCGAAGACGCAGTACGGCCGTCCGCTCAGGTCCACGACCACCCGCGCCAGCGTCTCATCCATCGGCACATAGGCATGCGCCGTGCGTACGATGCCGCTGCGGTCTCCCAGGGCCTGGTCGATCGCCCGCCCCAGACAGATGCATACGTCCTCAGCCGTGTGGTGCTCGTCGATCTCAAGATCGCCTCCGGCCTGTACCGTCAGGTCAAACAGTCCGTGCCCGGCAAAAAGCGTCAGCATGTGGTCCAGAAACCCGATCCCGGTCTCCACCTTCGCCGCGCCGCTTCCATCCAGCCCCAGCTCCAGCACGATCTGCGTCTCTTTCGTCGTTCGTTCAATTCTGGCTTGTCTCATTGTCTTTCCAGCCTAACTGTTCGTCACCGGATCCGAAACCTGTACTATTCGCACGGGCCCCGCCCTCTCCTTACTCCTCTTTTCTCACTTCTCACCCTAAATGCTTTTGAATCCAGCGAACTGTTACTGACAGCCTGTGCCGTGTCATGCAATCATCGACTGACGACGACCCTTTCGCCAATTCTCGCACCCTTTGCGTAGCCGGGCAAACTACACACCTTTTACCCCCCTCCATCTTGGGACGTCCCGGCGCTTGTCAGCCTGCCCCTCCTATAAACGCGGTCGACCCTTGGCCTGCCAATATCCCCAACGTTTGACATTTGCACCATTCGGGCTAAAATCCTACTGTGGCCTATTATCTTGGAATCGACGGCGGCGCAACCAAATCCCATATCGTTCTGTCCAACGGTACCGGCCGCCAGGTCGGCGAAGGCCAGAGCGGCCCCTCCAACTATCATATCGTCGGTGTTGAACAGGCCGCCGCCAACCTGTCCGCGGCGATTTCGCAGGCTCTGACCCGATCTGCCGTCTCCCCAACTGAAGTGAAGGCTACGTGCGCCGGCATGGCCGGCTTTGATGGTTCCTCCGACGAAAAAAACATGCATCAGATCCTGACCACTGCGCTAAGAGCCAGTGGACTGCAGTGCCGTTGGCGGTCGCTCAACGACTCCGTCGTGGCCTGGGCTGGCGCCTTTCACGGAGAACCCGGCGCACTCATCGCATCCGGCAGCGGGGCAGTAGCCTTCGCCGTCGGCGAGAACGGCCGCTCAGCTCGCGCCGACGGCCTCGGTCACTGGCTGGGCGACGCCGGCAGCGGCTACGATATCGGACGCCGCGGCCTGCGCGCCGCTCTGGCCGCACTCGACCAACGCGGCCCTGCGACCTGCCTTACAGAGCAGTTCCGCGCGATCGCCGGCAGCACACAGAAGGAATGGATCGGCTGGATCGCCGGACTCGATTCCGGTATCTCCCACGCCCACCAACAGTTCCGTTCCTTCGCTCCGTCCGTATTTGAGGCAGCCGCCTCCGACGATGCCGTCGCACGTCTAATCCTGAGTGAGGCCGGCGCAGCACTTGCCAGTACCGCCGCCTCCGTCCTGCGTAAGGTCGACCTGCTGGACGAGCCACAGGTCGCCACCGCCGGCTCCGTATTGGAGCAACCGTCCAGGCTTCGCCAGGCATTTCGCGACGCACTCAACGCAGATCTGCCCGGCTGCCAGATCGTGCCTGCCCGATCCGACCCGGCCCGCGGGGCCGCCATGCTGGCCAGCAACTCCGACCTGGTTCCGCAGGACACACTCCAGGTATGTGGGTAGAAAGGTGTCATGCCAATCTACGTCCCGCCGCTGACAGGGCCTTGCCGACGCAACTCGGGCGGACCAACTAAAGGAAACTGACTTGAGGAATTTCAATGTATCAGGGCTTTGAGATCATCGACTTCCACCTCCACTTTCCCACCAGCAAACCGTGGTTCCCGAATATGGGAAACACAATTCAGCAGTACATCGAAAAAGTGGGTGAGGAACGCGCCCGCAAAGTGCGGGAAATGAGCCGGCCCTATGGCGAACACTGGCGCAAAATGTGGGGCTTCCCGCAAGCAGAATCCCCGGACGACCACCCGGGAGATAAGGAGCAGGCCCGCCGTTGGGCCGCAGAGCTGGACGAACACGGCGTGCGTGCCGTCGCCTTCGTTACCGGCGGCGGCAATGACCATCTGGCCGAAATCGTCAGCTGGTATCCCGACAAATTTGTCGGCTTCGCCCACCACAATCCCTTTGAGCCGGATGCCGTCGCCCAGCTGGAGCGCGCCGTAACCGAGCTTGGCCTGCGCGGCTACAAGCTGCTCGCACCCATGATCGAACAGCCGATCGAAGATGAGTCGATCTGGCCCGTCTGGGAAAAATGTGCCGAACTGGATATCCCCGTCCTGATTCACTTCGGCATCCAGGGCAGCGCCGGCGGCATCGCCTGGCACGAGAATATCAGCCCCTTCAAACTGCACAACATCGCCAAAGCCTTTCCCGACGTGACCTTTGTCATCCCCCACTTCGGCTGCGCCTGGGAACGCGAAACGCTCCAGCTCTGCTGGGCCTGCCCCAACGTCTGCGTCGACACCAGCGGCAGCCTCCAGTGGATCCGCTGGGTGCCCGGCGATGTGACCGCCAAATACCTGTTCCGCAAATACTACGAGACCATCGGCCCCGGCCGCATCATCTTCGGCACCGACAGCAGCTGGTTCCCGCGCGGCTTTACCCAGGAATACCTGCAGGACCAGATGCGAAGCTGTCTCGACCTGAATTTCCCGGAGCAGGACATCCAGCAAATTTTTGCCGGCAATGCCGCCCGCCTTCTGAAGATCGAACTGTGAAGAATGGCACCGGCAGTTCGTATGTCAGCGAGAGGAACTTTCTGACGCCCTATCTGCCCGCTTGTTCTACATGACGAACCGCGAATTTGCAGGAAACATGACTTCGATCGTCAGGTATCACGATGCTGCGATCGACGACAATCGAGCAAGAGTCTGAATGGAGGACTCTCTTTTCTCTAATCTAAGGGGGAAACCAACGATGAAACGCTCCAAACTGTTGATGCTCATCGGCACGCTCCTGGTGACCGCATTGCTCTTGGCCGCCTGCCCCGCGGCAGTGCCCGCCGAAGCACCGGCTGCGGATTCCGCCGCCGAAGAACCGGCTATGGCTGACGAGGTAGTTGAGATCGAGTACTGGCAGTACAACTTCGCCGCCAGAGTCGATGCCATGAACCAGCTGATCGCCCAGTTCGAAGAGGCGAACCCGAACATCAAGGTGGTCCACAACGCCGACATCCCCTACGCTGAGTTCCGCGACAAGATCGCCGCCAGCGTGCCCGCCGGGGTCGGCCCCGATGTCGCTACTCTCTTCTATGGCTGGCAGTCTGTCTGGATCGATTCCGGCTACCTCGTGCCTCTGCCGGAGGACGCCTTCCCGCCGGCAATGGTCGCTGAAAAGTTCAGCCCCATGGTCCAGGCCAGCTTTGTCGAAGGTACGCTATACACGCTTCCCACAGCAGTGCGCGCCCTGGCCCTTTTCTACAACAAGGACCTAATGACGGACGCCGGCCTCGATCCCGAAAGCCCGCCTTCGACCCTGGACGAGCTGGCCGATCAGGCCGCCGCCTGCACACAGCGTGATGACGACGGCGCGCTCGTCGTTCAGGGCTTTGTTGCCGACCCCGCCGCCCAGGACCATCACTGGTTCCGCGAGGTGCTGGTGCGCCAGTTCGGCGGCGTGCCCTACACCGACGACTACACCGAGGTCCTCTACAATGACGAGGCCGGCATGCAGGCCTGGAACTACCTGCTCGCCTTCCACACCGACCTCGCCACCGGCGACCGCGACCTGTTTGACGGCAGCACCAACGCCTTCGTCGGCGGTCACGTCTGCTTCCACGTCGACGGCTCCTTCCGCCTCGGCACGATCGCCAAGAACAATCCGGAAATGAACTTTGGCGTTGCCGAGCTGCCCTCGCATAACGGCATCAAGAGCACCTTCGGCTCCTACTGGACCCATGGCCTGACCAAGAAGGCCGCCGCCGACCAGGCTCGCTTCGACGCCGCCGTCAAGTTCCTGCAGTTCATCACCAGCGCCGACGCCGGCGCCTTGTGGGTCGACATCGTTGGCGAACTGCCCGCACAACTTGAAGCCGGCAGCAACCCGGAACTGCTCGCCGATGAAAAGCTGGGCGCATTCGCCGCAGGGCTCGAATACTCCCACGCTACCTTCTTCGCCGACGAGAGCCAGCAGCGGCAGGCCATCATCGACTCCTTCGATATGGTGATCCTGACCGACGAAGACCCGGCCACTGCATTGCAGATCGCTGCCGATACCGACCAGGAGGTCCTGGACGACTTCTGGTCCAGCCGTTAAATCCTATGTGAATGACCGGAAGCGAGAGGGTAACTGTTGGGCAGGCTATCCTCTCGCCTCCCGTTTTCTCTCTCCGGTGACGGGCTGAACCTTTCCTGGTCACATGAAACTCGCTGCAGAAAAGTCGGATTAACTCCATGCGCTTCACCCTTCGCCAGCGGCAGATCATCTGGGCCTACATCTTTATGAGCGTGGCCCTGGTCTTCTTTGTTATCATCCGCTGGTACCCGACCATCCTCGCATTTAATGTCAGTTTTCGCGACTGGAATGTCTTTGAAGGCTCCGGCCCCTGGGTAGGCCTGGAGAACTATCAGGAGATCTGGAAGGACGCCGGCAAGCCGCGCAGCTCGGTGACGGCAGCCTTCTCCAATACTGTCCGATACGTCCTGTTTGGTGTGCCCTCACAACTGGTCCTGGCGCTGGCAATCGCTCTGCTCCTCGCCCAGATTCGGCGCCTCTCCGCGGTCTTCCGCGTCGCCTATTTCGCGCCCTACGTCACTTCGGCCGTCGCCGTCGCCTTCGTCTGGAACTGGCTCTATCAGCCGGAGACCGGTTTGATCAACCAGGGGCTGGACTTGGTCGGCCTGCCCCAGCAGCCCTTTACCAAGAGTCCCGCGCAGGCGCTGCCGTCGATCACCGCCGTTGCCGTCTGGCAGAATCTTGGCTTTGCAGTCATCATCTTCCTGGCCGGAATCCAGCAGATTCCCGGCCACTACTATGAAGCCGCCCGCATCGACGGCGCCAACGCCTGGCAGCTATTCTGGCGCATCACCCTGCCCCTTCTCAATCCGATCATCGTCTACCTGACAGTCCTCGGCACCATCTCCTATCTGCGCCTGTTCGCGCTCGTCCAGAATATGAGCCCCCAGGGTACCGGCGGCCCGCTGAAGAGCACGACCACCGTCGTGCTGGAGGTCTATCGGGAGGGGTTTTCCAGCTACAAGATGGGCTATGCCGGCGCGCTCACCGTGCTTCTTTTCTTTCTCATCCTGCTCATTACGATCATCCAGCTGCGCTTCTTTTCGCGGCGCGTAGAGTATTAGACAGAGGCGCCCGCGCAGAGCAATCATGGCTACTTCAGCAGAAATCGGCACAGAGGGCACGCTTCAGATAGCGGAACACTTCAAGTCTGCCCACGGTGGGAGCAGGCGTCGTTTCGGCTGGACGCTGCTGATCGCCTATCTCCTGCTTGCAATCGGCGGGGTCTGCATGGTCACGCCCTTCTTCTGGATGATTCTGACCAGTGTGAAGCCGGCGCCCGAACTGGTGGACTTCTCCTTCTTTCCCGAAAACCCGACTCTGCAGAACTATCTGAATGTACTTAACACCAGCAGTTTCGAACGTTGGTATCTCAACAGCATTATTGTCGCCATCATAAGCACCACAAGCGTAGTCTTTTTTGACACCTTGGTCGGTTATACGCTCAACAAATTCGACTTTCCGGGCAAGAATATCATCTTCATCGGTATGCTCGGTACGCTCATGATCCCAACGGAGATGCTGATCATCCCCTGGTTTACGATGAGCGTAAATTGGAACTGGCACATCGGCTATGCCCAGTATTGGGGTATCGCTTTCCCCGGCGTCATCACCGCCGCCGGCATCTTTCTCATGCGTCAGTTCTTCGACGGCGTTCCCAACGAACTCCTCGACGCAGCCCGAATGGACGGAATGAACGAGTTTGGAATCTGGTGGCGCATCGCCGCGCCGCTGGTCAAACCGGCCATCGCCGCCCTGGCGATCTTTAACTTTATCGGCAACTGGAACGCCTACCTGTGGCCGCTCATCCTGGCCAACAGCCGCGAGTTTTACACATTGCCTGTCGGCCTCAGCTTCTTCCGCGGCGAGTCCACCACCCACTGGGAGAAAATAATGACCGCGGCCAGCCTGGCAAGCATCCCTCTCCTCATCGTCTTCCTGATCTTCCAGCGCCAGATTATCAGAGGAATCGCTCTCACCGGACTGAAAGGCTGAGCCCCAAAGCAGCGAGACTCATTCGGAGAGCCCGACAACTTCCTGACGGAAGTAGAAATAATAGTGCGTCATCCTATCGCACTAAACCCAGTTCAAATCGTAGAGGAGTCCTCTCTTGAAGTTACACGAATACCAGTCGAAACAGGTCCTTGCCCAATATGGTGTGCCCATCCCCAACGGGGAAGTCGCAGCCACGCCGGCCGAGGCGCGCGCCATCGCAGAAAGGCTCGGCAGCCCGGTTGTTGTCAAGAGCCAGGTGTTGGTCGGCGGGCGCGGCAAAGCCGGCGGCATAAAGTTGGCCGGTACGCCGGATGAAGCCGAGGAGGTGGCGGCACAGATCCTCGGCATGGACATCAAAGGGCTGACCGTAAAAAAAGTCCTGGTGGACGAGGCGGCCGACATCCGGTCCGAAATCTATCTGGGTGCCGTCCTCGACCGCAGCGCGCGTAAGGTGGCGATCATGGCCAGCAGCGAGGGCGGCGTCGAAATCGAAGAGGTCGCCGCCCAAACGCCTGAAAAGATCATCACTGTCCACGTCCACCCTCTCCTCGGCATGCAGGGATACCAGGCCCGCCAGCTGGCTTACGGCATCAGTCTGCCCAAGGAGCACGTCTCCGCTTTTACCAGGATCGCTCAGAGCCTCTATAGGGCCTTTGTCGAGAGCGACGCCAGCCTCGCCGAGATCAATCCGCTCGTCATCAACGGCGACAACCAGTTGCAGGCGGTCGACGGCAAAATCCTGCTCGATGACAGCGCCCTACCCCGGCAAAAACAGCTGGCCGCCATGCGCGATCCCGACGAAGACAGCCCCACCGAGACCGAAGCCCGTGAGGTTGGAATCAGCTACATCGATCTCGATGGCGAAATCGGCTGCATGGTGAACGGCGCCGGCCTGGCCATGGCCACCATGGACATCATCAAACTCTACGGCGGCAGCCCGGCCAACTTCCTCGACATAGGCGGCGGCGCCGGCGCCGACAAGGTACTGGCCGCACTCAGGATCATTCTGCGGGATGCGCGCGTGAAGGCGGTTCTTATCAACATTTTCGGCGGCATCACGCGCTGCGATGAAGTGGCAAACGGTATTGTCGAGGCCATAAACAGCCTCAACGTGAAGGTGCCGATCGTCGTCCGCATGGTGGGTGTAAACGAGGACGAGGGCCGGCAGATCCTGGCCGACTCCAATCTTCCCTCCGCCAACCAGCTGTCTGAAGCCGTCCAGATGGCGGTGGCCGCCGCCAAAGGAGAAGGCGAATGAGCATCCTCGTCGACAGTGGTACCCGCCTGCTCGTGCAGGGAATAACCGGAAGCCAGGGCGCCTTTCACGCGCAGCAGATGATCCAGTACGGCACCAATGTCGTGGCCGGCGCCGTCCCCGGCCGCGGCGGTCAATGGGCCGTCGGCAACACACCCGTATTCGATACCGTCCACGAGGCCGTCGCCACGACCGACGCCAACACCAGCATCATCTTCGTCCCCGCCGCCTTCGCCGTTGACGCCCTTCTCGAAGCCGCTGACGCCGGCGTCGAACTCATCGTTTGCATCACCGAGAACATCCCCGCACTCGATATGGCCCGCGCTCGCGCCTACCTGGATTCAACCGAGTCCCTGCTGATCGGGCCCAACTGCCCCGGCCTCATCTCCCCGGGTTCCACCAAAGTTGGCATCATGGCCGGCCACATCCACACGCCCGGCAACGTCGGCATCGTCAGCCGCTCCGGTACGCTCACCTACGAGGTCATCTACGCGCTGACCGCACGCGGAATCGGCCAGAGCACCGCAGTCGGCATCGGCGGCGATCCCATCAAAGGGCTCAACTTTCTGGATGTATTGCAGATGTTTGAGCAGGACTCTGCTACCGAGCAGGTTGTCCTGATCGGGGAGATCGGGGGCACCGACGAGCAGGTCGCCGCCGAATACATCAGAACCGAAATGAGCAAACCGGTGACCGCCTTCATCGCCGGTCAGACCGCCCCCCCAGGCAAGCGCATGGGCCACGCCGGCGCCATCATATCCGGCGGCGAAGGCACCGCCGCCGAGAAGATCGAAGCACTCCAGGAAGCCGGCGTCGCCATCGCCCGCCACCCGGAGGAGATCGCAGAACTGGCCGCGCAGAATATCTGAACCAACGTCCGAAACTATGCTATCATAGTTGCGAATCCCGCAGCGGAGCAATAGACATCGAATGAAGGAGGGAAGTATGTCGGAACAGAGCTCAAACGGCCAGGCTATGGAGGTCCCGGCCGCCGACAGCGAACTGTATCAGCCGCCGCCTGAGGCTGTCGCCGGCGCAAACGTGCCCAACTATCTCGACCTGCGCGGTGAAGCGCTCGCAGATATCGAGGCCTACTGGGATGCCCGCGCCCGCGAACTGATCGACTGGTTTGAACCCTACGAAAAGGTGCTCGACGGAAGCGGCGCGCCGTTCTTCAAATGGTTTGTCGGCGGCAAAACCAATATCGCTTACAACGCATTGGACCGGCACGTAAATACCTGGCGCAGGCACAAACTGGCCCTGATCTTTGAAGGCGAAGACGGCGACAAACAGAACTACAGCTACTACCAGCTCTGGCAGGAAGTCAATAAGTTCGCCAACGTGCTCAAGGGCAAGGGTGTCGGCAAGGGCGATACCGTGACCATCTACATGGGCCGGACCCCCGAACTGATGATCGCCATGCTGGCCGTCACCAAGATCGGCGCCGTCCATTCCGTTGTCTATGGCGGATTCAGCGAGCAGGCCCTCGCCAGCCGCATCGACGACGCCCAGTCCAGGGTGCTTATCACCTCCGACGGCGCCTGGCTGCGCGGCAAAACAGTTAACCTCAAGGACATATCCGACGAGGCCGTCAAGCGCAGCCCCATCGTCGATACCGTGATCGTCTACCAGCGTACGATGCAGGACGTCGAGATGACGCCCGGCCGCGATCACTGGTGGCATGAGGAAATGGCCCTTCCCATCGCCAGCCCTTTTTGCGAGTCGGAGCCGATGGACGCCGAAGATCCCCTCTTCATTCTCTATACGTCAGGCACAACCGGTCGACCGAAAGGTGTCTTGCATACCTGCGGCGGCTATCAGGTCTACACCGCCACCACCCTGAAGTACGTCTTCGACCTCAAGGAGGACGATCTCTGGTGGTGCGCCGCCGACCCCGGCTGGATCACCGGACACAGCTACATCGTCTACGCCCCGCTGATTCTAGGATCCACCGGCTTCATGTATGAAGGCGCGCCCGACTATCCCCACCCCAATCGCTATTGGAAGCTGGTGGAGGAATACGGCATCACCATCCTCTACACGGCGCCCACCGCCATTCGCGGCCTGATGCGCTTCGGCGATGCCTGGGCTGAACAGCACGATCTGTCCAGCCTGCGCCTCCTCGGCAGCGTCGGCGAACCGATCAACCCGGAAGCATGGCGCTGGTACCACCGGGTCATCGGCCGCGAAAACTGTCCTATCATGGACACCTGGTGGCAGACCGAAACCGGCGGCTTCATGATCACGCCCACACCGGTTGTCGCCCTCAAACCGGGCAGTGCCACGCTGCCCTTCACCGGCATCGACGCCGACGTGGTCCGCGAAGATGGCTCCACCTGCGAGCCCAATGAGGACGGTTATCTCGTCGTAAAGCGGCCCTGGCCGGGCATGGCCCGTACAGTCTGGGGAGATCCGGACCGCTTTGTCGAACAGTACTGGTCCGAATTTGCCCAGCAGGGCTGGTATTTCACCGGCGACAGCGCCCGCCGTGACGACGACGGCTACTTCTGGATCATCGGCCGCATGGACGACGTCATCAAGGTCAGCGGCTACCGGCTCGGTACCGCCGAAATCGAAAGTGCACTCGTCAGCCATCCCGACGTGGCCGAAGCTGCCTGCATCGGCATCCCGCACGAGCTGCGCGGGAATGTGATTCACGCCTTCTGTATCCTTAACGACGGCGTCAGCGGCAGCTCCGATCTGATCGACGCCCTCAAACTTCACGTACGTCACGAGGTCGGGCCGATCGCCGTGCCCGCCGAGCTGAGCATTGTCGACGGCCTGCCCAAGACGCGCTCCGGAAAGATCATGCGCCGGCTGCTCAAGGCCCAGGTCCAGGGCCTGCCGATCGGCGACGTGAGTACACTGGCCGACTGAGTCGAAACGGGGGCCGGCATCGATTCAAATCGGCGCCGTCCCCCGCTGCTAACCAATTCTGCTGGCTGGATTCCTCCACTGCGCCTAAGGAACTGCCTACCCGTTCCTAAAGCGCGCTGCTCAGTACAATCTCACCGAATGTCTCCTCCTGTTCCGCCGCAATTTCCCTCTGCTTAATCATTTCCAGTACCGCCAGAAAAGTGACTACGATCTCCTGTCGGCTCCGGCCCTCGGACAGTAACGAGGAGAAGAACAGCTTTTTCCTGGACTTGCCGGCTCCGCCTGCGATGCCCCTGAACCGTTCACGGATCGTCTCGATCCGCTCGGCAACGGTGACGGAATAGGCTCGAACTGTCGGGGGCGGCGGGTCGCTTGGTATATTGCGCAACGCATTTTCCGCGGCCGCCGCCAGCTTATCAATCGTTAATGCAGACAGATCCAACCTGCGTTCCAACTGCGCCGGAGCTAGTCGCGCACTGGTACGCAGCCCGATCGACGCGCGCAGCCGCAGTTCGCCGGCCGCGGCTCTGAAGCGGCGGTAGTCCAGCAGCTGTTGGATCAACCCCTCGCTCTGCCCCTCCTCCTCTTCCTCCTCACCTTCCGGCTGCGGAAGAAGGCCGCGGCTCTTGATGTAGATAAGTCGGGCCGCCACAACCAGGAAGTCGGCCAGCGCATCCGGCTCAACCTCCTGCATTGCTTCGATCGCGCGCAGGTATTGGTCCGTTATCGCCACCAGCGAAACTTCCGTAATATCCAGTTCTTCGCGTTCAATCAGGTGGAGTAAGAGCCCGATTGGGCCGTCGAAGATCGGAAGGCTGACCGGGTAGCCGGCGCCGAGAGGATTGAGGTCGGTTTCCACGCCGGTTATGACTCGAGCAGCGACCGGAAACGCCGCCCATCGTGGGCCAGTTGCAGAAGTCTCTGCGTGGCCGATATCGCGTCAGAGTCATCCAGGTGGTCGATCTCGACCCCGGCATCGGCTAGGCGTCGTTCGGCCTCCGCCGAGGAAATCGTCCCTGCTCCGACCAGAGTCACAAACCGTGCCTGCAGCGCATCTTCCAGCAAAGTGCCCGCGTCCGGCTTGAACTCGTCAAAATAGTTGGCGGCCTCGGCCACCGTCTCGGCCATCGACTCCTCGGACGGAAACAGGACGTAGTGATACCGAGGAATCCCGCTCTGGACGCGCTCGATCTCTCCGATTAACGTGTCGCGCCATCTCTTGCCTTCCAGCCATTCGCTACCCGGGCATGGCGTGGCATTGTACGAAAACTCATGATGGCCCAGGACGTCGGTAAGCTGCAGCGCAAACTCCTGCACCAACCATGCGATCAACCTGGCGCCGGAATGTATCTGCCGCGGCGTTGGCGTGGACCCGTTCATAAAGCTGCCGGCGAAAGCGACGCCTATCGCGTAAGAGTTGTGCCTGTCTACGTGGTGCGTACGCAGCTCCACCGGCTGAGTCTGCAGAATCTCGCCATCAGGAGGGATGAAGTAATGGTAACCGATTCCCGACCAGGCACTCTTTCCTCTTTCGAGGTCTTCGTCGACGTGCGTTTGGGCGATACGCTCCGGCCCGACATGGGGCGCCAATGCCGTATGATGGACTGCGATGTGGGTGATGGCTGCCAGCTGGCGCCGTCGGTACTGCAACGTGGGGTGCCGGGGCAACGCGTGGCTGATGTCCCGAATCTGGGGCCGGGCTACCCGCTCCCCCTGGCTCGGCTGCTCTCGTGCATCCGGCGCCTCCTGCCGTAACGGTCCATCGTCGCCGTCCGGCCCTTCCATCTGGCCGCCTGCCGCACGTTGTCCGTTCGTGTTGGGCGCCGCCCCGCCTCCGGTTACCGCCTCTCCCGTCCGCACGGCGTCGATCAGAACGTCCTTCCAGCGCCGCCCCTGCAGCCACTGCTCCCCAGGAGAAGTGTGGTTGATGAACTCGTTCACCCCGCGAATACTGGCCAGCGTCAACTGCGGGTACTCCTCCATCAGCCACGCGATCAACTGCCGTCCCGACTCGATCTGTGGCGGGGTCGGAATGTCATCGTTGAACTCCCCGGCAAAGCCGATGTTAATCGCTCTTGCAATATAGGGAACCTTGCCGTCGACCGCCTCCAGCAGCGGCTGCGTCTGGTAAATCGCGCCGTTGGACGCAATGAAAAACTGATAGAGAATCCCGGGAAGACGGCGATGGAACGCCGCACCAATCGTCTGCAGCGGAGTGATCGGCGGCGCGGCCGTGTGGTTGATGACGATAAACTCGATATCGTCAGCCTCTCGTCGGACAAGGCGCTGCGGGTCACGCGGCAGACGTTCGACCACATCTTCGATCGGCGGTCGCGGAGCAGGGGTCCTCTCCGGTCCGGGCGCCGCCCGGCCATCGCCGGTCGGCCCGGGAGTCGCCTCCTCCACACCTTCAGACGGCGGCGCAAGCGGCGAATCGGTGAGAAACTGGACGATCTTCTCGTTCAGCGTCCTCTTCCAGGAGGGACCGCTGACGAATGTTGTCCCCGGGCTGGACGTGTCCAACAGCTCGCACATGCCAACCACGCTCTCCGCCGTCAGCTGGAATCGAGGCAGCATCCAGGCGCACAGTTGCGCCGCCGCTGTCAGCTGTGCCGGAGGCGGCACAGCACTGTCGAAATTCCCTTCCAGGCAGATGTTCACGCCTGTCAGGCTCCACTCCGCCTCATCGTTTACCACCGCTTCAACCTCGGCCACTTGCAGAATCTCTCCCGATTCCAGCACGAAGTAGTGATATGCGATGCCGGGATAGCCCTGCGCAATATGGGCCTGTGCAACCGTCTGAATCGGAACACCCGATGGCGCGGCCGTGTGACAAACCACCAGCCTCCGGATCTGATCCACCGTACGTAGTGCAAACGGATTCTCACCACGCGGCAGCGTGGAAGCAATATCCACCACCGGCGGCCCGTGGGGCGCAGAAGAAGAAGGCGCTTCCTCCCGAACATGCAACGCAGGTGTAGGTTCCGGTTGCGGTGCCGCTACAGCCGATTCCCGTTCCTGCTCTACAGTGTCAGTTGCCGCGGGGCCGGGGTCCTCTCCGGCTTCAGCCGATTGGGGCGCCGGGCTCACGCTCAGCCAGCGGGTGAGAATGTCCGACTGCATTGTCTGGAACCAGTTTTCGCCGCCGCTGATCAGGTCCAGGACAAGCGTGTAGTTGCCGGGACGGCCGGGGATAACCATCTGTGCCTCAATGGTGACCGTCTCTCCCGGGGCTACGTCTTCGGGCAGTGAAGTCAATACGGGCCGCCCATCGGGAAATGGAAGCTCTTGCCGATTCTGGAAAAAGTGATAGCCGAGAGCGACTGGCTGCGGCCCCTGCGCCGGCCACGCGATCGTACCGACGTTTCGGACCGTCACCGGGAAGCTGACACGTTGGCCCGGGTATAGCGGGCTGGGGGGCCTTCCCTTCAGCCACTGCACCCTGTACACCATCCCCCGGCCCATCCTCATCTCTTCGGTAACTTCGCCCTCTTGCTGCTCCTCGACAGCCTCGAATGGCCTGCGCGCTGCCCGCAGCTCTGGCTGGAGATCTGGCTGGAGATCTGGCTGGCGCGCAAAGCTCTGCCTGACCCGCCGCTCCGGCCGGTCCTGCTCGGACTCCACATTCCAACGATAGTCGTGCCGCAACGCAGCGCGGAAGTCCTCGATGACGCTCTCTTTCCCCTTGATGTGCCAGCGGTCCAGTTGCGGCCAGCGGTACAGCACCATCGCCTGAATCTTCTGTGCGTTCTGCCGGTTCCAGCGATCGATTTCGGCGTAGGCTGCCTGGATCCACCCCCGGTTTACGTTTTCCCAGGGTCCCCCCTGGTCAGTTTCCGTTAAGTACACGGGCAAGTGGCGCATGTTGACCGGTATCGCATGCATGAAGTCCCGGTATGCCTGGAAGTGACAGTGATGCTGGGGAAAGTCCGGCAGCTTGCTGTTGTCCAGTATCAGGGTGGGATTCGCCCCGTGCGTACAGGTATGCAACGTGATACCGTCGCAGCCGCTCGCGCCGCACTGCAGCAAAATGTCCTGAAAATACTTGATCCAGTCGCCGTTTGGATTGCCCGGGTACGCCGTCTGCGTGTTCCACGGCGCAACCGCGCCCACCAACACCTGGTCGTTCTCGTGTCCCTCCAGGCCGTGAATCGCCTGCCGGCACATGCTGTAGCAGTTGGCATAAAGTTGGGGTGTGATCAGCTCCTCATCATCCCTGACTTCACTTGCCGCCTCCCTGTCGGTTGCGTTGAGCAGCGCGCTGAACCGTTCAGGCAAGCTGCGCAGCGTCGGGTCGCCCGCAGGCGCCTCGCCAAAATGCTTGCGCGTGTCAAGCGCCGGCGCCGCACTGGGGCGTCCGATCGCATAGTTCATCTCGTTGCCGATTACCCAGCGGTTGCATCCCTTGCTGGCGGCCACAAAACTGGCGCAGCGGCGGGCGAAGCTGGCGTATTCGCTGCTCAGAGGCAGGGTGCCTTGGGGGAAGTTGCCATTGTTCAGGCAAACAATGATGCCCAATCCCTGACGACTGAGCGAGCTGTAATCTTTGCCCGTGAGATCGTTCGGATCATGGCCCACAACTTCGCTGAAGACAATCCAACCCTGTTTTCTGGCCGCGCGCATATGCTCTTCGCCGCCAAAATCGTGGATGCCAAAGATATACTTGCTACTCACGGTTCGCCGAGGTCGTCAGGTTCCAAATGGGCGGAGGCCGTCGGCCCGATGTTTTCGTGGAATTCGCTTCTGCGGTCGAAACATGCGCTACCGCTCCGTCATGCTTCGTCGGTGTTTTCGCAGACCAACTGATGCCTCGTGCAGACGGGGAAGGTTGGGCACAGTACGAAGGTCAAAACATTGTAATACAGGGTAATTGTTTCAGCAAACAATCGCCAA
Source organism: Caldilineaceae bacterium (assembly GCA_022821585.1). GTDB lineage: Bacteria > Chloroflexota > Anaerolineae > Caldilineales > Caldilineaceae > Bin5. The sequence continues at coordinate 19,378 of JAJEDI010000006.1, forward strand.
AAAACAGGTGCATCCCCAAATAGTGGCAAGCTCTCCCACACTTCTGGCAGAAACTAAATCATAGCCATTCCGCGATCAACTCTGAAACAGCGGTAGCCCCGTCTCTGACCACTAACCACTAACCACTGCAGTTCTGGGCGGTCGGGCCTATTCGGCCCTCCCTTGTGGGGGGGCACCGCCCCCGCAACGCCCCCGGCCAACAACATGCCTCGTCAACCTGGTGTCGATATTTGTAACAGGTGTCCAATCGAAGGAGTTTCGCCAAACCACGTCCCGCCAGTCCCCGAGCCAATTTCACTCAGACAAAACTGCGGCACTCTCTCCTCGCTCCTCTCCACTCTCTCCTCTCCCTTGTGCCTGCCCTGCGTCTCTCCATCTGTCATCCGCAACCTGCCGCGCCGGTTCCACGCGGAATCCGCTTCACGCGCCGAAACCGGTGCCGCCTGCAACGCCGCGAAACCCGTCTCAATCCTGTACCTGAACACGATTGAGCAGTCGCAAAAGTGGACCCCGCTGTTCCATCCCGCTTTCTCCGTACTCGCTCAAACCCAGGTACACCTTCTGCCGCGCGCGTCGCAAGAGACCGATCGTCAAGCGCCGTAGACTTTCCTGGCGGCGCTGCAACTCGTCCTGGTCACCCCAACTCGTGTCTCGCGGCCAATTCCTCGAGAGCACATAGGGATGGGTCAGTGGCTGATGAATGCGCTGCCACCAGCCTTCCGCCCCGATGTCGAGCCAGAACTGCACATCCACCGCACGGTTCCGCAACAGAAAAGTGTATGCCGGTGCAATGAACACAGCACTGTCCTCAACCGTCCATTCCGGCACATAAAGCGCCCCCAGCGCTCCGCTCTCCACCAGGTCCATGTAAGCGCGGCCGATCTCGAGCTTTCGCGAGACCCCATCCCGGGGTGAACCGGTGGCAACTGGATCCGGCTCTTCCATCCCGGGACTTCCGTCCTGTCCCCCGATCGCCCATCTGAACTCGCGCGCCGATCGCGCCAGCCGGTCCGTCATCCGGGCCGCGTCAGGCTGGTCATGGAATCCAAACCCGGGCTGGCTCAGCAGTTCGCCGAAAAGGCGGGCGAAGAATCGGTCCAGCGGTGAGAACTCACTCTCCGCCATGTAACCGACCATCCAGTTACGCAACCGCTCGTACAGCTCCCCACTGGCAAATGATACACGCTTCTGCACATCCCCCCGCAGTTCTCCAAAGTCGCGCAGCGTCACGCCCGCGCCGTCACGGTCACTGTATGCCGCCTGCGCCAGCACGCTTGCCCGCACAGGATCCAGCGGGGCGATGGCGCTCTCGAAAGCCAGCGCCACATCCGCCCGCGGTGGTCGCCGCTGCCAGATTGGATGTGCGAGCGCGGCCAGGGTCAGCAGCGTGCGCACCGCTGGCTGGGCGTTCAGGGCCCGGCTGGGCCGGTGACTGGTAGCCGGAACGCCTCTCTCCTCCAAACGAGACAGCAAACTGAATCGCAGTGCATCGCTGACAAATGGCGCCAGAACCACGATCTCTCCCGGCGCCACCCCTTCATCTTTGACCAGCCGCTCGACCCCATCCACAGTCCACTCGATCATCTGCGGATAGAACCTGTGCAGGGTTTCGGGAAATACGATCGGACTGTCGCCGGGCTGTTCAACCGGCCCGTCCGCGCTCGCCTCACCCATGCCATCGTCAACGCGGCGGCCGGACGCGCGGTTGATTCGGTCGATCAGCGCCGCGGATCCGGATGCCGCGACAAACGAACGTTGCAGCCGAACGCGCTTCTCTGTGCAGTTAGCCAACCGCTCAGCATTTTCCGCATCCGCCCCCAGGAATGCTCTGTATCCGCCATCCTCGTCTACCACGATCAGCGCGCTATCCAGGTGAGGAAGCCAGAGGCGTGCCAACTCCTGCGCCGCGTAAGTCTCCTCCTCAGCATTGTCCATGATCAGATGGCGAAAATTGCGAAACAGGTGCGTCCTGCTCCACTCGTTTTCGAGTATCACCCGCAAGAAGATCTCCATCTGGAGGCTGTAATCGACCAGCGACTCCGCCAGACACAACTGCCGGAACTCCTTGCTGATGCGGTGGGCCGTCCGCAAGACATTCAGACGCGCCACCATCTTCTCCCCCGGCGGCACCGTACTCTCCAGACGGCCGTATGCCTCTTCCAACGTGAATCCGTGTAGGGCAGACTTGTTGAGGTTGTCAAGAACCTGGCTCACGATGCGGCTCCTCTGCAAGCGAATCGCATCGAATTCTCCCTGCTGTGCCGCCCTCTCAACCAGGTCGGCCATGTGGTACTGCGTCGTCTCCAGGTTGAGAAAGGTCGGCTCCTTGCGCGGGTCCGTGAAACCGGCAGCGCGGGCAGCCAGCGGCCAGTATAGCGCCACACTCGAACGAGCCAGAGTCGCAGCCGTCGTCACCTGCACCAGCGACCCCGCAGGCACGTCAGACCCGCGTAGCGCCTCCTGATAGGGCTGTCCGAGACTGCGCTGGGGCACCAGGACCAGTATCTGATCGCCTCGTACCCGCTCCTGTCGCAGAAGCCAGAGGACGCGCTCAATCGCAGCCGTTGTCTTGCCGGCGCCGAACGGCCCGCTCAAAAACAGAGTGTTGGACTGAAATACCGATCTTTCCGTCTCGAATTCGGTCCTTGGCGAAGAAGCCGCGAGGTTTTTCATTCTGGTTGGACTGTGTTGTCGTCAAGGAGGGGCTGGGCCGGCGTCCGGCTTGCGTGACCGACACGCTCCGGGCGCCCACGTGCAAAAGTGGTGCGTATCCGAATCCAAAACGCGCGCACACGGGGGCATCAACCCCCGCATCCGCGCATCGCGACTGCCTCGGTTCTAGTTGGCAGTGTACTGTTCGGCCAGCAACGCCTGAATCACCGACTCCGAGTATGCGTACTGGCCCTCGCCAATTTTCAGGTAGCGGATCTGACCGTTCTTGTCAATGAAATACATCGCCGGCCAGTAGCGGTTGTTGTAGGAGCGCCACGTCTTCCAATCATTATCGATCGCAACAGCGAAATCGATATTCAGCCGCAAAAGGGAGTTCTCCACGTTATTTACATCCCGTTCGTGCCTGAACTCAGGAGTGTGAACGCCGATGATTACAAAACCGTCGTCCTTGTACTTCTCGTGCCATTCCCTCAACGAGGGAATTACATTGACGCAATTGTATCACCCATAGGTCCAGAATTCGACGAGAACGACATTACCCCGCAGGTCCGCCAACTTCAGCGGCTCCGAGTTCAGCCATACCTCGTTGAGAAGCTCTGGTGCCTCTCCCTGCGGCCGCAACTTGGCCAGAAGCTCCAGCTGCTCCGCCGTCGGGCCGGAAGACAGTACCCCACCGGACTCTTCGACAGTCGCGGTCTGGCCTTGCGCCCCATCACTAGCGTCGGCCATCGCATCTTCCTTGTTCGAAGCCTGCTGGGCCCGCTCCTCCGCGACTCGGGTCTGAATCGCCTCAACCTTTGCGCCCTGATCGCTCTGACTGACCTGGTTGCCCGAACTGTTCTGGGTCGGAATCCCTGCCGGCATAGCGCAGCCGGACAGCAGCAACCCACAGATCAACGCCAGTAGTGCGTATCGATAGCATCTTCCACCCTGATGTCGCCCACAACTCCATCGAACGGCGCAACTGTGACCGAGGTCGGGACGATCACGCCGTCCGACTCCATTGTCGGCCAATGCCTTCGTAAGAGTTTTCACGATCATCTCAGCATTTCATCTGTGCAAACGGGGGCGCGCCAAGCGCGCCCCCCATTACACCACAATGGGCTTCGCGGCCCCTGATTCCTACATGTCGTCCTTCTTGTCCATCGAGTCCATTCCGTCGTCCATCATCATGCTGTCCATCATCTCTTCGGCCTCGGCCTGAGTGGGAAGCAGCAGTTCGTCGCCGATATCGATGAGATTGCAGTTGTCAAGCTCGTTCGCGCTGCAGATGGCCTTGTAGTAGTTGACGTTACCGTAGGCTCGTTTGGCAATGGCGCCGAGCGTGTCACCCGCCACAACAGTATAGGGCGTGTCCCCATCCTCCATCAGCATGATGTCGCCCATCATCATGCTGTCGTCCTTCATCATGTCGTCTTTGTCCGACATCATTTTGTCATCCTTGTCGGACATCATCTTGTCGTCTTTGTCGGACATCATACTGTCATCCTTGTCCGACATCATGCTGTCCTTCTCACCCATCATCATCATGTCCATCTTGGCCATTGCGTCGGCAGGCGATGGGAGCATCAGCTCATCGCCGATGTGGATGAGATTGCAATTCGCCAGTTCGTTGGCGCTGCAAATGGCCTTCCAGTACTTGCTGGCGCCGTAGGCGCGCCGGGCGATTTTTCCGAGCGTGTCGCCTGCCGCGACGGTATAGGGCGTGTCACCTTCTTCCATCAACATGATCTCGCCGCCCATCATACCGTCTTTGTCCGACATCATCTTGTCGTCCTTGTCGGACATCATCTTGTCGTCCTTGTCGGACATCATCTTGTCGTCCTTGTCGGACATCATCTTGTCGTCCTTGTCGGACATCATCTTGTCGTCCTTGT
>JAJEDI010000017.1 GCA_022821585.1 Caldilineaceae bacterium
ACCATGAGCGACCACACCAAAGTCTCAACTATCGCACGCCGGCGGAAGAGCACTTCGTGCTCTGTTCAGAGCCGGCCGCGTTCGTCTAAATGCACCTTATTTTTCCCATTTCGTGGTCTAACGATTGGGGCCAACCATACAGTTCATCCCGCAAACGAGCCTCTTTTATCTGGTCACACTCCTGAAAAGTGAATGTAACAGGTGACGTTTCCTGCGCGAAAGTAGGGTATGCCGGTACTGTTATGGAAAAAAGAAGAGTAATGAGGAAAGCGTTACCAATGCGCGAGACATTACCGGACGCGCCGACAAGACGACTTACTGTCCTCAATCTATTCAAGAGTGTATTCATTGCGAAAATAAGAGGCCGGGTGATCCTAATGAATGCTACTTCGGCCGTTTCTTGTCTTGCCTTTCGACTCAATACAATTTCTCAGGGAAGTTCAGTCCTTCTCGACAACCTCTTTTGACAGGGTCGGCTAGAAATCCATCCAGAATACCTAATCATAGTGGTACATGCTTTCCAAAATGCCTTGGACAGCCTCCGCCCAATGTTTTCGCTATGCAGCCACTTCTCACGCCTTCCCCCCGGTTTCACGAGAAAGGTACGAAAGGACATAGTTTTTCGTGTTCGCGAAATTCTTTGGACTGCCTTCAGAGCTTGCAAACGAAGCCTTCACGACCCGTCGATTCGAGAAGCCAATGTCTCGGGCCCTGAACTTTTTACCAAGATCCAAATTACTCGCTTTGCCTTCCGCTCTGTATTTGTGCTCTAACTGCAAAAGCGGCGACTGGGATAACCCAATCGCCGCTTGTTCTCTACCTTCCCAGTCTAGATGCCTACCGTTGCCACCTCCGAATCACCGGCAGCAATCGCGACCTCGGCGTCATCCTCGTCGGCAGCGCACAGCTTGTTCAACGCCTGCAGATACGCCTTCGTGCTCGCCACGATAATATCTGTATCCACCCCACGTCCGCTGAACAACCGCCGCCGCGGGCGGCCCTGCGCCGTCCTGCTATGACCCCGGCTCTCCGGGGCCTCAATTCGAACCGTCACGTCGCCATTGGCGTCAATGCCTTCGGTTACCGCCTGAACAAGAAACTCGGTCAGTTCGTTTGGCTGTTGCACAAGCTTATCGATACAAGAGTAAACCGCGTCCACCGGACCCGCGCCAAAACTCGCCTCAGTGATATCCTCCTCTGTCTCGTTATTGCGCAGCGTAACCACAGCAGTCGGCGTCATATTAGTCCCGCACTGCACTTGTATCCCCATTAGCTCCCAGATTTCAACTGGCTGATACAGTTCATCCGCCACCAGCGCCTCGATGTCTGCGTCAGTGACCGTCTTCTTCTTGTCGGCCAGGTCCTTGAAACGCGAAAAGACCTCGTTCAAGTCTTCTCGCTCCAGGTGGTAGCCCATCTCCTGCAGCCGAACGCCAAGTGCATGGCGACCCGAATGCTTTCCCAGGACCAGACGGCTCTGGTGCAATCCGATCGTGTCTGCGTCCATAATCTCGTATGTACGCTTGTTCTTCAGCATTCCGTCCTGGTGAATGCCGGCCTCATGCGCGAAAGCGTTGGTCCCAACGATCGCCTTGTTGGGTTGGATTACCATCCCGGTATAGCGGCTGACCATGTCGCTGCTGCGGTGAATCTCCTGGCTGCGGACATTGGTGCGCAGGTCAAAGACAGATTGGCGCGTGTACAGCGCCATCACCGTCTCCTCCAGGCTCGTATTCCCGGCGCGCTCGCCGATGCCGTTTATAGTGACCTCGATCTGGCGGGCGCCGTTCTGCACACCCGCCAGCGTGTTTGCCGTCGCCAGCCCTAGGTCATTGTGACAATGGACGCTGAAGATTACGTCCTTCCCGCCTTCGACATTCTCGCGCAGATGCTCGATCAGCTGGCCAAACTCCTCCGGGGTCGTATACCCGACCGTATCTGGTATGTTCAGTGTGGTGGCGCCCGCCTGCACGGCAACGCTACAAACTTTGACCAAAAACTCCGGGTCGCTCCGGCCGGCATCCTCAGGGCTGAACTCGACGTTCTCGCAAAGGCTGCGGGCGTACTGCACCATGTCGCCCACGGTCTCGAGCACTTCATCCGGGGACATGCGCAGTTTGTGCTGCATGTGGATGTCGCTGGTGGCGAGAAAGGTATGGATCCGGGGTCGCACTGCCCCCTGCACCGCTTCCCAGGCTTTGTCGATGTCGTCCCTATTGGCCCTGGCCAGCCCGGCGACGATTGGTGGCGCCTTCACATTGCCATCGTCATCCATGCGCGGCGTACGACCTACTGTTTCCGCAATGCGCTTGACGGCGGCTAAGTCGCCGGGTGAGGCAGCAGGGAATCCCGCCTCCATGATATCAATCCCCAAGCGGGCCAGCTGCCTGGCAATCTCAAGCTTCTCCTGTTCGTTGAGTGTGGCACCGGGCGACTGCTCTCCATCGCGCAACGTCGTGTCAAAAACGAGAACGGTATTGCCGTGGGCAACTCCCTTCGCCCACTGGTCGACGTCGCCCAAACGGAAGTGTTCAACATCGATCGGCGAGAAGTCCTCTTCGGGAGCCCCGTCCGGTTGCTGTGCGTCAATTGTGTTGGTCATGGCAAGATGCCTCCGGAGGTGAATCTGTTCATCAGATGACAGTTTCGTCCTCCCTCGCTCACAGCCAAGGGGGACGTCGAGAGCGCGGAGTACGACTCAGCGCGCAAAAAAAGGTCACTAAGTCCGTCATCCATGTTCATCACCCCCTTTCCCGTTAGTACCGGTCTGTCTCCAAACGCCTAGATCTCCTTGGCGTCAAGGAAAGTCATCATCCTGCGCAATTCCTTGCCCACGTTCTCCAACTGCTGATTTTGCTCGTTGCGGCGCCTCTCGTAGTAGACCTTGCCGCCGCCATGGTACTCGTCCATCCACTCTTCGGCAAAAGCGCCCGACTGGACGTCCGCCAGAATCTTTCGCATCGATTCTTTGGTCTCGTCGGTAATGACGCGTTGACCGCTCTTATAGTCGCCCCATTCCGCAGTATCACTGACGCTGTACCTCATGTAGTTCAACCCGCCCTGATACATAAGATCCACAATCAGTTTAAGTTCATGCAAGCATTCGAAGTAAGCAATTTCAGGTTGGTAACCGGCATCGACAAGAATCTCGAAGCCGGCCTTGATCAGTTCGCTGACACCGCCGCAAAGGACCGTCTGCTCGCCAAACAGGTCGGTTTCCGTCTCCTCGGCAAAGGTCGTCTCCAAAACACCGGCGCGTGCCGAACCGATCGCCTTGGCATAGGCGAGCGCGTTGGCCAGGGCGTTTCCGGAGGCGTCCTGATGGATGGCGACCAGAGCCGGCACGCCAGATCCTTCGGTAAAGACCTCCCGCACGCGGTGGCCGGGTGCCTTCGGCGCCACCATTGACACGTCCACGTCATCCGGCGCAACGATAAAGCCGTAGCGTACGTTGAAACCGTGTGCGAACATGAGCGTATTGCCGGGCTCGAGGTTCGGCTGGATCTGTTCCTCGTACACCTTGCCCTGGATCGGGTCGGGGATGACGACCATAATCATATCGGCTTCGCGTGCCGCATCAGCCACACTTACCACGCGCAAACCATCAGCCTCCGCCTTGGCCTTGCTGCGGCTGCCTTCGTGCAACCCGATGCGAACGTCCTGGCCGCTGTCCTTCATATTCAATGCGTGGGCATGACCTTGGCTGCCGTAGCCAATCACCGCGATCTTCTTGCCTTCCAACCGCGCCATGTCGGCGTCACTCTCATAGTAAATCGTTGCCACATTCCCCTCCGAGGATCTGATTATCTGGTTATTTGCGTGCTTCTTTACTGTTCAATACTGCCGCGCCAAGCGCCGTAAGACTGCGTCGCGAACTGTCCACCTCGACCTCTAAAACCGCAGATCCATGCCTTCCACTCTGAACCTGCAGTTTACTCTGGGTCTCCATGCCCACTGCCGTTAAGACTTGCCGCGGCCTTGAAAATCGACGTCGCCGGCTTAGTCCGCTTTGGCCGCTCGTCACCGCGACACAGTGCAACGCGGCCCGTCCGCACCATCTCCTCGATACCGAAGGGGCGCAAGAGTTCGATCAGCGAATCGACCTTGTCTTCGGTGCCAACTGCCTGCACCACAAGATTCTCCGCGTTGACATCTACGATCTGGGCTCGGTAGATCTCAGCGAACTGCATGATCTCCCCGCGCGTCGCCGGCGTCGTCCGCACCCGGATCAGTGCCAGCTCGCGCAGAATAGCTAGCCGGTTCGTTATGTCCTCCACCGCAGTGACGTCCACGACCTTGCGCAACTGCTTGACTACCTGGTCTGCCACCCGCTCGTCACCGTCCACCACAAAAGTCATGCGGCTGATGCCGGGCGTCTCACTGTGGCTGACCTGGAGACTGTCGATATTAAAATTTCGCCTGCGCAGCATTCCGGACACCCGGTTCAGGACCCCCGGCTTATCGCGCATCCAGGCGACAAGAGTGTATTGCATTGGTCTCCCCTGTGGCGATTCTGTTCCTTTGTTCCTCGTGCCGCAGTCCGTCTGCGAACTCGACAGCCGCCGGCGCTTAATCTGCCAAACTATTACCAGCTCGGTTGAACTCCACTGTAACCCTGAACATAGCCAGGCTTCGGCCGCCGGATCAGTTCGTCCACCGCAGCGCCGGGCGCCACCATCGGATAGACGTTCACTTCCTCTTTCACCTGGAAGTCGACCAGGAAAGGCCCATCGGTCTTGTGCGCCTGCTCCAATACCGATACGACTTCACTCGGATGCCGCACCACGGCAGCGGGGATGTCATATGCCTCGGCAAGCTTGACATAGTCCGGAGAAAGAATCGGCGTCCCGACATAGCGCTTGTCATAGAAGATCTGCTGCCACTGCCGCACCATGCCCAGGAACCCGTTATTGATAATGGCGATCTTGACTGGCAATTTCTCCTGCTGGATTGTCGCCAGCTCTTGCAACGTCATCTGAAACCCGCCGTCACCTGCCACGCACCAGACCAACGCATCCGGGTCCGACATCTGTGCCCCAAGTGCCGCCGGCAAAGCGTATCCCATCGTCCCCAGGCCGCCGCTGGTAAGCAACATCCCCGCATGCTCGTGGATATAGTACTGGCTCTCCCACATCTGATGCTGGCCGACGTCGGTGACTACGATGACCCGCTTCTCAGTTTGCTCTGTGGCATGCCAGAGCTGACGGATCACAAAGGGAGGAATCAACTCCTCGACCTCAAATTGAATGATATCGGCCTCATCTGTCTCCGAACGCCATTCACTAAGAGTATCTACCCATTCCTGGTGCCGGCGTTCCTTTATCTGAGGAAGAAATGCCGGTAGTGTTTCGGCCAAGTCCCCGATAACGGCCACATCGGGAACGATGTTCTTGCCAACCTCAGCCCGGTCCAGTTCAAAATGGACTATCTTGGCTTTCGCCGCGAATCTGTCGAGCCGCCCAGTGATCCTGTCGTCAAATCGCATGCCCATAGCAACCAGCACATCGCAGGCCTGTACGGCCCGATTTGCAAACGCCTCACCGTGCATCCCCCCCATTCCCAGGCTGAGCGGGTGCGTCTCGGGAATGTTGCCGGTTCCCAGCAAAGTCGTAACAACGGGAATCCCCGCCTTCTCGACCAGTTGCAGTAACTCTTCGCTGGTGTTCGAAAGGTGAATACCGTGACCGGCGAGAATAAGCGGGCGCTCCGACTCGTTCAACAGCTCTGCCGCAGCCTGCACCGACTCGGGACTGTACTCCGGCCACGGCTCGAAACCGGGAAGATTTATCTCGAAATCATAGCGAAATATACCGGTCTCAATTTGAACATCTTTGCAGATATCAACGAGAACTACACCAGGCCGGCCTTCGCGAGCGATATAAAAAGCCTCTTTCATGACGAGTGGAAGTTCGGCGATATCGGTCACCAGATAATTGTGTTTGCACACAGGCTGCGTGACGCCCACCACATCCGACTCCTGAAAGGCGTCAGTACCCAGCAAATTGGTAGGCACCTGGCCCGTGATCGCCACGACTGGCACGCTGTCCATCTGTGCCGTCGCCAGGCCCGTGACAAGATTCGTCGCCCCCGGTCCACTTGTGACTATACAGACCCCTACGTCGCCTGTAGCGCGCGCGAAGCCGTCGGCCATGTGTGCCGCGCACTGTTCATGACGCACCAGTACGTGATGAATGCGGCCGTCCGCCTCGTACTCGGCCAGTGCGTCGTACGCCGGCAAAATCGCCCCGCCAGGGTGGCCGAACACTATCTTGACCCCCTCACGCAGCAGAGCTTCCCAAATCATCTGCGACCCGGTAAACTCCAGGGGCCCCAGGTCATACCCGCTTGCCGCCGGTTCTCTCTTGGCTAGTGCCATTATTCACCTCCTGCAACCCCGCGCCTGGCCTGACGAAGTTTGGTCAGACCCATTAGGCCGGGAGTCTGCGTTTCATTTCTTGTCTTAACTTAGATGCTTCAAAGTCCACTCTTGTTCCCTGAGAACTAAGCTCCCACTAAAGAAAAACCCTTCCCGGTTGAGGAAGGGTCTGCACTGACCTGAGCAAGGAGTCCTTCCTACTGGACTCCCACGCCTTCGCCAACCATTCAAGGCCTGGAGCCGCTTACAAGAAGGGCTACAAGGCCGAGAAGAAGAACTCTAAGGCGAATAAGCAGGTTCAAAACAGAAAAACTACTCATTTTCAACGGCTAAGGGCTGCAAATGCAGTTTCTAGTCAGTTTCTTCGCCCTATTATATGCACATCGAGGAGTAATGCAACTTCTGATTAATGCAATGTGCACAGGCCCCCGCAATACTTTCAATTTCTGCAATACCGGCGTGTGTATCGGCATACGAGTATGCGTCGTGGTAATAGATAAAGTGCCCAGTAGGGCAGTCTCTCTTGCTACGCAGGTAAAGCAAAAACGCCCGCTAAAGGATTAATCCGATTGTCCGCGAACCTGTCACACAATTCATCAACCCTGGTATTGGGTGACGGGGACTATGATGCGGCAAGAAATCGAGCGTATGTGCTATAATCCAAAGGGTGAACTACGGCCAAGCAGGAATTGCGGAGACTGTGTCGAATGGCAGACCGGATTCAAATGCTAGAGCGACTCTCAGCTGTCTTTGACGAGAATCAGGCGCTAGTACTGGCAGATGTAATCTACCGCTCCTATAACGACCTGGTTCGTCGCGAGGATTTCAGTGAACTCAAGGAGATCGTCCGCGATTCAGGAGAAACTCAACATCGTACTGGGCAGCGCGTCGAACAGCTGGCAGAGGCGCAGCAGCGAACTGAACAACGTGTCGAGGAGCTGGCAGAGGCGCAACAGCGGACGGAGCAGAGAGTTGACGAGTTGGGAGAAGCGCAACGTCGCTCCGAATCCGCCGTCCAGAGTCTGGCCCGGGAAGTGGGCGGTCTGAGCAATCGGTTAGACGGTGACTTGGAAGGTGTGGCCGCAATAGTAGTCGAGGACACATTGCATCGGGAGCTAGGCTGGGAAGTGGAAGAGTTGAGCCGGGTCTGGCAGACCCGGGACGGCGTTGATGAGGAGATCGACGCCTTTGGCAAAGCGCATGACCCATCCCGACCAGATACAACGCTTTGGATCGTAGGAGAAGTGAAATTCAACCTGACGATGCGGGACCTGGATCGTTTCTCCAAGTTGGTGGCGCGTGCCGTCTCACACCTGAACGGTGAAGTCGTTCCGGTCTGCTTCTGTTACAGGATCCGACCTGCAGTGCAGGAGAGAGTACTCGAAAGTGGTTACCTACTTGTAATGTCAACTGGGCGCATGCCGCAAGGAAGCAACGGGATCCCTACAGATTCTGTACCGTGAGCAAGGGATCCCCCGTCTCCTCTTGCCAGCGGGCCAGCTCCATTTCAAGCCTCTCCCTCTCGGGCGAAACTGAAGGGTCTTCGGAAAGGTCGTTCAACTCCCAGGGGTCAGAAGCCAAGTGAAAGAGCTGAGTTCGATCCTTCCCCTGGTCTCCGTCGCGGCGGTACGAAATCAGTTTCCACTCCCCATCTTGGGTCATCCGCTGGACGTGCTTGTAAACAGAATGCAGATACTGTCTGGTATCGGTGACAGATCCCTCCATCAGCGGCAAGAGAGATTTCGCATCCGCACTTGCTGGAATCTCCAACCCAGCGAGCTCACATAGAGTCGGAAACACATCATATGTGTGCGTAAGCGCCTCTAACGGCTTGCCTTCAGGCACGCCGGGCCCCCGCAGAATCAAAGGGACACGCGTACTGTGATCGTAAAGGTTTTGCTTTCCCAATAGGCCGTGCTGGCCGACCGAGAGCCCGTGATCCGCGGTATACACGATGATCGTGTCCTCCTCCAGCCCCTTGCGAGAAAGCGCGGCCAGCATCTCACCTATCTTTTCGTCCATATCGGAGATCATGCCGTAATACTCGGCAATGTGCCTGCGCGTGTCCTCCGACGTACGCGGAAACTCCGCCAGTTTCTCGTCTCGTAACCACATATCCCCGTTGTCAAACGGATGAACCCCTGCAAAGTTGGCCGGCAAAGGCATGGCTTCTGGCCTGTACGTGTCCGCCCAGTCGAGGGGAGGCGTGCGCGGATCATGTGGCGCGGTGAATGCACAGTACAGAAAGAACGGGCGGCTCCCGTCCTGCCGCTCAAGAAAACGAATGGCTGCATCTCCGAACAGATCGGTCGAAAACTGGTCGCCTATCCGCTGTCGGCTCTTGTCGTAAGCGCCGGTCGGGTCGAAGTCCTGAACAGGAACCGCGAAATGACTGTCCATGCCGCCAAAAAACACATTCTCCGCTTCCCCAAAAGAACGGGCAAAGCTGGCGGCATCATTGTGCCACTTTCCTGTCGCAAAAGTGGCGTACCCGTTCCGGCGGAACAGCTCGGCCAAAAACGTATGCCCAGGATCCAAAGTACTCAAGGACCCGCCTTCCTGCATGTCGTTGCCAACCGTCGCACGAAAAACATGCGCTCCTGTGTGAATGCAAGCCCGTGTAGGAACACAAACCGCCCCGCTCAATCCCCCCATGTGGCAGTTCCGTCGGAAGGAAGTCCCCTCATAGCAAAGCTGGTCCAGCGTCGGCGTCCGAACAGTGGGATCCCCATAAGCCCCGATCGCCGAAGCGCGGTGGTCGTCGGCAATGAGAAACAAGACATTCGACCGTTCTGACATTTGCGAGATACCTCTGATCAACAGTGGGGGGTTAGTGTAATCCGTACTCGTTCTTGCCGCGGGGTCCTAACTGCTCCATCTAGTGAAGCTCGCTCAACCTGCTCCATTCGCTACATTTCCATGAACTGCCGCTGATACAGGGTTGCGTAAAGTCCGCCCTCTTCCAGCAGCTCATCGTGTGTTCCTCGACTGACGATTCTTCCATCCTGCATCGTGCAAATGAGGTCCGCCTTGCGGATCGTGCTTAGCCGGTGGGCGATTACTATGGCTGTGCGAGTGCTGAGAAGCCGGTCAAGCGCTTCCTGAATCAAAGCCTCGGTAGCAGTGTCGACGCTGGCGGTCGCTTCGTCCAGAATGAGGATTCGGGGATCGGCGAGAACTGCTCTGGCTATGCAGATGAGTTGCCGTTGCCCCATCGAAAGGTTGGCCCCGCCTTCAAGGATTTCCGTCCCGTACCCCTTGGGAAGTTCCATGATAAACTCGTGAGCGTTGGCCTGCCTTGCCGCTTCCTCGACGGAATCGGCCTCAATGTCCGGCAGGCCAAACCGAATGTTGTCCAGCACCGTTCCAGCAAACAGAAACGGCTCCTGCGAGACTATGCCGGTCTGTCGCCGCAGCGACTGCTGCATAACCGTGCGAACATCGATTCCGTCGATCAGGACCTCCCCACCGCTCACATCGTAGAAGCGGGCCACGAGATTTGCGATCGTCGACTTGCCGGCACCGGTCGGTCCGACCAGGGCGACCGTCTGCCCCGCCTCTATAGTCAGGTTTACGTTATGCAAGACGGGCACGTCGCTGCCGTACGAGAAGTCGACTCGACGCAATTCGATACGCCCCTCGATTACCGGCATTTCTTTGCCGTTGGTCGGGTCGGCCACCTCTGGGCGAGCGTCGAGTAGTTCCAGAACACGTTCCCCGCCGGCCATTGCCGACTGCATCGTCGTGTACAACTGGCTCAGCTCTTGAATCGGCTGGAAGAAACGGGTGACATAGGCCAGAAATGCCACCAGAACCCCGATTTCCAGGGCGCCCTGCGCCACGGCCCGACCGCCAAACCAAAGAACGATCGCTGTCGCCAGCACAGCCAGAAACTCCACGGTTGGCAGAAAAATGAAGGAAAGGGACATCGCATCGACGTACGCGCTGCGGTTTTCCTGATTGGCACTATCAAAACGACTTCGCATCGCCTCTTCCTGCGCGAATGCCTGTATCACTCGCATCCCGGCCAGATGCTCGGCCAGCGTGCCGACAACGCCCGCCACGCTCTGTCTGGTCTGTCGAAAGGCGACCTTTGCTTTTCGTGAAAAGAAGAAGGTCGCGATCAGCATCAACGGGATGGTACTGAAAGTGAGAAGCGCCAGCGAGGGACTGAGAACCAGCATGACTGCAATGATCCCGATCAGGACCAGAAGGTCGCCAATGAGGGTGATCAATCCCTGTGACAGCAGCTCGTTAATCACCGCCACATCCCCTATGACCCGCGATATCGTGACACCAACGATATGCCGACTGTGATACCCCAGTGATAATGCCTGCAAGTGGCGCATCAGCTGTCCGCGCAAGGTGGCCAGCACACGCTGCCCCACCCATGACAACAAAAAGCGCTGGCATGAAGCGGCTCCAAAAAGCAGCAGAAAAACAACCGCCATCAGAACGGAAATCTGCGACAGGCCTGCCAGTTCCTTCGAGGCGATGTAGCGGTCGATTGCGACCTTGAGCAGAAGCGGGATGCCAAGCGTCGTCCCGGTGACGACGAGCATAAGAAAGAAGGCAGCCACCATCTTGCCCCGATGGGGCCGCAGGTAGGTCAGGAGTCTTCTGACTACCTGCCCGTCAAAAGCCTTGCCTTCGGCTTCCTTCGCCATGCTGCGCAGTAGGCTCTGTGGTCCCCCGCTGCGCCCAGCCGATCCGATTGAGATTGACATATCCGCTCTGTTTACCGCCTAAAGTGACATTGCGATCGGCCAACCCTCTACAGTTTGACCTTCTCCAACTGTTCCTCGTATATCTTGCGATAAAGCGCAGATCTCTCATACAGCTCTTCATGGTTCCCTGCAGCCGCGATCTGTCCCTTTTCCAACATCAGGATCTGGTCGGCCATGCGCACGGTGCTGAGACGCTGAGCGATTATGACCGAAGTCCGCCCCTTCATTAGGTTTGACAGGGCCTTTTGAATCAAGTGTTCGGTCTGGGTATCCACGCTCGACGTCGCGTCGTCGAGAATAAGAATGCGGGGGTCGGTCAGTAGCGTTCTCGCTATGGCGACCCGCTGCCTCTGCCCACCTGACAAAGTTGCCCCGCGCTCCCCCACCTTGGTGTCGTAGCCGTCCGGAAAACTCTCGATAAACTCGTGCGCCTGTGCGGCCTCGGCTGCGTCCACTACTTCCTCGTCAGTGGCGTCAGCCCGCCCAAAGGCGATATTTTCGCGAATGGTCGTCGCAAACAGAGTGGACTCCTGCAGCACGATGCCAATCTGACTGCGCAGTGAGTTCAGTGTTGCCGTGCGGATATCCTGTCCGTCCAGCAGGATTCGCCCCTCCGTCGGATCATAGAAGCGGGGAATCATATTGATGATCGATGACTTCCCCGAGCCTGTTGGGCCGAGTAGCGCCAGCACCTCTCCCGGTTCTATCTCGAACGAAACTTCTCGCAGCACATTATGCGGGCGTGCGTAGCTGAATGAGACTTTCTCAAACCGGAGGTGTCCGCGCATCGGACCGAATGGCCTTGCATCCTCCGCCTCCCTTATCGGCGTCTCTTCGTCCAGGATTTCGAAAACGCGTTCGGCTGACGCACCTGCCATGGCAATGGAAGGAACGAGAAAGCCTAGCCTGCGGATCGGCGACGTCAACTGGGCTAGATAGGTGATGAATGCGACAAGCTCGCCTAGGGTCAGGTCCCCCTGGATTACCAAATAGCCGCCCAGCCAAACGATGATTACAGTGGCGAGATTGGCAATCAGGTCCAGCAAGGGCATGTTCAGCGCAGTGAGCCGGGCCGTGGATGCCGCCAGTCCGAACCACTTCTGGTTCTCTTCCTCGAACCGGTCTATCTCGGCGTCTTCCTGCGCAAAAGCTTTAACGATGCGCGCCCCCCGCAGGTTCTGCTCCAACCGCGTTGTCAACACGGCCAGCTGCTGCTGAATCCCCATCGACAGTGGCCTGTAGTGAGCGCCAAAACGCATCGCGCGATGAGCCAGTATCGGCATCGTAAGCATCGCCAGAAGTGCCAGAAGTGGGTCCATCATGATTAGCGCTACTGCCGAGCCTACCAGCAATACTACTCCGTTGGCGAGCCCCAGAACCGACCGGCCGGTCAGCATCCGCAGCCTTTCCACATCCTGCATTGACCGGGACAGGAGTTGCCCTGATTCAGTACGATCGTGGTAGGCAAACGAGAGCTCCGTGAGCTTAGCGTGCAGGTCCCGGCGCAAACTGTAAGATACGCCCTGCGAGGCAGTTTCCGCCAAAAGACTAGAGCAGAATGTGAGCACGCCTCGCAGGGCAGTCAACGCCAGCAGACCCAAAACAGACCAGGTCAGCAGTTGCAGGTCATTCTGACGAATGCCCCGGTCGACGATCCAGCGGATGAACTGCGGCGTGACAAGGAGGATGGCAGTGGTCCCGAGGAGCGCCGCGTACGCAAAAAATGTCAACCGCCAGTACGGGCGCAGCAGCCGAAGCGCCCGCAGCAAGTAGCTGCGACTCTGGTCCGACATGGCAACTGTCGACAGTTCCACAGGCGCGGTTGACATCGTTCAAATCCGGTTTAGTAGCGGCGCGAGTTAGGCAGCAAGTCCATTTTACCACGATTACGGGTATTGACATCACTTGCCGGACCTGACCTGAATCAAGGCAGGGCCAAGCGCTGGGATTCAGAATAGACAGGAAATGACGGGGGTGCGGCAGAATGCGGCAACGCTTAGCACTGGCAGCGCACTATACACTGCTCGGCAATGTAAGTGTGCAAGTACCAAGTGTCCTTGGCGAAAACCTGCAGTTTCCAGGGGAAAAGTTGCACCGTTCAAAGTGGTGAAGTTAAACTTTTGGTCCAGGACTACAAAAGACTTTGCGCTTAATTGTCTGGCACAGGTCCACTCACCTACGACGCCTTGACCGGGCAGAAACATACTTGGAGCAGCAGGACCTGCTTAGCACCATACAACAGCCCTCTTTTGTGAATTGAGGGCAAACGGATGGCATCAACAAAAGGAAATCAGAGCTTGCGCACGGTATCACCTGCGCGAATGAACCCGGGCTGGACCACCTTCGCATACATGCCTCGCAGCCGCAGCTCCCTGCCAACCGGAGTGCTGACGAACTTGACCGCGTCAACGCCGAAACGCTCCGCGAACTTCTTGCAACCGGTATGGTCCACCGGCGTCACTTCGATAACCGCCCCGCCCAACCCCAGGCGTGTGCCAACCGGCAAGTTTGTCTCGCTCAATTCCAGGTCGATGTAGAGCTGATCGCCGAAAAGCTGCCAGCGGTCTTCATCCTGCGCCAGCAGGCCGGCAACGCGGGCGTTCATGATGGTCAATTGCCGTTCCGGCTCGAGCGGGACGCCAGGGGTACGGGTGCTCCAGTTGTCACCTTCTAGCCCTTCGGCGACAGTAAGTTCGGCCTCTTCGACAACCTCCCGTTCGCCCGAACGCGGGCGCCTCACGATCAGTCTCAGCGTGCCTTCAGACCTGGGCGAACATCGAATATCTCCCAGATTCTCTTCCAGTTCAGCCATTTTTAAGTGGGTTATGGTTGACATAGTGCCCTCCCCGTTAGGCGCTGACTCATTCGATTGCAAACTATATTATACGGCAGATTCCAACCTCCGCCTGCGCCGAGAAGCATATCTCAGGTCGACTCTCTACGACTTTCAGAAAGGCCGTCAAGCCAGTTGTGAATGGCCGTTTCGTCGTTCAGGCTTCTGCGCCGCTGCCAGTAGCCAAGCGCGAATCCGAAGAATGGCAGCAATGCAGGTATAAGGAAAGGAAGCGCGTCCTCGGCCGCGCTCTCCGGTGTCGCCCGCATGGCGCCGGCTAACAAGAACGCCAGCGCCAGAACGGTACTCAGTACGATCCAAACGGCGATGTAGAGACGGCCTACCGGATGCATTTGGAAATGCCCTACCAGGCGGCAGTTTTCGCCGTCCCCCTGTACGACACCGTAAAACACAGACCCGAATGCCCCCCTTCGACCGGCCCGGTCCGGATGGCGTTCAATCTTCACCCCGCGCCCTGCTACACGGCCTGAGACTTCATCGCTCGCGTCAACCGATTCCCTCAGACGCTTTGCCCCCGTGTCGGCATCCCCTCTGAGTTTCACCAAAACCCGCCGCTTGCTCGGCGTCCACAATAGAGAGATGACAGAACTTCGGTCAGTCATCCGCTTGCGCATCCATGTGACCCATATGACGGCGTCCTCAACGAAGACAGAAGGTGCTGAACAAAGCGGAAATCTTGATCAGTTGTCTCGCTACTCTAGACCGGATGCAACCCCGCGAAACCTAACCCGGTCGTCTCCTCCCAGCCATACATCAGATTCATGCTCTGAAGTGCGCTGCCCGCCGCCCCCTTGACCAGGTTATCTATAGCGCAAAGAGCAACCACTCGTCCCGTCCGCTCATCCAGTTCGAAACCAACGTCCGCGTAGTTACTCCCGCTGAGAATCTTCGGCTCCGGGTAACGGTAGATGCCGGTCTTCTCCTTGACGATTCGTACAAAGGGCTCATCACGATACGTCTGACGGTAGGCCTGCCACAGGTCCCGCTCGCTCACGCCCTCCTTCAAAAAAACATGGGCCGTTGCCAGAACACCGCGTACATTATCCACCGCAGTCGCGCTCATATGAACGGCCACCCCTGAATAATCTTCGGCGCCTGCCTCCGTCAGGGCTTGCAGTACCTCAGAGGTGTGTCGGTGACCCGTAGGTGCGAAACTTCGCATTGCCCGCGCCCGCTCCGGGTGGTGCGTAGCATCGCCGCTACGATTCCCCCCTTCGCTGCTCCCGACTTTTACCTCGCAGATCAGGTCCCGCTGCGGGTCGGCCAGCCCTGCAGCAAAGAGCGGCCACACCGCCAGGACACTGGCCGTAGCATTGCAGCCTACTCCACTAACATAGCGCGAGCCGCAAATCTGTCGCCGGAACAATTCAGGTAGCCCGTACACGAACCTTCCGAGCCAGTCCGGCGCGCTGTGCTCCTTGCCGTACCAGTCCGCGTACGCCCGCACTTCCCGCAGCCTGAAGTCGGCGCTGAGGTCGATGATAAGATCCGCCATCTCAGCGAATTCATTGATACGCCCCATAGCGCCGCCATGAGGCAGTCCCAGCACGAGCAGGTCGCATGGAGCCAGCTCGGAAGCACTGACAAATTTCAGCCTCGTGCGCCCGCGCAAGTTAGGATGAGTAAAGTGAACGAATGACCCAGCGTTCCTTTCGCTCGTTACCTGACCTATGTCGACGTGCGGATGGTCCAACAACAGACGCAGCAGTTCGCCGCCGGCATAGCCGCTGGCGCCGAGAATCGAGACTGTAATCTTACCGCTTGGACTCCCTTTCCCCACGTCCTTAATGTTCACTTTCTGTAAACGGTTTCCTTTTGCGTCCCAAAATCAACTGTTTGCCGCTTCCCAGCCCTCGCGCCCTACTTGCATGGCAAAATCGACGATTCGGCCCGGAATGTTGACCCCCGTGGGCAGCACGCTGTTACGAAACTCCATTGTGTAGTTAACTTCATTGACCAGGAGTCCGCGATCAGGGTCCTCCAACACGTCAATGGCGACACATCCGCCGCCGACCGCTCTGGCGGCCTTCACACACAGTTCGTTTAGTTCCGCTGTTACCGGACACACAGAGGCCTGACCGCCGCGCGCCGTGTTCGTTATCCAGTGCGGCGAGTCCCGATATATCGCGCAAATCGTTTCACTGCCAACGGTGAACGCACGAATGTCTCGTCCCGGCTTCTCGATATACTCTTGAATGTAGAAGATGCTGTGATGATAGGTACCCAGCACCTCCTTGTGTTCCAGGACCGTCTCCGCGGCCTCACGGTCGTTGATCTTGCTTAACAACCGCCCCCACGATCCGATCGAAGGCTTCATGACCACGGGATATCCCAGTTCCTCCATGGCATCCAATGCGCTCTCCGCTGTGAAAGCGACCTTCGTGCGCGGCGAGGGAACGCCCGCCGCCGTCAGGGCACTTGTCGTCTGTAGCTTGTCACCGCAAACATCGGCCACCTGCACCGAATTGACCGTCGGGATGCCGCGGTCGTTGAGTATGCGCAAGCTGACCAGCGCCCGCCCGTGATGGATACAGCGCTCGACTACCACGTCGTATCTGTCATAACACTCCGAGTCCGTCCCGCCGCTGATATCGAAAATCAACCTGCGATCGTCTAGCAAGTCGAACTCGGCGCCCCTCTGCGTAAATTCCTCAAACAGCAGCTTCTCTTCTGCGCGCACGCGGCTATAGAGGATGCCAACTCGCATCTTTCCTATTCCCCCCAGTCTTCGTCCTCTTCAGGCGCAAGGTCCAACGCCACCGGATCGACCGCAATGACCTCCAGGTCCACACCGCACTCGCCGCACTGAACGATTTCGTTCTCCATCACGTCGTCAAGCTCAACCTCGCCGAAACACTCGGGACACTCGGTCACTGCCGTAACAGTTTGTACTACCATGCTACTTCTCCTGATCTGTTGCTGTTTCCTCTGAATTGAAATGGATTCCTACCTTCGAATGCTTACCAGCGCGCTGCAACGGCCTTCTCGCCGGCCGCATATTCTGCGATTCTCCTACGTGTGCCAGGGGAAGTACCCTCCGGAAGACCGCTAAGATCGAAACAGTCGACGCTCTCGATTTCGCCGCTACTCAACTTTCGCCAACTAAAGTCCTCGCAGAGAAAGACGATGATATGGTCGCTCTTCCCTTCAGAAAAATTGCTGTAAACGCCGAACAGCCTCAGGTTCTGTAGTCCGGCCCCGGCCTCCTCGGCAGCTTCCCGAATGACCGCATCACATAGAGTTTCTCCTGGCTGCACGCCTCCGCCGGGAAGAAACCAGCCGTCAAGGTAAGTATGACTGACGAGGAGAACCTTTCCCTTTTCCACCGCCAGCAACCGGACTCCCACAGTCGTTGGTCTTGCCACCCGCCACTGTAGCCGCCGAAAGACATGCAGAAACCTCGCTAACTTTTCCCACTGCATTGGCATAGATGAGCTTCCGAAACATTCGACGGCTCTCGCACTTGCTCAGGAATTCGATCGAACTGACGCAAGGCGTCGCTTGACCTGCTCTACGAGTCCCCCTGCCTCTAGAATCTCCTGCACAGTCGCGCTCAGTGCCGGGAATTCAAAGCAACCGGCCGCGCACTCGATTGTCCGCCTTTCCAGATCAATCGAAACGGGCTCCTGCCCTCGGATCGCCTGCGCAGCTTCCGGGCAGACGATTGCAAGCAAGCCGTTGTTGATGGCGTTCCGGTAAAATATCCGCGCAAAGCTTTGTGCGATTACCGCGCCGACCCCATTGTAGACCAGGCAAGTCGCAGCCTGCTCACGGCTGGATCCGCAGCCAAAATTGCGGCCGCCTATAACGACGTCGCCTTCCCTCACGTTGGGCGCAAATGCCGGATCCAGGTCTTCTAGCGCGTGACTGGCGATCTCTTCCCGCCCTTTGGCCGTATAGGTATGCTTGCCCGGAAACAGCACATCGGTATTTACGTTGTCCCCGTATTTCCAGGCCCTGCCCTGAATCACCTCGAGTCCTCCTACTGTCGCCACCAGCTTAAACCACCAGCACAGCTGTGCGAGCGCTGATGTCGGCTAGATCGCACGTATTCCTTCCCTACACAATGTCCCTGGGATCGGCAATCCTGCCCGCAACCGCCGACGCCGCCACCACCGCAGGACTCGCCAAATAAACTTCGGCGTCTCGGGTACCCATCCTCCCGCGAAAGTTGCGGTTAGCGCTTGCAATGGTTACTTCCCCTGTCGCCGGCACCCCCATGTGATTGCCCATACAAGGGCCGCAGCCGGGCGTGCCGATAGCGGCGCCGGCAGCAATAAGCGCCTGAATATAACCCCGCCGCATAGCCTCCTGCAATACCAGGCTGGACGCGGGAATGACCAGCAGGCGCGTCCCCACTGCAACCTGGCGTCCCTGTACAACTGCTGCAGCCTCGGCAATGTCCTCGAGTCGCCCGTTTGTGCATGTCCCGATGAAAGCCTGCTGCACCTCCGTCCCTGCCACCGCCGAAAGCGGCGCAACATTGTCCACTGTGTGCGGGCAGGCTACCGTCGGCTCCAATTCGTCGGAACTGTACCTATAAGTGGCACGGTACGCGGCATCTTCGTCAGGAAAGACGCCCATCTCCTCGATCTCTGGCAGCCGGTCATCCGTACTTGCCGCCCCGCTCTTTCTGGTCCTGCGCCGCAAAAGACCTTCATGCAGGTATGCCACGGTCTTTCCGTCAGGCGGAATATAAGAAGACTTCGCGCCAAACTCTGCCATCATGTTGGCAAGTGCCATCCGCGAGTCGACGCTCATGGCTTCCAGGCCGCTGCCGCTGAACTCCACAGAAGCGTACAGCCCGCCGTCCGCACCCCAATCTCCAATGATGCGTAGGGCGAAATCCTTCGCCGTAACTCCTTTCGGCAGTTCGCCCTCAAGGACGATACGAACTGACTCCGGCACGCGCAGCCACAGTTCGCCTGTCGCCCAAAGCGCCGCGACCTCACTACGGCCTACTCCGGCTCCAAAAGCGCCCAACCAGCCGAAGTGCGGCGTATGGCTGTCCGCGCCCAGGATCATCTGTCCCGGCAGAACCAGCGCCTCCTCACTCAGGACCTGGTGGCAGATCCCCCTACCCACTTCAAAGAAGTGCCGAATGCCCTGCTCCCGTACAAACGCCCTGATCTCGGCATGATTCTGCGCGTGGCGAGTAGTCGGCGCAGGAACGGCATGGTCCAGCGTGATCGCAAGCTTCTGTGGAATGACAATCCGTTCCTGGCCGAACTGCAACCAGGTCTCACGAATTGCCGCTGTATTATCATGGCTCAGGACCACGTCGGGGCGCACGTCGACAACCTCGCCTACTTCGACACTATCGAGACCGGCGGCGCGGGCGAGAGCCTTCTGAGCAAAAGTTCGGGCTACTTGACCGCGTTCGTCGCCCGCTTGGCCCATCTGTTGAGAGGAAAAATGTCTGTCCATCGCCGTTCCCCTTAGCCGGGCGGAGTGGTTACCGTCACCGCACGGCTGTGGTATTCCCGCAGCAAAACGTCTACGTCATCGAGACTGAGTTTGCGCTGGTCTGCCTCCGTCTTGATGTGCGCCGTGACCTCCTTCACCTGCGGGTCGGTCAGGTCCAATTGCAGCTGCTCGGCCCTCTGTTTGACTGCATTCCAGCCGGTAAGACGGTGTGCAATGTGCAGATAGCGGGTGAGACCGAAGTCCTCCGGATCCAGGATCTCGTACGTATCGGGATTGTTGAGAATCGCCTTGGCATGTATTCCCGCCTTATGCGTGAAGGCCGTGTAACCCGTGATGTAGTTGTTGAAGGGAACGTCGACGCCCACGATCTCCGCCACAAAGTTCTCCACTTCACGCAACATCGGCAGGTTGTACTTGCTGCGAATCTGCTCGGGGTCTTCCGCATACATACGCGCCACCAGCCCGCCCAGCGGCGTGATGCCGTTGCGTTCACCGATGCCGAGCACCGACGTGTCCACGTGCGTAGCGCCGGCCGCAAGCGCACAGTAGGAGTTTGCGATCGCGCAGCCGGTATCGTTGTGGCCGTGAAACTCGATATCGCACGAGACGACACCCCGCAAAGTTCGTACCAGGTCATGAACCTGCAAGGGCGTCGCGATTCCCACCGTGTCGGCGATCCCAACCCTGTTCACTCCAATCTGGTCCACTTCGCGGTAAACGGTCAACAGATCAACCAGGTCACTCCGAAATGAGTCCTCACTGCTGAACCGGACCTCCAGCCCTTGGCTTTTGATGAATTCAATCACCTTTATGGCGCTGTCGATGATCTCGCGTATTGACTTGCCGTGCGAAAACTCGCGCAGATAACTGCTGGTGCCAAAGAGGACGTCGATACCGTCGACTCCGGTGTCCACAGCCAGACGGGCATCGTCCAGGTGGCAGCGCGTGTGAGTGAGAAGCTTTGTGCGCAGTCCCAGCCCTGCTATGCGCGTGCAGTCGGCCCGGCTCTGCGGGCTGGCAGCCGGCGAGGTCAGCTCCAGGTATTCGACACCGAACGCGTCGAGCAGGCGAGCGATTTCGTCCTTCTGCCCGCTGTCGAAAAATGCATTGGCAAACTGCTCACCCTCTCTTAGCGTCGATTCGATTATGGCAAACTGTTCAAGACTCATGGTCGCGCTCCCAGCGAACTCTAAGGCAACAAAAAAACCGGCCCATCCTGTCTGGAATGGCCGGTCGCTACGGTTGCAGCATCTGAGCAGGCGCAAACTACAGACAGGTCAGTCTGGATTCCGCTTCTTGCTCTTTATGCAGGTCAACTGTGACGGTAGTTCCGTGTTTCTCATCGCTTGTAATCGCAAATGCCGGCGTGGCCGCTCTTCCCTACCCGACCTCTTCGCTCCGCCAAATGTCCAACAAGGCTCAATACTACTGAACAAAGAGGATAAAGTCAAATTCGCCCACCGGTAGGGGTGCATCCCATAATAGGGGTGAACTCTCGCAATCCTCCGCCAGCGACTAAACCATAGCCATGCCGTCATCCAATCTTCGGCATAGTAAACGGCAGTTCTCCCTCCTCACTCCTCTTCGCTCTCTCCTCGCATTTTTGGGCGGTCGGGCCTATTCGGCCCTCCCTTGTGCGGGGGCTCCGCCCCCGCAACGCCCCCGGCCCTACAACATGCCTCGTCGACCGTGTGCCGGTATTCGAGACAGGTGCCCAATCGAGCGAGATTCGTCAAGCCAGGTCCCACCAGTCCCAACAAAATCCAGTAGGTGCCTGCCCTCGAACACGCTCCAAACTACGGACCTCACGATTAGTCCCAGCCAGGCGCTTATGCCCTTCCACCGGGAAAGTACAAGTGAACTTACATCCTGCTCTCGCTAAGTTTCAATTCACGGACAAGACGTTCCCCTAGTCGCGGCGAACTATCCTTATAGGTCCTTAGACAGCGCGAAGTAAACTCGTCTCAATCCCCTCTCCGATTTTCGAAGTCGAAAATGGCAGGTGAAGAGGCTCAATTCGCAATGACTTTGGCCGTCTTTATTCGCAAGCCGTCGCGGCAACCGCCCGGACTTCGGCTCCGCCTGGAGGAACGCTTCCTAACCGCAAGACCTGTTTACGCAGGGTAATTCCTATACGCCCCGTCTACGTATAATGATCGACCATTTTCAGACCGGTAGCAAGATTCATGACATTTAGGCGATAGGACTGAGAAATCCGAGCCGCCCCTCAGGGCTGTTCTACTCTGGTAAAATGCCCGACTGCCACGCAAGACGACTCGAATAATAGAGTCATTTTTCGGCGGCCGGGGAAGCTGCTCAACTGTTTGACACTCCAAATGTGGATAACATAATTTTTTTACTGAGGATAGTGCGGCATCTTCCGATGCCCTACAAGAAATAGGTGAATGTTGGACGCCCATAAGAGAGGGACAAGACCACTGCAGAGGCAGAAACAGTTTCTGATCGGCATGTCGATCGGGATTTGCATTCTGCTTCTCGTTTCGCTGGTAGTCCTCCTCGCGCCAAATACGCAGGTAGCCCTCGCCCAAAGTGGTACACCTTCAGTCAGCATTTCATTTGGTGACAACTCAATCCGGCAGGGAGATGGAACTTGGATCGCGGTAACTCTAAGCAATCTGTCTGAGGAAGAGTATCCTGACTACACCCACAGATTAGACTTGCAGCGCAAAGACGGTGAAAACTGGGTAGACGCTGACAGCTGCGAAGTCGCTCCGATTGGTGAACTCAAAAACGTTCATCCCGTTTATGTTTCGAGGAAAGTCATCTCATACCCCAACAACGGCCTTTCCATACCCTATACTGGCTGTGATACCGGCTCATATAGAGTACGATTCGTCCTTTTTAATGGCGCCAACGAAGAATATCTTACTGACACCCGGGAGTTCACCGTCCTCCCTGGGCCGTCAATTGACATCTTGATTCCTTCCGGAACCCACTACCGTGGTATTGCGATTGACGTGACGATTAAGTTTCATCACCTGATTCAAGGAGAGAGTTACACCTACGAAGCCTTCGTTATGAATGACAACCCGAACTATGCAGATGACTGCCACGGTGCGGGGCTGAGTAGAAACGCAAAAATGCCAATGGGTACTGTCGACCAAAACCCGGAGGTGCGAGTAGGAACGGTGGCCACTTCCTGTCCAACTGAAGACTACAATCTCATTGTAAGGCTGTACAACTCGGACGACGACGAGAAGGCGTCCAAGTCCGAAAACTTCGGCATTGTCACCGATCCTAACTCCACCCCGTCCGTAAAGTTATGGTTGGCCCCAATCGTTAGACCACGAAATGGGAAAAATAAGGTGCATTTAGACGAACGCGGCCGGCTCTGAACAGAGCACGAAGTGCTCTTCCGCCGGCGTGCGATAGTTGAGACTTTGGTGTGGTCGCTCATGG
>JAJEDI010000029.1 GCA_022821585.1 Caldilineaceae bacterium
GCTTCCAGCGCAATCCGAAACTTGTAGGCTGCCGAGTGCCGCCGCCGTTTCTTGACCATCGTACTGCCCCTCCACAGGCTTGGTGACTTGCTCCATTATACACCTTAGCTTGTGGTCCAGTTTTTGGGGCCAAGCTCACATAACCTTTGAAATCGACCCGGCCACATATACAAACAGGAGAACAGTGCAGACCATCGTTAGACCGTTGCTACGATTTGCAGTCACCACAAGTACAAGAAGAGTCAGTACAATCAAGAGAATTAACTCCCCCCAAAATGACAGGACCTCAACACCCATAAAAGCGGCTAGGATGGATGATGGTCCCAGTAGCGAAACGGCTCTGCTTCCAAAAGCGTTAGCTTCTTCAAGGTTTCTTTGCAAGAGGGAGAAAAGCGAGACACCGGTTGTAATAGCCCATACAGTCGCAGTTACAACAGGGAGTGTCTGCCATAATCCATATTTTCTTCCTACAATTACAGCAATGACTGTGAGGAAAGCAACATTGGCAAGCAGCCCAGCTATCGGTAACAGAATGATTGGCCTCAGAAACATTGTCAGGAGGTCGTAGACTGACCTCCTGACACCTGCGGATTTCATAAGGAAATATAGCAACAGTGCGGCTATCGGAAAGAAGGTTGCCGCATGTCGGGCATTTAGATCGTGCCATTCGAGAATCATTTGGGAAGCTTTTTCGGTAAGAAGTCGTGTATGTGGCTCGCTGGGGTCATCAGTGGTGCGGAGCTGCTCATGAGCAGCTGTGTATTCGGGGTCTCTAAAGGATGCAACATGTTACGCAGAAAGTGCTGGGCGTGCCCGGATTGGTTCATGATCATTTCGGTAGGGAGACTTGCTCAATTGGGCTACAGCCAGCACCCGAGCGTACCACAAGGCTTGGCAAGTATCTTTGCCTAGCAGAATTACCGTATTCGTCTGGATTGTCCTCCCATTCGTACAGGTGGGCACGGATAGTGTTGAGTGCGCGGCCCAAGAGAAAAGCGACTGGCCAAGGACATCGCAACAGCAGATGCACAGTGGTGGTCTGAAACTGGCCAGCCTGTTTGCGTATGAGTTGCGAGGCTTCGCCAATGATTGCTTTCGCATCTTCCGAATTGAGGTTGCCGGCCCGGATAGGGCAAACGCGAAACGCGCGTGCGAAACGGCCCTCATTTTCTACGACGAACTCGTCAAAAGCAGTGTTGCTCGGCGGCGAGCGCAGATCCAGATACACGAGGATCTCTCCGGGCGGCGCACAGTCAGTTGTGACCGCTTTCACTTTCAGCAGCCGGCTCGACACCTCCGGCACAGGTGCGTTGCCATCGAGAGTCCAGACGCGGCCTTCAGTGTCGATGACTTCTGTGCGTCCAAAAAGGGTGGTGGGTAGCGCGGCTCCAAGTGCATATGCGGATGACAGGTGTGCGCCACCGCTCAGTCGCGTGTGCCTAGCGCCCGCGTCCTGGAGAAGCTGAGGAAGCCCCGCGAGGAACAACTGAAGGTCCTCCAAACCTTGCCGATGCGGCAGACGTTTGCCTCCGATTGGCGGCCGCAGACGCAGAATCAGATCTGCATCGCCCTGTGCTGTGGAAGGCGCAACGCGTGTCTGTACATCCAGGGTTATCATCCCTCCCACGGCCTTCACATCCTCCTTGATCGCCTGCATGCGTCTCCGGCAGTGTGCATGGGCCGCTTCCGCTTTCTGAGAAGGCTTCCGCGCCGGTGTCTGGTTGAGGCGTCTCAGTGTCCCCCGAGCCTGTTTCAGGAGTTGGTCGGGCGCGTCAAAGTCAAGTTCCCCATTCGGGTGATCGATTAAAGACATCACCGATAGCGTGAAAGCCGGGTTCTTCTCAAGTTCAAGCAGCACTGGCAGTTCGACTTCACGCACGATTCTGGAAAATCTTATTTCGGGTGTCACCAGCAGAACTGCTCCCGAGAGACCAGATTCGAGTGCCTCAGCGAGACGATGCTCTGTATCGCCCGGCGGCAGATCACTTCGGTCGTGCCAGACCGAGACGCCAGCGGCTCGCAATGCCCATGCAATGTCAGTGGCGTGCGTGGAACCGTCGCTCTGGCGGTAGGAGATAAAAACGGGTCCACGAGGATCGACAGTGTCACGGCCAGCCTGGCTTGGGCGGTGTCCACCAAATCGGCGGAGGAGATTCTGCAGTCTACTACACGCCATAGGTCTCCTCTTTTGCACGGACCAATCTGCCGTTGATGAGTACCCAGACTCCTACCCGCCAATCAGCTCTGCTGCGAGCCACAATTATTAGGATTGGATTGGGGCAGCAATACGCAGCGTCGTTCCCGATTTCTGCCATCTGGCGCCGGTCCTGGCGGGATGGGCTCGTTAGTCCTCTTGGATGGGAATGCCATTCTCCAAGGTAATACTGTTGTTCGGGCCACCTCTGTTGCAGCGCCTTCCTCAACCCTGTGTTTCGAGTGAATTCTGTTGGCGTTAACTTCGATCCTTGCGGCGGCCCTAGCGCTTCGTTCACATGCGCAAGCGTCCCATCGGCAGTATAGAAGCCAACGAGTATACCTCCGGTCTCCAAATGGGCCGCTTGTTCGCAAAAAGACAGCATGGCTGTAAGGGCCATTTCACCTATCTCGACATGCGGAAAGACATTCTCATCCACATTCAGAGCCGCCATCAGTTGATTTCTTGTCGAGAGACGCCCCCGAAACTGTCCTCCCTGACCCATTTGAACATCGAGCCACGGAGACCTGAATCGGACTGCATCACAAGACGCTCCAGTTCCTTTGCTCCCATTGCTGCCATCATCCATACATCATCACTCCGTCCGGGAAACACCGGATACCAACACCCCGGACCCTCCCCCACCATTTCTCGTGCAGGATGGTTCGCCAAGTCCTCTTCTTCGGATGGGCGCAGAAGGTTCACCACGCTATCCCGGGTGAATTTCCTACAGGAAGCGCCGACAACATACAGTCTGTGGACATACCATCCTAAGGAGAGAGACACTACATAGGCATCTTCGGGCCAAGGATAATTTTCAATAGCGTACAAGGTATTCTCCTCTGCAGTACAGTCGACGACGAGATCGCAAGCGGAAGCCAGTTCTCTCTGTTCCGGCGTAATCGCCGGGAAAACTGAAGGGATGATGGCGACCTTGACGTGGGCGGAGGTGGACTGCAGTCGTGTTGCCAGAGCCATCGCCTTCCCTGCTCCTACGTCCTGGATACCCAGGGTGTGGCGGGCCAAGTTTCCCTGTTCAACCAGATCGGCGTCACAGATTGTCAGGCGCTTGAGGCCTCCACGAACCAGGAGTTCCGCAACGGCTGAGCCGAGCGCTCCTGCGCCGATGATGAGAACATTTCTGTTCGCGACCTCAGGGGCAAACCGCCCGCGTGCGTGTGAATTGGCCGGGCTCCAGTTCTCTGATCGAATCCAGCAGAGCTTGCTGTCGGAGACGATCGTATGTTGATCGGCCATCCTCCACCCGGCCTTATTCTTGCGGAAACCATTAGGAACCCAGCGTCCCAATACGGGAAGGCGGAGCGCTTGCCAATGGAGCTGGACCGGGTTGCCTCCGATAATCTCCGGAATCGGAAATCCAATCAGGAGCAGGTGACGGCGGCCGTCGCGAAGGCTGGCAGGAAATGGGAGAACGATGTCATCAAAGGAGAGTCCTTGCTCCTGCATCGCATGCCGAAGTTCCCCGTAGGTAACGGGAACTTGCCAAGGACCGACTCGCGGTGTCGAATCAAGCAGGATCCATTTGGCGATATCGGCCGGCGACGCAGCGGCATTCGCTATTGTTGTGCCCCAAGTGACGGAGCGGAAGCTTTCGCCTGTGTGCGATTGAAATTGATCGACAACGAGGGTGTCACCCGCCGGAAGCGTCAAGCGGCGCAGGCGGGCCAGCCCGCTCCGGTGATTTTCGTTTGGGATGGATTGAAAGGAACCTTGGTCTTCGGAGAACACGAATCGCAGCGCGTTCCCTCCGGGGAAGTCTGGCAGTTCGAACGGCGCGTCGTTTGCCCCTAAAGTGCCTTCAGACGCGAGCGTGATCCACAACAGCGCGCGCTCAACGTGCCAGATAAGGCGCGCTTCCAGGCTCAGGGGCTCCTCCCGTTGGGAGAGTCGACCAAGGACACTCTCG
Organism: Caldilineaceae bacterium; assembly: GCA_022821585.1. Lineage (GTDB taxonomy): Bacteria > Chloroflexota > Anaerolineae > Caldilineales > Caldilineaceae > Bin5. Next base: position 4,122 of record JAJEDI010000029.1, read on the forward strand.
GGGGTGGTGGTGCAAATCTTGCCGGCTCTCCAAGGGCATGATTTTTCCGAAGGAGCGTTGTATAGCTGGTGTGGGAATGTCGACTTGATCCCTCCATTCATCGCAGGATAAATCGAAACATCTCCCCCTGCGTCCCTATCTTCGATGACCACGCACCAATCCGTTGCAGACGGCAGCAACCCGTTAGCAATATTCACCGTGAGGCGGCATCTCAGGAACCAACTCTCCGTCTCATTGTGCCAAGCAAGGTCGTCAAGCAGGCGATATCCGGGGATTCCTTCCAGAGACCTGCGAGCGCTAAGCAGGGCTTCGGATGGTTGGAGTGAAGCCAAGTCAGGCAAACCTAGCCTTTCTCGGCTCCGCCGGCTGGCTGGGCTTTTGAAATGTCTTGGAGGCTGGGGCGTTATTCGATGGCGGAAAGACATTGCCGAAAATGCCGATCCAACCTCTGGCGCTAGACGCTTGGTCCGGATCATCGAAGGCTGCCCTTGCCTTCGTCGCGCACGCCTTTACTGAATCGTAGAACTCCCTGAAACAGTCTGGCGGCACTCGCTGGAACACGTTGTTGGAAGGGATACCAACATCGGCAATGAAGGGGGTCGTGCCTTGATGCACATTATAGGCGTAGGCATCGCGAATCCCTTCCAGGACCAGGGTGACCCCTTCGGCTACACTTTCTAAACCATCAGGACAATGCAGTCCAACCAGACACTCAGTGAGGTAACCTTTGGGGAGCCCTTTTCGACCAGAACTCTCCCATGTCCACCACCATTTTAGGGCTTTGACGACGTTTACGTAGTGGCCATCGGTCTTGCGGTTTTTGTCGTGGGTCCATTCTATATGTGAGATGGGATCGGTCTGTTCCCATCTGCCGGCATCGCGGTCGGGGATGAGCAGGGGCTCGCTCTTCCATTCCCCGTCTGGAAATGACGGGCCCTTTACGATCTTCCATTCAGGATGGGCCTCCACCGAGAATTCGGATCCGAAAACTTCTGACTTCAGGACGTCCTTGAGCGTTCCCGATGGTGCAGCGGTTATGACGAGATCAAGGCTGATCTTTTCAAGCGATATACCTATCGATCGGCCCTGCCGTCGGTAGTTTCCGCGGTAACGGCTGTCCTTGCTCAAGACTTGGCAAAAGTGTTCTTGAACCTGAGCGGGTGTCCAATTGATCGGGTCGAGGCTGGTGACCAAAACCACATCCACATCGGCCTTTGAGCCGTTCACAGGGCGGATCAGCGTACTCCTTCGGTAGCTGCCCTGCAAGAAGGTGGTGACTACGATGTCTTTCAGTTCTGAATCGTTAACCAAGGTCTCTCGTAATTCCGTGTGAGCCCCGACGCACATATCCAGAAGATCCTGTGAAGGGCGGATCTTGGTGAGCATGTCATTGAAGTAGCTGGGTAGTTCCATAGTATGCCTCCGAGTTCAAATGAATCTAATGATGGGATCGCGTCTTCCCTGTGGCAGTCTGCATATCAAGCCGTCGACGAATCTGGCCGTTCAGTCATCTCGGTCCTTCTCAAACTGACAACCAACTTCCCCCTTCCCGACGAATTGGGACAACAAACGATAATTGCTATTCTCGTAGCGGACCCGGCCGGCGACGATCGCCATGTGGACTTCCGCCTCCCGGGAGAGGTTGTAGACAGCCATGGGTGAAGGGTTCTCGCGAGCCGGACTGGATTCCCACAGGTCTGGCGGAATAAGCGCGTCTCTCGCCCCTTCATCGGCTTGTCTTTCCAATTCATTCGGTTCCAAGTTCAGATCATCGATAAAAGCGTTGTCTTCGTTGGTTTCCAAGTGAAGACGCACGTGGGCCAATTCGTGCATCAGGGTGAACCAGAAATTGTCAATGCGGTCGTAGCGGAGCGTGAGCCCAATGACTGGCGGTCCATCACCGAGGCGCAGGGCGGCGCCGTCCAGATAGGTGCGCGGAAGGTGCTTCTCGACAACGAGTGCGATCCCATGTCGGGCCAGAAAATTCCGCGCCTGCAGAGGACCATCTTTGGCCAGGCTGAATCTGGCAACCTGGCGCATGAATGCTTCGTCCACGACATCCGGGTTGAAGTCAACCTGGGGAGCGCTCTTGTTGGCTACGCCCAGGACGTACCAGCACCAGGCCGTGAGCGCGTAGAGATTCGTCTTGGCGTTAATTCGACGATGGCTGTTCTCACGGAACAGAGCGGCTGTCGCTATGTCCAAGCCGCCAGCCGGTTCCACCAGTTCTTGGAACATATCGTCCAGATAATCCGGGATATTGCGGTAAGCTGAAACCCACTCACGTTTTATCATTTCGTTCCAAGGAAAACGGCTCAGGTCGCTCCCTTTCAGGGTGGGGGCAAATTCTGCGCCTGGTTGCTTCAGAAGTACGTCGGCTGGAATCCCGAGATGCTCATGAAGAGCCCGTGCCATAGACATGGTAATGTCCCGTTTACCGGATAGGACTTCTGAGACCTTTGCGCGGCTACCAATGTAAGGGATGAGGTCTCGCTGCGTCAGGTTGGCTTGATCCATACGAAATTTGATTGCGGAAATCGGGTCCGGGAAACCGACGGGAACCGTCTTGGATTCGTATGACTTCACCAGTTCGACGAGAACCTCGAGCTCGTCGCTTTCGCGTGTGCCTTCTTCGGCATCGAAAATTTCGTCGATTCGTGCCAGTGCTTGCCTGTGATCTTCCTCTGTTCGAATGAGTTTGATGAAATGGCCTGCGTCGTCTTTTTTCATGCGTTCCGGCCTCCTTTGGACTTATTGGTGACCCGCTTTACACCTCCTCAGCAATGATATCGTCGCAATCTCCTTGTGTGCCGAAGGATTTTACAAAAACGATATCCTTCTGAAAGTTGATCCTCGCCACCAGTCGATATCTATTTCTCTTAATGTTGAAGACCACGAGATCTCCGCAAACAGTACAGGCATTGGGAAATTGTTCTTTCAACTCGACCGGTGTTTTCCAGACTCCATCTTCCATTTCGCTGCACCAAGCGCGAAGTGGGCTACGGGCGTCGGCGCATCTCTTGCTTGCGTTGACAAGAACAGACTTGTTGACGATTTCCACAACAGTCCCTACATGGGGAATTAGTAATATGCTCCCAAATGTATCACATAAATCTGGCATTCCAAAACTTGGGTTGGCAGCGATTGCGAATTCGGGTCCCTCGTCCTAGCCGACACGCATACCCTCGGCTGATTCCTCGCTTTCCACTGGTGACTGCAGCTGCCTTGTCGCGCTGGATGCGGGCTCTGACGCCCGTGCTCCTAGTGGGAGTGCGACTGGTTAGGACGCGCCATGCCGCCCAGGACAATCGCATCAATAACAGTGATATAATAGCCCTACGCCAAAATACGAATAGGCATTGCTGAGAGCGTGTCATCATGAAGCCATGACTCCCGCTAGCTGGGAATCTGAAGGCGAAGCAGGGCCCTTGCAAGAATCTAAGCTGCCCATAACCCAACAAAGACACCAAGGAATCGTGCTCGAAGTCAAGCGCAAAAGACCAAGACTAGGAAAACTGCCCGCTCTGCCCCGACTTAACCCGACTCAACCCGACCCTAACCGTCCGGACCCGACCCCCTGCCCCCCACCGCCAGCTTACCGGCATAAGTCTGTCGTCTGTTAGAGCAGTGGATGAGCATCGTAGAGAACTTTCCAGAACCGGGAACAGGCTCCAGACACGCAAAACCTGATTCAAAAGCGTAACCACAACAAGGACCAGAAAGAAATCACCCGCTTTTACCCTACTTTGCCGCCCTTACCGCTTTTTCGGCCATATTCCCGCCAAAACACGCCCCGCCATGTAAAGGTTCGTACAACTCTCGCAGATACTGGAATGAGACCCCCGGCGCCAGCCAAGCCCTGACTGCAGCCCATCACCTGAATCACGTAAATCACAGTTCAGACATCAACCAAACACTCGTAATCTCTCGTAAGCTCTCGTCCAACACACAGACGAGAAGGCCAGTGACCCACCATCAAGACAATCGGTCCACGATGAATGAAATGCGCGCAACAGCACCCAAGGCTTTCCTGCGCAGCATAACTTGACCATTTTGCCCCGCACAGCTCTCAACCTCTTACGCAGACAGAAAAGCGCCCTGAAGTGGGCCCCAAAGACTGGACCACCGCGCCCGGCAGTGCAAATGGACGCTGGTGCCAGAGTATGGGGCGAGTACGGGACGGGGCTGATTGCAAGACTGGCGAACGACTTGACCCCGCAGTTTGGACGGGGGTTTTCCCGTCAGAACCTTCAGAACATGCGTCTCCTCTACTTAAACTACCCGTTGGACAGAATTCGCCAGACGGTGTCTGGCAAATCTGATGATAATTCCATCGAAGCACAACTGGGAGAACTCTTCAATGCTTTCCCTCTGCCCCGGTCTGCCTGCGTGCGGTTGCAATCTGTCAAAAACGTACAAGCACGTAAATTTTATGAGACAGAGGCATTGCGAGGAGGATGGTCGGTTCGACAGCTTCGCCATCCGACGTTCCCGCGGCGCGGCAAGGCGGCATCCCCGCCGCCAGGCCAATTGCACCTGAATTGAGTTGCGAAGCAGGGCAATTGCATCCAAAACAGTGATATAATAGCCTGGTGCCAAAATGTGAATAGGCGTTACTGAGAGCGCATCATCATGAAGCCATGACTCTCGCCAAAAGAAAATCTGAAACCGAAAGGGGGCCGCTGTAAGTCTGTGAACTGTCCATCCTTCATTTGCCGATACCCTTCAGAGACGGCGAGGAAACGTCTGCGAACTCAAGAATGTACGGGCTGAAAAAAAAAGAAACCCTCCGTCATAGTACGTCATAATACGTCGAAATACGTTCAAACCCGCCCTGACCCAGGACAATTGCATCGATTTGGGGTAAGGCCTCGTAAGGTTCCCAAATTCGGGCAGGAGCGCCCATTGTGGGTGCCATTCATGTGCTATAATTGCGTCCGAATTTGGATGCGTTCGCTCTGGCTTCGAGAAGCCATGACTCTCGCCAAAAGAAAATCTGAAGCCGAAGGAGGGCCGCTGCAAATCGATGAACTGCCTATGAACTGTCTGCCCATAGGCCATCAAAGGCGACGAGGAAACGACGGCGAAGGCAAGCATTCGAGTCAAGAAAAAAAGAAATCCCACGACTTACCACTACCTACCACTACTTACCACTACTTGACTCGACTTGAACCGCCCGAAATCAGGGCAATTACATCAAAAGCAGTGATATAATAGCCTGATGCCGAAAACTCAATTTTCATAACTGAGAGCGTACTGTCGTCAAGCCATGGATCCCTCTGGCAGAGAATCTGACGGCGAAGGAGGGCCTTCAGATGATTGTAGGCTGCCCGGTACCCAACAAAGACGGTGAGGAAACGTGCGCGAAGTCAAGCGCAAAGACCAAAAAAGGGGAAACTGCCCGCTCTGACCCGACTTATCCCGATCCTGAGCGTCCTGACATGACACCCAGCCCACAACCGCCGGCTGACCCCCGTGAGTCTGCCGCAGTTTAGAGTCGTGGAGTGCCCGTCAGAACCGGGAAATGACGCCACATCAGGGAAAACTGATGCAAAAGTGTAACGACAAAGAGCCGGAAAAAAGAATTGGCCCGACTTAATCCGACTTAATCCGACTTAACACGCGCTGAAACGCCAAACCTGTCCCGCCATGTCAACTCTCGTACAACTCTCGTACACCCTGCTCAGACACTGGTACGAAGATCCCCTGCGCCAGCCAGGCCCTGACTGCAGCCCATCACATGAATCACGTAAATCACAGTTCAGACATCACCCAAACACTCGCAAACGCTCGTAAACTCTCGTCCAACGCCTATGCGAGACAACCTGCTCTGGCGAGACCCCGTCACAGCCCGTCAGACATATCCAATGAGCTGTTGTCAAGACAACCCGAAAACGCTTGTAATCTCTCGTAAACGCTCATGAACTCTCGTCCACCGCACAGATGAGATATCTGCCAGGGTCGGCATCGCTGCCAAACGCAAACGGGCCGGCTGCAATCGGAAATATCTTTTCAAGGTGCTTCAAAACCACAATGCAATTGCCCTGGCCGGTGTGTCTTGACCCGTGTATGCGTCGGCCTTATAATCCACTTGTAACGAAATTCACTTGCTTTTTCCCCTGCGATAAGGTATATTTGGACTATGGTGGGCAAATGGACGCATGGGGCGTTCCGTTTTTAATCTGTACGCGGCGCCGGCCCTGCGGGGCGTGGATGGTCAGGGGTCGCGGGAGCATTTGACAGGGATCCCGGCATGGCATCACTTCCGCCCAATTTTCAACAGCTGAAACAGGACCAACTACGACCTTTTCTGCATGACGAGATCAGCGTTCCCGATGAGCTGGAGGCGAACGTCCTGATCACGACGGTGGACAAGATCTATAACTGGAGCCGGCGCTCGAGCATGTGGCCGCTTCTGTTCGGGCTGGCCTGCTGCGCGATCGAGATGATCGCCACCGCCGCCAGCCGCTACGACCTTTCCCGCTTCGGGATGGAGGTCATGCGGCCCAGCCCACGCCAGAGCGACCTGATGATCGTCTCCGGCACGGTGACGAAGAAGATGGTGCCTGCCATCGTGCGCATCTATAACCAGATGGCGGAGCCGCGCTATGTGGTGAGCATGGGCGCATGCGCCACCGGCGGTGGACCGTTCAAAGAGGGCTATAACGTGGTCAGCGGCATCGACAAATATATCCCGGTGGACGTCTACGTACCCGGCTGCCCGCCGACGCCGGAAGCGCTGATCTACGGCCTGATGAAGATGCACGAAAAAGTCGACCGCCAGAGCGTGGTGTCGGTGCCCTGGTACCAGAAGGACTCGTCGCAGTTCGTGCCGGTGCCCAGGCTCGGGCCGGACGTCTTCGACCCGCGGCAGGTGGAGCTGATCAAGGATACGACGCTGAAGGCGGCTTCAAACGGCGCCGCGGCGGCCAGCAACGGGGCCGGCGGCGCAGCAGCCGAAGCACGCGGGCCGGTGCAACTGTCCGAAAAGGCGATTGCCCGCATGGAAGAGGCGAAGAGACGCTGGCGCGCGAAGCAGGGGTAGGACAGTTCTTAGTAGGCAGTCTTTGGTAACTGCTGTGACCGGGCTGGTAGGGACATAAGAGATAGAATTCAGCGATATATTGAGAGCTTGGAATGACTGAAGGAACTGCTGTGGCGGAAGCGCCGGTTAACGATTTGGGGCTTGAACAGGATCTGGCAGACGCGGTCCTGGGCACGTGGGCCGAGGATACGGAGACCGCGGTCATAATTGCGCCGGATAGAATCCTGGACGTTCTGACCCGCCTGCGCGATGCGCATGGCTATGACTTTCTCTCCAATCTGACCTGCGTCGATTACCAGGGCTACGGCGGCAAGCTGCGCGGCGACGTGAGCGAGCGGCTTGAGATCGTCTACAACCTCTACAGCACACGGCGCGGGGGCGGCTCGGTCGCGCTGCACGTGCGCGTGCCGGAGGACGATACCGTGCCGAGCGCGACGTCGGTCTACCCGGGCGCGAATCTGCAGGAGCGGGAGGTCTACGACCTGTTCGGCGTGAAGTTTGACGGGCACCCGAATCTGCGGCGCATCCTGCTCTGGGACGGCTTCCACGGGCACCCGATGCGCAAGGACTGGCATGAGGCCTACTACGAAGAGGACGCCAAGCCGTTCCGCAGCCGCCATCCCAAGGGCGAATACGAGTTCCACGAGGACAAACTGCCGTGGTCCAAGAACACGACCTATCCGGCCGGATGGGACCCGGACTCGTGGCAGGAGGCCGTCGCCTATGTGCCGGTCAGCCAGGCGCCCCAGCACGAAAACAAGCCGCACCTGGATACCGAGAGCATCGTCGTCAACCTGGGGCCGCATCACCCGAGCACGCACGGCGTGTTCCGCATGCTGACGCGCGTGGAGGGCGAGACGATCCTGGCGCTCGAGCCGGAGATGGGCTATCTGCACCGCAATCACGAGAAGATCGGCGAGCGCAATACGTGGCTGATGAACATGCCCTTCACCGACCGCCTCGACTATCTGAACTCGATGAGCAACAACTGGGCCTACGCGCTGGCGGTGGAGAAGCTGGCCGACATCGAGGTGCCGGAACGCGCCGAATACCTGCGCGTGATCATGGCCGAGTTCACCCGCATCGTCAACCACGCCTGGTCGATCGGCTTTATCCTCAACGACCTGGGCGCGCTGCAGACGCCGGCGCTCTACGCCATCGAAGAGCGGGAGATGATCCTGGACCTGTTCGAAGCGGTGTCGGGCGCACGCATGATGTGCAACTACATGCGCTTCGGCGGCGTGGTGCGCGACCTGCCGGAGGGCTGGCACGGGCAGGCGACCTACCTGGCCAACGAGCGCCTGCCGCGCGCGCTGGATGAGCTGGACCGGCTGCTGACCGAGAACGAAATCCTGAGAGCGCGCGGCCGCGGCGTCGGCTACCTTGCGGTCGAGGACCTGATCGCCCTCAGCGTGAGCGGGCCGATGATCCGGGCCGGCGGCCTGGCGTACGACATCCGCAAGGCCGAGCCCTACGGCATCTACGACCGCTTCGATTTCGACATCCCGACGCTGCCCAACAGCGACATTTTCGACCGCTACTACATCCGGCTGCTGGAGGCGAAGGAGAGCGTGCGCATCCTGCAGCAGGCGCTGCGCGACATGCCCGAGGGCGAAATTCTCGGCGGCCGCGGCGGCTACACCCTGCGCGCGCCCGAAGGCGAGGTCTACGGCCGCCTGGAAGCGCCCAAGGGCGAGCTGGGATTCTACCTGGCCAGCGACGGCAAGACGCAGCCGTGGCGCTATCACATCCGTTCGCCCAGCTACATCAACCTGAACGCCCTCGGCCCGATGAGCGTCGGCTACAAGGTGGCCGACGCGATCGTAATCCTGGGCGCCATCGACATCGTCCTGGGCGAAGTGGACAGATAGTTTTCAGTTTCTGGTTTTCAGTTTTTAGTAACTGCCCGCGAGTGCGTGGAGTGCCGTTACTAAAAACTAAAAACTGACTACTAAAAACTGCACTTGGGGGTTTACAGAATGTTTGGAACAGGACTTCTCAAGGGTTTGGGCGTGACATTGAAGCACGCTCTGGATACGTTCGAAGACGACCGCGAGAGTGTGCCCGACCGCTACAGGGGCAGCCTGGAGCTGGGCAACAACCGCCGCGTGATTCAGCAGCCGATCGACCAGGAAGGGCTGCTGACGATCCAGTATCCGGAGGAGAAGCGGCTGCTGCCGGAGCGCTTCCGCTATATCCCGATGCTGATCTGGGACTCGGAAAAGCAGGAGGACCGCTGTACCGCCTGCGGCATCTGCGCCAAGGTCTGTCCGCCCCAGTGTATCTGGATCGTGCGCGACAGCGATGAGAACGGCAAGCCGATGACCCGCTGCTCCGACTTCTACATCGACGCCGCGGTCTGTATGAGCTGCAGCTTCTGTGTTGAGTTCTGCCCCTTCGACGCCATCAAAATGAACCATGACTACGAGCTGGCGGTCTATGATCGCTACCCGCAGCTTGTCTACGACATGGCGGAGTTGACGGTGCCGCTGGAGTACTACGCGGCGCTGTGGCCGACGCAGTACGAAGAGGAGCAGGCGCGGCGCAAGGAAGAAGAGGAACAGAAGCGCAAGCAGGAGGAGGAGAAGGCTGCCAAGGCCGCGGCCAGGGCCGCAGCCAAGAGTGCGGCGGCCGCGGAGGAGACGGCTACGGCTGGGGCAGCGCCAAAGCGCTCAGCGGCCGAGCTGCAGGCGCTGGCCAAAGAACGGGCCGCGCAGCGCCAGGCCCAGGCGGCAGACGGCGGCGGCAGCGACGATGACGATGCCGCGGCGGCCAAGCGGGCGCGCATGGAGGAGTTGAAGCGCAGGGCGCAGGAACGTGCGCGGGCGCGGAAGGCAGAGTCGGGCGAATAACTGCAGCTTTTAGTAGTCAGTCTCAGTTCTTAGTGACGCCGATTGGCCGAGCCTTTAGCAATTGCCGGCCACTGAGGAGGTAGGGCGATGACGGTTAAGATTACATTTTATGGGCATGCGACGTTTGGGGTTGATGCGGACGGGACGAAGCTTCTGATCGACCCGTTTCTGGCGCCGAACAACCCGGTGGCGCCGGCGGACGCGACCGCGGAGAGCGTCGACGCCGACGTCATGATTATTTCGCATGGACACGGCGACCACATCGCCGATGCGATCCCGGTTGCCAAGCGCACCGGCTGCCTCGTGATCTGCAACTTTGAGATCGGCGACTGGCTGATGGCGCAGGGGGTGGAGAACGTGCACCAGCTGCACATTGGGGGCGGCTTCAACTTCGATTTCGGCCGCGTCAAACTGACGATCGCGCATCACGGCAGCGGTCTGCCCGACGGCAGCTACGGCGGCAATCCCGCCGGCATCCTGATCCACTTCAACGACGGCACCGACGTCTACTTCGCCGGCGATACCGGCCTGACCTACGATATGCGCCTCATCGGCGACGTGGGCGGCGTGGACCTGGCGGCGCTGCCGATCGGCGACAACTTCACGATGGGGCCGGACGACGCTATCAAAGCGGCCCAGTTCGTGAAAGCCAAGAAAGTGCTTCCCTTCCACTACAATACATTCCCGCCGATTGAACAGGATGTGGAAGCCTTTGCGCAGAAGCTGCAGGACGAGTCCGACATTGAGTGCGCGATTCTGAATCCCGGCGATAGTTTAGACGTATAAGAAAGGACGTATACTGAAGCGGGAGTCTTCCTGGTTAACACCCCGTCAGAGGTCTGAGCGCCAACGTGAAGTGAGTTGGACGAGTAAAGGGAGGACGTATGGTTGATGTAAATGATGCGGTACTCGACGGAAAGGCGGAGTTGTTCTTCCCGGCCTACTTGATCCCTTCGTTGCGGGATCTGCGCGGCGACAGTTGGCGCGAGCTGGTCGATCGAGTGTCGGTGTTGCCCGATACGCACCCGGACAGTCTGGCTTTCGTGCTGATGATGATCAATCTGGGCGACTGTATGAAGTGTCACAGCAACTACTATAAATTCCTGCGCGGCTGCGCCTTCTGCTCGCTGCAGACGATCCGCACCTTCAAGGGGACCGACGCCGACCTGCTGCGGCTGTACAGCAACGCCCAGGAAGAGATCGACCGCCAGCTGAGCGGCATGGGTACGTTGACGCTGGCAGCAGCCTGAACAGGAAGTTCTGCGACCCAGGTCAGCGCTCCGCGAATGGACATAGACCAGCGCCTCTGTGCGCTGGTTTTTTTTCGTTCCACGGAGGGCCGCGGAGGACGATTCTTCAAATGTCAACGGAACACAGCGACACGGCGGTTTGCGACAGGACGGGACTTTGATGGACTCCCCGGATCCGCTCGTACGGGATGCACCGCCTAAAAGGGACGGCGCCTTTCGAGTTGCCGTCATAGGAGGCGGGGTTGCGGGTCTTACCGCGGCGTACGAGCTCGCGGGCACGGGCAGTGCGCAGGTGCATGTCTTCGAAAACGGGCCGGAGCTGGGCGGGCTGGCGTCGGGTTTCAAGGGTCGGGCAAGCTGGGACTGGCCGCTGGAGAAGTTTTATCATCATCTGTTCACCAACGATGACGCGATCATACGGCTGACGGAACAGATCGGCGCGGGCGACCTGTTGGAGATCCACCGCCCCTCGACGGTCATGCACTTTCAGGGTGCGAACTATCCCCTTGACAGCCCCACACACCTCCTGCGGTTTCCGCATCTGTCGCTGCCCGAGAAGCTGCGCATGGGCCTTGTGCTGGCCTATCTGAAATATCACCCGCGGCCGCCGTGGCGAGCGTTTGACCGCCTGCTGGCGGATGAATGGCTGGCGCGGCGCATGGGCGAGACGGCCTACGGTAAGCTGTGGCGGCCGATGCTGGAGGGCAAGTTCGGCCCGCATTTCCAGGATGTCAATTTGGCGTGGTTCTGGGCGAGGGTCTACAAGCGTACGCCGCGGCTCGGCTACTACCGCGGGGGCTTTCAGGCTTTCGTGGACAGGCTGGGCGCGGCCGCGCGCGAGCGGGGGGTAACGATCGAGACGAATGCGCCGGTGCGCTCGCTGACGCCGCTGCCGGCGGGCGGTTTCAGGATAGAGAGCGGGGAGAAGGGCGAAGATGGAGGCGAGCCGCCGGCTTCTCGCAGCTTCGACGCCGTGCTCTCGACGGTCAGCCCGGGTTTGATGCAGCGGCTGGCGCCGCAGCTGCCGGACAGCTATCTGTCGCAGTTGGGCTCGCTGCGGCACATGGGGGCGGTGGTGATAACGGTGGCGCTGGACCGCCCGCTGCTCAAGGATACCTATTGGGTGAACGTGCCCAAGGCGGAGGGGCTGCCGTTCCTGGTTCTGGTCGAGCACACGAACATGGTCGATTCGAGCCACTACGGCGGCGATCATCTGCTCTATCTGGGCGACTACCTGGAGCCGTCGCACCGCTATTTCTCGATGTCGCAGGAGGAGCTGCTGGCGGAGTTTCTGCCGGCGCTGCCGCGCTTCAACCGCGAGTTCCGGCCCGAGTGGGTGACGGGCGCCTGGCTGCACCGGGCTACGTATGCGCAGCCGGTGCCCGTCCGGGGCTACGCCGCAATGATCCCGGAGTTGCGTACGCCGTTGCGGGGCCTCTACTTCGCGTCGATGAGCCAGGTGTACCCGTGGGACCGGGGGACGAACTACGCGGTGGAGATCGGGCAGCGGGCGGCGCGGATGATTGTTGACGACAGTGGTCAGTAGTCAGTGGTCAGTGAACTGCTGGGGTTAGGAGAGTTGATACGGCCTTATATGAAGCGGATGCGCAGGGCGAAGCGTTTTTGACAGGGGAATAGGGGCAGAGTAAGGTAGCGGCAGGCATTCAACATTCCGGCGGCATGCCGGGATTCGAGGGATAGGAAACGACTATGGCCAGTGGAAATAGCGACAGTGGCGGCGCGGCGGGCGGGATCCCTTCGGACCCGCGGATTGAGGCGAAGCTGGGGATAAAGATCAAGAATATCGTCGCGGTGGCGAGCGGCAAGGGCGGCGTGGGCAAGAGCACGGTCAGCGTGAACCTGGCGGTGAGCCTGGCGCAGACGGGCGCGGCGGTTGGCCTGCTGGACGCCGATATCTACGGGCCGAATATCCCCATCATGATGGGCGTGGATGAGATGCCGCCGGTGGAAGCGGGCAAGCTGATCCCGGCGGAGGCGCATGGCGTGCGCTTCATGAGCATGGGCTTTCTGCTGCCGCCGGAGCAGGCGCTGATCTGGCGGGGGCCGATGCTGCACAAGGCGATCCAGCAGCTGTTCACCGACGTGCGCTGGGGCGAGCTGGACTATCTGATCGTGGACCTGCCGCCGGGCACGGGGGACGCGCAGCTTTCGCTGGCGCAGATCGCGCCGCTGACCGGCGGCCTGATCGTGACGATGCCGCAGATGGTGTCGGTGGCGGATGCACGGCGGGGCGCGGCGGCGTTTGAGCAGTTGGAGGTGCCCATACTGGGCATTATCGAGAATATGAGCGGTGAGGTCTTTGGCAGCGGCGGCGGCGAGACCGCGGCCCGCGAACTGGGCACGGACCTGCTGGGCGTTGTCGCCCTGGAGGCCGAGATCAGCGCTTCGGGCGACCGGGGCAGGCCGATCGTTGCCGCCAACCCCGCAGGCGCAGCGGCGCGCACGTTCGGTGAGCTGGCCAAGAAGGTGGTGGCGCAGCTGCGGGCAGTGTCGGGGGGCAGTCAGCCGCAGTTGAAGATAGTTTGAAACTGCAGTTATTAGTTCTCAGTTTCTAGTTTTCAGTGAACACCTCCCGGACTTGATGGCTGGTCGGTTTTGGGAGGTTATATCTTTGGTGGGCTGGGCCGGATTGACGTTGAGTCTGTGAAGGGTTGAAGGGGCACGAAGAAACCGGAGCTGTTGGTAGCAGGTGTTTTAGAGAGGGAAACACACCCGGAAGACGTCGAGGAGGTGGCGTCCGCCGGGTGTGTTTTGGGGTAAAAGAGGGAAACGAAACCCTTACTGCAGCGCGTTTACCTCTTGAAGAAGCTCGAGTGTTCCCTGCAGGTCATCAATGTCGGTCAGGTCGATATCGGGCGTGTTCACGTCGGCCAGGGGCAGCAGCCCGTCGGCGGTGGTCGGAATGCCGACTACGAGGGGGTATTCGTTGGTCTGCTCGGAGAAGTAGGTCTGCGCTTCGTCTGAGAGCAGGAAGGCGACGAATGCCTCGGCTGCGGCCCGGTCTTTGGCGGTATCCAGCACGGCTGCGCCGGCCACGTTGATCATGGCGCCGGCATCACCGGCGGCCGGGTGGTGGTTCTTGGCCTGGAAACCGGGATCTTCCTTAAGGAATCTGTACAGGTAGTAGTGGTTTACCAGGCCGAGCACGACCTCGCCGCGGCCGGTGGCCTCGACGATGGGCGTATTCTTGGCGTAGACCTGCACGTCGTTGGCGATCATGGCTTCGAGCCACTCACGAGCCCGGTCTTCGCCTTCGAGAACGCGGACGGCGGTGACGAAGGCCTGGAAGCTGCCGTTGGTGGGCGCCCAGCCGATCTTCCCCTTCCACTGGGGCTCTGTCAGCTCCCAGATGTCGTTGGGCAGTTCGTCCATGCTGACCATTTCGGTATTGTAAACGAAGACGCGAGCGCGTCCGCTGGCGCCGACCCAGTCGCCCCTGCCGCTCTGGAAGCGGGGATCGACCCTGTCCAGGATCTCTGCCGGCAGCTGTGTGAAACGCCCTGCGAGAGAGAGGGCGCCGAGCGCGCCGGCGTCCTGGCCGAAGAAGACGTCGGCAGGTGAGTTCTGACCTTCTTCCATTATTGTCGCGGCCAGTTCGGCTGTGCCGCCATAGCGAACATTGACGGTGACGCCGCTGACTTCCTGGTAGCGCTCAAGCAGAGGTCCGACCAGATTCTCGTTGCGTCCTGAGTAGACGGTCAGCTCTGTGGCTTCCATGGCGCTCGCCGTGTCCGCCGGCGCCTGAACCGGCACACAGGCGGTCAGCAGCAGGCCGGCCAGAAGAACCAGAGTAATCTGCACCCCACCGATACTCTTGACAAACATGAGAGACTTCCCCCAGTCTTGTGTGTTTGTGGGCACGCCTTTGTTCAGGAAGGCGAATTTTGGAGCCGGTCTGCGTTCCGTCCGGATCGGAACTGACAGACGGGCCTGTAAACAGGTACGCGCTGGCAGTGCCATTGGCTTTGCCGCGCGCCACAGAAGTCTAGCACAAAAGAAGGCGGAAATTTGACGAGAATGGAAGCAGTTTTTTGCGGCAGCAGTAAACCGGGGTATTAAGGACGGTTCACTGAGGAGTTAACGTGCGTTGCGCCAAAAGCGAGGAGTGAGTAAAGAGAAGTGAGGAGAGAAACGGATTTGCTCTCCTCACTGTGGTTCGTGAATTGACTGTGGCTGAATTGTAACGCTCTTAGCAACCCCAGCCGGCTAATGTTGCGGCGGCGACGGAGGTCAGGCCGGGGTGGGGGCGTGGACGGCGTGGGAGAGCAGGCGGTATTGGGGGACGCGCTCGATGGCGGCCGATGCGCGGCAGCTCAGTGGATTGGCGAACTCTGATTCTTCGGCGAGGACGAAGAGCTCGTGGACGATGTCGTCGCCGTTGGAGCGGAAGCGGCAGGTCCAGACGTCGTCTTCGTTGCCGGCGTCGAGGAGGGAGAAGGCGTCGAGCGAGTGCCGGTGGGTTTCGGCGCGCAGGTAGTATTCGGCGGCTTGGACGGGCGCCTTATAGCAGGAGCGGCCGCGGTAGTGGTCGAGGGCGTAGACGTCGCCGGCGTTGTAGGTGTCGACGATGGGCAGGGCGTCTTCTGCGCTGAGGCGGCCGTAGTAGAGTCCGTGCGGCAGGACGATCATGGTGGCGGCGAAGCGGTGGCCGCCGGTGTGGGTAGTCTGCCAGACCTGGTCGCCGGCGTAGGCGGCCATGGTGAGGTAGACGGGGACGCCGAGTGTGGCGCAGCAGCGGTCGCGGCTGCCGTTGGTGCAGACGAGGAAGAGGGGCTCGTCGTGCTTGTGGGCGGAGTAGCGCGCGGGGTCGGTGCGCATTTCGGTCACCATGGCGGGCAGGTCCATGGCGGCGAGGTCGGTGAAGTCCTGCAACTCGAAGCGATAGAGTGCGGCAACGTCCTCCTGGGAGAGGCCGATGAAGAAGCTGGTGGCGGAGCCGTTGCGGGATTCGCCGCGTTTGATGAGCTGGAGGCGAGCGCCTGGGGTGTCGGCGACGGCCTGTGCCAGGTGTGCTTTGAGCGCGTCGTCCAGCTTGCTCTCTTCCATGGCCTTGGCGCCCCAGACGGCGGGGTATTCGAGCACAAACCAGACATCGGTGGCGTTGCCGGCGGTGCCGTAGATTTGTTCGCCGGAGGTGCGTGAGAGTTGGGAACAGTATTGATCCTGTGTCATTTTGTGTCTCCGTGAGGTAGGCGCTTTTTTGAATTTCTACCATGAACCGGCACGGGGCGCAAGTCAGGCGTTTTCGGCGGCATGGCGGGGGTCCGCGACCCAGAAGGCCATGAGCAGGACGCCGGCCAGGCCGGCGGCGGCGCTGAGAGCGAAGAGCCACGTGTAGCTGACGGTGGCGAGCCAGCCGCCAAGGAGAGGGATGACGACGTTGATGGTGCCGATGATGGAGTTGGTGATGCCGACGTAGGTGGGGCGCTGTTCCGGGCCGGTGAATTCGAGCACGATCATGAGGCCGGAGACGAAGGTGGAACTGAAGTAGACGCCGAGGAGGACGAAGACAAGATAGTAGAGAAGCGGCAAGGCGGCCAGCCCGGCGATGACATAGCCCGAGGCGGCGGCGAGCCCGCCGAGCACGAGCGCAACTTTGTGTCCTTTGCGGTCGGCGAGGAGGCCGAAGAGGAGATTGCTGGCGGACTGGCCGACGAGAAGGGCGACGGTGTAGCTGCCGACGGTGCCGCCGGAGACATCCCATTTGCTGATGGCGGCCGCGGTGACGAAGGCCATGCCCATGCCACCGACGGCGAGGAGGCCGCGGGCGGTGAGGAAGCGGCGGAAGTTACGATCACGGCGCAGGATGCGGCCGAGCCTGGTCCAGATGCGGAGACGGTTTTCGGCGGTACGCGGGACCTTGCGAACGGGTTCGCGGGTGAGGGCGAGGACGGCCCAGCCGGCGAACATGAGGATGGTAGCGAGCCCGAAAAGGATGAGGAAGTTGCGGGGAAAGGGCAGTGTCTCCAGGATGCGGCTGCTGCCGATGGCACCGAGCGCGCCGGCGATGCCGCCGACGAACATGGTTACGCCCATGAGGCGGCCGCGGCGGGTAGCGGGAAAGCAGACGGCGAGGAGGTCCTGCCAGGCGGGGGCGATGATGCCGGCGCCGAAATTGTAGGTGGCGAATGCGAGGAGGAAGAGGGCAAGGGCCCAGGAGGGCGAGCTGACGGCGAGTAGGGTTGTTGCGGTGAGGAGGACGAGGGGCATGCGTTCGAGGAAGAATCCGAGGTTGATCAGCCAGGGCTTTTTGCGGTCGGTGCGTTCGATGGGGCCGGCGCTGAGGAGCTGGGGGAAGAACCAGCCGCCGTTGGCGATTACGGCCAGGAGGCCGATGTAGAAGGGGTTGTCAGTGAGCCGGGTGACGAAGAAGGGGAGGATGGTAGTGGCCGACATGAGGCTCTGGGCCAGGAGGAAGAAGGCGCCGTCGATGACGTTGACGGAGAAGTTCCAGTTGTAGTTGCGCCATACCTCGGCCTCGACATCCTCATCCGAGCGGACGGCGGCGGGCAGGTCGGCCTGCAACATGCGGCGCACCATGGCGATGGCGAACCGGCGGGCGGGGATGATGGTTCCGAGCATTGGGACGGCAGTGGTCAGTGGTCAGTGGTCAGTTAACACTGAAGTATAGGCGGGTTGGGGCTGCTGCGCTACTTTCTGGGGGTGTGTATAATTGTGCCGTGGGCTCCTGCAGGGTAGGGGCAGAGGGTGGCGAAGCTGATTCCTACACGATAGATGGAAGCGAGTGTGAACTGATATGCTGACTCTTGTGGAGAAGGTGGTTTTTCTGGCCGCGGTGGCGGTGTCGATCTATGTGAGCTTTGTGCAGTTCCGGCGCGTCTATGATGTGGTGCGGCGGGGGGCTGGGGAGCTGCCGACGCGGGGTGAGGTTGCGGGCCGGCTGGCGCAGGCGGCGGGCAGGTGGCTTACGTTCGGCAATATGTGGAAAAGCCGGAGTGGGGCCGGGTTCTTTCATGCGCTGATTGCGTGGGGGTTCGTGTTCTATCTGCTGGTGAACCTGGGCGATCTGGTGCAGGGCTTCTTCCCGGTCCGATTTCTGGGCGAGGGTGCGGTTGGGGCCGCGTACCGCTTTGCGGCGGACGTTTTGACGGTGGGCATACTGGTTGGGATGGTCTTTTTTCTGGTGCGGCGGTTTGTCGTGCGGGCGGAGGAGCTGGGCTATCACGAGAATGTGATGCTGGTTGAGAAGGTGAAGGCCGGTGGGATCGGGCGGGACTCGCTGCTGGTGGGGCTGTTTATTTTGCTGCACGTGGGGTTCCGGCTGCTGGGCGAGAGTTTTGCGATTGCGCTGGTGCGGGAGGCGACGGGGCACGGGGAGGCGGGGCAGCCGTTCGCGAACGGGGTGAGCCTGCTGTGGGGCGGGATGGACGCGGGGGCGCTGACGGTGGGGCAGCATGTGGGCTGGTGGGTGGCGTTGGGGCTGGTGCTGGCGTTTGTGCCGTGGTTCCCGCGCACGAAGCACCTGCACCTGATCATGTCGGGCGTCAACTTTCTGGCGCGGCCGCAGCGGAGCTCGCTGGGGGAGCTGCCGCCGCTGGACTTTGAGGACGAGACGATCGAGGAGTTTGGCGCGGCCAAGCTGGAACAGCTGCCTTGGCCGCATCTGGTGGACGCGTACGCGTGCATCATGTGCAACCGCTGCCAGGACGTATGTCCGGCTTACGTGACGGGCAAGGAGCTGTCGCCGGCGGCGTTGGAGGTCAACAAGCGCTATGCGATCAATGAGAAGGCGGCGGCGCTTGCGGCGGGCGAGGAGACGCCGCCATTGCTGGACTACGCGATCAGCGAGTCGGCGGTGTGGGCATGCACGGCGTGCGGCGCGTGTGTTGACATCTGTCCGGTGGGCAACGAGCCGATGTTTGACATTATGCATCTGCGACGGTACCAGGCGCTGACGGAGAACAGCTTTCCCCAAGAGCTACAGCAGGCCTACCGAGGGATTGAGCGGCAGGGCAATCCGTGGAACCAGAGCGCGCGTGACCGGCTGGCGTGGGCGGAGGGGCTGGCGGTACCGACGGTGGATGAGGCGCCGGATGCGGAGATCCTGTGGTGGGTGGGGTGTGCGCCGAGCTATGATCCGCGGGCGCGGGAGACGGCGCGGGCGTTTGCGAAGGTGCTGAATCACGCGGGCGTCAGCTTCGCTGTGCTGGGCGAGATGGAGAGCTGCAGCGGGGACGCGGCGCGGCGGTCGGGGCGGGAGGACCTGTTCTGGGGGATGGCGGAAAGCAATATGGAGGTGCTGGACGAGGTTGCGCCGCGGCGGATCGTGACGACGTGCCCGCACTGTCTGCACAGTATCGGCAAGGAGTATCACCAGTACAGCGGGAACGAAGAGGGGCCGCAGTGGGAGGTGATCCACCATACGCAGCTGCTTTCGGAACTGGTGGCGGCGCGTAAACTGGAATATAACGTGGCGGAGGGTGGGGCGGTTACGTTTCACGACCCGTGTTACCTGGGGAGGCATAACGGGATTGTGGATGCGCCGCGGGAGGTGCTGGCGGCGGGGAACATCGAGTTGGAGGAGATGCCGCGTCACGGGCAGCAGAGCTTTTGTTGCGGGGCGGGGGGCGCGCAGTTCTGGAAGGAGGAGGAGCCGGGCGAGCGGGCGGTGAGCGCGGAGCGGTACGCGGAGGCGCGGGCGACGGGCGCGGAGACGGTGGCGGTGGGCTGCCCGTTCTGTCTGACGATGATGTCGGATGCGGCGAACGCGGCTGGGGAGGGTGTGGCGGTGAAGGATGTGGTGGAATTGATTGCGGAAGGGTTGGACGTCAGTAGTCGGTAGTCAGTGGGCTGAGACGGCGAGTGGGGATGTAGGCACCGTTGGATAGACATATTGCCGGGAAAGAATACACACGGTGGATGAGGCACGTTTTAGGAGAGGGGGCGTTGCGGGGGCGGAGCCCCCCCACAAGGGAGGCCGCTTGCGGCCGACCGCCCAAAGGCGAGGAGAGAGTAGAGAGAAGTGAGGAGAGAGAAAACTTCGCTCGCCTCGTTCGGAGACGCGAACTGACTGTGGCTGCGTAGTCACTTTTTGGTATGTCCTGTGGTGCAGTGTGCTGGGGATGGGGGATCAGCAGAGGAAGGCTGCGAACCTGGAGGGGGCGGCGATGAGGGTTGCGGCCTGGAAGGCGGCGTAGAAGAGGAGCACGCAGAGGAAGGTCCAGGACAGGCCGCGGACGATGCGAGGGTCGCGGACGAGGGGCTGGCGGCCGAAATTGAGGACGGAGGGCGGGCGGTAGCGGGGCAGGAGGCCGATGGCGATTATAGCGCCGCCGGCGAGGCCGCCCATGTGGCCCCAGTTGTCGACGTTGGCGACCGAGAAACCGAGAAACAGGTTGATGACCAGGATGGCGAGGGCGGACTGGAGCATGGACCGCCCCTGCCGGCCCATGTTTTCCCGAAAGCGATAGAAGTAGATGATGGTTGCGCCGAGCAGGGCGAAGACGGCGCCGGATGCGCCTGCGGAGGGGGCGGGCGAGAAGGCGTAGCTGGCGATGCTGCCGAGGAGGCCGCCGAGAAGGTAGATGACGGTGAAGCGCATGTGGCCGAAATGGCCTTCGATGATGGGGCCGAGCCAGAAGAGGCCGATCAGGTTGGAGATGAGATGGATGGGGCCGATGTGAAGGAACATGGCGGTGAAGAGCCGCCAGTTCTCGCCCTGCAGGATATGCCAGTTGGACTTCATGCCGAGGGCACAGAGGACGCGCAGGTCGGTGGGGCCGTTCCAGACGCGGAATGCGAGGAGCCCGTAGATGAAGGTGGCGGCGAAGACGAGGAGGTTGACGGCGATCAAGGCGCGGCTGATGCGCGGGGGGACGAGGGGGATGTAGAAGGTTGGCGCGGGCGGCGGGCCGGCGGTGCGGGGCGGGGGGCCGAAGATGCTCATCACGGCCGGTCTACAGATTGATCGGCGACCAGTCGACGCGACATTTTTCGGCCTGGATGATGCTGATCACCTTGTCGACGGTCTCGTCCTGGCGGTCGTCGCGATTGACGACGACGTATTGAAAGTTCTGCAGGTGCTGCATCTCCTTGCGGGCGGTGGCGATGCGCATCTTGAGGCGGTCGGGGGTTTCGGTTTTGCGTTCGAGAAGGCGGCGCAGCTGCTCTTCTTCATTTTCGGCGACGAGGAAGATGGTCACGGCCTCGGGAATGAGGCGGCGGATGGTGGCTGCACCCTGTACGTCGATGCGGAGGATAACGTCCTTTCCGCTGGCGAGGGCCTTGCGCACGTGGGTTTTGGGGATACCCTTATAGTCGCCGTAGACGACGGCATATTCCAGGAGTTCGTTGGCGTCGATCATTTCGGCGAATTCGCCAACGGATACGAAGTGGTAGTCGACGCCTTCTTTCTCATTGGGCCGGCGGGGCCGGGTGGTAGCGGTTACGACGAAGTGGAAGGGGAGGTCTCGCTTCTTCATCAGAGAAAGGGTGGTATCTTTGCCGACACCGCTGGGCCCGGATATCACCACCAGGATTGGATGGGGTTGATTTTGCCGGTCGTAGATCGGAGTCACATCATCCTGAATATCGGACATGAAAGACGCATCCCATTGGAGTTTTGAGTTTCCGGTGTTCAGTTGTCGGTCGCGGCACGGGAGAGGCCGCTTGCTGACTGAAAACTGACTACTGACAGTAAGAAACGAAAACCACTCTGGCAGGCATCACCATTGCTTTGTGCCGGGCATTTCGCTGGATATAATGATGGGCAGTCGATCGCCCATGCTGGCATAAGGTACGCGATTCAGTATAGTTCAAATTATAAAGTGGGCGAAAAAACAGGCGCGTATGAGTTCTGAAGAGAGCCGATTTTGGGGGTAGGTCAGGGGGCGCCCGGCGCTCGAAAAGGAGACAGGGACGCAGGGGAGAAAATGCCGATATACGAGTATTACTGTTTTGATTGCAAGAAGCGGGTGAGTGTTCTGTTCCGCACGATGGCGGAGGCTGAGGCGGGGGCTTCGGGGTGTCCGGAGTGTGCGGGGGAGCGGTTGCGGCGGCTGATGAGCCGGCTGCGAGTGCTGCGTTCGGAGGAGAATCGGATCGAGTCGATGGCGGAGGATTCGTCGCTGCTGTCCGGGTTGGAGGAGGAGGACCCGAGGGCGCTGGCGCATTTCATGCGCAAGATGAGCGATGAGACAGGCGAGCCGCTGGACGATGAGTTGACGGAGGTGGTGGACCGCCTGGAGTCGGGGGAGAGCCCGGAGTCGATTGATTCTTCGATGCCGGATGGGGAGGACGGCAGTAGTCAGTAGTCAGTGGTCAGTGAAATGCGAGGGGGGATGGGACGGACGCCTTTTTGACCATAGAGGGCCGCGGAGAACACCTATTTTTGTCCACGAAGAGAGCCTTCGGTGAAAGCTGAAGGTTTTTTTGTTTGCGGAGGTGTGGGGGGGCGGGAGAAGGGGGGTTATATCTTTTCGAAGTGGTCGACGGGGACGACAAAGATGATGGCGCCGCCGACCTGTTTTTCGACGGGGGTGGGGATGTGCATCTCGCCGGGTTCCATGACGGGCGGGAGGGGCGTGACGTATTGGACGCGGCTGGTGCAGCTTTCGCGGAAGACGGTGAGGACGTCTTCGACCTGCTCGTCCTGGACGCCGCAGAAGATGGTTGCATTGCTGATGCGAAGGAAGCCGCCGCGTGTGCCGGTAATGGTGGCGGCGTAGCCGCGGCGTCCGAGACGGTCGAGGAGGTTGGGGCTATCTTCTTCGTTGACGATGGCGATGACTAACTTCATGCTCTTTGTTTTCAGTTTCTAGTTTTTAGTGTCCGTTGACATCTTGGGTAGGACGTCCAGGATTCAACAGGAACGGAGAGTCTGCAGGCGAGCTGGCGGTTGAAGGCGTTCCTCTGGGAGATGACTCGGGCGTTCTCCGACATGCAAGGCAGCCCACCGGAAGGACCAATCAAATCATATCCCATTTTGGCTACTTCTGTCTATTGGCAAATGTGGTCGGGTGCAGTCCCAGATGGGGGGCGTGCCAGGGCACCCACAAGGGGTGCCCCTACCGGTATCTTTGGCGGGAAAGGAGATGTTTTGGCTGGCCCGCGTGTACCTGCCTTCCGCATCGTTGCCGGATCATTTGCCGGTCGCCTCATTCTCAAATTCAGAGAGAACGACTGAGTCCAAGCCATTCTCGGTGATGATTTTAGGCGCGCCGTCCAGGGTTACGTCGTAGAGGCCGGCGATCAGGCGAAGGGGGCCGGGCGGCAGGGTTGCGGGCAGTCGGAGGGCCATGCTGCTGAATCCTGCGGGCGAGTTCAACTGCAGAATTGGGTCTGCCTGGGAAAGAATGCCGCCGGACTCGTTGATCAGGTGGACGAATATTTTCTCCCCTCCGGTAAGTTCTGATTGATTTCCCTTCCAGTCCATATGCAGGACCAGAATGCCGCCGGCGGTCAGCGTTTGGGGGCTCAGTTGTGCTTTCACCAGTGTAACACCATTTTCGAATCGTGCGTCCTGCTCTTGCCAGCCCTGCGGGTCGGGGCGAGCAAAGAGGTGCACCGGAAAGATGCCGACCTTCTCCTGCAGGACCTTTCGAAAACCGGCGGCGAGTGCGTCCGGCGCAATTCCGGTAGCGTCCCAGTTGGGAGCGGGGGCGGCGGGCAGGATGACTCTGAATACGCTGCTGCGGATAAGGGAATCGACCACGTGCGCGGCGCCTTCGGCGTCGTGGGGCCGGGGCGGTATCATGAACTGTTGGACGTCGCCCTTGTAGTAGTACGAGAGGGTGGGGTCGGGGAAGTTCGCGGCGATACGGACGTCTTGTGCCGGCAGGCCGAGGCTCCAGCGATCCAGCGTTCCGGCCAGCGCCCGCCACCCCAGTGATCCGCTTTCATAATAGTGGTAGCGCAGGCTGAAGAGGTTGGCGGCCAAGACAAGGATTATCAACGCGGCAGCGGAGATACGACCGAGCGCGAGCCTCGCGAGCAGACTGGCCGGATGGGCAGTAGAGTCTTGCCCGCTGCCTGTGCCGGCTTCACCGTCGACCCAGTAACTCCAGCGCCAGTTCAGGTGCGTGTCGATCCAGCTGCTCATGCTGGACGCACTCACAGCTAGCAGCAGCACGAAGGGCGGCAGCGCCGCGGCCAGATAGCGTTCATCAAGTACCGGCCGTTCGCGCGAGGTGATCCACGTCGCGAGTAGAGGGATGAACAGGTAGAGTAGCAGAAATACAGTAGCATTTGTCTGGCCGGGCAGGGTCTGCTGATGATCCACTGCGTCGATTCGGGTCTTTTGGTCAGTTTGGGTTTCGGGATCATTGCGCGCTGCCGTACCGTCTTCGGCACTGTCTTTGTTGGGCAGGCCGAAGGCGAGTCCTGCGACGATAACGGACCCTGCCAGCAGCCCTGCGGAGAACCTCCAGATCGGGTGCGGGACGGTTTCGCCCAAGGCAAAGACACCGAGTGAGCGCCACAGCATCGCCCCGAAGGCGGGGGAATCGCCATTACCGCCGTAGCCGATCAATGTCTGCCATGCGCTGACCAGCCACGGCGCGAATAAGGCGGCGGTCAACAGTTGCGCGAGACTCCAGCGCAATACCAGCGCGCCACTGTCAGAAGGCCACGTTGCCAGGAATTTTCCGGCGCGAAGCTTGGCGCGGCGCAGCCAGATGGTGCGCAGCAGCAAGAAAAGGATGAAGAAGTTGTGCGCCAGAATGATGAATGCGGCGTAGTAGTGAACGTGCAAAACAGCGGCCGCGCAGACGGCATAGCCTGCGGGAGCCAGCCAGCTTTTGGGCTGCCGGATAACATGCAGGGCCAGGATTGTGGAGGCCACGGTCAGCGCCAGGCTGAGTGAGTACATGCGGGCGTCCTGGCTGTGCCAGATGGCGTAGGTGTTCACGGCCAGGAGCAGGCTGGCTGTGAGAGCGGTCGACGCGCGCAGACGAAGCTGCTTTGCCAGATGGAATACCAGTGGGATGGCCAGCGTCCCCGCCAGGACGGGGATAAATCGCAGCGCGAATTCGTGCGTACCGGCGAACTGGAGCCAGCCGTGCTGCAGAAGGTAACTGCCAACGGGGTGGGGTTCTCGCAACGCCAGTGTTTGCGCCACGATTTGGCCGGGGGAGCTCAGGCTGAAGAAGAAGCCGAAGCTCTCGTCGCCGCGAAGTTCGCGAAAGCCGAGGCGGAAGAGCCTGAGCGCGAAGCCGATCATGATGACTGCCAGCAGTGCGGCGCGCTGCGGGGGCTTGCGTCTGAGCCGGTTCATTGCGGCGCCCGCCGCCAGACAGTTTGCGCCGCTGCCAGGAACTGAAAGCGAAGGGCGATCAATAGCCCGACCCAGCCTACGCCGCTGGCTGCCAGACCCAAGACTACGCTTCGAGGTCGATAGACCAGTTCGAGGGTGCCGGAACCTGCCGGGACGGGTATGGCGAGGAATGCCTGATTGGCCCTCGCCACCGGCAGCAACAGTTCACCTTGCCAACGGGCCTGCCAGCCGGGCACCCACTTTTCACTAAGGAAAAGAAAGCCGCGCTGTGCGCTCTCGATACCGATACGCAGATGCCCGGCGGCAACGCGCTCGACCTGCAGGTCAGCGTGGCCGCGGTCGCCGAGAACGAAGCGGCCCTCATGCCAGCTGCTCCCCAGCGCCTCGGCATCGGAGGCGGCGATCAGCAGTTCGTCGCGGATGTTGAAGGCGGGATCGGCCAGCAGTGCAAGGGCTTCCCTATCATTTACAGTGCGTGCCCGCTGCGACCACCACAGCCGCGGAGCAGTTGATTTCAGCACGTGAAGGTAGGTTGTTGAGTTTTGCGGCTGATTGAATTCAGCCAGTACCTGGCTCTCGACGGGCAGTTCGTGTCTCCAGGTGAGAACTGTGCCGGTTCCGGTCAGCTCCCACAGCCGGTCAAGGGGAAAATCCTGCAAGAGGACGTTGTATTGGGCGTGACGCAGTGGGCTCTTGCCGAGGACATCCTCCCAGCCGAGGAGGAGACCGCTGTTGCGCGAGACTCGATGCTCATTGTAGACGCGCGGCGGGAGGGAGTTGGGGCGCTGGGCGAGCGACTGGGACGCTTCGAGTACGGCCGCGGCCTCGGGGGGCACCAGGCCGTCCCTGACCGCCGGACCGAAGGTAAGGTTGGTGGCATAGTTGGCGACAAACAGGTCGAGCAGCGCCAGGGGGATCAGTGCGATGAGGCGCGTGCGCGCGACCGGTTGGTCGGATAGCCCTATGGTCCGCACGAGTCGAGGTCCGGCCAGAGTGGCAAAGGTGAAGGCGATGAGCAGTGCCATGGCGCTGGGCCAGAGGAGGGCGGAGTCGGCAATGTCGACGCGGGCGGGAAGCTGCCGCCAAGCCCAGAACAGCGTCAGGCCGGCGGCGACGGCGGCGGCAAATGCATAGCACAGCGTTCGCCGCTGCCACGCGGACAGGGTGGGCAGAAGCGCCATGCCATAGCCGCTGAGGACGCTCAGGGAGAAGGCGACCAGATAGACGGCCCGCTCCTGGCCTCGAAACAGTTCGCCGCCGGGCGTGAACCGATAGAAGAGGCTGTAGAGCGGCAGTCTGCTGCCATAGGAGAGGAGGAAGGCGGCAGCGCCGCAGAACACGAAGAAGAAGGCGGCGGCACGGGCGTGGGGATCGGCGCCCGGCAACGAGAATCCGGATGAGAACAGGGTGGTGACGGCGACAAGAGCCAGGCCAAGCGCAGCCACGCCTACGTATTGCGGGGAGTAGAGCGTGAACAGGCCGGGAAGCAGATACTGCAGTGTATCTCTCAGCGCGAAGCCGCCGCCCGCCTGTTGGAAGGTGAGAGAGGCGCGAACGGAATGTTGGACAAATTCGTAGACCGGCCAGAGCTGCGCCAAGGTCAAGACGACCAGAACGGTGACATAGGCCGTTGCCATGCCCGCGTACAGGAGCGTTCTTGTGGAAAGGGTCTTGAATACGGCCTTGTTTGCACTGCTACTTGCCCGTTGCCTGCGCAGGTCGCTGACAAACAGCATCAGCATCCAACCGCCGACGGCATAGGAGAGGAACAGAAACGTCTGGGGATGGCCGCCGAAGAAGGCGACGGCTTGCACTGCGGCCGCGGCGAGCCAACGTTTCCATTGTGGAAATACGCGGGAAAGGACGTTTGCGGGGTGCGGCGAAGGTTTTTCATCGGGGCTACTTTCGGAGCTTCCTGCTGCCACGGGGCCTGCTTTCGGCAGGAGAAGGAGAAGGATGGCGGGCAGCCAGACGGCAACGCGGAGGATGCCGATCTGCAAGGGCACGTAGCCGGTGAGGTAGCCGGAGAACCCGAATACGGCGCCGGCCATGAATGCGGCCATTTTGCTGCCGGTCAAGCGGCGGACGAGCAGATAGGTGAAGAGGCAGGCGAGGAATATATGGAGCGCGGCCTCTGCCTGCAGCCAGTAAAGCCTGACGGCGGGGCTGCGGTCGAAGCTGGTCAGGAGGAGCAGCGCATTGCTGACAGGATAGAACACGGCGGATTGGGCGTCGGCGAGGAAGGGGTGGCCGGAGAAGGTGTGCGGGTCCCACAGGGGGAGCCGCAGGTCGAGGATGGCGGACTGTTGAAAGAGGCTGAAGGGAAGAAAGTGCCGGGTGAAATCGCTGTCCGGGAAGGCGGACAGGCCCAATAGATGCGGCGCGAAGAATAACAGGACCAAGGCGCCGTAGGCCAGGGCGACGGGAAAGGCCGGCGGCTGAAGCGGGCGCTTCATCTGTATGTGGCTGGCGGGGACAGGCGGGTGTGCGTGGAAACGAGTTCCAAGACGGGTCCAACCGCTTTTGGAGGGGGATGACAGAAGCGAGTCATTGACCAGAATGTCATATCGTTGTTGCCGGCCATCGCCTGGCCAACTGGAAGAAAGTTACTCCTTCAGGGATTGGATACAGGCTGGGAGCCTGTCCGCGCATGTGCGTGGCAGTGCAGTAACGGTCCTGATTTCGCGTTTATCCGCGGGTGTATGGCGGGGGAGCTTTTGGCAAGATCCCCGGCTGAGAACGGATCGGTTGGAATAGTATACGTGAACGGGGCCCACATGGTTTCAAACAGTGCGGCTACGGCGGCGACTTCGTCGAGATGCCGCCACGGTCTGTGTGCCGGTGGACTGTCCGTGGGCGGGTCCAGCCGGCTAAATTCCGGCTGCGTGAAGCTCTCTTCGGCTCTATCCAGCAGTGGGAGGAAGGTACCAGGGGTCAGTGGCGGGTGAAGTCCATTCAGCGACTGGGCGCGGGGGCGGTGAGTTTGGTTTTGACTGCGCGGACGACCTCTTGATGGACATCGTCGAGTGAACGACCGGCGTCAATGATTACCCAGCGCTCTGGCTCCTGCGCGATCATTTCATGGTAGCCAGCCTCTACGCGACGATAGAAGGATAGTCCTTGCACGTCCAGCCGGTTCTGGTAGTCGGCCAGTTTGCGTCTGATCCCTTCCTCGGGGGGTAAATCAAGGTAAAACGTCAGATCAGGATTCAGCCCGCCAGTGGCGAAATCGATCAGGCGCCTCAACTCCTCAATGTCTTGCTCACGGCCGTAGCCCTGGTAAGCGACAGTACTGTCGGCAAAACGATCGCACAGGACAACCTTGCCCTCTGACAGCGCGGGTCGAATTTCCTGTTCGATCAGTTGTGCACGGGCAGCATTGAAGAGCAGCGTCTCGGTGCGGGCATGCATCTTCTCGTGCTCCATGTCCAGCAACACTTTCCGAACCCTTTCACCAATATCCGTACCGCCCGGCTCGCGAGTCAACTGTACATCTTGCCCATTTTTGCGCAGATAGTCCTCCAGTAACTGAATCTGGGTGGTCTTGCCGCTGCCGTCGGAGCCTTCGAAGGTTATGAACATTGGATCAGTATATCGTCAAGCTGCGGCCGGTGCTCAGGACGGGCTGAAGATGCGGACGCAGCGGTGGGGTTCGCGGCCGTAGCTGTGGCTGATGAGGTTGGCGGTGCGGGCGAGCTGGTGTTGCTGGCTGCGGATGGAGGCCTCCTGGGGGCTGAGCTCGACGGACTTTTCGCCTTTGAGGAGGCGCTGGATGGCGTGCTGTGTTTCGCGCATGGCGGAGTCGAAGACGAGGTCGGGGTCGTCGCGGCGGAGCTGGAAGACGTCGAGCAGGTAGTGCTCCATCTGGGTGACGGTGTTGCTGCGGAGGACGTAGACGGGCACATTGCGGCGTTCGGCGTCGGCGATGGGCTGGGGCTTCTGGCGGAAGTAGTTTTTGAGGGTCATGACGATATCGGCGTCGCGCAGCTCTTTGACGACTTCGATGGGGACTTTGAGGTTCTGGGCGGCGGTGCGCAGGCGGTTCTGGCCGATGCCGTAGGGGAAGACGCGCACGACTTTGCGGCCGTTGGGTTGGGCGGCGCTGTCGGCGATATCCTGCGCGAGCTGGGCGGCGCGTTCTTCGGCGCGCTTGCCGCGCTGGCGGCGGCGGCCGCCGCCGCTGCTTTCGGGGCCCTGGCGGCTCTGGCCGATGCGGCCGGGCCTTTCCTGGCTTTCGACGGACTCGATGTGGACCTGGTTGTCGCTGTTGACGTAGCGGGTCTCGGGGGAGAGGGTCCAGCCGCGCAGGAGTGAGTCGACGGCTTCGGCGACCTTGTGGTGGACGATCATGCGCTGGCGTTCCTGGATTTCGATGAGGACGTCGAAGGTGGGCGGGGCTTTGCGTTCGAGGACGGTTTTCTGGGTGCCGCGGCGGCGGGCTTCCTCGTCGGACAGGGTGACGGTATCGATGCCGCCGACCAGGTCGGAGAGGGTGGGGTTCATGAGCAGGTTTTCGAGGGTATTGCCGTGGGCGGTGCCGATGAGCTGGACGCCGCGTTCGGCGATGGTGCGGGCGGCGACGGCTTCGAGCTCGCGGCCGATTTCGTCGATGATTATGGCCTCGGGCATGTGGTTTTCGACGGCTTCGATCATGACTTCGTGCTGCAGGGTGGGGGTAGCGACCTGCATGCGGCGGGCGCGGCCGATGGACGGGTGGGGGATGTCACCGTCGCCGGCGATTTCGTTGCTGGTATCGACGATGACGACGCGCTGTTTGTCGCTGAGGACGCGGGAGGCTTCGCGCAGGAGGGTGGTCTTGCCGACGCCGGGGCGGCCGAGGAGGAGGAGGCTGCTGCCGCTGGTGATGATGTCCTGGATGATGTCGATGACGCCGTAGACGGCGCGGCCGACGCGGCAAGTGAGGCCGATGACGGCGCCCTTGCGGTTGCGGATGGCGGAGATGCGGTGGAGGGTGCGTTCGATACCGGCGCGGTTGTCGGCGCCGAAGTCGCCGATGTTGTCGATGACGTGTTGGAGGTCGTCGCGGGTGATCTCTTCGGGGCTGAGGCAGTCTTCGCCGTCGGGGAAGCGCGCTTCGGGCAGGCGGCCGAGGTCCATGACGATTTCGATGAGATCGCCGGCGCGGCCGAGCTTCTGCAGGGAGGCACGGATGTGCTCCGGGAGGACGGCGAGGAGGAGATCGAGGTCGTCTGCAATGTGTAGGGACATTGGAGTTTTTAGTTTCTAGTTTTTAGTGAGCCTTGCTGGGCGGCGTTGTTCACGATTGCCGGTCTGTGCGGACTGCGGTTCAGGGTGATGTCAGGGCCTCCCGCGGGTGTTTTGTTCGGTGGCGGGGCGGGGAGGCGGGTGGCGCCAGGGATAGGGCCGCGGGCGGGTGTTGGGGTCTGAGGCGGCCTGCTGCGGGCGATATAGGCGATGGGCCGGGCGGCGTTCAAATTTGGGCATGGCGAGGGAGCCGGGTACGGCGCCGCGGACGGTTTTGAGGGCGGGCATGCGCTGGTCGACGGTGCGGCGCTGCCATTGGAGGATGTTGCGCACCATGAGCATTCTGTCGGTGAAGGGCGCGAAGCCGAAGTCGGACAGGAGTGCGTTGATGCCGGTCTGGTAGGCGCGGACGCCGATGTAGGCGCGGCGGACGAGGGGGGCTTCGGCGATGCGCTGGAGGGCGAAGTCGAGCAGCAGGCGGGCGTTGTGCGTATCGGGGTCGTTGGTGTCGACCCAGAGGCGGATCCAGGCGCCGCTTTTGCCCCAGAGGATCTGGACGCAGCCGGCGAGGCCGGGTCCGCGGTCGTCGTCGAGCAGGTAGCCGGACATGTGGACCTGGTGCGGGTTGAAGAGGATGGGCGGGATGCGTTCCCCTTCAGGGTGGTCGGCGGCGTGGCCGGTCTCCAGCTGCTGCGTGGGCAGGGGGGTAATGCGCTGGTAGAGTTTTTCGAGTTCGGGTGCGTCGGCGGGCTGCTGCGGCCGCAGGTTTACTTCGGACGGGGCCCGGGGCGCGCTGTCGAGGCGCCAGATGGTGACCGGGGTGAGGGGTGCGAAGCCGGCCTGTCGGAAGGTATTGACGAGGAGGGGCTGGTCGGGCAGGTCGCTGAAGAGGCGGCAGACTTTTTTGCGGAAGATATGCTGGGCGCTGTAGGTGAGCAGTTTTTGCCAGATGGCCGGGTGGCCGCGATGGGCGTCGAGGGCGGGGGAGAGCAGGGTCACGTCGGCTTCGTGGGAATGGGGGCGGATGCGCAGCTGGATGAGGCCTTCGCGGGCGAGGCCGTTTTCTTCCTGGCGCAGGACGTAGGTGAAGGAGCTGTGGCGGTACCAGGGAAAGCAGGAGCGGAGTGCGGTGCGCACAGGCGAGATCGATTCCAGGAGGGCGCGCTCGGTCTGGAGGGGCGTTGAAACGCTGCGCAGACGCTGCAGAAGCAGGGCATCGCCTAGATAGAAGGGGCGGAACGACAAATGGGCGTTCTCCTGAACGGGTTTGGTAGGCGTTTGGGGGTATTGTACTTGATTGTGGGGTGTGTTGCAAGGGAAGTTTTTGGTTTTCAGTTTTTAGTTTTTAGTGAACTGCAGTAGTCAGTGGTCAGTGGTCAGGCTCCGTTGAAATCTATGGAAAGCCTCTCAGAATACGACAAGAACGTAAAGCCTAGAGACTTGTCAAGGGTGTTTGGGGCTTGAATGTTGTGAAAAGCAGAACCGGTCGATCCGTTAAGGCACGCGAAGGGGCGCGAAGAACGTCGAGAGGCTGCTGGGATTTTCCTTGGGTGAATGCGCGGGTCGGCTGCACTTTGCTGCTGCAGATTGCAGGTCGGGCAAACGTCGACGAGCCCTAATGCAGATGCGGCGCCTCGCATGGGCGCCGCATCTGATCTTACTTTCTGACGGTCGAGTAGCTGCTGGCTGCGAACTCGAGGGAAGTCGCAGGGACTTGCGGTCTTCAGCCGCCACCGCTGCCGTGTTCGCCGCCACCTTCACCGCCACCGTTACCATGTTCGCCGCTGCCGCTGCCATGTTCGCCGCCACCTTCGCCGCTGCCTTCACTGGCGCCGACCTCGGCATGGGGCGTCCAGCCGTCGAAGGACTGCGTTGATGCGGGAAGGACCACACCCAAGACTGCGCCGGGCGGCAGATCTGTCGGCGTTGTCGGGCCTAGCTCGATGCCGTTGGACAGGTGGACTTCGATGCGTACCCGGGTCAGAGTGGCGTTGGTGGTGTTGGCGACGGTACCGACAAAGGCGTTGGCGGCGTCGTCGTAGCTCATGATGAGGCGAGCGCCGGCGCGGACCATGTCGAAGGTCTCGTCGAGGGCGAGGGCGTTGCCGCCTTCTTCGCTGCCGGCTGCGCTGCCTTCGCTGCCTTCACCACCGCTCTCGCTGCCGCCTTCAGCGCCATGTTGCTCGCCGCCGGCTTCGCTGCCACCTTCGCCGCCGCTGCCTTCGGTGTTGACAGGGCCGGGGCCGCCACAGGCGAAGGTCTCCGGGTGAATCTCCCAGGCGTCGTAGGAAACGCCGACAGCGGTTGGCTCATCGGCGACACGAAGCTCGACCGTGGTCTGGGCGCCGGGGGCCAGGTCGCCTACGGGCTGCGGCCCGAGCTCGACAACGGTCGTGGTTCCCTGCTTGAGGTTCAGCTCGATCTGCACGAAGCAGAGGGTCTGGTCGGTCGTATTCTCGACGATGCCTGAGAAAGTCTGCGCAGCGGGATCGTAGGACATGGCGGTTCTCACACCGTTGACGACGCCGTCCCAGCTTTCGTCGAGGGCGAGGATGGGGCTGGAGGGGTCTCCGCTCTCGCCGCTGCCCTCACCGCCGCCTTCGCCACTGCCTTCTCCGCCACTGCCGTGTTCACCGCTGCCTTCGCCGGCGCCGGATTCGCCGCCGCCTTCACTGGCGCCGACCTCGGCATGGGGCGTCCAGCCGTCGAAGGACTGCGTTGAGGCGGGTAGAACGACATCCAGGATCTCACCGGGGGCCAGGTCGGTCGGCGTTGTGGGGCCGAGCTCGATGCCGTTGGACAGGTGGACCTCGATGCGTACCCGGGTCAGGGTGGCGTCGGTGGTGTTGGCGACGGAGCCGACGAAGGCGTTGGCGGCGTCGTCGTAGCTCATGATGAGGCGAGCGCCGGCGCGGACCATATCGAAGGTCTCGTCGAGGGCGAGGGCGTTGCCGCCTTCTTCGCTGCCGGCTGCGCCGCCTTCGCTGCCGCTCTCAGCGCCGCTGCCGTGTTCGCCGCTGCCTTCTCCTCTGCCTTCGACGCGGCTGCCGTGTTCACCCCGGCTTTCGGTGACGTTGCCTGCGCTCTGGCCGGTGTTGCTGTTCCCTATCCGGTAACAGCTAACGGCTACCATCATGCTGACGGCCGCAACGACTATCGCCAGCGTGTAGGTCAGCTTCCACTTCGTTTTGCGGTTGTTCATTTTTTCACCTCGTCTCACTTTGGCTATTTGAGGGCCTTTTCCCTCGTACGCTCTACATGATAGAGGTGAATTGTCCCGGAATTATGTCAGGCCTGGGCAGATCAGAAAATTGGATCGAAGTTTTCCAGGCTGCGGCTTTCAACAGCCGGCGATGGGATCTCAATGGCGCGGCGCGAGCAGGGGGCCTACAGGTTGGGGGTGGAAGCGGGTGTTGGACGAGAGTTCATGAGAGTTTACGAGAGTTTGCGAGAGATTGACGGGGAAATTGGGGTGGGGATGGGTTGGCGGGGTTGGTGGGGGTTAGGTGAGGTGTTTTTGGGGGTGAAGGCGGGTGGGTGGGGCGGTCGGGGGGCAGTTTTGGGGGGTGAGGGGGGCTGCGGGGGTGTTTTGGGGCGCGGAAGGGCTGTTGGCGGGTGGGTGATGGGCAGGGGGGAACAGCCGCTGCTCATGGGGCGGCGACTTTCCGTTATATTTCATTTATTTCAGACCGATTCCCGGCGTGCTATGGCCAGGACGGTTCCGGACGGGGCGTTTCTCCGTTCGTATCTAGCTCTGTTAGTGGCGTGTTCGAGTTTGAGGCCTGGCTTGGTGCAGCCCGTATGCCAAGGCGGTCGCTGAATTGACTCCAGTCTATGTTGTTGATTCTGTCTTTCAGCTGCGTGAACTGGCTGTGCAGGTCCTCCAGAGATTCCTTGGAGGGGCCGGCCCCGGGGGCGAAGTACTCTTCCTCCAGACTGATTTTTACGCCGGTGGGGAGTTCGGTCATGGGCAGGCCGGTCAGGGGGTCGGGCGGGGGTGAGGGCTGAAGGTCGACGCTGGCCAGAGCTTGTTCGATGCCGGCTTCCATGCCAGCCAGCTCCTCGTCAATGTCGGGATATGCCGTTATTTCGTAGAGATCAAAATCGAGGAGAGAGTTCCAGTCGTCGATGTAGGCCTGTGTGCACTGGCAGGGGCGGCGGTAGCCGAAGCGGCGGCGGCCTTCTTCGGTGAGGACGGTTTGCGGGGGTTGGTCCGGGTCGGGGGAAGGTACGAGCTCGGCGAGGCCCTGGTCGACGAGGGACTGGCTGCGGTACTGGTCCTGGCGGGCGGCGATGTGGTCGGCGGTTTCGAGGAGATCGAGGTTGCCTGGGATGCCGAGGAGTTGGGCGGCGGCCTGTTCGGTCTCTTCGCGGCGGATGGTTTCCATGTCGCGGTCGCCGAAGGTGTGGAGGTCGAGGAGGGCTTTGGCGCCGCGGCTCATGGCGTTGAGGCGGGCGGGGTCCATTTCTCCTTGTGCGACCTGGACGATGCCGTCATTGATGAGGTCGATGGCGCTTTTTATACGTTCGGGGATGCGTTTGTCGAGGCGGGCGGCGGTGGAGGAGTTCTGGCCGCCTTGGGAGCGCCACTCATGGGCCTGGTCGGGGGTGGGACCGTGGGCGATGCAGTAACCGTCGTACTGGGGCAGGCCATGGCCCTGGCAGGGGGTGCCGTCTTTTTTGATGCCTTTACATGGTGTTCTGGCCATAGGTATGGTCCTCCTTGGCATGTGGCCGCCATCCATTGTCGGATTGGATGGATGGGGAAAGCGTGTGATACCGTCCGGCCCGCCAGCGTGGAACTCATACCTACATGGGGAAACATGCGAGGTAGTGGGGTTAGTTTACTTCAGGATGGGTGAATTGTCAAGGGGGTTGTTAGTTTTAAGTTGCTAGTTTCTAGTTTTCAGTTGGTGTGCTTTCTTTGTCTGAACCGTGATTTGGGGGGATTCAGGAGATTAAGTGTGATTGCTGGCGGGCCGGGGGCGGGAGTCTGGACTGCTCGTTCTGCTGCGAGGTGCCTGCGGCGCAGGGATCTTGTTGGATAGGTCAGGCGGTCTCTTTGTTGTTACTGGCATTCCATCACGGGGGACCAGTCGAATCCATTGGGGATGGTTAGCGTATATCCGCTCAGGTCCTGGCCGGTCACCTCGATGTGGAGTTCCTGATCCGGATTCTTTACTACCGTTTTATTATGGCCGGCAAATCCTGCTATGGAACAGGCAGGCCACCATTCGGCTGGTGCGCCTCGCCATATTCCCAGGGTGAAGTAATCGGCTGCTTCGAGTAGGCCGGGGTCCACAGCTTCCACAATCCAGAACCTGCCGTCCAACCCGGTCCGTTTGGCCACCACGTCCGGATAGCGACGAAGCGGCCAAGAACCCTCGCCGTCTTGTCTCCAAGCGGACAATGTGACCCAGACTTCGGGCATTGGATTGCCTCTGTCATCCAGCACTCTGCCCCTGATGGCGAACTGCCTGGTCTTGCAGAAGTCAGGCAGGGTCGGGTTGCCCAAGTAGTGTTCAATCAAGCGGGCCGCCTTGCTGTCGAGCTCCGACAGGTCACTCAGTCCGAATTGGGTGCGGAACAGGTCGGGTCGGAGCCAGTGTACGACCATTTCGGCCCAGTATTCATGGCTGACAGTGGATTCGTATCTGCCGGTCCACAGTCCGGCCTCCATGGCGCTCAGGTAGGTCTGATTGCGAACCTGCTTGAAACCGGGTTCGCGATTGGCTTCCCAGTCCTGGAAGAGAAGCGCATAGTCCAGAGCATGGGCAATCTCATGGATCAGGGTCTCGTTGCAGTGATAGGTTGTCATAGCGGGCGCAACCGCTGCGAACCCATAGGATGTTTCAGCGAACACGCCCGAGAATTTGGAATCAGCATCATCGGAGAATTCGGGCAACTGCGAAGGCCCACCCTTGTCTCTGTCGTATAGCAGAATCCTGGTGTTCTGCGATGCCAACACGTCGAGCAGGTCAGGACGGTCGGCGACCATGCCGAAGAGGGTGGCCTGCGCTCGCCGCAGTTCCGCGTCGGCGACGGATTCAGGGGCCAGAATCGGTATGCCGCCTGCATCCAGATATTTCTGGTAGTAGGGGTCTGCATTGAGGTGCGGGGGCGGCCCGGCGTCGGTGTGATATGCGGTAACGAGACTGTTGTGCAACCACCCAAGTGTGTCGCCGTCCACACAACAGAATCTGTACCATCCGCCCGATTCGTCTACTATTTCGACCAGCCGGTCCCCTTCCTGGACCTTGCCGATGATGTCGTAGTTCATGCCGGGTCCTGTGCGAACGTTGCCGAGCTGGACATGGACGACGAGCACCTTGTCGATGGTGATCCTGGTGGGGGTAGGGATAGGTGTCGGCGTGGGGCTGGCGGTCTGCTTTTGGCTGCGGTGGACTTGGGCTTCGTTCGGGTCCGACGTTGGGTCGGCCTGGTTTACCCAATCGTTGCGGTTGGCGAACTGCTGTGCCAGTTCCTGGATTTTGGTTTCCAGTGTGAGAATCAGTTCTTCAGCAGTGGTGTCATTGCTGAACTTTATGTTTCTCCAGTCCAACTCACTCGACAGAGCCAGGAGCCGGTTCTCAATGATCTTAAGATCTGCTTGTGTATTTTGGGCAAGGGCGATGGACTGCTGTTCTGAGATTCGTGGGCTGGCCAGATATAGGGTGAAGTAGACGGCCAGTACTGTGAGGAGCAGGAATCTATAGAGCCGTCTCATTCTGAAGGGCCGGCGACTGCGGGCGTCGGCAAACCCAGCTCCACATCTGACGCAGTGGGTTTCGTGGAGGTGGTTGGGCTGGCCGCAGGGGCACTGTTTGATGCCGATTTTCCAGTCGACTTGCACTTTTCTCGGACCCATTGTGGTATGGCCTGTACCAGGTATAGTCGAGAGTTAGTGGGGGGCCGGGGTGGGTTTTTCGTGAGTGTAAGGCACTGGTCCAAGTTTTGCAATGATTTTGAGGGGGGGGGGTTGTCTGAACCGTGATTTGGGGGGATTTAGGAGATTAAGTGTGATTGCCGGCGAGCTGGTTCTGGGATGCCTTATCATATGGGGACGGGGAGGTGGGAGCGCGGGGCGGTTCAGGGGTGATATCCGGCCCGTTTGTTACGTTTTAGCCGAGGTCATGCAGACAATCGAGGGGGATCTATTCGATGTTGACTTCGGTGGGGGGCGGCAATTGCAGAGAGTTAGAGCCTTGCAAAAGTTCGTTAAAAAACGCAGACGGCGCACTTAGCACGGGACAGGCTGGTACTGACATTAAGGTGGTGGTTCGTCATTTGCGATGATTGTCTTGATGCGAGCGTTGCGCAAGTTCCAGCGCTGGCCGACGCGTTCGAGGTCACCTTCGGCGATGACTGTGGCTTGTTCGGCGTGGGCCTGGATGGCACGGGCATATTCGGACTGGTCGAGAACGGCATTTACGGCGTGCATTTGTCCGTCGATTTCCGCTTTCAGTCTTATTTTGCCTTCTTCCTGATCTTCGGTGCGATTCAGGATATTCACAAAGCCAACCAGACTTTCATCATGGCGCGGGCCCCGTTTTCGAAAGGCACGCGCCGCCTCCCGCAATATAGGCGCGTCGTCGTTGGAAAAACGGATGACTTCGCGCGCTTTTGGCATTGGGCGCGTACGCGCCCAGACGAAACTGACGTCCATTGTTGAGAAAGGCATGATCATTCTGTCGAGAGCTTCGCAGAGGTTGGCGCTTACACCTTTATCCACAACTTCTGCAAAGGCGTCGGATTCCCCGCCAACCGTACCTTCAATGGCCCGGCGAGCAGCTTTGAGGGAACCGGCCAAGTGTCTGGTTATTCTGCGTTCTTCGGCGTCGTCCGGAAGCTCTTCGGGACTGAGATCAAGAGTCAGTTGCATGGGCGGAGGGACAACCGGGGAGAGCAGCGTGACAACATAGCTGCCATGTTCGGTCTGCCCCAAGCGCATCTGACGCAGATATGCCCGCGCCTCTTTGTTCGCCCCGGCGCGAAAGAGGGGTTGTGGCTTGTAATAGGAGCAGGCAGCGGCAAGGACGATATCACCAGCGCCACGCACGAAGTCGACGCCTTCATTCATCGAGACTGTCCCGTCATCGCTGTCGGCGGCCCGCATCCGAATAACGTCCCGATCAGCTGTTACCAAGTCTCGATAGAGGGTGAGCTCGTCCACACCGGCGACGCGCGCGAAGATGCCGATGAGTGTAGACACCACGTCTGCATAGTCGCTGAGGTTTTCGGTTCGAGGCAGGATGATTTCCGGCAGCCCACCGGCTACGTAAATGTCAGAGAAGTCGCCGAAGGGTTCCGCTTTCGACCATCCTTCGGCGCGGGCATAGGCCGAAAGAGCCACAGGAGAGACCGCCAACAACGCGTCTCTGTCCTGTATACTGGCTTTCATTGGATGCTCCCTTTCCGAGACTGTTCCATCAACTCAAATAAATTGTCAACGTTGAACAGATTCTGTTCAGGGATATGGACGGTGCTGGACGACGTGTTCTCCGTCTCATCATGCCCGCGTAGGTCAAGCCAATAAGCGCTGCGTTTGGCTCGGCACACACGGGAGATTGTAGTTCTCAGATCTGAGCGGATAGTGAAAAAAACCATTAGAAGGGTTGCCCAGGTTTATCGTCGCCTTCAGTTGTATGTCTATAGCCGGACGCATCTGTCCGCCAGCTCAAATGAGTATGTCAATACCTTCTCGGTCCTGCGAGTAGTCGGCGGTCGTGTATCTGACTCGGGCCGCCACGGCCTGAACGTAGACGCGGGAAAGCGCTTCTTCAATGTCAGTCGGAGCCAGCAAGGAATCGATCATACACAAGTCTCTACGCTGTATTTGCGTTTTGGTGCGACAGTTGCAAGAGGTGTGCCACGGGCTAAAGTTTGTGTGTCAGAAACCTCCTCGACATGGGCTGCGATGAGAGTGATCATAGTTATTCCCACGGGTCGACGACCTCAACCCCCAGAGCAGGAAGACTCTTGAAATTGCGAGTTGCCAATATGAGATTGTGCACCATGGCTGTACCGGCAATCAAAGCATCGGGCATGTGAAGGACTCTGCCTTCACGTTCGCCCTGAACCCGCAATTGAGCAGCCCGCTCCGCGACAGAGCGTACCACCGGAAGAACCCGGCCTGCATGACGCTCAAAAAAAGATCGATAGAATGCTCGTAATTTGTGGCGACGTTGACCGACGGGCATCCGTTGCACGCCAAACTCCAGTTCATGTATCACGATCACCGACAACCAGAGTTCGCGCTGTTGGGTGAGGAATGATGTTACCTGAAGGGAAGGCGGGGACTTAGTCAACTCCGAAACAACGTTCGTATCGAGGAGGTAGCCTCTCATTCGGCCTCATGGGTGATGAACGGAACCGGCCGTTCGGGTTCGTCGCGGCTGGGGAGTTCCAGGTCAACCCCGCGCGGCGCGTTCTCTACGAGCCATTGGCCGAGATGCTCTACTTCACCCACCCATTTCTGCGTAAGCCGGTTTCTGTATTCACCGCGTGCCTGGCACCGGCTCAACAGCATCAGTTCGAAGTACCACTGTCCCAGGTTCCAAGCCTCGTAGTAGGCTCTTGCGGAGATCTTGCCGTATTTCTGGCTGGGGTGAACGATGGTGTTACGTATCTCGACCAGCGCGTGCGGACCATGTTTCCAGCCGTGTTTGGTTGCCAGCCTTGCCAATTCGGAACAGGAATCCGTCGGAATGAAGAGCGCCTTTTCTGAGATTCTGTTTTTCCTGAGCGCTCTTGCGATACGCTTACCAGTTTTGCCTACTTCCTTGTGCGCCATTCGTTCGAGCGCGGCCTGAGTGAGAATGAGGCCCCCGTCCAGGCCTACGCCGTGGGTACTTCCCAGGTTACTATCCAAATATAGAGTAACGACGACACGCAAACTCCTTTCCTGTTCTTGATACAGACGCCAGAAGCCTGGAAAAACTTCTGCAAGCAAGTGGCCATGGTGTCTGTCAAACCAGGAGGGCGGGCTGAACCACCCCGTCACACTGTTTGTCCCCCAACGCTCCCATGCCACCTGCCCGTCGCGGCTCCTGCCTTTGACCAAGGTTAGCCCGCAGTAAGCACCGCGGGCGAAGGACAGAAAGAGACTCAAGGCGCTCAGGATCCGTTCAACTTCCGAATTCCTGAATTCATCGCCATAGGCGCGTCTTACCGTTCCCGAATGGGTGATACCATAGCCACCGGTCGCGGCCAGTTCCTTCTTGAGATCGGACAGATTGGGTGCGGCAGTGATGTCGACGATCCAGGGGTCGGCCCTGAGACTAACGGCGCCGACTCTATTTGACGATCCATTTGATTCAACAGTTTTGTCCTGCTCGCCGAGAAAGTCGGGAAAGTTGAGAACGCCGAATTCTACGCTCGATAAACTATCTCCGGTGTGGTGGACTGAAATTGGTTCTCTTTTTGGAAGTAGAGACATGTCTGCCAGGATATTGTCTCGACCCAAAGGGAAAGTGAATTGCCCGACAATGAAGTCCGCCTTGTGGTCGTGAATCGTTGCAGTTATGTAGTCTTGATGGAAATCTGCCAGGCCGACGTCGAAATCATGTAAATCCAAATCGCATTTGATGACGAGTCTCGGACTAGGCAGCATACGCAAGACAGCTTTGGCAGGCGTATCCACACGCTGGCCGTTGATATCAAATCGTATCTGAGTCTGCGCCAGCGGTATTGTTTCGTTCGCTCTATGTTGCATGAGTGTGCCTCACTTTCGCCTTTATCTCAGTTCAAGTACGGCGGGTCTTGCAACTAGTCCATTGAAGGATCCGTCATCCGATCTTTGATGAGGTCCATCATAGACGATTCCTGCTCTCTGTTCCAACCGGTCTAGGCGGAACGGTATGGTGGGGACTGCGGGGGGGAGTGTCTGAACCGTGATTTGGGGGGATTTAGGGGATTGACTGTGAAGGCAGGGTTGGGTCGCGGCCGGGAGTCTGTGCTGCTGGCGTTGGTGGGCGACAGTTGTGGGAAACAGGTGAATGTCGGAGATGGCAGGTGTCGATAGGTGAATTGCTGGTCCAGATTGGCTATTCTGACTCGGTTTGCAGGCAGGCGGTGAGGGCCATTTCCAGCATTTGGTAGCCTGACGGTTCGTCTTCGGTTTCGTCGCCGGCAGCGGTATTTTCGGTAAACGCTTCCTCGAACGCCAGCGCGAAGAATTGCCCCATCGACAACATGCCGGCGAAGAAGATCGACATGGCGACAGTCTCGCTTTCAGAGAATTCCGGGCCTTCTTCTTCGTTGGCCGCGTCGGCTTGCATGCAAGCGGCGAACTCGTCCATGAGCTGGGAGTACTGCTGGAGGTCGTCGGATTCGTCGGTTTTGGCGAGCGCGCTCGCGAGGTCGGAGAAGCCGGCTTTGGTTTCGGCGGTGGGGTCGGGGGTTGGGCTGGGGAGGGCGGCAGTAGTTGACGGCGGGGTCGCGGGAATTGGGACGCAGGCGGTCAGGAGGAGGGTGAGGGATAGGGTGAGGAGAGAGATTGGGTTTCGTTTCATTGGGATTTCCTTGGGGGTTTCTCTCTCAGGTGGACGAAGTGTAGTATCGCAGTTGGGTGGTTTGGGACCGGACTGGTTAAGCGTTAGTGTCATTGTTTGGCGTTGTATTTTTTGGGACAAGGCTGTCTGGAGAGGCTACTCATATCGCTCTTCATCTCTCAAAAGCTTCGCCTTGATGGAGGCTTCGGCTCTCTTGACTAGTGAGTCATAAAACTTATATTGGGGTGAACCTGCGTCATATTGGCTCTTAACCGTCGACGCTTGCTCCTTTATCGCCACATCCTCGGGCATTGGTTGTCCATGCGATCCTGAGTGAACGCCGGAGAACGCACAGGACTCCAGACTACTGCCCACACTTCGATAGCAGTCAAATCCTGCCGCATAAGCACGCTCCAGTAGATTTGCAGTGAATTCTACGTTCTGAAAGACGAACGTTGGTTGTGCTTCCGCGACTAGGCGGGCAGCAGACTTGAGCCTTGCAGCGTTTTCTGAGTTGATCCATTCGTTCAGCACTTTAAGGCTCGCGTCCGACTCGAAGTTAGACGAGACTTCTCGGAACAGTTGCGGTATCCAGTCCTTGACAGACGACCCTGGGTCAAGCGAGATATCACGTATCTCCCGCAGGATGATTTCTTGGTCTGGGCTTGCGACCAAACCTATAAGCGAGTTCCGAAACTCCACCAGCGGAAGAGGGTGGTAACTGGCCCCTTTTCCCCCTTCCTTCCTGATCCGAGTCAGTAGGAAATCTACAACTGCCCTGGGGTCTTTTTCCGATGCCTTGACCAAGAAAGTATTGATGAGATAGTCGTCGATCTCCAGAACATCCTCAAACCTAGACAGAAGGGATTTGAGATCATCCGATGTCAACTCCTGAAATGGAACCCCATACCTTTCGAAGAAAAGCTGACACAATTCTTTCGCCAAGTAAACGTTTTCTCCGACTTCAACGCCCTTTGCGAGGGCAATCGCATTTTTCGGATGCGATTCTGCCAAAGCGCGAAGCGAGCCGATGGCTTGGCCCCTTGTATCGATGTCCTCATGGTCGAGAAGTTCCTCAATGATCTCGATGTCTTCTGCATCGGCGGTGTCAGCCCATCTTCGCGACTGAAAACTTTTGGCTACGCCGCTACAAAGGATAGGTAAACCTCCTGTCAGTGCATGCTGACCAATGCCACGTGCCCGCTCGGCGTTCCATATTCTCACGTTTATCAGCAGTGAATGCAGGTACGGCGCTAGCGGCCCGTTGGGTTTATCAACAATGATGTCACAGAGACCAGCGGCAAATTCGGGGTCTGAGTCTCCAAGAATGCTCAGGAGCACTTGCGGGCTGGATCGAACTCCGGCGGTGTTTATAGTCTGAAGTCTGTCTGTGAGAATCTCGTATGCCTCATCTGTGGTTTTTGAGTGACTTCGGAAGTCGAAAGCAAGAGCCTGCAGCATCTGCTCGCTCTTCTCTTGACGAAGGTTGTTGTCATGAATTCCATTGTCTTCGATGGACGGCCAGTCATCGATGTGGAAAGGGCTCATCAACCCTTGAGTAAGCCGCAATTCGAATGATTCAGACATGGAGGAAACGACAGCGACAGCCATGTTTCTCACTTCGTCAGACGGGCTGTAATTGCGATGCCACCAGAGAGCCTTCCTGATGCGGATGAGAATCACTGGCTCTGTCGAACGCTGTATCAGACCTTCGATGAGCGTTAGTATCTCAAGCTGCTCGGGTCGCCACTGATCTCGATCCTCGTCCGATATCTCCATGTCAAGAATGGCGTGAGGTTCAT
This sequence comes from Caldilineaceae bacterium, assembly GCA_022821585.1. Lineage (GTDB taxonomy): Bacteria > Chloroflexota > Anaerolineae > Caldilineales > Caldilineaceae > Bin5. The sequence goes on from JAJEDI010000029.1 coordinate 48,043, forward strand.
CAAGGGCACTCTCTAAGATCTCAAGGGCTCGTAGCGATATCCTTAGATTACGCGAAAACAGGCAGTGGCCCACTAGAAAGATTGAACGTTGCCGAATCGACTTAATGCTCTCATCATCAAGGGTGAAAGGGCGGTAGACGAAGTTGGGTCCCTCAACATGAACAGAAAAGCCTGTCTTGGCCAACATCGGGTTGATGATGTCAAGCGGAGAGTGGACATGGTCGTGGCAACTGGGATCCTCAAGCAGTTTCTCTATGGTGTCCAGAACCCCGCGGGTTACAATAAACGGCTTCCCAACTTCATAGCTTCCGAGACTAGCGAGCACATTCATCGCGTGGTCGGGACTGCGGTTGAGGTCTCGATTGTCGTCCCTTCCCAATTGCCAAAGGAGTTCGCAGCAGCGAGGAAGAAAATCAAGGGTGTAGCTAATCTGCCGCAATAAGGTGGGTAGCCCCCGCAACACATTGCTGTGTGTATACTCGTAGAATTGGTGCCGTTCTGGACATTCCGATTCGGTCGCAGGGCTTCGGATCGCGTACTCCACCAGTTTGAGAGTTCTCTCGGGCTGGTGGACCGCGACCTTCTCAAGAATTCCGAGAATAGTGCCTCGGCCTAGGCTTGACGCGGCTTGGAATTCTTGCTCGATACTTTGCCAGATGTTACCCAACAGATCTGGGGCCTGAGCATCGGACCGTTTAAGACGCCAATCCAGCTCAGAAAGGTTCCGCAAGACTTCGCTCGGGCACAGAGAGGCAAACCTACCGAATACACGGTCAGCGTATTTGGTCAAGATTCCCTGAGGGGAGACATTTGCTTGGTGGAGGATATGGTCTGCAAGCACGTCTGGGACGATCCTCAAAGTGTAGCCCCTTCGTAGCAATACACCGGCCTCTTCTAGTATGCCCAGGGAACTGAGCAAAGTTGGACAATCAGTCCCTAAGAATTCTGCCTGACAGTCCAAGACCTGCTCGTCGTCAAGACGAATTGGTTGGACGGCGGCAATCATATTCAGGAGAGACTTGCACAACTCTTTGTCAATCCGGTCACCGATTTTGCCGATAAGAATATCGCGAAATCGGACCAAAACAGTATCTCTGAACTCCTCGTCGCGCTCCAGCAACTCCGGATCAATGGCCTTCTTTGCCAGTAGCTGTCCACCTACCACGGTAACTAGCGGACAGTCCCATGTCGCTGCTGCGAGTCGCTCGGCGAAGCCCGCGAATTCAGGTCCAAGCGCTTGGCGTCCTAGTTCTTTGACTTCTTCGCGGGACAGTTCTTTAACCTCTGGTAAGACGACGAACTCCTTCACGTCGAAACCACCTCGAGAAAGTTGCGACTTCAAATAATCAATGCCTTGGGGGCGGCAAGTTAAGAAGAGTTTGGTTCCATGCAGCCGCTTCTGGGATAAGTCTAACAGGGCTGGCAGATCATCATATCGGTGGGCGTCGTCCACGATAATGACGCAGGGTTTGGCAGGCAAATAGTCGGCACCATTGGGAGTGAGGGGGACCTCTTCAGCCGTTAACCACAGGGCCGTTTCCTTGTGTTCGTTGTCGAACGTCTCGGCCAGTTCGTGAAGTATCTTCGACTTTCCGATACCACCGCGACCAATGAGAATCGCTATCTTCTGCTCCCGCGACTTCACGAACTCGTGGGCTTGATGTAGATGGTCGGACCTCCCTACGAGATCCCATGCATGGTTGAACAGAGCCGACGTATTCAAGAAGCGATGGAAGAATTCAGAGGGCGTAACAAATGGTGATGGACCGCGGAGGCCCAAGAAAGCATCCCGCCACAAGGCACCAAAATGGGTTTCCACAAGCCGCGCGTTTGAATGCGGCTCCAGCTCTCGGACTTTCCGTGAGATGTCGCCTATATCCCAAACATCCCAGTTAGGATGATAGTCGCAAGCGTCCCGAACGCCACTGGTGGCTTGAAGACTCAGCATCAAGATGAAACGGTCAGCCGTGTAGCTCGTTTTCTGAATCGCTCTGTTGGCGTCAGTCTTTGTGAACTTCTTCCACTGTTTGCATTGAAATGCCCACCTCTTGCCGTTGTCTAAGTCGGCAAAAATGTCGATTCCTCTCTGCCGACTGCCCGTTCTGCCATAGCGATGGGTCTCCTTCACGCCGGGGAGTCTGGAAATAAACTCCTCACAGAACGCTTCAAATCGATCCCAGGGGAGGTTGGGGTCGCCGAGGGGCAGAAACTCCGGGGAGGAAGTGACCGGCGGAGGGGTCGCGTAACTCTGTTGCTTGGTCGGCTCTATCGGCATAATCCTGTTTTTTCGCGATTTCCTTGTTAGTCTAGGCTGCTACGTCAATGTCTGCATCACCGGCAGCGAGAGCGTTGTATTAGGCGATGACCCCGTCTCTGGTGCGTTAGTGGCCGAAGGCGACTTGGTCGTGGCGGCGGACGATGTGGAATGTGTCGAGGATGTGGGTGGCCGTGTGTCACCTCCGTTTCCTGGCCATTGAACTTCCGCGCCAGAGACCTGGTGAATTGCTCCAACATACACCTTAGCTTGTTCTCCATTTTTTGGGGCCAAGCTCAGGTTTCCCTTTTGCCTTCCCAGCCGGAGGATTGCATTATCCCTTGTTGTCGCCTGCTCCTCTTCGCTCACCTACCCTTTGTGAGGTAGTTTCGAAATAGGAAACCGATCTTCGACGGGATTCAGAAGATCGTATCGCTGCTGGAGTTTCAGATTTGCTTGAGCAAATGCTCTGTCCACCTCGCGAATACCCGCCAACGTCTGCTGCATTCGTGGAGCAGCTAGAGCACGATTCATGTCGCGGGTGGCCAGGGACATTCGTCTTGCGTTTCGCAAAGCCATATCATTCATGATTCGATTCATCGTGTGAGTTCCTGCCAGCATCTTCTGCATTCGTGGTGCAGCTAGAGCACGGTTAATCTCACGAGTTGCCAAATGCATTTGTTGCACGATCCTCTGATTGACTTCCGGTAGCACGTAGCTCGTATTTCGCGTTGCCTGCACACCTAACTTCGAAAACGTTCGACTTTGTGCGCTAAACACTGACGCCATCCTTTGTGCGTACTGCTCGCCAGCAGAGGAGATCGCGCGGTTCAACGCGAGCAAGGCTCCTGAATGTTGGCGAAGAAGTGACTGGATGGAACTTTGCAGTGCATCACCTATGGCGGTCAATGCAAACGAGGCTTCCCTTGCAATTTGATTTAGATCAATATGTTCTGTCAGAACAAGGCTTACGTCGGGGGACGTAACTATCAGTTCCTTTCGGACCTCAGCGTGGATAGGTCTAAAAATGCGAGTATCGCTATTCTCATTTGAAAGCGAAGTGGGATACTCAAATGCCCCACCGAATTGGGAAGGTCTAAAGCCGATCATTCCTTTCTTGGTTCTTCCCCAAATATAGAGATAAGTACCGTCCGGACTCTCTTCAGCAGAGATTCGTAGTCTCCTTATGAAGTATCCCTTGGTATGCGATACCAGCAGTTCCAGTCTGCCAGATTGGCTGAGGAATGTAGCACTGTGGCACTTGCAGGCAAATGCTACGTCTAGCGCACCCTGTTTTCTTGCACTGTTGCAGTCCTGACACATGGGTTGAAGAAAACTTTCATCACTTGTAAGTTGGTCGTAAATCTCTGGATTGATTCTCAGAATATTTCGGGGGACTATGTGGTCTATTGTGGTTGCCTCTAAAGTCAACTTCCTTCCACAACCACCAACATGAACTCCGCATCGAAATCTATCTTTTTTCAGTAGCCTTCTCTTTAGTGCTGCTCTTTTGACCATGATCCTTATCCTATCGTCACGATGGGACTACTTAGTCCCCGACTTAAAGGCGCGTAGAGGGGCCGGAATCTCCTGGAAGTTACAGGCCTCCACATAAAGTACAGTCGTACAGTCCTCTTGGCGCTTCATAATCACGTTGATACACAAAATTGCGGCGGTGGTTTGGGCTCGCGGTTCTCAAGATCTGTCAGTGCGACGCTGTCAGTTGTCCAATAGTGGTCTGAATTCGGTTGGCTCAGCTTGATCAAATGCATTGGTCAGACCCTCGGTCAGGCAGTTTTCCTGTCAAACTGGCGCCGGACTTGGCCGGTGCCGACGAGTTGGGAGAGGAGGCGGTAGTTGGCTCGGTCGTGGCGGATGCGGCCGGCGATGATGGCGGGGTGGACGTTGATTTGGCGGGCGAAGGTGTAGGCTGCCAGTATAGTGGCTCGCTTGCGGACCGGGCTGTCGTGCCAGAGGTGCGGGGGGATGAGGGCGTTTTGGGCCAGGGTGTCGGCTTGTTTTTCGAGGGGGTCTTCTCCGGTGAGGGAGAGGTCGTCGATGAAGAGCTCGTTTTCGTCGCAGTCGAGATGGAGGCTGACGTGGGCGAGCTCGTGCATGAGGCTGAACCAGAAGTTGTCGATGCGGTCGTAGCGCAGGGTGAGGCCGATGACGGGGCGGCCGTCGAGGAGGCAGAGGGCGGCGCCGTCGAGATGGGTGCGGGGGAGGTGGCGCTCGATGACGAGGGCGATGCCGTGTTGGGCGAGGCGCGCCTGGGCGCGGCGGGGGCCGTCTTCGTGGACGCTGAGCTGGGCGACCTGGCGCATGAAGGGTTCGGTTACGGTGCTCGGCCGGTAGGGGGCCTGGGGCGGGCTTTCGTTGGCAAGAGCGAGGACGCGCCAGCACCAGGCTTTGAGGGCGTAGGGATCGGTCTTGGCGTTGAGGCGGCGGTGGCCGTTTTTGCGGTAGAGGGGGAGGGCGGCGGCCTGGGGGCCTCCGGCCTTTTTGAGCAGGGCGTTTATCAACTCTTCAGCGCGGTCGAGGAGGTCGGATGGGTCGGGCAGTTCGGTCAACTCCGGAAACCAGTTGCGTTTGGCCATTTCCTTGAGGGGAAAGCGGCGCGGGTCGATTTCGTCGAAGGTGGAATCGAAGGCCGCGCCAGGTTCCTGCAGGAGAATGTCGGCGGGTATCCCCAGGTGTTTGTGCAGCGCGCGGGCCATTGAGATGGTGATGTCGCGCTTGCCTGTGAGGACGTCGGAGACTTTCTGGCGGCTGCCGATCAGGGGGACCAGGTCGCGGCGGGTCAGTCCGGCCTGGTCCATGCGGAATTCGATGGCGTCGACGGCGGTGGGATTGTCGATCGGGTAGTGCTTGTCCTCGTAAAGCTCGACGAGGTCGGTGAGCACGTCGAGTTCATCGCCTGCGGGGGTGTCCAGCTGCGCGCCCATCAGCTCGCGAATGCGGGCCAAGGCCGCTTCGTAGTCCTCCTCGCTCCTGATTGGTCTGATGGTGTACATGGTTAGACCTCTGTTGCGTCTATGCGGTTGTATTCCGCGTGGGTACCCAGAAAAAGTATGTATAAGTCCTTTCGTTGGTAGTCGATTTCCACGACCATGCGGTAGCGGTTTCTCCTGATTCTGAAGACGATTCGGTTGCCGGGCACTGCGCTTGCCGTCGGGTAGCGTTCGGTTACTTGGCCGGGCATCTGCCATTGTGCGCGTTCTGCTTCGCTGAGCCAGGCCTGCAAGGCGCCGCGGGCGTCGGGATGTTTCTGCCAGAATTTGTGAAGTCTGCTCTTGAACAGAACGCGCAAGGTCGAACCGATGTACCCTAGTATATAATTACAATAAATGTCCCCAATATGAATGATTATATGACGTTTCCAATAGGGCGTCAAGATGCAGAGGTGTATTTTGGAGACGGGGGCCGGGATTGTCCCAGGGCAGCCGTCGTTACTGGAGTGCAGCCGTTCCAGATTGGCGGCGGGACAGGGCACCCACAAGGGGTGCCCCTACGGGGGATTGGGGCGGGTTGGCGGATTTGGGGGCGAGGGTGAAGTCGTCGTTCAGAGGGCTACGTCGGAGTTGGTGTCGCCGGCGGCGAGGGCGTTGTAGTAGGCGAGGACCATGTGTTTGGTGCGGTAGGTGCCGAAGGCGGCTTTGTCGTGGCGGCGGACGATGGGGAAGGTGTCGAGGATGTAGGCGGCGTCTGCGCGGGAGAGGCCGTAGAGGTGGAAGTAGAGGGCGTCGGGGTAGCGGGCGGCGGCGGGTTTGTTGACGGCGTTGTCTTTGGATTTGGCATCGCCGAAGAGGAGATGGTCGGGGATGTCCTGGTTTTGGTCGCTGCCCTGCTGGGGCAGGTAGTGGTTCCAACCGAGCAGTTTGAAGAGGGGACGGATGAGCTCCATCTCGGTGGAGGCTTCGTTGATGGTGTGGAAGTTGGCGGCTTTTTGGAGAAGGGTGAGGGCCTGGGTGCGGAAGGTGTCGAGGTCTGCGGGTTGGGAGAGGGATTCCTGCCAAGCGGCGGTGTGGAGGATGCCTTCTTCGAGGAAGTAGTTGGTGAAGAGTTGGCCGGGCATTTTTTTTGGATTGTGGCTGGCGGTTGTTTGCGGTTGGGATCCTGGGATTTGGCGGGAGGAATTGTCGCACAGGGGGGCGGAGAACGGCAACATCTTTTCGATCCGCGAAGGGGCGCCGTGTACTGAAAAGGGCGCCCACAAGGGGCGCCCCTACGGGAGGGGTTTGGGGGATTGGGAGGTGGTGGCGGCGCGACGCGTGGGCAGGCACGAGGCCTGCCCCTACGGGAACGGGGTAATGTTGGCCCGGTCTTTTTGCTTTTTGGGCGTTGGGGGTGTTTGGGGTAAAATGGTTCTTCTGCTCAGAAATATCCTCATTTTCAGGCGCATGCAGCGCGTCCACTTTGTACAGACTCCTGGCCAGCCCCCTGTGCGCGTAAGCGTGTACCCGGGCCTTGGTTCAAGACTTTCTGTACCCCCGTGGAACGGGGGGCGGCCAGGATTTGGCGGCTCGGAACGCGCTAGCGGCCACGGCGGTACCAGGCGGTCGGTGACGGTAACGCAGCAGGATGCGCGCGGGCGAGCCCCGCTGTATTTTAACACGTCGTGGTGTGGGCGTGGGTACCGGTGCGCAGGGCGGTGGGCGGCGTTGGTTTTTGCGCAGATGAAGAGACGGATTCAGAGGGCAGCCACTAGGGCTGCCCATTCGTTTTTACGGTGGGGGCATGGCTGGGGGGGTGCCGGGGGCGGGGTCCGGGGCGGGGTGGGGTGGCGGCGACGGTATGATGAGGGCGCCCTCAGGGGGTGAGGGGCGGCGAATCTTGAGGTAGTGTTCGCCGTACTGGCCGTCGCCGAGGGCGACGCTGTACCAGTGGTCGCCCTGTTTTTCGCGGTGGGAGGCGCGGGTGCCGTCTTCGAGGTAGATGCAGGTGGGCCAGCCAGCGTCGTTGATGTCCCAGCTGCAGGGGTAGCCGCAGAAGGTGGGGAGGGTTGGTGCGGGCTGGGCGCGGGCGGCGGTGAGCTGCTGGAGCCGGTCGAGGAGGTGGTCGAGTTTGGTGTCGAGCTGCGAGAGTTTTTGTTGGATGGGGACTGCCCATTCGGGGGTATTGGCAGACATTTTTGGCACCTTTAACGGCAGTAGTCAGTAGTCAGTAGTCAGTAGTCAGTGGCCACCCGCCACCGCCCACGATAGTTGCTGGGGCTGGTTGGGGTTTGGCCGAGCCGGGATGCGGTGCGTTGGGCATTTGGGGGAGATCTTTTTGATCTGCGTTGCGTTCGGTCTAATTCTGCACGTTTGCTCATGTTTCTTAGTTTACGACATTTTTAGAGGAGTTGCACGTTTGTTCTTGTCATGTGAATGCCAGGGGTTGGTGATGTTTGTATGACCTGGGATTTGCGGGGGCATTGTGGTGTCAAGTCAGGAGGGACACGGCGATTCACGAGGGCACCCACAAGGGGTGCCCCTACGGGGGGGATGGCGCGGTGTGTGTTGGGCCTGGCTGGGCGTTGGGTTGCCTGCGCTGGCTCACATTTGGAACGAGGCACCAGGTGGGGGATGCACTGGTCGCAGCGGGTCGACAAGGTCATATTGCCACACACTGGCTGCGGCGGGGGGTTTTAGGAGAGGGGGCGTTGCGGGGGCGGAGCCCCCGCACAAGGGAGGGCCGAATAGGCCCGACCGCACACCTGCTGGGGTCAGTGTTTTGTGGTTTGAGGTTGGAGTGGGGAGTGGGGGAGGGTTATTTCATCGTGTCGGGGGGCGATTTTTTGTGATTGGTGGGGGAG
>JAJEDI010000030.1 GCA_022821585.1 Caldilineaceae bacterium
GCCCCCGGGTCGCCGTGGTTTGTTGTCGGCGCGGGGGCGTGGGGGGGGCGGCGCCCCCGCACAAGGGAGGGCCGAATAGGCCCGACCGCCCAGAACTGCAGTGGTCAGTAGTCAGAGACGGCGCCTATTGTGGCGGAGGCGGCACGGTGGGCGGCCGGAGGGTGGGCACGATGTGGGGCTATTGGCCGACGACAATTGGATCGCCTGTTTGGTAGGTATAGGGAAAGACGACGGTGGCGCCGACCGAGTCTTCGCCTTGCTGCTGATATTGGACGACGGTGACGGCGGGGTCGGGGAACTGGTGCCACCACTTTGGGTCGACGCCTGCGTCCTGGGGCGTGTTGCGGCTGTTGATGGGAAACGTGATTGTGCCCAGCGCGCCTTCGTAGGAGATTTCTTCGAGGGCGGCGATGATGTCATTGGGGTCGGTTGTCCCGGCTTCGGTTATGGCCTGGGCGATGATACGGACTGCGTCGTAGGCGGCGAAAGCGTAGGACTCAGCGCCCTCTTTGCCGGTGCGGGCTTCGTATTCGGCGAGAAACTTGCGGGCGATGTCGTTGTACAGTAGTGGCGGCAGACCTATGCGGCGCACGAAACAGTAGTTGCCGTCGGGTACGTTTCTCCAGAAGGACTCGCTTTCCAGGGCGACGTGCTCGCAGAGTGTGGGCAGGTTCTGCGGGCCAATGCCGGCGTCAGCGCATTGCTGGGCGAAGTTGTAGGAGGCTTCGCCGGTAGCCAGGGACATGATGAAGTCAGGTTCTTCAGCTTTTATTCTCTCGATGATACCTGCGAAGTCCTGTGTGCCGATGTCGACGCCGAAGGTGACGGATTCGATCCCGGCTTCGCCGAGCAGCCTGGAGGTATCTTCGGCGGCGGGAATGCCGTAGTCGGTGTTCTCGGTCAGTATCACTACTTTGTTCAGCTGAACGCCGGCCTCGTCGCGCAGCCACTGAATGAACTTTACATCAACAGCGGAGACTTCCGAGCTCAGGGGCGCAATACGGAATACCTGGGGATATTGCACGCTGGTAATTGTATCGTTCCAGGTATTGGCCAGAACGATGGGAATGTTGTTGTCGTGGGCGACCTCCTTGGCGACAACGCCAACTGAGCTGTGATAGCCACCGGCGATGGCTACGACGCCGTCCTGACTGATCAGCCTCTCGGTGACGGCGGCGCCCCGCTCCGGCAGGCCCTCGCTATCGACGACGACTAACTCGACAGGCCGCCCCAGAAGGCCGCCCTCTGCGTTAATCTCCTCGGCTGCGATGATCATGGCGTCGCGCATGGCCTCGCCGCCAACGACAGAACCTGGGGCGGAAAGCGGGAACAGGGCGCCGATGCGAATAGGGTCGCCAGCGGCCTGTTTTGTTTCGCTTTCTTTCTGCGAATTCATTACATCTGAAACTGGGGCTTCGGGCTGGACTTCCTCTGGCGTGGTTGAAGCCGGCCCGCATGCTGCTAGAGCGAGAGCTATGAGGGCCATCGCAAATGCTCGAAGGACTCTATTATTGTTGAAACTCACTCTTAAATCTCCGGTTTTGGGATCGAATAGCCAGTGTGTGCGGTAGGGTAACGTGTGTAGTTGGGGAATAGCGATTCCTACTGGTTTACGTCTTCCTGACCTTCTGCCTGCAGTTCATTGACAGGTTCGGTTGCGTTTGTCCCGTATTTGGGCATGCGACTCAGTATCAGCCGATCGCGGAGAGAAGTAGGCAGGCTCTCTATCCAACTTCGAATGAGGGCATCGCGTCCAACCAGATAGCGGGCTTTAGGCCGCGCCACGGTCAGGGCCGTTTCAACCGCGCGAGCGACTTCGTCGGCGTCGACGCCTTTGGGTTTCTCGAGTGACTCGGCCATTCTGGTGAGCAGCGGGCCGTATTTTTCAAATGCTATCGGCGGGTATTTGCGCAGTTCACCTTCGACATAGGAGCGGGCTTTATCCCAGATATCGGTCTTGATCGCCCCTGGTTGGATCGACACTACTTCGATTCCCCACGGCTTGAGCTCTAGCCGCATGCCGTCGGTGAGGGCTTCGAGCGCAAACTTTGAGGCGCAGTAGGGGGAGAGAAGCGGTGTCGAACTGAAACCGGCGATCGAGCTGATCATCACGATGCGACCGCGAGCCTTTCTAAGCAAGGGAATCAGGTGCCTGGTAACTGAGAGCGGCGCGATCGTGTTTGTTTCGAAGACCCGGCGCAATTCCTCGGCATCAAGATATTCGACGAGGCCGCCGGCTGCGATACCCGCGTTATTTATCAACCCGTGGAGTCCTTCCCTTCCCACCCGTTCGCTTAAGGTCCGGGCGACGGCGGCAATCTGGTCGGGGTCGGTTACATCGAGCAGGATGGTACGCAGTCTGGGAGATGCGTCGCTCTTCAAGCGGAGGCCGTCGGCGTCTTTGCGTACGGTGGCGAAGACCTGCCAGCCGGCTCGATCCAGCCATAGTGCGCATGCGCGGCCGATACCGCTGGAGGCCCCGGTGATCATGACAGACCTGGGATGTTGGCTCCTGTTGTCCTCTGTATCGCTATCAGCTGACATTGGGTTATCCGTAAGCGGAGGAGGGGGGCTGCCAACGCTCCTTGTCCATTCAACTTGCCGGCCTGAGTCGTGTGCTCGCCTTTCCTGGCATCAGTTCAAGTGTTATGTGTACCACGGTTTCCGGTCAGATGCCCATGCCACCTGTCACTTCGAGTACATGGCCCGTGATGTAAGATGCCAAGGGGGAAGCGATGAGGACGATGCCCGCGGCCGCTTCATCGTTTGTGGCGGGCCTTCCGAGAGGGATACGCAGGTGAATGTCCTTGTCGAGCATCGAGCGTACCTTCTGGGGGATTCCGAGGACAACCTCACGCCCGTCAATCTCAATTGATTCTTCCTGGACTTCCTGGGAACGAGTCAAGCGGGTGTCGATGAAACCGAAGGCGACGGCGTTGCAGCGGATACCGAGTCGGCCCCACTCCTTGGCGATGGTCTTGGTGAGTCCTACGATGCCCATTTTGCCGGCGGCGTAGTTGGCCTGGCCGATGTTGCCGTGCAGGCCCGATGTTGAAGAGACGTTGACGATGCAACGGTTGCTCAGGCTTGGACCGGATTCCAGTTCGGCCGCGGCGGCCGCGCGCAGATGGGGAGCGGCGGCGCGGATCATTCTGAACGGTGCGGACAGGTGAACGTCGAGGATCGCCTGCCACTGTTCGTCCGTGAGTCTATGCGCCATGGCGTCCCAAGTATAGCCGGCGTTGTTGACGACGACATTCAGCTTGCCGAAACTGTCGACGGCAGCCTGCATGAGGTGTTCAGGAAAACCGGAAGCGGTGACATCGCCGGAGATGGCTATGGCATGCCCGCCTTGCGAATGTATGGTACGGGCGGTCTCCCCGGCCTTACCGGCGTCCAGGTCGTTGACGACGACGCTGGCTCCGTGCCGTGCGAACTGGAGCGCGGCGCTGGCCCCGATTCCGCGACCCGCACCTGTTATGACAACGGTCTGGTCGTTGAACATGGTCAGTAGTCAGAAGTCAGTGAGCGAACAAGGTCTTGTGCTATTGGTGTGAAAAAGAAATACCGTCAAGAATGCTGAGTCCTGGTGGCCAGTTGGGAAGGAACTGGCATTCAGTTCAGTCTTCGAAATAGAGACGGGATACCATTTCGGCGACGCAGGTCGGTTTCTCTACGCCTTCGATCTCGACAGTGACGATGTGAATCAACTGCAGGCCGTTTCCTCTCACTTCTTCGACGGATTGTAGTTGTGTGCGTGTGCGAATTTTGGAGCCGGCGAGGAGCGGGTGGGGAAAGCGCACGCGATTGAGGCCGTAGTTGACGGTGAGGGCCACGCCCGGATAGCTTGGCCTTTCGGGTTCGACCATTCCGGTGAGGTGGGGAATGAGCGAGAGCGTAAAGAAGCCATGGGCGACGGTGGCGCCGAAGGGGGAGTCAGATGCAGCCCGTTCCTCGTCGACGTGAATCCACTGATGGTCCAATGTGGCGTCGGCGAAGCCGTTGATCATTTTCTGTGTAATTGTGAACCAGTTGCCGGCGGTTGATTCGGCGCCTATTTTCGAAAGCAGATCTTCGTATGCCGCTTGTCTGGACATGGTCTTCTCCATTGAAATGTTGCGGCGCCGGTCAGGCGGTCATTCCGCCGTCAAGGTTGATGGCTTGCCCGGTGATAAAGCGGGACTGTTCTGAGCACAGCCAGACGATGGCGTCAGCGATATCGCGGGGCTGACCGAAGCGGCGCATGGGTATACGTTCGAGCATCTTTTGCGCTCTAGCAGGGTTATCAGCGATGAGTGGATTGAACAGGTGTGTTTCGGTGTAGACTGGGCAGACGGCGTTGACGCGAATTTCGTAGCGTGCGACTTCCTGAGCAGCGACGCGGGTCAGCCCGATAACGGCGTGCTTTGAAGCGGTGTATGCGGCCTGGTTAGGGAGTCCGAGTTTGCCCGCTAACGAAGCTACGTTTACAATCGACCCTCCCTGCCCGGTCATGCGACTTATCTCTTCCTGCATGCAGTAGAAGACGCCACTGAGGTTCACTGCCAGGACCCTGTCCCAGCCTTCGTGCGAGTAGGAGCGCAGAGGTTCCCAAGGCCCGCCGATGCCTGCATTGTTAATTGCGAAGTCGAGACGGTCAAAACGGCTTGCGGCCTGCTGGATGAGTCGCGCCACATCCTGGGGGTCGGATACATCGCATTGTACAAAAAAGCCTTCTGCGCCGCACTCCTGCACCAATTCCGCCGCTTCGGAGCCGCCGTCTGCGTCCACGTCGGCGACAACGACCGATGCGCCGAGTTCTGCGAAGCGCAGTGCTGTCTCACGTCCGATACCGGATGCGGCCCCGGTTACCAGTGCTACATTTCCCTTGAATTCCATGGAAATCGCTCTCTGTCAGGGGCTGGAACTTTGCGAAGCGTCCGGAGCCGGTTCAGAATCGACGGCAGGTTCCAGTAGAGTTTCGCCCAATTCCTGAAGTTCGGCAAAAAAGTCGGGCGCTTCGACGGTTGCAGCGAACAGATGGACCATCCCGCGATTGAAGCTGTCCAGAAAGATGCTGAACCCTGGCGGGAACTGCCATACGCGGGCAGTTGCCACCGCATCAGCGAATGGGACGAGACTGGGGAAACTCCTTTTCCAGTCTTCTCTCATCTGGTTCTGAGCGGGCATCCAACCGCCGTCGTTTGGCAGCGAGCCGACAGCTTCGTGTCCGGTGAGGAAGGCAGCTAGCGCAAAGGCGTCATTTTTGCGCGTCGATGCGGCGGGAACGGCATAGCAACTTGTAAAGGCCACTGACGTGTTCAGCCCTGCGGGGCCTGAAGGAATAGGCGCCACGCCAAATTGGTAAGCTGGAAACTCGGTCTCGAAGTAGGGAGCGATCCAGTTCCCCTCGATAGTAATCCCTCCCTTGCCTTTTGCCAGCACCTCTCCTGCCCATTCGTTGTTTGACTCTCCGGCATGACCAGCGAAGTTATCACGAAAGATCTGAATGTACCAGTCCATGGCGGAATCGGCGGCCGGAGATTCGATGGAGATGCCGCCGTTCTCGTCGATGACGGTACCTCCGGCGCCAAAGAGGAAGGGTAGCCAGCGGGAAAGATCAGGGGCCTCGATGAATCCGAAGCGGTTGCGCTCCTCGTCGGTCAGCCCGACAGCAGCTTCTCTCAGCGACTCCCAACTGGTCGGGGGAGGGAGGCCCAACGCGGACAGTCCTGGACTGTCAAAGACCAGAGCCAGCGTTCGCACTTCACGCGGCAGACAGTAGCGCAGGAGCAGGCCCTCTTTGTTGGGCCGGGTAAAGGCTGCGGCCAGTAGAGGGGGATAATCTGCCGGGTCCAGGAGTCCTTCGGGGGCGGGGGCAAGAAAACCCTGGTGGGCGAGATCGGGGAAGAGAAAAGCAGTGGCGACAACCAGGTCCGGGGGCTCCTCGCCGGATAGTCGGTCGACCAACTCCTGGCCGTAGGCGGCAGAGGCGGAAAGGTCGACCGACAGTTGTTTGCCTTCAGCCCAAGAATCGGTTTGACTTCGCAGGGCCTGCGTAATCGGTCCTTCCTCGGGGAACAGGAGTTGCAAAGGGCGTGCCGGGTCACCTGACTCACTTTGCGGCTGCAGGAAAGGGAGTTCGGGCAGGCGAGGGCGGAACGGCAGCGCGTTGCAACCGCTTAACAGCGCTGCCAGGAGCAGAAGACGGAAGTTCAGTTGAAGGCGCCCGGAGAGGGTAACCCAGGGCGCTGCGCCTCTTTCCAGATTGCCTCTGCCCGGCCTTGCATTATTGCTGACTATTAACGAACGCTGAATAGGCATCGGCGTCCATTAGCTTCTCAAGCTCGGCCCCGTCTTCGAATTCTATTTTGAGGAACCAGGCCCCGTAGGGGTCACTGTTGACCAGTTCGGGTGTATCGTTCAGATCTTCGTTGACGGCGGAGACAGAGCCGGACACGGGGGCGATAATGTCCTCTGCGGCCTTGACCGATTCGACGACGGCGACAGCATCACCTGCGGATACAGCCAGACCGACTTCGGGCAGCTCGACAAATACGATGTCGCTCATCATGTCCTGTGCGGCATCGCTTATTCCGACAACGACCTGGGAATCTTCCTGCCTGGCCCATTCGTGGGTGTCGGCATATTTCAGATTGGTTTCGTAGTGATAGGTTGACATCTCGTTCTTCCCTTCTTACAGGTGGCACCGGTGTCCGGGTGGGCAGCCAGTGAATCCTTTCGGCTGCCAGCTGTACGCATTGCCCTGCCGAGGCGCTCTGCCCGCGAGAGCCCCGTGCTCGCGGGCAGAGCGACTATGCTTTTCTGAGGCCAACAGTGATTTCGTCCTCGCCCAGGGCAAAGGCAACGGTCTCACTGTCGGAAAGTTCTCTTAAATCGGAGGTCAATTCAACTTCCAAGGTCAAAGTCTCTGATAGAATGTAGTCTTGATGTGCAGACAACAGGCTGCTCAAGAGCGGTGTGTCGGAAAGAGTCAGAACTATCCGGTCGCTGATGTCCAGGTCGGAGTCTTTTCTCAGCTGCTGAATACGGCGCACCAGTTCGCGCGCGTGGCCTTCCAGTTCAAGCTCGGGGGTTAGGGCGGTGGTTACGGCCACCAGATAGCCGCTGTCCTCGGCTACGGCGAGGCCGGCTCGCGGCGTGCGGCGCACCTCTACGTCCTCCGATTCAACGACATATTCCTGGCCTTCCGCTTCCACTGTTACGGATTCACCGGCGTCGAATCGGGAGGCCAGCTCACGCTGATCCATCGCGGCGAAACTCTTCCTGATGACAGGGTAGCCGCGGCCGTATTTCTGGCCAAGCTGCCTGGGCAGCGGAAAGACGGTCACATCGACGAGGTCGCCTGTTTCACCAGCGAAGCGGAGTTCTTTGACGTTCAGCTCGGTCAAGAGCAGATCTCTCAGCCGTTCCAGTCCGGCGTTTTCCTCATCGGAACGGGTGCGAACGACGACACTCTGCAGGGGCTGGCGCACTTTCAAAGCGACCGACTCCCTTGCCGCGCGTCCCAAGGTAGTCACTTTTTGGGCCAGGGCCATGTCGGCATGGAGGCGGTCGTCGATTTCAGACTCGTCATACTGCGGCCAGGCAGCAAGGTGAACGGAGTCCGGGGCGTCGGATTCGAGCCCGGCGACGAGGTTTTGGTAGATTTCTTCGGAAATGAAGGGGATGGCCGGAGCCAGCAGCTTCGAGACGGTGACCAGCGTGTTACGGAGCGTCGACAGAGCTGCGGGGTCACCGTTCCAGAAGCGGCGGCGATTGAGGCGCACATACCAATTGCTAAGCTCGTCGACGAAGTCGGCGACAGGCCGGGTCGCGGCGGTGACATCATAGGCCTCAAAGGCGGCGGTGACGTCACGAACGAGCCGGTTCAGTTCTGAACGGAGCCATCGATCCTGAAGTGCGTCTTCGTCGGAGGTCCCAGACCCCTTGGAACTGCCAGCGCTACCGTCCTGAAGATTGGCGTAGACCACAAAGAAGCTGTAGGTATTCCACAGCGTATTGAGAAAACGGCGCTTCACTTCAGCCACGAGGTTGCCGCTGAAACGGCGGGCGTTGCCGGGGGGTCCGGCGGTATACATGTACCAGCGGGTTGCGTCGGCGCCGTGTTCGGCGAAGACCTGCCAGGGGTTGACAACGTTTCCCCTGGACTTACTCATCTTGGAGCCGTCTTCGGCGAGGATGTGTCCCAGGCAGATGACGTTCTTGAAAGCGGGTCGGTCGAAGAGCAGCGTGCTGACCGCGTGCAGTGTGTAGAACCAGCCGCGAGTCTGATCGATGGCCTCGCAAATGTAGTCGGCCTGCTTGTAGGTTTCCCACTCTTCCTGGTTGGAGAATGGGTAGTGCCATTGGGCCACGGGCATGGAGCCACTATCGAACCAGACGTCGCAGAGTTCGCTGACGCGGCGCATGGTGCCGCCGTCGGGGGCCGGCCAGATGATATTGTCGACGTGGGGACGGTGAAGGTCGAGGGCACTTAGGTCGCGGCCGCTCTTTTGGGCAAGCTCGGCGACGCTACCGATACACTCCATGTAGTCACTACCGGGGGCGTCGCTCTTCCAGATCGGGATGGGCGTAGCCCAGTAGCGATCGCGACCAAGGGCCCAGTCGACGTTGTTTTCAAGCCAGCGGCCGAAACGCCCGCTGCGAATGTGGTCGGGCACCCAGTTGATGGTGTTGTTCAAGTCGACCAGCCGGTCCTTGAATTCGCTTGTGCGCAGATACCAGGTCTCTTTGGCCCAGTAGATCAGAGGAGTTTCACAGCGCCAGCAAAATGGATAGGTATGTTCGTAGGTACCGGCCTTGTAGAGGAGCCCCCTATCATCCAGATCTGAGATGATGCCGGGGTCCGCCTCTTTGACGAAGCGGCCGGCCCAGGGGGTGACCTCCGGTTTGAAGCTACCGGTGGCGTCAACGGTTTGAAAGACGGGCAGATTGTGGGTTTGCCCGATTGCGAGGTCGTCTGCGCCGAACGCGGGCGCGATGTGGACGATTCCGGTGCCATCGGACGTGCTGACAAAGTCGGCGGCGATGACGAAGGCGTAGCGTTCTTGTGGGGGAGGGCCAAAGCTGAAGAGGGGATCGTACTCCTTGCCTACGAGAGCGGCGCCTTTCATCTCAGTGAGCAGCTCAGAGCCGGGCTCCAAGACGTCCTCGGCCAGCTCTTTGGCCACGTAGAGAACTGCGCCGGAAGCGTCCCTTACTTTGAGATAGTCGATTTCCTCACCGACAGCGAGGGCCGCGTTTCCGGGCAGCGTCCAGGGCGTTGTTGTCCAGGCCAGGAGATAGGCGTTTTCCTCGCCCCTGAGGGCGAACTTGACGTAGATGCTTGGATCGATTGTGCCTTCCTGGTAGCCCAGCGAAAGTTCATGGCTGCTGAGAGGCGTGCCGCAGCGGGGGCAGTAGGGAACGACCTTGTACCCTTCGAACAACAGGCCCTTGTCCCAGAGCTGTTTCAGGATCCACCAGAGGGACTGGACGTACTGGTTGGTCATGGTCACGTAGGCGTCTTCGAGACTGACCCAGAAGGCCATTCTCTCGGTGAGGGCTTCCCAGTCACTGAGATATTCCCAGACCGATTCCTTGCACATTTGGTTGAATTTGGCGACGCCGTACTCTTCGATCTGTTCTTTACCTGTAAGCCCCAGTTGCTTTTCGACTTCGAGTTCCACGGGAAGGCCGTGGGTGTCCCAACCGCCCTTGCGCAGCACGTGATAGCCCCGCATCGTCTTGTAGCGGGGAAACATGTCTTTGAAGGCACGCGCCAAGACATGGTGGATGCCTGGCCGGCCATTGGCCGTTGGCGGCCCCTCGAAGAAGACGTACTCCGGGCCGCCTTCACGTTCCTGCATGGACCGCTGGAAGACGTTCTTGTCTTTCCAAAGTTCCAGGATGGCTTCCTCCATGTCAGGAAAGGAGATGCTTGCGGGAACCTCATTGAACGGGGTTTGCTGCGCCATTCCGTTGGTCGAGGCAGCCGCTCCTGCGATTTTCTGTGTCATGTGAGCATCCTCTGTCGTAAGTGGCAGCCAAGCCGTGCCAGGCCTAATTGTCACCAATCTCCACGTAGATTCGCTTGTTGATGGCGCCCTTGCTACGGTAGTCGACCACGCGCATGACACCGACTTCGCTTGTATTGTCTGCGTGAATGCCGCCGTCGGCCTGGAGATCAAGACCTTTGAGCTCGACGGTCCTCACTTTTTTGATCTGCTTGGGCAGTAGATTGATCTTAGTCCGTATCAGGTCCGGAATCTGGAATGCCTCCTCGCGAGGCAGGGTCCTGGTGGACACGGGGCGGGCGGCCTTGATTTCGGCGTTGCACTTACATTCGATGGCCGCCACCAGATCGCCGCTCATGGCTTCAAATTCGAAGTCCATCCGACCGCTTCCGGGCTTCATGTCGCCGCCGGTGACGGATGCACCGTAGTCACGCCAGACAACTCCGCACAGGATGTGCATAGCTGTGTGCGAACGCATGAGCAGGTAGCGGCGATCCCAGTCGAGCTCTCCTTGGACTGTTTGCCCGGGTCTGATCGGAATCGACTCCCCCTTCTTACCGTCGAGGGTATGCCAGATGCGGCCCGTTTCTTTCTTAACCCTGCTGACGGCGAGCCTGCGATAGTCGATCGTGAGCCAGCCGGTATCGTTGGGCTGACCGCCGCCGCCGGGGTAGAAGGCTGTGCGGTCGAGGGCGACGCGCAGCTGTCCGTCTCTTTTGTCAACAGCGGCGATGGCGGCGTCGAATTGGCGAAGGTAGGCATCGTCGTAGAATAGTTCAGTAGTCATCCGTTCCTCGCTCACGTTGCTGTCCAGACAGAATTTCGCAGTTGCGAAAAAAGAAAGCCCGTCCCAAATCAGGGACGGGCCAAAGAGTCCGCGGTACCACCCTGCTTCCCGGTGCTGCGACCGGGCTGCTTTTGTGCCAGAGTGTAAGGTCAGTTTGGGCTCTGGCCGTGAGAGTAACGGTTCACGACTCCGGCGACGTCTACTGGGCGGGGGCCGACTTTTCGGGTCGCGGCTCGGGAGGGATTTTCGCTGTCGCAGCGGTCCGCCCGGCTCTCACCTACCCGGGCTCGCTGGGGACATGGCGACAGTTACTCGTCTCCGTCAATGCCGATGGAGCAATCTGTTGAACAAAACGCTGCAATTGTAACCGCGGGTTGCGGGTTTGTCAATTTGGGGGGTGGGGATTCATGACGTTGGCATCATATTGTGAGAGCACTTTTGGGAGATAGTCAGTTTTCCAACCGGTTCTTTTGCGTTTGGCAGCAATACCGATTCTGGCACTTTTCTCTCTGCGGAGGAGGTTGTAAGCCTAGCGGCGGGAGACGGGTAGGTTGTGTGTGCGCATGACCGTGATGGATACAACTTTCATCATAGTGGGACCCAGTGTTTAGGTTGTCAGAGGCTTGTATGGTTGAGTGGGACAGATAGGGCTGCGGCGGGGTGGAGGATCAGCTTTCGTTTTTTTCGTGGTCTTCTGTTTCCGGGTCGGCATCCGGCAGTTCGACGAGTGCGGAGTCGACGGCGCGGCCGGCCACTTGTTCGACGATGTAGCGCAGGCCATTCAGGTCGACGACGTCGCCGGCGACGGGGATGCGGCCGAGGTGGGCCATGATCAGGCCGCCGACGGTGTCGACCTCCTCATCGTCGTAATCGATGTCGAAATGCTGGTTCAGTTCGTCCAGCAGGAGTGCGCCTTCGACGCGCAGGCGTCTGTCACCGACCATCTCGAACGGGGCGCGTTCGGCGTCGAATTCATCCTGAATTTCGCCGACGACCTCTTCGAGCAGATCCTCGAAAGTGACGATACCGGCAGTGCCGCCGAACTCGTCGATGACCACCGCGAGCGCGCCTTTCTCGGCGCGAAAGCGTCCCAGCATCTGGTCGAGGGAGAGTGTTTCGGGGACGACAATCACGGGGCGGGTTTGCGCCATCTTGCGCAGGTCTAGGCGACCTCTGTCCGGGCCGGTCTGCAGGTGGCGGGCCAGATCCTTGAGATGGAGGAAGCCCCGAATTTGGTCCAAGTCTCTTTCGAATATGGGAAAGCGAGAATGATTGGAAGCACAGACGAGCTGCAGAATGGCGTCTTCGCCTTCTTCTGCGGAGATTCCGACTATGCGGGTGCGGGGTGTCATGACCTGACCGACTGTACGCTCTCTCATGTCGAGGATGTTTTCGATATAGAGTTGCTCCGATGGCGCGATGAGGCCTTCCTCTGAGCTCTCCTCGACGATCATTTCAAGCTCCTGCGGGGAAACCATGTGGTCGTGGGCGCTGCGCTCGGGCACGCCGCAGGCGCGGGTTATGGCGCGGGCGATCTTGTTCAGTACGAATATTGCAGGAGAGAAGATGCGTTCGATCAGCCAGAAGGGCCCGATTACACGCAGCGCAGTCGCTTCCGGCGCCTGCAGCGCCAGGGACTTAGGCATTACTTCGCCAAGGACGACGTGAAGATAGGTCATTACGCCGATGGCGAGGACCAGAGCAGCGCTGTGGGCCGCTGCAACGCTTATCAGGCCCCTTTCTACTCCGTGGTGTTCCAGGGCCGACAGGATCCATTCGGCGATGGTGTGTTCGCCGTACATGCCCAACCCCAAGCTGGAAAGGGTGATGCCCAGCTGCGCCATGATGATAAAGCGGGTCTGCCCGGATGGATCGGTCAGAACGCGCATTACCCTGGAAGCCGCGGAGGAGCCTTCGCTAGCCAGCTGGGACATGCGCGCCCTTGAGGAGGCCACGACGGCAAATTCCACGGCGACAAACAGGCCGTTGAAGAATATTAGCGCTGCGATGACTACTACTGGAAGCAGGTATTCCATTCGATCAATTTCACTAAGGTTCCGTTCTTCAATCCATTGGGGGCGCTGACCGGGCCGGCCACTATACGGTGTGAACGCCTGACCGAGGAAGTTTCGCAGCCGCGCCGGACGGAGGCGCTACGCTGACGCGAGAGACGGCGTAACCATTGACCTCTTCCACACGGAAAGCGAACTCCTGCAGGCGGACGACCTGGCCCGGTTCGGGAATGGCACCCAGCTCGGAAAGGATGGCGCCACCTAGCGTGTCTACGTCTTCAGATTCAAGTTCCGAGCCAAGGACCTCAGACAGGCTTTCCAAGTTGATTTCGCCTGCGAGATGCAGACGGCCGTCGCTTGCAAGCGCCATTTCCTGGTTGTCGGCATCGAATTCGTCGGCGATGTCACCGAAAATTTCCTCGATGAGGTCTTCAAAGGTGACGATGCCGGCGGTGCCGCCGTACTCGTCGATGACAACGGCCATATGGTAGTGTTCGGCCTGCAGCTGGCGGAAGACATTGGCCACGGAAGCCGACTCGGGTATGTAAGGGGGGACTCGCATGAAATCGCGGACGTTCCGAGCCTCCGCGCGGAGGTCTGCGCCGCTTGAGGCCGATCCGGGGCCGGGGGCGGCTTCCAAGCAGAGGAGGTCTTTGAGGTGGACGACGCCGACGATATTGTCAATCGTGCCCTCGTACAGGGGGAGTCGGGAATGACTCGATTCGGCCAGCAGTCGCAAAAGGTCGGCGCCGGGCATTTCCACCGGTGCAGCCAGCAGCTGCGTGCGAGGTACGATGACGTGGCGCACCGAGCGCTGGCGCAGCTGCAGCGTGTTCTCCAAGAGCTCAGTTTCACCCTCCTTAAGGATTCCTCCGGCGCCGCTCTCCAGTACCATCATCAGAATCTCTTCCGGCGCGTGGATGTGGAAGCCTTCCGACACAGCTCTGAGGCCGACAAGCCGCAGGAATAGCCGGCCGCTGCCGTTGAAGAACCAGATCAGAGGGCGCAGAATGACCATTGCCCAGCTTACAGGAGAGACCAGCAGGAGAGCGGTAGGCTCTGGGAATTGGATGCCGACCGTCTTAGGGGCGAGCTCGCTCAGCGCTACCTGGATCACGGTAAGAACGACGAGGACGCCGGTAGCGGCGATGGAAACGGCTGCGGCCTGTGCAACCAGACCTGAACTACTCAGTAGAGGTTCGACCAAGGGCGTGATCACCGCTTTGCCGTAGTATCCCAGCATAAGGCTGGAGAGCGTGATACCGAGCTGGCAGGCGGCGATATAGTTGTCGAGCAGGTTGGGGCTTTCCAGAATCGGGAGCAGCAGCTGTGCGGGGCGGCTGCCGGCTGCCGCATCCTGGGCGATGCGAGCTCGCCGCGCGCCGACGGTGCCGATCTCGGCGGCTACGAAGAGGCCGTTCAGTGCAATCAGGATGAATACTGTGATGAATACGAGAACAAAAACCATGTATTAGGGCAGATCCCATCAGTCTGGAAACGATGCGCTTCCTACTTAGACGTTCTTAGTTGAGTAAACGTTCTCCGGGGTGAAGATTGCCCTATGAATCCACGCCTAGGTCATGAATCACGGTCTGGTTTGGTTCCACCTTTGCGAGTGGAGTATTATGGGCGCGCAGTCGACGGTTCCCGTCTTCGGCGAGAAGTGAGCGTCGTTGCCACGGGTTATTCGGGAATTCGGGAGGCCGTCTTATCGACAAGGCAATCTGGAGCAGTTGCTGATGGATCGAGCCACGGAGCCGTTCCCGCCCGCCCCTGCAGACCAGCCGGGGCTTGCAAAAGAGTCCACGTTGACCACAGGTCGGCGCCTATTGTACCTGCTGCGGACCCTTCGTCCCAAACAGTGGACTAAGAACGGTTTCGTTCTGGTTGCGTTGATCTTTGACGGGAAGCTCCTTGATGTGCCACTGGCGGTGGCTGCGGTGTGGACGCTGGCATGCTTTTGTCTGGTGGCCAGCAGCGTATACATCCTAAATGATCTGGTCGACATCGAGAGGGACCGACAGCATCCGCGTAAACGGTTACGACCGCTGGCGAGCGGCCAACTCAACCCGGGCCTTGCAAAAGGAGCGATGGTGGTTCTGGCCGTTGCCGGTCTCCTAGGAGGCGGTATGACGAGTCTCAACGTCGGGTTGACGTTGGGGGTCTACCTGCTACTGAACGCGGCCTACTGTTTGTATCTCAAGAACCTGGTGATCATCGACGTAATGATGATTGCGGTTTTTTTCGTGCTCCGGGTCGCTGCCGGGGCGGTAGCGGTGGAAGTAAGCGCTTTCAGCCCGTGGCTTTACATTTGCGTCAGCCTTCTAGCGCTTCTGATTGCGTTTGGCAAGCGCCGGCACGAAATCATCCTGCTGAAGGAGGCTGCATCCGGCCACCGATCAAGCTTAAAGCAGTATAACCTGGCATTTCTGGACCAGATCATTGGAATTGTAACGACGAGCGGCCTGGTCAGTTACACGTTTTATAGTTTTGAGGCCGAGACCGCGCTGGCGGATCCGTCGCGCATGATGCTGACGGTGCCGCTGATCGTATTTGTTGTTTTTCGTTATCTCTACCTGATTCACGTTGAACAAAGGGGCGGCGCACCGGACGACCTGTTGTTCGCAGATCGTCCGCTCTTTGCGGCCGTGGTCCTGTGGGTTCTTTCTGTGGTGGCGGTCATCTACGTTTGAAGAGCGGAGCCAGACCTGCCTCGAAGGGCGTCAGAGCGAAGATCAGTCGGATTCCTCGACGAACTGGGCCCATGCGCCTTCCATGCCCTCGCTGGTGACACCGTAGAAGACGCGCAAATCTGAACCTTCGCGCAGGGCCAGATCAAATCGCTTTTTGCCGGCCCGTTTTCCGGAACGAATATAGCCGACGTTTTCTTTCCACCGGATCTGGTTGGCCTTGACCGGGCTGTCTTCGTATTGTGCGATGGCGTAGTTCCAGAGTTTGCGGGCTCCCTTGCGGGTAACGTTGCCGACACTGCGCTGGTTGCGCATGTTGCGGACAACGTAGTAGGTCGTGTCTCCCCTGGTTTCACTGTCGACGATTTCGACACCATCCTGGGGAAGATAGAAGGGGTCGCTGGAATCGGCCGCTCCTTGCTTGCTGCGGCCGCCGGCGCCCCTAGAACTCATACCCCTGGCGCCGTCGGCCCTTCCCGGTGCGGCAGAATCAGCCGAGGGGGGAGCTTCGTCCGCGTCCCCGCTGTCGACGAGATCGGAACTGAGTCCTACGCTTTCCAGAACCAAAGCCACGATCTCATCGCGAAGCGCCATGCTTGTCTCGGCATCATTGCGGACGTAGAACTTGGAACCGTCGAGGCAGTAGGGTTTGGAATCGCCGGCGTCAACGCCGATGCGGAGTACTTCTTCCCCGCTATTGGTCAAAATCTCGAAGCGCGCTTCAAGAGGCGGGGACAGCCGTTCCGAAATCGCCTGCTGCAGCTCCTTCTGAACCTGCTTGGAAGCGGAAAGTCCCTTTACCTTGCCCTTGCGGGCGCTGGCTCCGACAAAGATGGTGCCGCCGTCTGTGTTAGCAAAAGCGCAGAGGTCGGCGAGGACGACGGTCTGGCGGCCACCTTTCTTGTTGGCCGATTCGTGAAAGCTCTGCGTCTGGTTGGGGCCTTCGGCGCGAGCGGCAGCCAGATGATCGACCTCTTTTTCAGGCGCCCGGAAGGGGCGTGTGCGGTCGAAGAAGCGGCTGGCGAAGAGGTCTCTGATAGCGTCGAAGGTGGGTTCGGGGAGAAGCAGCTCGGTTGCCCGCTCGCCGAGGCCGAAGCGCCTACTGTTACGGGGGTCATTGTTCAGGCGGTGGGCGTCGCTCCCCTGGATGCAGTGCATTTTGCGGGGATACTCAGTCTTGGAGCCGTTGAAAAAGCGGGCGGTAGCCCTGCGGCTGCGGCTCTCCAGGTCGGTCACTTCGAGCGCGCTCAGGTTTTGGTCTTGTGTATAGGCTATCTTGGTCTGACCGCCAAATGGGAAGTTGCGCATGGCCACACCGTTAGTGCTGTTGGCGTGGGCGGCGATGGCGATGCCGCCGGAGTCGACGATTGTTTCGTAGGCGGAAGTCACGTCGGTGCTGGCGCCGGTCTCGGTCGAGCCGACCAGCAGCCTATCTTCGGGGACGTTCAAACGCAGCAGTGTATGCTCCAGCTTTCGGACCGAGGTTTCGGGCGGATAGATGGCGAGGATATGGAACCCGAAGGTAGCGGTGAACTCGAAGCCGGGGAGTATGACGATTTCGTTGGCGAGTTTGAGCCACAGTTCAAGGTTGCCGCGTTCCTCAGGCGTAAGCCGGTTTTCCTCCTTCAGTCGAGTAAGCCACTCAATCTCGCGTCGAATTGCGGCGACGCCGGCAACGGTGTTGTGATCGGTAATGGCGACGATGTCCAGTCCGCGCTCACGGGCTGTTGTCAGCCATTGCAGATAGGATATGCCGGGCTCTTCATAGTCATTCGAAGCCGGCGTGTGCGTGTGGAGGTCGGCTTTGAACCAGCGCAACCTGCCGCCGCCTTGCCGTCCTTTTGTCTGGGCGTGCGCGTCTTGCCTGGTTGCTGCCTGACTATCCCCTTCGTTTGATTTCGTTTGCCTGGCCGACTGGCCGCCGGCCCTTGTCCTTCTTCTTCTACTCATTGGTAATTCTCTGTCAATAGTGTTCCGTATGATGTAGCTTTTCAGCCGGCCTGCGATGCGTAATCGATCTGTTGCGGCGCGTCTTCAGCTTCTTCGTCGGAGGGTAGGTTCTGGTGCGAGTCCGGCCCATCTGCGTAGTTTGGCACCTCGGGCGAATCAGACGGGTCCAGGAGCGCAGTTTTCAGGACCTCGTCAACCGTGTCCACCGGGATGAAGTTCATCGACTCTCTGACGTTTTCGGGAAGGTCTTCCAGGTCGGCCTCATTGGCAGCGGGCATTACGATAGTGCTCAGCCCTGCCCGGGCCGCGGCCAGGACCTTTTCTTTCAGTCCGCCGATCCGAAGCACCTTGCCGCGAAGGGTCACCTCTCCGGTCATACCAATGTCGGGGTCGACCGGTCTGCCGGTCAAGAGGCTGGCGATGGCGGTAACCATGGTAACGCCAGCGCTGGGGCCGTCCTTGGGTAGCGCGCCTTCGGGAATATGCAGATGGATGTCGATCTCTTCAAAGAATTCGGGTGCGATATCGAGTTCGGCGGCGCGACTGCGCACGTAGCTCAGGGCAGCCTGCGCGCTCTCCTTCATGACTTCGCCCAATTGCCCGGTGAGTACAAAGCCCTTCTTGCCGGGCATCTTGGTTGCTTCAAAAAAGAGGATTTCGCCGCCGGTCATTGTCCAGGACAGCCCGACTGCTACGCCGGGCATGCGGGTACGGTCGGCGATCTCCTCACGCTGGAAGCGGCGTTTACCCAGATATTCGACGAGCGTGTCCGGCGTTATGTGGACAGGTGAGAAAGGCGCTTCGGCCACGGCGGTAAGCTGGGGCAGGGGGCCCCCGGGGACCTTGCCGTCGCCGGACTGGCCGTTGGCAGGCAGGTCCTCCGCGGTTACCGATTGGTCCTCAATGAAGCCCTGCTGCGGTTTACTGTCGTCCAGCCCCAAAGGCAGTGGCGGCTGGACCCAGTAGGGCTGCATGGCTGCGATGTTTGCGGCGACTTTGCGGCAGATCTTGCCAATTTCGCGCTCAAGGTTGCGGACGCCGGCCTCGCGCGTATAGTCATGCACGATTTTGCGCAGGGCCTCATCGTCAAAGACGATCTCGCCCTCACGTAGACCGTTTTCCCTGATCTGGCGGGCCACCAGGTACTGCTGTGCAATCTTGACCTTTTCGTGCTCGGTGTAGCTGCTCAGCTGAATGATCTCCATGCGGTCGCGGAGGGGACCGGGGATGGTGTCCAACACATTGGCGGTGGTGATGAACATGACCTCGCTGAGATCGAACGGGACGTCCAGGTAGTGGTCGCGGAACTCACGGTTCTGTTCGGGATCGAGGACCTCCAACAGGGCGCTGGTGGGGTCGCCGCGGAAATCGCGTCCCAGCTTGTCCACTTCGTCGAGCATGAATACTGGGTTCTTGGTTTCGACGCGGCGCAGACTCTGGATGATACGGCCGGGCATGGAGCCGATGTAGGTGCGGCGAAAGCCGCGTATCTCGGCTTCGTCACGTACGCCACCCAGTGCCAGGCGCATGAATTTGCGGTCCATGGCACGTGCGATGCTGATGCCCAGACTGGTCTTGCCGACTCCCGGCGGGCCGACAAAGCAGAGCAGTACGCCTTCGCGCTCGCGGCGAATTTTGTCGCGGGCGTCCTCTTCCTCGTCTTCCTCACGTTGGGACTTCCGAGCAGCGCGCAATTTACGTACAGCGAGGTACTCTACGATTCGGTCTTTGATCTCTTCAAGTCCGTAGTGGTCTTCTTCAAGGACTTCACGAGCGTGGGTGATGTCGAGATTATCCTCGGTCGTCTTTTGCCAGGGCAGTGAGACCATCAGGTCAAGATAGGTCTTGATTACACTGTATTCGGCTGCCTGAATGGGCATGCGCCGCATGCGGTTCAGTTCACGGGTGGCCTCTTTGTGGGCTTCTTCGGGCATGCCGGCGGCTTCGATTCGCTCTTCCAGCTCGCGAATGTCGGCTTCCTGCTCGTCTTCTTCGCCCAGCTCCTTCTGAATCGCCTTGATCTGTTCGCGCAGAAAAAAGTCTTTCTGCATCTTTTCCATCTCGCCCTGGGCCTGTGACTGGATCTTGTTTCCCAGCTCCATGACGTCGACCTCACTGTGCAGGAGATTGGTCAGGCGGAGCAGCTTCTCCTGCACGCTGTCAATCTCGAGCAGTTCCTGGGCGTCGTTCATTTCCAGGCGCATGCTACTGGCGACGAGGTAGGCGAGCTGACGGGCGTTTTCGACGTTGGCGGCCATGACGGCCAGTTCATCGGGCATCTGCCCGTCCAATTCAACCAGACGCCTGAAGAGGTCTTGCACGGCGCGAGCGGAACCGTCGAGTTCCAGCCCCTCCTCCAGGGTTTCGGGCAGTACCTCGACACGGGCGCGCAAATAGGGTTTTTCCTGAATGTATTCTTTGAGGCGGATGCGCTCAAGGCCCTGGACCGCCAACCTGATGGTGCCGTCGGGGGCTTTCAGCACGCGGTGAACCTGGGCGGCGGTGCCGATTTCATAAATCTGGTCGGGGACAGGCTCCTCGACCGACTCATCGCGGCTGGTCACGAGGGCAATAATGCGGTTCTGGGGCAGGGAGTCTTCAACGAGTTTGATGCTGCGCTCCTGGCCGATGGTCAAAGGCAACCACATCATTGGGTAGACGACGATGCCGCGCAGTGGCAGGACAGGCAGGTCATCGGCGACCTCGGTGAGCGAGGGCTTGTTCTCGTCCTTCGAGGCAGGTTCATCGAGGGAGATTTCTTCTCCTTGCGACAATGCAGGGTCGTTCTCTGCCTCTGCCTCTGCCTGGACCGAGGGAGCGTCGCTCACGGCACTTGGCTTATCCTCTGCCGACGCCGCGTCGTCTTCGATCGTCTGCTTTTGTTCTTTCTCTTCCTGTTCCGAACTCATAGTCTTCTCAACACTTCTGAAAGGAACTGTGGCTAACCGGCAGGGCAAAGCTGCCTAACGGAGGGCCGCCCTGCAGGAGGGCCAACGAGTATGCTTCGAATTGTGGCGGCGTCTGCGTCCCTCTGAATTCGACCGATTCATTGCAAGCGATGCGGTGCCGGAACAGACTCAGTACAATACCGCGTGCCGATTGCCGGAGCCCCAGAGTGAACCCAGCCCGAACCATAGCAGGATTGTACCACATTTGCCCCATTTCTATAGTGGGGAAGCTACCTTTTCGGTTACGGCCTATGCCTGGCGGTAGTCAATTATCTGTGGTCAGTGAAGAGAGGGTGGATGGATTACGTTGGGTGGATTTCTGGATGGAAGGCGATATCCAGGACATATTTGGGGTGATAGACCTGGTTGTATCGCAAGACTGAGTGTATTGGATTGGGTACCGGATTCTGCTTATGGGGGTAACACATCATATGGATTGTATCCGGTCGCGTCGAGGGTGTTACAGTCTTGGGGTGGGAACTGTGTGGCTGTGACCTAGTGCCAACAGTGGCTGGAACTGTTTCGCGGCTCTCGGAGAGACGCAGGACAGGCTCCTGTCCCAGCCTGATCGTGGGGCCCGTTGATTGGAGGGGGAGAGAGGGCAGGCACAAGGCCTGCCCCTACAGGGACTCAACGGAACCGGTGGGACGTAGTTTGGCGAAACTCTTTCCATTGGACACCTGTCGCCCTTGTCGGCACCCTGTCGTCCAGGCATGTTGTAGGACCGGGGGCGTTGCGGGGGCGGAGCCCCCGCACAAGGGAGGGCCGAAGGCCCGACCGCCCAGAACTGCAGTGGTCAGTGTTTAGTGGTCAGAAAAGGCCCATCTCCCGTCAAAGAGGTTCAGGCTGACGGGAAATGGCTCTGTTGCGACCCGAGGTAACCAAGTGCTCGCCCCCTTAACAAGATGTACCCGTTGCGTCGCTTTGCTTTTCGCCTGTGGGGGCGTGTGCTAAACTGCAGGGGAAGGAGGCGCTGACGAGGGAATTAGTGCTCCCGGTGTTCGGGCCTGCTTCGCCCCTTTATCTCTTTTTTCAGGCAGGAGAACTTCATGAAGATCACGGATCTCTCCGTCCGCCGATTTCGTTATATTTCGAACACAGTTCGCGACTCGGAAGGTCACGGCCATCCCGGTCCCGACCACGAGGCAGTGCAATCGGTGCTTACGGTTCATACTGACGAGGGGGTGGAGGGCTACTGTTTTGGCAGCCCGCCGCAGGCCCTGATCAGTAGTCTTGTCAAACCATACATAACCGGGGAGGACCCCTTCTACCGGGAGCGGATCTGGCACAATCTCAAGGAACGGCAGCGCCTCAATATGGCTACGATGTCGGACAGACTGCTTAATGCGGTGGACCTGGCGCTTTGGGACTTGGCCGGAAGGGCGCTGAACTTGCCGGTACACAAACTCCTGGGGGCGACTCGTGACAAGCTACCTGCGTACGCCAGTACGATGTGCGGCGACGATATTGATGGGGGCCTGGGCACGCCTGAAGACTACGCCAACTTCGCCGAGTGGTGCATCGAGCGGGGATATCCTGCATTCAAGCTTCACACGTGGCAGCCGCCCTATGAGGGGGCGCCCGACGTCAAACGGGACATTGCAGCTTGCGCGGCCGTGCGCGAGGTCTACGGCCCTGATGCCCACCTGATGCTGGACCCCTATCATTACTATTCGCGCCTGGAAGCGCTCTACCTGGCGAAGGGCTTGGAAAAGCTCGACTACTACTGGATGGAAGAGCCGATGGACGAGCACAGCATGTCGTCCTATGTATGGCTGTGCGAGCAGACGGCTTTGCCGATCTGCGGGCCAGAGACGGCCGAGGGGAAGATGTACACGCGGGCCGAGTGGATTAAGGCTGGTGCGTGCGACCTGGTGCGGGGCGGCGTCGGCGACCTTGGAGGGCTGACCCCGTTGATGAAGGTCGCCCACCTGGCCGAGTCGTTCGGGATGAGAATGGAAGTCCATGGCGGCGGACCGGGCAACCTCCATGCACTGTGCGCGATGGGCATTCCGGGCCAGTATTACGAGCGCGGCCTGCTGCATCCATTCATCGACTACGAGCAGCCGGCCCCCTGGCTCAACCGCCTGGATGATCCAATGGACGAGGAGGGGTTCGTCCATATTTCGCAGCTTCCCGGGTTGGGCCAGGACATCAATTGGGAATACATCGAGGCCAATCTTGTCGAATAGGGCGGGAGAGTTCGAAAACAGGCCCGGGAAACGGGCGCACCAGATCGAGTAAACGAGGAGGGGGCCGATGGACGAAGTTGAACGCTATCTGTTCGATGTGCGAGGCTATCTTGTCGTTGAAGATGTGCTGTCTGCCGGGGAAGTGAAAGAGTTGAACACGCTGATCGACAGCCAGGGTCTGCCGGGGCCGGAGTTGGACACGATGGGCGCCAGGTTTGGCGGTTTCCTGGAATGGGACAAGGCATTCTGTACTCTTCTCGACCATGAGCGCATCATGCCTTATCTGAAGACGATTCTGGGCGACGGCTTCCGGCTGGACCATTACTACGGCATCTACATGCGTGCGGGCACTGAACGGCTGCGCCTGCACGGCGGTGCGACGCCCTACGACCCCCCGGAGTTCTACCACTACAACAACGGCCAGATGTTCAATGGCCTGACTGTGGTCTCGTGGAACCTGACGCCGACCGGGCCGGAGGTGGGGGGCTTCTGCGCAGTTCCGGGCAGCCACAAGGCCAACTTTCGGTGCCCCGACGGCATCCGGGTAGCGCACGACGAGCACGAGGCGGTGGTCACCCCGGAGGCGCCGGCGGGTTCGGTTGTCATTTTCACGGAGGCGCTGACGCACGGTACCGTGGCGTGGACGGCGGAGTTTCACCGGCGCTCTTTGCTTTACAAATACAGCCCAGGACAGCAGTCCTGGAGCGCAAAGTATACGCAGCCACCGCAGACTGTCGCACTGACGGATCGCCAGAAGATCCTGTTTGAAAAGCCCTATTTCAACTCGCGCCCATCGCTTTTCGAGGATGGGGCGTAGTTTGGATACAGAGATTGGAGGCCGCGTACTTGCCCTGCGTCGCGGACGTGAGAATCGTCGCACCATTGTCAACGATTTCACTTGTTGAGCCTCCAGGAAAGGAGAGAGCCCATGCCTAAACCCTTCCGCATTGGTGTATCATCCGGCTTCAAGACGGCCGCGCCCGGCACGATCGAACCGGTCCTGGAGAGGTTGGTCGATCCTCTTCCCCACGTTGAGTGGGCGTTTTACGACGCGGGCGGGGGCGAGCCGGTTTCGGTCGAAGCCATCGCGGGCTTTGAAGGGATTATTGCGCTGGGAAGTCCATACGGCGCTTCTACTGTGGCAGGAAACGAGGAGCTCGCCTGCCTGGCCCGCTGGGGGGTTGGCTATGACCTCGTTGACACGGAGGCGCTGTCAGCAAACGACATCTTGCTGGCGATTGCGGTCGACGCGGTGCGCAAGCCGGTGGCGGAGGCGATCATAACTTTGATTCTGGCGCTGGCTAAAAAGCTGTGGGCCAAGGACAAGCTGGTGCGCACCGGCCGCTGGGACCTAAAAGCGCAGACATCTGGTTTGGGACTGAGCGGCAAGACGGTCGGCTCGGTCGGTATGGGCAATATCGGCGGAGAGATGTTCCGGATGCTGGGGCCTTTCGACCTGGGGCGGCGCCTCGCCTACGATCCGTACCTGGACCCGCAGCGGGCCAATGCGTTGAACGTGGAACTGGTAAGCCTGGAGACAATCTTCAGCAGTTCGGATTTCGTTATAACGAACTGCCCCTTGACCGAGGAGACGCGGGGATTCATTAACGCGCGTCTGTTTGCGATGATGAAGCCAAGCGCCTACTTCATCAATACTGCGCGCGGCCCGATCGTGAACCAAGAGGATTTGGTCGCCTCACTGCAGGCCGGGGCCATTGCCGGCGCGGGCCTGGACGTGGTTGAACCGGAGCCGTTGCCCCTCGATCATCCGCTGATTGGGATGGAGAATGTGATCCTGTCGCCGCACGCGCTGGCCTGGACAGACGACCTCTATGAGATGAACGGAACCATCGCGTGCGAGAGCCTGCTGTCCGTATTCCGTGGTGAGTTGCCGGCGTTCCCGGTCAACAGTGAGGTGATCGAGCAACCGGGATTCCGTCAGAAGTTGGACCGTTTGGCAGCCCGGTGGCGCGAGTTTGGCGCGTGACATGGGCTGGGGATGGAGACCAGCGAAAGTTCACGGCGGAAGCCATTCTGTCCGCGAAGGGCCGCGAAGGATTCCAGAGGCTAAAAGTACTATCCTTGCGGGAAGACGCGGGTCATCCGACCATGCACCGGCAATTCGCTATGCAGCCAAAAGTCAAAACTCTCCTTACTTACACCGCCTCTTTCCAGTTTGACTCATAGACCGGTTCCGGGGCCTCTTCTGCCGGTAATTCTTTTGCTGGTTTCTTGCATCGCGACCGTGCCGGCGTTTCCCTTCTTCGAACACTCCACTCGATTGCGACAATGTAATCACGAAGACAACCTGGCGTTGCGGGCAGTGTTATACTGCCCATAGCGTACTTCATCGGTACAATGCTGTTCGGAGTGATAGGGTATGAGAATACGAATACTGACTTGCTTCCTGGCAGTGACGCTCGTGCTGGCTGGCTGCAACCCGATTACGCGGTCGGAAGCTGACGGTGACGGCATGGAGATGGACGACGGGATGCCCATGGACATGTCTGGGGGCTCTATGGCGGCTGATTCGCTCGAGACACAGGAGACCGAGAACGGCCTGTTCAGGGTCAGCGCCGTGAGTCAACTTGACCCTGTCGTAATAAATGAGACGCATGCTTGGACGTTGCACGTCGAGTCCGCAGACGGCACCCCGGTGGCCGATGCCACTATTACAATCGATGGCGGAATGCCCGAACATAACCATGGCTTTCCCACCGCGCCGCGTGTAACGGAAAACCTCAGCGGGGGAGACTACCTGCTGGAAGGAATGCGATTCAATATGGGGGGCGTCTGGGTTCTGACACTCGAGATCAGCTCCGGCGGCCAGAGCGACACGGTTACCTTTGAGTTTGAACTGAAATAGAACGTGCGCCGCCTACTCGTTGCCGTTGCTACGCTGGCGCTGATACTCCTCGTTTCGGTGGTCCTGATCGCTACTGGCTTGGTTGGCGGCGGATCTGTCGGAGTCGCAATCCGCGGCGTCTTCGAAAGCCCGGCAGGTGGAGCGGCCCCTGCGGCCCACCGATGGACCGGGGCGGAACGGGGATTGATAGCGTCTCTAAGCATCGACCGCCTGCCTTCTTTGCCTCCAGATCCTTCGAACGCGGTCGGAGACTATCCCGATGCAGTCGCACTGGGGCATGCACTCTTTTTCGACAGCGGCCTTAGCCCAGACGGAAGCGTCTCCTGTTCGACCTGTCACCAGCCCGACAGATACTTCACGGACGGCAAGGTTCTTGCCAATGTGCGGGATATGGATACGCCGCGGCATACGCCGACCATCGTGGGCATCGCCTACAGCGACTGGTACTATTGGGACGGGCGAAAGGACAGCCAGTGGGCGCAGGCTCTGGCTCCCCAGGAGGCGCCGATCGAACATGGGGGGACACGAACAGCGCACGCTCGCTACGTTCTGAGCAAGTATCGAAGGCTGTACGAATCGGTCTTCGGGCCAGCTCCCGACCTCAGCGACACGACGCGCTTTCCGCCGGAAGCCGCGCCCCTGGAGGGTGAAACTTCGGGGACGGCCTGGGAGGGGATGGCGGAGGAGGATCGAGGGGCAGTCAACCGCGTTTTCGCCAACATCGGCAAGAGTATCGCCGCCTACTCTCGGCGGATTCTGCCCGGGCGCAGCCGTTTTGACGATTACGCCAAAGCTGCTCTGGTAAACGACTGGACGCGGATGTCCGAACTGTTCAGCGCGGAGGAGGCGGAGGGGTTAAGGCTGTTTATAGGAGAAGGCCAGTGCACCGACTGTCACAATGGTCCGCTGTTCACCAACGGGACGTTTCACAATATCGGCCTGCCCCTTCCTGAGGGAAGCAAGTTCGATCAGGGCCGGTCACAGGGGTCGCTGCAGGTGGTCGAGGATGTTTTCAACTGTCTCGGCGAGTTCAGCGACGCGAACCAGGAGGCGTGCGTGGAGCTGCGCTTCATCAAGCTGGAAGGGGAGGAGCTGGTCGGCGCGTTCAAGGTGCCCGGTTTGCGCAATGTTGCCGAAACAGCGCCTTACATGCACAACGGCGTCTTTCCAGACTTAGAGGCCGTCATCCGGCACTACAATCACGCGCCGCCGGCTTTTCCAGGACATTCGGACCTGGTGCCGCTTGCGTTTACCGAGGCGCAAAGCGCGGCGCTGAAGGCGTTCATGTTAACCCTCAGTGCGCCACCAGATGCACCCCCTGAT
Organism: Caldilineaceae bacterium; assembly: GCA_022821585.1. Lineage (GTDB taxonomy): Bacteria > Chloroflexota > Anaerolineae > Caldilineales > Caldilineaceae > Bin5. Next base: position 26,767 of record JAJEDI010000030.1, read on the forward strand.
CTTCTGCGCCAGCCCGAAAGCCAAGAGTAGCGCTGTCTCTGGAAGGCGCGACAGCGGTACTTTCCCAATTATACAACGCGGCTCAGCATCTCCTCGCCACGCAGTGCGGCCAGCAGATTGTCCACCGTGCGGCGGGACATCTGGTAGCGGGTCTGGAAGGTCGCACTGCCCAAGTGCGGGAGTATGAGACAGTTGTCCTGTCGCAGGAGGGGATGATCGCGCGGTAACGGCTCCGGTTCGGTTACGTCCATGGCCGCTCCGCGGATGAGATTACGTTGTAGTGCGTCAAGCAGGGCCTCGTGATCGACAACGCCGCCGCGGGCGACGTTGATGAGGTAAGCGGTTGGCTTCATGCGCTCCAGCTGTGCAGTGCTGATCAGGTGGCGAGTCGAGGGAGACATCGGCACAGTGAGCACGACAAAGTCGGCCTCCTCCAGCAGCGCTTCCAACGTCCGGTAGGAGGCGTTCAACTCTTCGGCATAGGGGCTGGGATTGCGGTTGTGGTAGAGGACCTTCATGTCGAATCCGCTGGCACGACGGGCTACAACCCGCCCCACCCGACCCATTCCGATTATGCCGAGGGTCGAGCCGTATATCTCGTGTCCATGCAGAATGTTGCCGTCGTAGACAAGGTAGTCGGGGCCGCGCGCATGGAGCCAGCCGGGGACGAGATTGCGGGCGATTGCCATCAACAGGGTAAAGGCCATGTCGGCGGTGGCGCCGTCGACGAAGCCGGGCGTGTAGCCGACCGGCAGCCCGCGTGCCTGGGCATCCTCGAGGACAATGTGATCGACGCCGACGCCGAAGTTACTGAGGCAGCGAAGGTTCGGCATTTTATCCATGAGCGAACCTGGCACGATCGGATGGCCGTAGACGATGAATCCTTCAACGATGGGCAGGTTCGCGTCGTCTTCGGTCAGGTCCCAGATGTGCACGTCGCAGGTGTCGGCCACCATCTCCGCCATTTCCGGGGGTAATGCAGAGTCGGTTAATATCTGATAGGGCACTGGGACCTCCTTTTCGATCTGTCAGCCGCTTGCAGTGGGACGGGAGGCGGCACATTCAGTTATGCTTGCTAAGAGGCGAATCTGAAGATGGCGCGCATCATCTATTTCTGTCCTGACTTCCCCCAGCCTTCGGGGGGTATCAAGACTCTTTACCGTCATGTGACGAGGCTGGTGGAGATAGGCTTTGACGCCTGGATCGTCCACCAGAAGCACCCTTTTCGCGTGACGTGGCACGGATTCGAGGCGCCTACTCTGTGGCTGTCTGAACGCCCGAGGTTCACGCCGGAGGATGTGCTCGTCATTCCGGAAGTGATGCATCAGGTCATGCTGCAGACGGCCAAGTTTTCGGGTGAGCGCATCGTCATCGCACTTAGCTGGTCTCCGACGTACTGGAGTCTGCCGCCCGGGCAGACGTGGTCCAGCTTCGGCATCGGCCGGGTCATCACCAAGTCTCCGCTCATCCAGGAATACGTCCGCTGGAGCATGGGGATCGAGGCTACTCTGATCAGTGAGTATATAACACCTGAGCGCTATTTCCTGGATAGAAAGGCCAAGCGGTCCAAGATCTGCTATCTCACCCGCAAAGATCGCTCCGCCGCCTGGCTGCAGCAGATCCTACAAGCGAAGGGGGCACCTTTCACCGACCTCGAGTGGATGCCCTTGCGGGATTTGAGCGAAGAGGAATACGCGCGACATCTACGCGAAGCATCCATCTATGTGACGACCAATATGCAGGAAGGCATGAACAGTTCGGTCCTGGAAGCGATGGCTTGCGGCTGCCTGATCGTAGGCTATACCGGGGTCGGCGGCCGCGTTTATATGGAGCCTGAAGGGCCGGGGCAAAACTGCATCCTCGTCGAAAATGGAAATGTGCCTGAGCTCGGTCAGAGACTTGAGACTGTCCTGCGCGAGATGGCGTCCCAGCCTGATGCGTTCTCATGGATCGCGGAAAACGGTCTCGGGACAGCGAGCCTCTATCAGGACGCCAGTGACGAGGCCGACAGCTTGCGGGCGGTGTTCTCACCTCTTGTTTCACCTTCCGGTTAGGCGCTTTCCTCCAACTCTTCGCCCAGAAGAAGCTTGTTGACCTCGTCGCCGACACGGATCAGGCCACCCTGGATGACTATTGCGGTGATACCGCCGTGCCCGCGCATTGCGTTATAGCCGCCCGGCCCGAAGTTTTCCTCCATACGGCTGCAAGGGTGGCAAGGTCCGGAGTGTTCAAGAACTGCGTCACCTATTTGAAACCTTCGATCCTGCAGGCTGAAGAGGTTGATGCCTCGTACCACGATGTTGCGCCGGGCCAGCGAAGGGTCGGCGGTGGGGCCGCGGAGGAACTCGCCGACTGCATCGAGATGCTCGCCCTGGATGAGTGTCACCTGACGGACACCGTTGCCCTGGCCGTGAAAATGGTCGCCTTCAAGACCGGTGCCAGGGACGGCTTCGACTTCGGTCACAGATTGGAGCGGTCCGCGGCGCTCGGCGCGCAGGCCGATCCATTCGACTGTACCTGCTTTCGTCTGCTTGCCCATCAGCTTTGCCACATCACTCTCGGGTTTCAGCGTTGCCATCTCAGTTTCTCCATCCTTTCTGTCGCCGGCAAATGGATGCGTCTTCATTTTCCAGACTCTTGGCGCTGCCGTTCTATTGTGTCACATTCTTGGCCCCGTGCAGACAAATGCTCCCATGCGAACCGGTGAGAGCAGTACTCCTCTCTTGAGGATAACCTCTTCAGCTTGTTGACGCACGAGGACTGGCAGTTTACGCTTTCTTGCGGAATCGATATCTTCTCGGGCCATCAGGTTTCGGTAGCGGCCAATGGTTTTGTAGCTGGCCAGAAACTGCTCGGAGGAGGTATACCGGGTTACGTCGTCAAAGTAGTGCCGGTCTACCTTACTGAAGCCGGTGCCGAGGATCTCGCCGCCGTTCTCCATGGAAAACTCGGACGGACCATCGGCGTCGTGCCCGATGCCAAGCTGGTCGAGGGCCTTATAGTGGAACTCGAGAACGGGAACGTTTACATGGTCGCTATTTGTTGTGGCGAGTAACCAGCCATCCTTTTTCAGGACCCGTGCCAGTTCGCTTACACCGGAGTAAATGTCCGACAGGTGATAGAGCACGTGATTGGCCATTGCTGCGTCGAAATGCCTGGTTGGGAAGGGCAAGGCCTGTATGTCGGCGGATGCGAAGGAAGGACGGTGGCGTCGACGATGCGCTTCCTCAAGGGCCGTTTGCAGCATGCCCAGAGAACTGTCAACGCAGGTGACGTTGGTTGAAGACAAGGCGAAAGTATCGATGAGAGGCCAAGTGAATCTTCCCCAGCCACAGCCTGCGTCCAATACTCTTGCGGGGGCCTCAAGCGGCGCAAGCCCGAGAGCCCAAGTTTCCAGCCGGCGACCCGAAACCATGTTGATGCTGTTGTGCTTAGCCTTGAGCTGATCGCCCCGTCTGTAGTATGGAGACACGGGTTCAGGCGCCGGATGCACAGCTTCTGCCGGCTGGAAATTGCAGGGCATAGTGGTGACTGGACTCATTTGCGGCATGCAAAGGCGCCGAAGTCGCCGAATGTTGCGGTAGCGAAATCCTGCAAGCCGGAATCGCCGAGGACACTTTTTGCCGACGAACCGCCTGAAACTGTGAAGCCGCACAGTTGCAGCATCTCTTCATGCTCCTCTACCGTGTACCGACTGGGATGGGGGGTCTGGTCATCGAAGAGAAGATCACCGTAGGCCAGGAGTCCATCCTTGCGCAGCATGCTACGTGCCTGTTCCAGGACCTGTTTCTGCTGCGGAAGCTCGCCGAGGTCGTGCAGGGCCTGAATCGAGACGACGGCGTCGACCTTTCCTTCCCACCCCATGTCGACCAGATGCGCGGTCCAGTCATCTTTCACGAGATTGGCGCAAAAGTACTTCATCGTATTGCCGTTTCCCTGATCACCAGGGATCGCTTCGAGACGGCGGCGGGCAAATTCGAGCAGGTAAGGCGAGAGATCGAAGCCGCAGTAGCGGACATTTGGCAGTTGCCGCTCAAGGATTTCAGCCAGAAAGCCGGCGCCGCAGGCCAGTTCAACGACCCGCGGGGAGTTCGCTGAGCCGGCGTTGATTTTGCTGCAAATCCAGGATGCCACTTCTTTCCGCTGCGGCCGCTCGCGATTGAGACGCGCTTCCCAGCTGCGCGCTTCGGAGTCGGTTCGGATGTCGGCTGATCGAATCATATACTCTCTCTGACGCTTCCTTTGACAGAGTCTCAATTGTCGTCTCGACCCACACTCCGATCTCTCTGTGCGCGCGCTTGGCCTCCGGGACCCAAGGGTAGAAGGCGTGGAAGGCGTGCCACATTCCCATCCAGATCTTGGCGGTAACGTCAACGCCAGCTGCTCTTGCTCTGGACTCCAGCCGCGTCGAATCGTCGCGCAGGATTTCGTCGTTTCCGGCGTGAATCAGAAGAGGCGGGAATCCCTTCAGATCAGCATATAAAGGAGAAACAAGCGGATGATCGGTTGGTGTACTTCCCCGGTAACGATTCGCCAGGAGTGGAATGCCGGCAGGACGCAGCCATGGATCTCTTTGGGCAAGAGAGTATACACTGTGTCCAGTCCCCAACAGATCTGTCCACGGAGAAAGGAGAACTACGCCCGCCGGCATCGGCATCTGTTCATCCCGCAGTGTTTGCAAAAGGGCCAACGCGAGTCCACCGCCGGACGACTCGCCGCCTACAATGATTTGGTTGGGAGTGTAGCCCTGAACCAACAGAAACCTGTTGGCAGCGCGTGCGTCTAAGAGGGCGGCAGGAAACGGGTCCTCCGGCGCAAGTCGATATTCGGGAAGTAAGGTACGGCAGCGGGAAGCTTTGGCGATATGCGAGACAAAGCCTCGATGGGACCGGCAGGAGCCGATGAAATAGCCGCCTCCATGCAGATAGAGAAAGGCCCTGTCAGATCGGGTATTCTGCAAATCAATCCATTCAGAGGGCACGCCGAAAGCGTCGACAGTTGATGCCACCATCCCTTCGGCCACGGGGAGGAGATCGTGCCCGCGGCGGTCCATCGTTTCTCGCTGGTCCGGGATGGGGCGGTCGAGAGGGAGGCGGCTGTTACGTGCGCGAAAGTAGAGTTTGAAGAGCTGACTGCGGACGCTTGGCATGTTGGTTCCGAAGAATTATTTCTGGTTGCTGACGAAGATTCGCCCTAGAGATTACCATGAAAAGTCACCTTGCAAAAGCCGAAGCCATGCGGTAGCGTACCTGCAGAGAAATCTTCTGAAAGGAGGCTTACATCGATGCAGTACAGAGCATTGGGTAGACGGGATGACATTCAGGTGTCGCCGATTGCTTTGGGTTGCTGGCCGTTCTCGGGCGGCGATTTCTGGGGCAAGCAGGAGGATGACGACTCGATCGCGGCGGTGAATACCGCGCTGGACGAAGGCATCAATTTTTTCGACACTGCAGAGGGATACCACCGTTCAGAGGAGGTGCTAGGGCGCGGGCTGAAAGGCAGGCGGGACGAGGCGGTCATTGCCACCAAGGTGAGCGCGGGAAATTTGGCGACCGAGGCGTTGAGGGAGGCTTGCGAACGCAGCCTGCGCGCACTTCAGACAGACTATATTGATTTGTACCAGATTCACTGGCCGAATTGGGAGGTGCCGCTCGCCGAAACGGTCGGCGCGCTTGAAGCACTGCAGGATGCAGGGAAAATCAGGTCATACGGTGTGTGCAATTTTGCCCAACAGGACCTGACTGAGATGATCGCAACAGGCAGATGTGTATCGGACCAGATGCCATACAATCTTGCTTGGCGCGTCATCGAGAGGGCGGTGCTGCCGTTGTGTCACGATAACGGAATCGGCGTCATCTGCTATAGTCCGCTTGCGCAGGGCGTACTTACCGGACGCTATGCGAGTGCCGATGAAGTTCCTGAGGGCCTTGCCCGGACGCGCCATTATTCGAGCGAGCGGAAGTTTTCGCAGCACGGCGAGCCGGGTCTCGAGGAGGAGCTTTTCGCGGCGGTGGGTGAAATACGAATGATCGCCGATGGCTTGGGGAAACCGATGGCAACGGTCTGTCTGGCATGGGCGCGACAGCAGGCAGGGGTGACGTCTTTGCTGGTTGGGGCGCGCAATGCCGACGAAGTTCGCAGGAACCTGCCGTCGCTTGCATTGACGCTGGACGAGGAGGTCCTGAAGCAGCTGTCTTCGGCGACTGAGGCTGTCAAGGCCTCTCTGGGTGACAATCTTGATATGTGGCAAGTCCCCGCGCGCATGAGGTGAACCGGGGCGGTTATTTCTGCGGCGTTCGCTCCAATACCTCGTGAGGCCAGACGATTTCGCGTCGTGTGGGCGATAGGCGTTTGAGCAGTTCCGGCGATGGACGGTAGCCGAACCTGAAAATGCCCCAGGATGGGCCGTAACGGTAGACGACGACTCGGCGGTTGCCCTGGACCGAGCGGCGGGCGGAGCCATGGCAGATGGTATCTACGAAAATGAGGGCGTCGCCCGCGTCCATGTAGATTTCCTCTGCGCCGATGATGGCGTCGGCCGACCCACCCAGTCCGATACTGTGTTCGTCGTATTCGGGCGGAGGAAAGTTGGACTTGTGGCTTCCGGGGATCACCATGGTGCCGCCGTCCCCGGGTCCGATATCGGTGAGGGCGACAAGAACATTCACCTGGCCGTTCATGAAATGGCCGTTGTGGAAGCGAAACTGATTGCGCTTGCTGGTGTGATGCCCCCCTGAGTGGATGCCGATGGCCTCACCCGGTCCGCGCAGGTTGGCGAAGTTTTCGTCAATGAAGAGGGGCCCGTGGTGAAAGTCGAAGGAGCCTTCTCCTCCAACAAAGCATTTGACCTTGTCGACCCATGAGGGATGGTCAATCAGGTTTTCGAATCCGGGACCGGCTTCGTAGACCTGCTGCAGATTCAGGCCGTCTGCACTGCCATACTGGTGGCCGTGGACGTATCCCGCCCACTGACCAACCTCCAAAGGGAGGATTGCGTCGATCTCGGCGTTGCAGGCGGCGACTTCATCGGCCGACAGTGCGTTCTTCAGTAGTAGATATCCTCGCAGATCAAACAGAAAGATATCGATATCGCTTGGTTTCTGCGATTCGGCGCCCATTTTTTCTCCTGATTTTGGGTTTTTTTCATTTTGGCCGTATCTTTGGGTACGCTACAATGCAGCGCACAATGCTCCTCGATCGGGAATATCAGTGTTCATCGATCGCGTGGCAATACGAGAGATTATACAATACGTAAGACAGACAGGATACCAGGGGACATTTCGTTACGACAATCATGGCTCTCTCACCCGATCATCTCGTATACGCCGCGCCCGATCTTGAAGAAGCTGTAGATGACCTGGCCGAGCGTTTCGGCGTCCGCCCTTCTGCCGGGGGCAAACATCCCAATGGGACTCACAATGCATTGCTCGCTTTGAGCAACGACTGCTATCTGGAGATTATTGCACCGGACCCAGATCAGACTCAGGCAAAGGGGGAGCAACCGCTGGCCTTTGGTCTGGACTGGCTGAAGATTCCCCGGTTGGTGACCTGGGCCGTACTGGCGGCGCCCTCCCTAGAAGAGGTGGCCAGCGCCTCCCAGGCAGCGGGCTACGATCCAGGCGTTGTGGTAGAGGGAGGGCGAGTACGGCCGGACGGCGTTCGGCTCAGTTGGCGCACTTCCAAGCGGCCTGAAACAGGTGAGGGCTGGCCGCCGCCCGGAGACGGGATCGTACCGTTTCTGATTGAATGGGGGGCGGAGACTCCGCATCCGTCTGTCACGTCTGCGCAGGGAGTGCGCCTACTTGAGTTGTCCCTGTTTCATCCCCGGCCCGCCGAGGTGCAGCCGATGCTATCGGCGCTTCACATTGACATCCTGGTTACGGCAGGCCCTGCTCCGGCGATGCGGGCCAGGTTAGAGACGCCTCTCGGAATCGTAACCCTTGAGTAGTGAAGGCCGGACAAATGTCAGAGTCTTGCGTCATCGATCGACAAGGGCTGGCACATGGGGCCAGGGTGCCGCGGCTTGACCGAACGACTGGCCGACTCTTTCTTTCTTTTCCCCTGCAAGACTGTCCTCCTTGTGCTTTGGCAGCCCCCGCATCACACTGATTGCAAAACCTGACCTTCGGTCCCGCATATCTCCCGGTGGGAATGATGGAATTTCACTGAGGAAGCGCGGCCGACAGGCGTGATTCACGCGTTCTCTCTTTCTGAAATACTATGCCGAGGAACCTGCCTGTTCCTGCGCGACTCGGTGTGCAGCCACTGGCTGAGTTTCTGGCCGGTGAATTGCGCCTCACTTTTGCTGCGGTTGCCCAATCGTCGGGATGGCACAGGCGGCAGATGGCTTCTTGACTTGGGTTTGTCAAGAAATGTATGCTATCCTTTAGACGCCGCGAAGATGGAACTTAGACCGTTGAGGATGCATTTCTCAACGATCAGTAAAGGAGAAGCAAGGTCGTGAATAAGATAATGGGGAGTTTCTTGAAGGTATTGGCCGTTGTGGTCTGGGTCCAGTTCCTGGCCATCCTGTTTTACGACCCGGCACAGGAAGGCGTTGGATTTCAGATCTGGTCTGTGCTCGACCCGTTGATGGTTTTGGCGATACTCATCACGATTTGGTCTGCTTTCCGCCGGAAAGTGGAAGTCGACAGGTTGTCAGTGAGTAGCTTATCCAGGGAATATATCGAGACGAACATCGCACTTTACGGCGGTGCTGCCTTGCTTGCCGCGCTCCTGTGGAACTGGATTGGATCCCGTTGGTCCTACCCTTTGGTAAGCTTTCAATGGTTGTGGATTTTGATTGACCTCACTCTCCCGCTTCTCTTGTTCTCCGTTGGCCGGCGTCTAACCAAGACCGAGGCATTGTGATAATAAACAAAACTGACAGTTGCTTTATCAGGTGGAGGATGCCAGTTACGAGATGCCGAGAGCCGCAAGGGTTTCGGATATGAGAGACTGACATTCAGTAGAGAGTTCGCGATACAGGAGGGATTTCGTCGTGAAGAAATTTTTGGGAATTGCCATGCAGATTTTCGCCGTGGTGTTCTGGGTGCAGTTTGTGGCTATTCAGCTGTACGACCCGACCTCGGAAGGGATCGGCGCGCTGGTCTGGCAAATTTTCGATCCTTTTGTAGCTGCGGGCGCACTGATCACCATATATGTTGGATTCCGGAGAAAGCAGGATGTTGACAAGGCCGAGGAAAGAGGCCTAACAAAGGAATACTTTGAGGCGAATGTAACTCTGTACGGTGGCATCATCCTCATACACGCATTGCTTTGGAACTGGATCGGTTCCCGACTACTCGAACCAGAAATGAGCCTGCACTGGCTTTGGATCTTTATCGACATCTCTGTTCCCTTGATACTCTTTCCTGTGGGACGGCATCTTGCCAAGAGCAGCTCTGCAGAACAACTTGCTTAGGCAGGTCGTGAGGGGTACTCAGCCTTGTCGCGGCATCCATTCTGATCTGTTCGCTCCAATCTTCACTTTGCAAAGGAAGGCCACACCTCAGCGGGCCTGCCTGTAAGCTCCATTCTCATTGCGAGTTTGAAGGCATTTCCCCCCGAATTTTGAGTTTGGGGGTTTTTGGGCGTACTGAAATGTGTCCAGGAGTAGCCGACGATTGACTGACCTGGAATCTGCAGGTCAAGAATGTTGCCAGTCCTCGAGGGATACAGAGTGTCATGATGCTCCTACGAGGATGGGGCTGCCACATGGGCACTCACACGGGGTGCCCCTACGGGGGGTTGGCCAGAAGGAAAGAACTTTCAATGCTCTCCAGCTATCGTCAGGGGAGCTGTTTCTCACACCTTGCCTGCGCCTGCTCATGCCCGCAACGCTTCACGAGGCGGAATGGGGGAAGCACGGGCCGCCGCGGGACGCCAACGTCGAATTGCCATCACACTGGCTGCGGCGCGAATTGGACCGGGGGCGTGGGGGGGGGGGCGCCCCCCCCCCACTTGGGTGGGCCTATGGCCCGACCGGTCAGAACAGTAGTGGTCAGTAGTCAGTCGCTGCGACGATCGATTGAGGTTTGAAAAGAAAAGGAGCAAGGAGAGAGATATGTTCGTTAGCTTCGTTCGGCGTCGCAGACAGGTTGAGGCTGAGTAGTCTCCAATTGCCCAGAATACCCAGAAAACTGAGGAATCAAGTCCTTACGTTTGCATAAGAGATGCCCTACTGGTGCAAATGCACATGTTCTGGCCGCGTCTATTGTGGCAATTGGCATAGGCAGAGGGTTGATCTCTTGTGCTGATCTGTGGTACAATGGTCGAAATGGACGGATTAGACTACTGCAGTTCTTGAATCCGCCCCTATTTTGCACGCCAATTTGGCATCAGGAGGATGACCATGGCAGACACAAAGGACCTTTCCGGTTCTTCTGAGAAGCTCTCAGACAACCTGAATGGACATGTGCCGTACCCGGGTATCCCAACGACGACAGATGGAGCCGGTTCAGTAGTTTGGGCCGAGACACACATAACACAGGCTGCTTGCGCCTATCCTATCACATCATCAACGACTATGGGGGGAGGCTACGGTGCCGCCGTCGCCAATGGCGCCCGCAACCTGTGGGGCGATCAGTTGATGTTCCTGGAGCCTGAGTCTGAGCACAGCGCGGCCGCGGCTTGTGAGGGATTTGCGGTCGCCGGGGGGCGGGTGAGCAACTATACGTCCGGGCAGGGCTTGATTCTGATGCACGAGGTCTTGTATACGATTTCGGGTAAACGACTGCCGGTCGTCTTTCATATCGGCGCTCGTGCTCTGACCAGCCACAGCCTGAACGTACACGCCGGCCACGACGATGTCATGTCGGTTTCCGATTCCGGTTGGGGCATACTTTTCGGACGTACGGCCCAGGAGTCGGGCGACCTGGCGCTGATATCCCGGCGGGCGGCGGAGGACAGCCGGACACCTTTCTTCAACGTCCAAGACGGCTTTCTGACCACACATACGGTTGAGGATGTTTTGCTGTGCGAACCGGAGATGATGCGGGAGTACATTGGCAAACCCGAGGACAAACTGGTCAATCTGTTCAACCCCTATAATCCGGTCATGACCGGTGTTGTCCAGAACCAGGACAGCTATATGAAGGGCAAGATTGCGCAGCGCGACTACTATTCACAGGTGGGCGATGCTGTGCAGAATGCGATGGACGAGTTCTACCGCCTGACGGGCCGGCGTTACGAGATGCTCGACACCTACCGCATGGAAGATGCCGAATACGCCATCGTTGGCATGGGCTGCATGATAGAAACGGCCAAGGCGACGGTCGATTATATTCGACGAGAGGAAGGGATAAAGCTAGGTGTCGTCCATATCACCTGCTACCGGCCTTTCCCCAGCCAGCAGATTGTGGAGACACTGAAGCATCTGCGGGGATTCACCGTTCTCGAGCGGATGGACGACCCGATTGCGCCGAACAACCCCGTTACGAACGACATCAAGGCCGCATTTGCGGATGCCTACACCGGCAGCCCAGGCTTCGCGGCAATTGACGACATCCCGAAGATTTTCAGCGGCTCTGCAGGGCTGGGAAGCCGCGACGTACGGCCAGGGCACTTTATCTCGATAGCTCGGAATATGGTCGAGGAAGGACCCCGGTTCTTTGTAGTAGGCATCAAGCACGACCTCGCACTGCCGATGAACGGCGACCCCGACGTGCGTCCCAAGGGCGCATTTTCGATGCGGGGCCATTCGGTGGGCGGCTTTGGCTCGGTCACGACGAACAAAGTCATCGCCACGATTGCCGGCGACATATTCGGGAAGAAGGTGCAAGCCTATCCCAAGTACGGTTCGGAGAAGAAGGGTCTGCCCACCACCTACTATCTCACGGTGGCGGATGAGCCAATACTGACGCATTGCGAACTTAACAATGTTGAGTTCGTGCCGATGAATGACATCAACGCGTTCTTCACCAGTAACCCACTTGCCGGGATTCAGACGGGTGGCACGCTCTTTGTTCAGACGAACAAGTCAACACCTGAAGACGTTTGGGCCAACGTGCCTCCCAAGTCCAAGGACCTAATTCGAGAGAAGAAGTTGCGAGTGGTGGCGGCGGACGGCGCAAAGATCGCCCGCGAAGAGGCGCCGGTTGCGGACCTGGAAGTTCGCATGCAAGGTATCGTGCTACTCGGTATTTTCCTGCGGGTGACGCCGTTTGCAGGCGATGCCGATCTCGATGATGACGATGTCATGGAGCGTTCCGAGCAGGCGCTGCGCAAGTACTTCGGCAAGCGCGGTGAAGCAGTGGTTCAAGCCAATATGCGCTGCGTAAGGCGCGGATACGAAGAGGCCTTCGAGATTCCGTCGGAGATTATCGCGCAGGACATTACCTCGCCCGTTCTCGTGCCGGGTGCAGAGATTACACTGTTTTCCTAGTCATACGGCGGCATCAGCGGGACAGGTGCTTCATCCAACTGAAAGGCGTAAACTCCTATGGGTGTTACGGTAAATACGTTCGATATTCGAAATCTGACCCGAACGGCGAACGGCCACGACGAAAGCGATGGAACTGCGGTACTGGCCGATTCGACGGTCGATGGTACCAATGGCTATGACGGTGGCTACGAAGCGTCGATCATCGATGCCCATGATTTTTTCGAAAGGGTAGTACAGGAGTACAACGAGGGTCCGGGTCCTGAGACGCTGGAGGCCGATACCGGCGTGGCACGCTCCATCATCCCTGCGGGCACCGGCGCCTATCGCGATTTCAGTTACATTGCGCCCGAGATTCCCGAGTACATTCAGGAGAACTGCACAGGCTGCATGAGCTGCGTCACCCAGTGTCCGGATACGGCTATTCTGGGCAAAGTCGTGACCGATGACGAGTTGACTGCGGCGCTGGACGACATCGAGGATGATGCCGAGCGCGGCTTCATGTCGAAGCAGTTCGCCGAGACCAATAAGTTCTACAAGGTTCCGGCCAAGAGAAAAAAGACGCCCGGAAAGTTCGGCATTTTCATCGACCCCACAAAGTGCAAGGGCTGCGCCGAATGTGTCGAGGCCTGTGATGACCTCGGTTATCATGCGCTGAAGATGATCGAGAAAGAAGACACCACCGTACCGATTTACCAGAAGAGCATTGATTTCTTCCGCAAGCTGCCGCCGACGCCGCAGGAGTTCATCAACGAGCGGGTGGCGGTTGACATGATGCTGGCCGAGCAGAGCATGTTGTACGTCGGCGGGGCCGGTTCTTGTGCCGGATGCGGCGAGGCTACGGCAATCCGCATGTGGCTGGCCGCCCTCGGTTACAAGTACGGGTCCGAAAATATTGGCATCGCTGCAAGCACGGGCTGCAACACGGTCTACGGCAGCACCTATCCGTATAATCCTTACATCGTACCGTGGAGCAATTCGCTGTTTGAGGACGGTCCCACCTTTGCCATGGGACTGCGCATGCGCTGGGACCAGCTTGGCTGGCAGGACAAGCAGCTGTGGGTCATGGGCGGCGACGGGGCCATGCTGGATATCGGTTTTCAAGCCCTGAGCCGGATGCTTGCCAGCGGAATGAACATCAAGGTGCTTGTTCTGGACACGCAGGTGTATTCCAATACAGGCGGACAGACCAGTACCGCTTCGTTCACGGGGCAGGACTCCAAGATGTATTCGCACGGAAAGGTCCTTGCCGGCAAGCAGGAGATGCGCAAGGAACTGGGCCGCATTGCCATGATGCACCCCCACACTTACGTGTCGCAGACGGTACAGTCGGTCCCCAATCATTTCTACAAGTCGATTCTGGAAGCCGCCGAGTTCGAAGGGCCGGCGATCGTAAATGTCTTCACTACGTGCCAGCCTGAGCATGGCGTTGCCGACAACATGGCCCGCCATCAGGCCAAGCTGGCGGTAGACAGCCGTGCATTTCCGATGTTTGTCTATGATCCGCGCAAGGGCGATACGATTCGGGACCGCCTCAGCCTGCAGGGGAATCCGGCCGTAAAGGAAGATTGGTATACGATCAAGAAGACGGGTGAGACGATCGACTTCATTACATTCGCCCGTTCGGAAGGCCGTTTCTCCAAGCAGTTCGACAAGGAAGGCAACCCGTCGGAGGTACTGATGGCTGCGCAGGCCGACCGGCTTGCGAACTGGCATCTGTTGCAGGAGATGGCTGGAATTCGTTGATCGATGTCAACTCAGGGGATTGCAGGGCAATTCAAAATACGCGAGAGGAATTGGAGACCAAGATAGCGTCTCCTGGCCGAGAATCGCGTTTCCAGACGAAGATTGCTACGTAACGGGGTGCGGCAACGCACTCCGTTTGTTTTGGGCAGAGAGACTCCAGGTGGGTCCGCCAGAATGTCGGAGAGGGGCCTAGTCTGCTTTGCCGTAGACAAGGATTAACCGGAATGAAGCCGGTCGAAAACACAGAGAGCGCAGGCACAGTCGCGGAAGACGTAGGGCAATCAGCTTCAGAGGCGTCAACCCAGTCAGGTTCGGTATCGGCTCCTGCGTCGATCACCACAGATGTCCTGCCCTCGGCTTCGGCAATCGATTTCGAAGTGCCAGCCCTGCCGACCGAGATACTGCTTGAAATGTACCGCAAGGCGGTTACGATCAGGCTGATGGAACAAGCGCTTCTCGCCGCAGCCGAGGAGGGACAGATAGGGGGCGCGATGCACACTGCCATCGGTCACGAGGCCAATGCCGTTGGCGCGGCCTACGCCCTGCGCCCCGGGGACTATGTTACCTGCACCTATCGCGGACACCATCACGGGCTGGCATGGGGCATGGATCCGGGGCGGGCGATTGCCGAAGTCATGGGCCGAAGTGACGGATTTGCCAAGGGCAAGGGGGGCTCGATGCACTTTGTTTCGCCGGAGCACGGCATGATGGGAGCGAACGGCATCGTCGCCGCGCAGGTTCCTCACGCTGCCGGCTTAGCCCTGTCGAGCCATCTGCGCGGCGAGGACAGGGTGGCCATCACATTTTTCGGTGACGGCGCGCTGTTCCAGGGGGTGATGCACGAGACGTTCAACATTGCCGCCAAGTGGAAGCTGCCGCTCATCTTTTATTGCGAGAACAATCGATACTCGGAAATGACGCCTATCTGGCGCACCTCTTCAATCGAAGATATCTTTCTATTCCCCCGTTCCTACGGCATGGCTACCATGCAGATTGATGGTAACGACGTCGAGGTTGTTCACGCGGCGGTTAGCCTGGCAGCGGAGAGGGCCAGATCCGGTTCGGGACCTACTTTTATTGAGGGCATCACTTACCGCCTGGCGGGACATATGGCCGGGGATCTGGAAACCTACCGTCCGCCGGAGGAGGTCGAGAAGCAGGAGGCCTATGGGCCTCTAAACGTATTGCGAGCAAAGCTCAAGGCAAGAGGCATTGATGAAAAGAGCCTTGCCGGCATCGATGCAGAAGTCGATGATTTAGTAGACGACGCAGTCGAATTCGCGGAAAAGAGCCCGTGGCCGGACACGGCGGAGACGTATCGGGACGTTTTTGTTGAATCCGGCTCCGGATAGGCTTAAGGGACGAGCCATTGAGGCCGACTTTCCCACGGGCTAGTACGGCAGTAATCGAGAATAGAACTGATGCGTAGAACTACATACATACAGGCCATAAACGAAGCTCTCAGAGAAGAGATGCAACGCGACGAGGAAGTTTTCCTCATTGGCGAGGACATCGGCCACTACGGCGGGCTGTTCCGGGTTACGCGCAACCTTCTTGACGAGTTCGGCGAAAAGAGGGTACTGGACACGCCCATCAGCGAGCAAGCTTTCATGGGCATGGCCCTGGGCGCGGCGACGGTGGGCATGCGCCCGGTCGTCGAACTGATGTATATGGACTTTACCCTGGTGGCAGCCGACCAGATTTTCAATCAGATTGCAAAGTACAGGTATATGACAGGCGGTCTGCTGAAGGTTCCCCTGGTGATACGGGGTCAGCAGGGCGGAGGGAAGCGGTACGGCTCTCAGCACAGTCAGTCGGTCGACAGCCTCTATGCCCACTTTCCCGGGATACGAGTTGTTGCGCCAGCAACGCCGTATGATGCCAAAGGGCTGCTCAAGACTGCGATTCGCGACGACAACCCGGTCGCTTTTCTGGAGCACAAGATGCTCTACTTCACCAGGGGTGAGGCGCCGTCGCCTGAAGAGGAGTACCTGATCCCCTTAGGGAAGGCGGACGTGAAGCGGGTTGGAACAGATGTGACGATAGTGACCTTCAGCTTCTGCCTGTTACAGGCCATGGAGGCGGCCCAGGTTCTTGAAGAACAGCACGGCATCAACTGCGAAGTTGTCGACCTACGCACAGTTGAACCCATGGACACGGAAACGGTCTGGGAATCGGTAGCCAAAACAGGGCGACTGCTGGCAGTTCACGAGTCCTATGCGAATTGCGGCATGGGGGCAGAGCTCGTGGCACGAGCCTACGAAGAGGCGCCCGAACTTCTGCACGCGCCTGCCCGCCGCCTGGGCATGGCGCCGGTGTCGATCCCGGTTTCACGCGTTCTGGAGGAAGAGGCTTTACCCTGGAAGGAAGAGATAATCGCTACTGTGTTGGAGATGGCGCGGCAGTAGGAAGGTAGACCTATGGCAACGGATGTAACCCTTCCCGACATGGGAGAGGAAGTTGAGGACGTGACTATAAGCCGCTGGTTGGTGAAGGAAGGCCAGCAGGTCGGTGCCGGGGATCCTCTTCTGGAGATAGCCACAGACAAGGTGGACACGGAAATACCTTCGCCCGCGAGCGGAACGGTGATGTCAATCAACTTCGGCGAGGGCGAAATCGTCGAACTTGACGCGGTCATCGCGGTCATCGGGGAGGAAGGGGAAGCTGCCCCGGCACCAGTGGAAACCAGAATCGCTGGCGATGCGGGGCAAACTGAACCTGCTGAAAGTGCAGGATACCTCACAGTTACTCAAACGGGCGGTTTGGAGGATGCCCAAGTCGAGGAAGTCAGGGCAACGCCTGTAGCGCGGCGGATCGCAGCCGATGCTGGGATCTCCCTTTCGGTCATTCCTGGCCGCGATGGCGAGCAGTTGACGAAGGGTGACGTTGAGGCTTATCTGGAGGAGATGAAAAAGGAGAACAGTGCGGATGTGGGGGTGGGAGCAGACGGTGGGGAGGAGCCTCAAGGCGTCCCTGTATCTGTCGACAGTTCCTTCGTCCCTCTTGAGGTAAGGCGTCTGGCGGCGACCTATGACATTGACCTACGAGAGGCTGCAGGCGGGCGGCCGCTCGGTGCCCTGACCCGGCAGCAGCTGATTGAATTCGCGCGCGAGAACATGGGTCAAACTCATCTGAGTGCGGCGGCAGTCAACCTTGTCTCCGCAAAGGCCAGCGGGCCAAAAGGGAACATGGATATTGGTTCGAAACCGGCTGTCGCCGACAGCGGCTCCGGCGAGCAGAAGGAGGGTGAAACGCTGGTCCCCCACAGCCGCATGCGCCAGATCATCGCCAGGAACATGGTGCAGAGCGCGTTTACTGCGCCACACGTTACGACTGTACACAGTGTGGATATGGGTAATGTAACCGGTCATTACCAGGCCCAAAGGGGTGAGTTCGCCCAGCAGGGGGTACGGCTGACGTTGACTGCTTATATCGTCGCGGCCGTGGTGGAGGGGCTGAAGACGGTACCGGCCGCCAACGCCGAGTGGACTGAGGAAGGGCTGAAAATCAAACATTCGTACAACATTGGAATGGCTGTCGCACTTCCCGCCGACGAAACCGGCGTTGGCGGGCTAATCGTTCCGGTCATTCAAGATGCGGGTGACATGAATCTGCTTGGGATTTCCCGCCAAGTTGCCGATCTGGCGATACGCGCGAGAGAGAATACACTCACTGCTGCCGATACGCAGGGGGGCACGTTCACGTTAACGAATTACGGGACATCCGGGAGCACTTTCCAGACGCCTGTGATCCTGCAACCGCAGGTTGCAATACTAGGGACGGGAGCAATAGAGAAGCGGCCTGTGGTCGTCAGTAGCAGTAAACCATACGAGGCAAGCGTGGACGACTATCTGGCCTTTCGGCCGATGATGGATCTTGCCCTCAGCTACGACCATCGCGTGCTCGACGGGGCGAGCGCAGATGCCTTTTGCGGGGCCGTAAAGAGTGAACTCGAAGAGTGGCCGGAGGCGAAGTAGCTCTGTTCGTCAATTGAAGAGTGGGCTGAGCCCTATGTGCTTGAGACGGTTCTTCTTTGGGGCCGGAATTGGGAGTTGCAGACCGCGGCCGTCTCAGCTATGTCGACCCAGAAGTCGATCGGCCAGGAACAGAAGCGGGGAACTATCGGTTCGTGCTCCCAGGGCCTGCTTCAGGGCTTGCAATCCTGCTCTGTGGTAGTAGAGCATCTTCGCCTCCGACCAGGGTCTGGCACGGGTCTCCTCCAACAGCGCGATCGCTTCAGAGAGGTTTTTCTCGGCTATGCCACAACGCCAAAGGTCTCGGAATCCCTTTCCACTCTCAGGCTGCTCCAGACCGTACAGCAATGGCAGGCTCTTTTTTCGTCTCAGGATGTCGTTGCCTGCCGGTTTTCCCGTCACTTCAGGATCGCCCCAGATTCCCAGTATGTCATCCTGGATTTGGAAAGCCTGCCCCATGTTGAAACCGAACTTATGCAGACATTCAGTCTCTTGTTTCGCTGCTCCGCCGAACAACGCCCCCAAAGCGGTTGACCCAGCAATCAGGGCAGCTGTCTTACCTGAAATCATGTGGAGGTATCCGGCAACGGATACGTCCTCTCGTTCTTCGAAGCTAATGTCAAGGTGCTGGCCTTCGGTCAGGTCGATACAGATCTTGGAGAAGCGGTCAAGAGCCGCGAGCGCGCGGCCGTTGCCGCTTGCGGCAGAGGGCGGTCCGTCGACTGAACCGGAATCCACCGACCGCAAAAGTGCGGCAAATGCCAGGGCGAACATCCCGTCACCCACATTGATGGCCTGTGGAACGCCCCACAGCGCCCAGAGGGTAGGCCGGTGTCTGCGAGTCTCGTCGCCATCCTCGATATCATCGTGGACAAGTGAGAAATTGTGGAGAATTTCGATGGCGGCCGCAGCCGGCAAGGCATCCGCCGGATTCCCGCCGACCGCCTCACACGCCAGCAGACAGAGAAGCGGGCGGACCCGCTTTCCAGCGGCGAGATCTCTGGGACGATGGGACTCATCGGTCCATCCCATGTGATAGTGCATCATAGCGTAGTGGTTCGCAAGTACTGAATGGGGGGTCGCCAATACGGTCCTCATCTCGTCCTCAAGGCGCGGAAGCCATTGCGAGGCGAAAGCTTCCAAGGGGTCTTTCCCCGGCTCAGCGGAACTCACCGCAGGTGTGCCGGGTTCTCCTTCGACATGCGACCGCGGGCTAGTTGCGGGTACCTTACCGACGGGTGGCGTGACGGGGTCGGAGTTGGATGACTCTGCCTCCTCGGAGGAGGTGAAGGGCCATTCCTTGCCGACCGTTATCTCGCCTACAGATCCAGCTGCAAGCCGAGAAAGTGCAGCTAAGGGCGTAGATTCTTGGCTCAATACTTTTTCGTGGACCAAAACACCGGGCTTGCGCAGTGCTTCGATATGGCGGGAGCCACTGGCAAACATTGCAATTCGCAGCTCCTCGACAAGAATGTCGATCTCCTCGACCACTGCTGCGGATGATTCCACTGCTCGCCTGAGGAAGGGCGCAGCCAGGCCTACAACATCTGCGCCGAGCGCTGCGGCCTTGGCAACGTCCTGGCCACTGCGAATGCCTCCGCTGGCAAAGATAGGTAGATCGGGCCGTCCGGCCTCTTCGCGGGCGGCTCGAACATAGGCAAGACTGGTGACAGTAGGGATGCCCCACTCACGAAAGGCTGCAGCCAGCCTACGCCGGCGCTCAGTGGGCGCGCGATGCTTTTCGACTTCGCTCCACGAGGTTCCCCCGGCGCCGGCCACGTCGATGGCGCTGATGCCGGCTCCGATCAGCTGGCGCGCGGCCTGCCTGCTTATTCCCCAGCCGACCTCTTTAGCGATGACAGGGACTGTGATCTTAGCGCAAACCTCCTCGATTCGGGATAGCAGCCCGCCCCAGAGGTTGTCGCCTTCAGGCTGCAGGACTTCCTGCAGGGGGTTCAGATGCAGGATCAGGGCGTCGGCCTCAACCATTTCTACTGCCCGTATGCACTGATCCACCGTGTAACCATAGTTGAGCTGCACTGCACCAAGGTTGGCGAAAACGAGGGCGTCGGGCGCATACGTCCGTACGGAAAACGATGCCTCGGCATGGCTGCGCTCCAGTGCGGCGCGCTGGCTGCCTACGCCCATTGCAAGGCCTTTTGCCTGTACAGCCTCCGCCAACCGACGGTTGAAGAGTCCTGCCTGGGGCGTGCCCCCGGTCATCGAACTGACCAGGATTGGCGCACTTAGTCGCTTGCCGAAAAGGAGAACGCTGGGGTCAACCGCTGCGAGATTGATTTCAGGCAGGGCTTGGTGAGTGAAATGGTAGCGTTCCAATCCCGTCGTCAACTGACGGAATCCGACGTCTTCTTCCAGATTGATACGTATATGATCGTCTTTTCTACCGGCGGTGGACAATCAAGCTCTCCCACAGACAGATACCTGAGGCATAGACTGCACACAGGGCAGAGGAGGCCCGTGTGGAGCCAGAAAGGAACGGTTTACCGAGCAGGGCAATACAGCGCTTTTGATCCCGCGACCCTCACAGGAGAGGGGGCAATTCAGCCCTTCAGAAACGGTTTGACATCTTCTTCATGGTTTCGTTTCGAAAATCGTAACTCTCTTTCGATTCTAGTGTTATATGATTTATAATGCAAGACAATCGCATTAAATTCTGAACAGGTATATTGACCAAAGGAGGTACGAGTATGTCAACAACTTTTGAGCAGGTGCGTGATATTATAGTGGATCAGTTAGATGTTGATCCTGATGAGGTAACTGAAAATGCCAAGTTCAAAGAGGATTTGGATGCCGACAGTTTGGACCTGGTTGAGTTGATAATGTCCTTCGAAGAGGAGTTTGGCGGCGAAATCAGCGACGAACAAGCCCAGGAGATCGAGACGGTCGGTGATGTAGTCAGGCATTTAGAGGCCCAGGCGGTCTAATTTGTCCGCCGCTACACAGCCTGTCTGCCAAAGCGAGTTGTGAAAGCAACTCGCTTTTTCTATTGGAACAGCCAGGCACGAAGGGGGTAACTTTGGCGGCGTCCACAGCTGGTGACGGGGCAAAAGTAACACTGCTAATCCTTGCCGGTGGCAGTAGTCGCCGCATGGGTACAGACAAACTCCTGCTGCCGGTACCTCCCGTCGGGGTACCCCTAGTGCGACATGTAGCGGAGAGGCTCCTGCCGCTGGCAGCGAAGGTGGTAGTGGTTGCCAATGACCCGGGTATCTTTGCAGCTGTTCGGGGTCTTGGTCGGGAGCAAAGTCATAGGGACGGGGAGGGGATGTGCATTCAGACGGCCGTTAACTGCCTTGCGGACGACGAACCAGGAAAGGGCCCCCTTGGCGGCCTTGCGACCGGTCTTCGAGATGCTGAAGATTGGGCATTGACCGTAGCGGGTGACATGCCACTCATTTCGGCCGCTTGCTGCCGCCATTTGATTGACCTTTCAGGCTTCGAATGCGATGCAGTTGTGCCGGTTTTCGATGGGCAAGCCCAGCCCCTTCATGCCGTGTACAGCAGGCGCTGCCTGCCGTCGGTGGAAAGGGCGCTGGCAGGCGGTATGCGCCGCATGGACAGCTTTTGGAAGGAGGTGCGAGTGCGCACCGTGGAGGCCGAAGCTTTGCGGGCCATTGATCCGGGCCTGCATACATTTACCAATATAAACACACCTACTGAGTGGGAAAAGGCGCGTGCCCTGCTTTCTCAAGGCTGACCTCCAAGTGTTAGAATGGGGCCAGCCTGACTGGGCCGGGCGTGAAGCGGCTTTCGAAGGCGGGAGAGTGTTGGGAAACGGTAAGTCTATCGAAGAGAGTTGCTAAGAGCGTGTCACGTCTCCTGAAGGCGTGGTCTCGCCAGATCCCGATATGGTAAAGAGTCGCAGGCGCTCGACGAAACATAGATCGACTGACTTTGGCAGGCAGGGCCGCCTTCAATTGAAGGAGGAAGGCGCGGTCGTCAAGGAGTGGGGGGGCCGCCTTCCCATTGCGCTGACCTTCCCCAACAGCTATTACGTCGGCATGAGCAGCCTGGCATTTCAGCTGCTCTATCGCTGGATGAATGAAGAACCGGATATCGTATGCGAGCGCATCTTTTGGCAGAAGGGTGGGGCCGCGGCAGGCCAGCCATTGCAGTCGATTGAGAGTGGGCGACCGGCGGACGACTTCGACATCTGGGCATTTACCATTTCCTGGGAGATGGACTATTTCAATGTCATTGAGATGCTGCGCCAGGCCGGCATTCCCCCTCTTGCCCAGGAGCGGCTCCAGAGCAGCCGCTGGGACGGGTCTCCGTGGCCTCTCATTGTCGCCGGTGGGCCAGGCATCACCATGAACCCAGAGCCGATGGCTCCCTTCTTCGACGCCGTTCTCATAGGTGAAGGCGAGGAGGCGGTGCCTGAGTTCATATCGCTGTGCCGCGACGCGCTTCACGAAGACCGAGAGGGGCTCCTGCGTACGCTTGATCGACAGCCGGGTTTCTACGTACCCCATCTTCGCCCTTCGAATCGCGACCATGTTGACTTTCGGCCGGTTGAACGGCTATGGGTACGCGAGCTGCCCGAATACGAGACGCAGTCCGTCCTCTATACGCCGGATACGGAGTTCGGTGGGATGCACCTGATGGAGATCGCGCGCGGCTGCGGGCGCGGGTGCCGCTTCTGTCTGGCGGGGTACGTCTACCGGCCGCCGCGTGAACAGCCGCTGGAGAAGCTGCTGGGTTGGGCGGAAGCAGCCATGGCAAAGGGACGCAACCGAATAGGCTTGGTCAGTGCCGCGGTCAGCGACCATACGCAGATAGACGAACTGGCAACCGAACTTGCAAGGAAGGGCGCATCGATCAGCGCCAGCTCAATGCGGATGGATCCGATCAGCGTGCCGCTGATTCGAGCTATGGCAGAAGGGGGAACGCAGACGCTGACAGTGGCCCCGGAGGCGGGCAGCGAACGCCTGCGAAACGTGATCAACAAGACCCAGACCGAAGAGCAAATGATGCGGGCCGTGGGCCTGGCGGCGGAACTGGGTTTTCCCCAGCTCAAACTGTATTTCATGACCGGCCACCCAACCGAAACTGAGGAAGACATTCAGGAGCTGATAGATTTCACGCTCAAGGCGCGACAGATTTTCAGGCGCCGGCTGGCGATCAATGCCACACCCTTCGTGCCCAAAGCCCATACTCCATTTCAATGGGAGGCGATGGCGCCGGCGGCCGAGTTGAAACGGCGGCAGCGCACCATTAACAAGGCCCTGGCGCGTCACGGCGTCGAGGTACGGGCGGACTCGCCGGAATGGGCTGAAGTGCAGGCCGTATTGAGCCGTGGAGACCGCGCGCTGGCCGATGTTCTTCTGGCGATCCCGCCGGGACAGCTGAATACGCGCCTATTCTTCAGGACCATGGAGAAATTAGGGCTAGAAAAAGAGCACTATCTGGGTCAGTGGGAAGCGGGGAGTCCACTTCCGTGGGACATAGTGCAGAGCGGCGTCAGCGAGAGCTATTTCAATTACGAGCTACGGCTGGCAGCCCAGGGGCGCACGGGCCTCTCGTGCCCGCCGGACACTGCCGGCTGTCTCACGTGCCAGGCGTGTGACGACGACTGGGCTTTCCGCTACGGCGCCACCGAGAACCGCCCAATCAAGACTACGAAGGGCGGTGCTTGGCGGGCACAGGACTGGCTGCCGTGGACGAAGTTAAGAGCCGAAAAGCACGAAACCGGCCTGGGCAATGTAACGATTGAACCGATCCCCCTTGAATGAATCTGGCCTTCCGGAAGGAAGGACCTCCGCTGATCGAAGAACTGACAGCAAAAAGGATGGGAGTCGGACTATAAGGGGAAACACTCGGACGTATGCTCCGCATTTGCTACAGCAATGGCGTAGTTGCCTATGCCTTTGAGAGTTTTGCCACTCTTCCCGTCCAGGCCTATGTCAGTGCGCGTCACGGAGGTGTTTCGCCCGAGCCCTGGCACAGTCTGAATTTCAGCTACAGCCGGGGCGATGAGCGTGAACGCGTACTCGAGAACTTTGCCCGTTTCTGTGCTGTTCTGGGTAAAGATCCCTCCCATCCCGTACGCACACACCAGGTTCACAGCACAGACGTCGCCCAGGTTGGCTGGGAAGACGCCGGTGTCCGGCAACAGAAGTGCGACGCCTTGATCACGGATGCGGTTGGCCTACCCCTCTTCCTTGTCTTCGCAGACTGCGTCCCTATTGTAATCTATGATCCGGTCCATCACGTGCTTGGTGCCTGCCACGCCGGTTGGCGCGGCACCGTTGACGGCATGGCGGGCGTCGCCCTGAGCGCGATGGTAGCTGCCTACGGCACCGACGCGGCAGACGTATATGTTGGCATCGGTCCCAGTATCGGTCCGGAGAGCTATGAGGTTGGCGAAGAGGTGTTCGAGAAGGCGACTTCGACCCTGCCTGACGGCGAGAGGTATTTTCGCCGCAGCAGCTGCAAACCGGGGAACCCGCGCTTTGACCTCTGGCAGGCTAACATCGATCAGATGACAGCAGCCGGCGTTCCGGAACGGCAGATCGAGTTGTCCGGAATCGACACGGCGCGCAGGACGGAAGATTTCTACAGTCACCGGGCAGAAAAGGGCAGATGCGGCCTTTTTGGTCTTCTGACCTGGCTGGAACCGCGAGCGTAGCGGCATCGTTCGCAAATCAAGATATGATACAATTAAGGGAGACAGGAAGGTCTTGAGCAAGAAGTCGAATACCGTCCGGAGTGCAGAGCAGTTTCGCAAATGACGCAGGCGAAGTCGCCGTTGGGCGGCCCCATGCGATGTTCATGGGTTTCAAGGTGGAAGCCGCTCTGCCATTTGTCTGTCTGGGTTGATTCTGCATGTCGGAAAACGCAAACTGGTTTGAGGAGCTGCTGCGCCGGCTCGGTCTTAACGCACTTCCGACCTACCAGCAGATTCTTGAATCGATGGACCCGTTGTCATGGACGCTGGTATTGCTCCTGACGGGAGCAGTCATACTGGGCGTCTTTTTTTCGCTGAACACACGGTACCGCTTTCACGCATTCCAGGAGGCCGAAGCTACCCCGGAGATACTTCTGGCGCGCTTGAAGCAGGATCCGACTTACCTTACACCTGCTTCCATTGTGAACCGGCTCGGGGCGGATACGACGCTGCTTCTGCTGGAACACGGTGACCAGATTACCGCCCCTCAGTGGCGCTCGATGTGGAATCGCGTGCGTGAAGAGCTACTTGGCCTGCTCTCTTCTCAACACGCATTCGGTCCAATCTACGCCCTGGCACATTACTACCAAAGCACCGATACGCAGGAACCGGACAGCATGCGTATAAGGCGCACTGCGCTTATACACAAGTTGGGGCAACGCCGGCAGCTTGAACCGGGCGCGGATGGCATGGTGGCCCAGTTGCGTCTTGTTCGCCACCCGGCTGAGCAACTCGGCGAATTAGGTTTCGACGGACCGACAATCTGGCTTGAAGTCAATGACGAGAGTATGCCGATCCAGGGCCCGATCATTCAGATGGATTCGGTGCAGTTCGATTCGGTAGATCGTGCCAGTGTCAGTCTACTTATTCAGAGGACACCAACCGTTGGCGGGAACTTCAGCATTCAGATGGAGAAACGGAATGACATGTGGGTCGTGGTTGGCGAGCAGGTCAATTGGGCGACTTAGCATACTATTTCCAGGATGGTGTTAACGTCGGCCTTTCTATTCAAATACTTAGCCGCCAGCGAAGAAGGTTGCCTGCGGTCGGCAGCGCGTCTTCTTTATCTCGCATTCATAGACAAAGGTCCCGCTGCACAATTCGATAGAAGACGATGAACGAACTAACGTTGACCCTTGCCGATGCCTTGGGATTTCTGAATACCCTTGTCTCGTCGGTGGTTGTGATACTTTCCTTCTC
Source organism: Caldilineaceae bacterium (assembly GCA_022821585.1). Lineage (GTDB taxonomy): Bacteria > Chloroflexota > Anaerolineae > Caldilineales > Caldilineaceae > Bin5. The sequence continues at coordinate 52,757 of JAJEDI010000030.1, forward strand.
GCTCCTGGCTTACACTTTAACCTACAATTTCCGCCATCCGGTGGCGCGCCGTTTCTCTTTCCTCCTCGGATTGGTCATGGTGACGTACGCTTCAGAAGTTGCGTTGACGCAGGTCGTCAGCGCCGATTCCGCGTCCAAGTGGCTACGCTTCGAATGGCTGGGAATCGCACTCTTGCCCGGGGCTTACTTTGCATTTTCCTATGCGGTACTGAGGACGACGAATTATCACACCGACCGGCGCAGACTGCTTAACTTTGCCATTGGCGTTCTATCGATAGCAAGTGCCCTGCTCGCCTTCTTTTCCTCCTGGTTGGTGGACGTCGTAGAATTTGATCCGCTCCTCAGTTTTCTTCAACCTGGCGTACTGTTCTGGCCCTTTGCAGCATTCTTCGCGGGGGTGGTCATCCTTTCGCACCTGAACATCTGGAAGGCTCGCCAGCGGTGTCTGACCGACGAGAGCCGCAAGCGGATGACCTATCTCCTGATGGCTTCGGCGGCTCCCGGAATCGGCACCTTTCCTTATCTTATCGCGTTGGGAAAGTCTTCGGTCGGTCTATCGTCGCCAGAGTGGATTCTCAGTTTGGCCATCGTAGGTAACTCTGCGATCGGAGTCATGTTGATCGGTCTGAGCTATACGGTGGCTTTTTTCGGCATCTACACTCCTGACAGGGTCGTCCGGTACCGGCTGATTCGGTACTTCGCCCGCGGGCCGGTAGTTGCGATTATTGTCATACTGGCGGTACAGACGATACCGACGGTGGAGGTCATTCTTGGTCTGCCGCGCAATATCGTCCTCTTCAGCGTAATTACCGGTGTGATCGTGGCCGCTCAGGTTATTCTCAGCGTATCCAGGGAGTTGACTGACAGGCTGGTCTACGGTGAGGACAGGCAGGAGATCGCGTGGCTACGCGAACTGGATAGGCGCCTACTGACGACAACCGATTTGCGGCAGTTTCTGGAGAACCACCTGACCGTCTTGTGTGAATTGCTGCGCGTCCCCTCCGGCTTTGTGGCTGCGGCCATCGGAACCGACCTGATCCTGGAAGCGATGGTGGGGCCGGCTGGGACGCGGCAGGAAATTCTGGATGACAGGGACTGGAGTGAAGCCATGAGCGAGGCTTTGAGCCATGCCCGCAGGAACGGCACAGCCAGCGCGGCGCGAAGGGCGAGGCTCGTCGAAGGGCGAGGAGCTTCGCCGGCAGATGGCATAGGGTCGTCGCGGAAGATGGCACCTGAACCGGTCGAATACGGAGGATACTGGCTCTGGCCCGTTCTGGAACCGGGAGGGGAGCGTAAAGGCGAGATGGTTCTTGGCATGTTGGGCGTACGCGCGCGCAGCGAATCGCCCTCACTCAGTTCTGAGGAAAGTGCCCTACTGGCGCAACAGATCGATAGCGTCGCTAAGGCCTTGCTTGACCGCAAGATGCAGATGCAGGTTATGGTAGTCCTGAGACGCATCATTCCCGGCATCGACCGCATCCAGCAGATCCGAGGTATAGTGCCGTACGTGTCAGAGAATACGGAGGTGCCCCCAGCTGAATTGCTTGAGCCGAGCCCGATTCACAATCCTGAATTCGAAAGCTGGGTGAAAGATGCTCTCAGTCACTATTGGGGTGGACCCAAGCTGACACGAAGCCCGTTGATGCAGTTACGCGTGGTGGACCGGGTCGTAGAGGAGGCGGACGGCAACCCGGGTAAGGCCCTGCGGCTGGTGCTGGGGCGCGCGATTCAGAACCTGCGGCCTGGGGGAAAACAGGACTTGAGCACCCCTGAATGGCTTCTTTACAATATCCTGGAGATGCGATTCATCCAGGGCCGGAAGATTCGCGATATCGCGGTCCGACTGGCCATCAGCGAGAGTGATTTGTATCGGAAGCAACGGGTCGCAATCGGCCAGGTCGCACAGGTGTTGACGGAGATGGAGCAGGGCGACTGGGATGCTCTACTCAAATTGCAGGAGGCGGAGAATACCGAGATTGTAAGGGAAGTAGAGTGAGAACAAAGGATTTTCAGGGGCGCAGTCCGAATCCCCTGAGGGTTCCTGCGAGTTAAGTCTGATGGCGGCTACCAAGCGTAAGCGGAGAAAACTTCAGAATACCTGGAACAGCGCTGCTCTTAAGGTAAGTGCCCAGAACCTGCTTGCCAAGCACTCCAGTGTGGTACTGGGGTTCGCCGTACTGATGTTTGGCGCATACCTTGGATTCACTCTTATTGTTTCGCGGCAGGATTCGTGGACACTCTGGCTGGCGGGCAGAATGGCGTGGCCGCTGGTGTTCAGCCTGCTTGTGACGGGCGTGGTTATGATACTGGGGGACAGGGCCGGCTACTGGCATCCGGAGGCGCTGGTCGGTGGGGAACTTCTGTTGTTGTCGCTGGCCTCATTGGAGCACATCAGCGGGAACCAGTTTGTCGAATGGTCGCTTCCCGCGCCCGGCCAGGGGGCCGGTCTGATCGGGTGGGTATCAGGCAACGTACTGGTCAGCCTGCTCGGTCAGGTACCGGCAGCCTTTGCCGCAGTTCTGCTGGCTCTTCTGAGTACCTTCTTGTTGTTTCGCCATACGCCCCTGATTTACCTGTTCGGTTTCATTGGTCAAATGCGCCGAGATCTGGCCGAACCTCTGGCCGATTCCTCCGAGGCTTCTCATCCTGAACCGGAGGATATCCTTGTTCCGGACAACGTGGAAGTGGAATCTCGCCCGCTGGAAGAGGAGGAGGTTACACGCCCTGCACAGGCTCCCCTTCCGGTGGAGGAGCCCTTCCCTGAACCGGACACACGGGATTTGACTGAACCGTTGGAGTCGGGCCTTCCGGTGAAGTCGGAACTGCCTGCCTCGGAAGCGGTGCGTGCCAGACGCAGACCCAAAGCAGGCGGTTCGGGCGAGCGTCCGTTGAAGCATCTGCGGAAAGAGGATGAACTGCCCCCTACCGAGCTGCTGGCAGACGATGCCGGCCAGCTTGCGTGGGACATCGAGGGCATGGCCGAGGTTATCCAGGAGACTTTGTCGGATTTTGACATTCCGGTGGAGATCGTCAACATAGAGACGGGGCCGACCATCACGCAGTTCGGGGTGCAGCCCCTATACCTGGAGCGGGCCGGACAGAGGCGCAAAGTGCGGGTCAGCCGCATCGCTGCGGTCGCCGACGATCTGGCGCTGGCCCTTGCTGCACCGGCTATCCGAATAGAAGCGCCCGTACCCGGCCAGCCCTTCGTCGGCATCGAGGTGCCGAACCCGGAGAAGAGCATGGTGGGCATGAAGGGCATCCTCGAAGGCAAGCAGATGGCGAGACAGGGGGGTAGGCTGCCACTGGCTCTCGGCAGGGACACCTCGGGGACGCCCGTTGTCACAGACCTTGCGCGCGCCCCGCATCTGTTGATCGCGGGTGCGACTGGTTCAGGTAAGTCGGCATGCATCAACGGTGTGATCGTCAGCCTACTAATGTACCATGGCCCGGAGACGCTTCGCTTCATCATGGTCGACCCCAAGCTAGTGGAGCTACCCGGCTACAATAGCATCCCGCATATGATAGGCAAAGTGATCACCGATCTGGAGGACGTTCACGGCGCGTTGACGTGGCTTCTCCTGCAGATGGATGATCGCTACGTCATGTTCAGGGAGTATAGGGTCCGGGACATCGAGTCCTACAATCGCCTCGCTCGACGCCGAAAGAAGCTGGAACCGCTGCCCCATATCGTCCTCATTGTCGACGAATTGGCGGACCTGATGATGACCGCGCCGGAGGAGATCGAGAAACAACTCGTTCGCCTGGCTCAGATGGCACGCGCCACCGGCATCCATCTTGTCCTGGCAACGCAGCGCCCGAGCACCGACGTGGTGACAGGCCTTATCAAAGCCAATTTCCCCTCGCGCATCGCCTTCGCTGTTACAAGCCAGGTCGATAGCCGCGTCATTATGGATTCGCCGGGAGCCGAGAAGTTGCTTGGCCAGGGCGACATGCTCTTCATGCGGCCGGACAAGGCCAAGGTCGAACGTGTGCAAGGCAGTTACGTCACCGATTCGGAGATCAGGAGCATGGTCGAGTGGTGGACGGAACGCGGCATTCTCGAAAATCCAAATGGACAGGCCGTAAGGGTTGCACCCTGGATTGGCCTGTTGGACCGTTTGGACGATGAAGAGGAACTCCTGGCAGAGGCAATTGATGCCATTCGCGGCGAAAAGACGATCAGCGCCAGCTTTGTGCAGCGAGAATTGAAGATCGGCTATCCGCGGGCGGCCCGCCTGGTCAGTTTACTCGAGTCGAAAGGTCTCCTCAGGGCAGAGGCGGGCGGCGACCAGAGACGGACGGTCTTGCTAAAGGAGATCTCTGCGTCAGGCGAGGAAGACGAGGGGCTTGAAGAGGCTTGACAACTGAATGATATTGGAACCGTTACTATAGTAAAGGTTCGGCCTGCAGTGACGGCCGATGCCAAGCACGAGCAAAGTCAGTTTCAAAAGCAGCAGGAGAAAAAGTGATGCCCTACTCCTTCCAGCCCAATGCCATGTACCGAATGCCGACCCATTTTGGCCCGAGGACGGGTCCGCGCCGCGGGCCTGACGGGCAGGGATTCGACTGCGTTGACAGCCCCAAAAGCATTTCCTATTCGGTCAGCTATCTCACGCACGGTGCGGCCGCGGAGGCGATATTGCCGCCAGGCTTTGCTCTGAAAGGCGAGCCAGTAGTTACGATCAGCGCGACCTACATGAAGGAGATAGACTGGCTGGCGGGGCGGGGATACAACACTCTGGGGGCTTCAGTTCCAGTCACGTATGCCGGCCGAGTGGACAACGTGAGCGGCAGCTTGCTTCTCGTACTTTGGGAAAACCTGACCGATCCCATCCTGACCGGCCGCGAGGAGCTGGGTTTTTCCAAGATATACTGTGAACTGCCGGAGCCTGTCGTGTACACCGGTGCCTCTCACTGCGTCGGAAGCTGGCTCGGATTCCGCTTTCTGGACCTGCGATTGCACGAAATGACCGAACTGTCGGAGCAGGAAATCGCGACTCAGTCTGCTAAGTCGGGCGGCGACGGAACGCTTCACTACAAGTATGTACCGCGGACGGGCGAATGGGGAACTGCGGACGCTGAATACGCTGTCCTGACGCCGGCACATACGCCCAACCGTCGCGTACTGGGCATGTGGCGGGGCCAAGGAACGGTTGCGTGGCATCGGGCCAGGTGGGAGGATATGCCCACCCAGTACAACATAGTCAACTGTCTGGCCGATCTGGAGATTCTGGCGTATCGCGGGGCAACGATTACCCAGACCATTGGCGGCAAGGACCTGAGCGATCAACGCATATTAGAGTAAGCACCTGGGCTAGGTCCATTAGGCTGTTGAACTCCGCAGGATTCTTTCCTAAAGCATTTGAATCCGGGTCGGAGGACCGCTATTTCAGCTGCACAGCAGGACATTTGATCTATTGTCGAGCGATCTAGTATTCGGCCTGGCTGAGTTTGAGGCCTGCTCTCCCTTCCCGCGCCTCAAGGCAATCCTGCAACCTCTTTGTCAGTTGCTCACGAGAATGCGGCCTCGTGCACATGGTCTCACTGCTTACCTCATGAATGAACCACCTGTGACAGGAAGAGAGAGACCAGTGAGAAAGTCGGCTCCATCTGAGGCCAAGAACGATACGGCATGAGCGAGATCGTCGGTTTGGGCGAGGCGACCTATAGGTGTACTACCCGCGGCACCTGACAGCAGGGCGTCGGTTGCTTCCTTTACTTGCAGCGAAGGGTTGGAGAACAGGTTGGTCATGTGGCCAACGCGCTCGGTGGGCGTCAGGCTCGGGCAGATTGCATTTACAGTTATGCCATGCTCGGCCAGTTCCTGGGCAAGTGATTGGGTCAGGCCGACGATGCCGAATTTGGATGAACAGTAGGCAGCGAAGCGGGCGATGCCGCGCAGCCCCAGAACGGAGGAGACGCTGATAATCCGTCCGCCGCCGCCGCGGGCGACCATGTGACGTGCGGCAGCCCGGCTGCAGACAAAGGTGCCTTTGAGATTGACGGACATGACGCGGTCCCACTCATCTTCTTCGAGCTCGACGACCGGGACACGATCTCTGCCCCCGCGAGCGGCCGCGTTATTTACGAGAATATCGATTTTGCCAAACGCATCCACCGCTTGCTGCATGGCCGCCATGACTGAGGCCGAGTCGGTCACATCGCAGGTCAGGGCCAGAGAACGGCGCCCCAACCCCTCTATTTCCGACTTGAGCGCTGGAAGGCCTCCCCAGTCGGCGTCGGGATACGGTTTTTCGACGTAATCGGTTACGACAACATCTGCGCCATCTTCTGCCAACCGGTGCGCGATTCCACGACCGATTCCGTGTTCGCCCCCGGCGCCAGTGACGAACACAATCTTTCCCGAAAGGTCGTATATTTCTCAGTCCTCCAAGTGGTAATGTATACTACTTGCCCAATTGGGCGGTTAGCTCAGCTGGTTAGAGCGATTCCCTTACAAGGAATAGGCCGGCGGTTCGAGTCCGTCACCGCCCACAAACTTTTCACAATGCAGTGATTTCTTCAACATTGTGCGGATGCATTGCAATTTCGGGCGCCTGTCGTGAAGACCGGCGCCTTTGCATTTGGCAGCATTGGCTAGGCCAGAAGGGGGATAGTCCGTTTCTCACTGGCACTGAGGATTGCCGAGTCTACGATCTGCTGGCCGATTCGACAGATCGCGGGCGACAGGGGACCCTCAGGCTCTTGACCGGTCTCCAGACAGTGAACGAAGTACTGGATTACGTTTTGGTTTGGGGCCGACAGCAGGTCAACGGGCTGGTCATAGCCTTCGGGACGAATCGGCGTCTGGACCCGCACCGTGTCCTCGTAGTCGTAGCTGCTGATCGTGCCACCGGTCCCCTTCAAAACGAATCCGCACTTGGGCTGGGGTTGCAAGGTCCAGGGGTCGGTAAAGGTGCCCCAGCGGGTCTCAAACTTGGAGAGCCCGAACTCATATTTGCAGATCGTGATGCTGTGTTCGTCTACTTCCAGGCCGGCGGGGGCGTCGACTACGGTTGTCACCTCCCGGGGGGCCCTGCCGCCAAGAAACCAGGTCCCGAGCGTAACTCCGTAGCCCAGATAGTCCAGGAGTGATCCACCACCCTGGGACTTCTGATAGAACCAGCTTTCGCTCTTACGCTGCCTGTACTCTTCGTCGGTCTCCTCCTTGTCGGCAACGTGAAAAAGCGGACCGCGATTGCCGTCATAGTAGTGGACCTCTACCAGATCGCCGATGGTTTCTTCTGCCAGCAGCCTTTTGGCCGTCACATGACATGGGTACCAGCGCAGCGGCCAGTTGATGATGAACTGCTTCTGCGTCTCTGACATCGCCGCGATCATACTGTCTGCTGCGGCCAGGTCGGCGGCGAAAGGCTTTTCGAGGAGGACGTGCACGTCGTAGGGGGCAACATTGCACACCCACTCGGCATGGGTCGCAGTTGAGGGACACAGAATCACTATGTCAGGCTGGGTCCTTTGCAGGCACTCGCGAAAGTCGGTAAAGACCTGCTCTTCGGGAATGGAAAAGTTCTCGATTGCAGAGACCATCCTCTCTCTGTCAGTATGGCAAACACCGACGATCTCCACCTCATGATGCTCGTGGCACTGACGAAGGAGATCGCCCATATGGGAATGGTCAAAGTTAATGCCAGCAACTTTCCAGGTCATTTTTGCGTCTGAGTTTCCAGTGGCACCTGATATTCAGGACAGTCGGGAGCCAGCAGCTGGTTCCGGCACAGCCAGGATTGACAACAATTAGTCAGATATCGAGTGAACTCCGAGGAATAGACCTTAGAATGACTGCCCTCTATTGCCGAGCCTGGCTTCGACAGGCGGCGCAAACTGGCCTAGGGTCTTCCCAGCGATTATCGCCGAATTCGATTGTGCATGTCAATAAAGTCTTGCAACTGCAGTCAGAATCTCTGATAATACACGTCGCGCAGCCTGTCACTGCATCGCCTGTGGATGTTGGAATCTGACCGAGGCAAGATGACCGAAAACTTCAACTCAATCTATAGTCATGGGTTCGTACGCGTGGCGGTCTGTGTGCCCCATGTCAGAGTTGCGGACCCAGCATTTAACACTGCGCATACAACTGCGCTGGCGACCCGGGCATCGGAAGCCGGCGCCGCGGTTGCCTTGTTTCCAGAACTAGGGATTTCCTCTTACGCGATCGACGACCTTCTGCAGCAAGAGGCTCTTCTGGACGGAGTTCTGGCCGGAATCTGTCAGATCGCTGAGGAAAGCAGGCTACTGACGCCAGTGCTACTGGTCGGCGCGCCGCTGCGCTTCGAAAATCGTCTGTACAATTGCGCGGTTGTCATCTACCGCGGTCGAGTGCTGGGTATCGTGCCGAAGACCTATCTGCCCAGCTACCGCGAGTTCTACGAAACTCGACAGTTCAGTGCAGCCCGGCATGCGGTTGGCGATGAAGTACGGTTCCTCGGGGATACAGTGCCATTTGGCAACGATCTTCTGTTCAGGGCAGGGATGACTGGTGCAGGTGACGGAGCGGCGGGCCGGTTACGTAATACCGAAGGAGGATCTGGCGGCTCTGAGGGCGAATTCATCCTGCACGCGGAGATCTGCGAGGACGTGTGGACGCCGATTCCTCCCAGCTCCTATGCCGCTCTGGCGGGGGCGACGGTGCTGGCCAACCTGTCTGCTTCCAACATCACAATCGGCAAGTCTCTCTACCGTAAGGATCTGTGCGCCAGTCAGTCGGGCAAGTGCATTGCTGCCTATCTCTACTCAGCAGCCGGTCCGGGTGAATCGACTACGGATCTGGCCTGGGACGGGCACGCGCTCATCTATGAAGACGGTGAATTGCTTGCCGAATCGGAGAGATTCGCGGATCACGAGCAGATCATTGTTGCCGATATCGACACGGAACGGCTGGCTCAGAGCCGCATGAGGCAGACCAGTTTCAATGACGCGGCGGCATTGCACCGGTCCCAGCTTAAGGGGGTGCGGACGGTGCGCTTTGACTTTCGGACTCCGGGCGCGGGGGGCGATGGCACGTGGCCGGAGACGAGTGCGTACCGAGTCAACCGTCTCAGGCGTCAGGTCGAGCGCTTTCCTTTCGTCCCCAGCGATGCGGTGCGCCGAGACGATCAAGCATACGAAGCTTACAACATTCAAGTACATGGGCTGATGCAGCGACTCAGGGCCACCGGCATTCAGAAGATAGTTGTCGGTATTTCGGGCGGATTGGATTCAACGCAAGCACTCATTGTGGCGGCGCGCACGATGGATCGTCTCAAGCTGCCGCGCAAGAACATTCTCGCCTACACCATGCCCGGCTTTGCGACAAGCTCAGGCACGCGTTCCAACGCCCACCGATTGATGGAAGCGTTTGGCGTCAGCGGGCATGAGATTGACATCCGGCCCTCCTCCATGCAGATGTTTCGGGACATCGGCCACCCCTTTGCGGAAGAGGACCCGGAGTACGACATTACCTTTGAGAATGTACAGGCAGGCGAACGCACCAGCCATCTATTTCGGCTGGCCAACTACAACGCCGCGCTGGTCCTAGGCACGGGAGACCTGAGTGAGCTTGCACTGGGCTGGGCCACTTACGGCGTGGGCGACCAGATGAGCCACTACAACGTGAACGCTTCCGTCCCGAAGACCCTCATTCAGCATCTGATTCGTTGGGTGATCGCCACGTCACAGTTCGACGAGGCCGCCAGCACCGTGCTCCAATCGGTCCTGGACACGGAGATTTCGCCGGAACTGGTGCCGGGAGACGGGTCTGAGGAGGGGCCTGCCCAGTCCACTGAAGCCAGGATCGGGCCGTATGAGCTGCAGGACTTTTTTCTATATTACATTTCGCGTTACGGTTTCCGGCCCAGCAAGGTCGCGTTCATGGCGTTGCAGGCCTGGGGCAATCGCAGCCAGGGTCTGTGGCCTGAGTTCCTGCCAGAGCACAAGCGCAATGAGTACGACCTGGCAGAAATCAGGAAGTGGCTGGAACTGTTCCTCTTCCGTTTCTTCCAGATCAGCCAGTTCAAACGGACTGCCGTCCCTAATGGACCCAAAGTAGGCAGCGGTGGGTCACTCAGCCCGCGTGGAGACTGGCGCGCGCCCAGTGACTCCTCTGCAGCCGCGTGGCTGACTGAGTTGCGTCAAAATGTGCCGGAGGGATAGAGGGAGAACGCTGGACTGGCGGGGCTAATCTGATGGCGCCCGCCGCCAAGGCGTTTCCTTCACAGGCGGTGGTGGCCCTGGCGGGCTAAGAGGCCCAACTCCAAACTTTCCTCAGGCCCCATCACAATTCCGCGTGCAATCCGGGCGGAACCTCAGAAACCCTTGAAATAGTCAGTTCAATTGCGGCGTTTACGGGGCCGGCGAGTCCGGCCGCTGCGACGTCTATTGCGTCCCTGCCTGGGCGCGCGTTCGGCGGGACTTTCTTCGGGCAGCGCGGGTGGAGCGTGCAGAGAGTCCTGATAGAAGTCGTCGACGAGCATTGCCAGAAGGATCTGGCCTTCGTCAGATTCCATCCACTCGTCGATCAAGGGCCGGAATCTACGCATTCGTTCGCTTTTCAGATTGTCGCGGCCGCGTATCTTGGCCTCGAGGAGGGAGGTGACGCGTTCGGAGACGGTGGTAGCCACCTCGTCATCGGAAGGGAGCTTACGCTCCTCCAAGGGAATGCCGTAGCGTTTAGCGATTCGCTCCATCTGCATGCGCTCGTCGAAGGAGGCGGTGAGGGAGATGGCGGCCCCGGAGGAGCCGGCGCGGGCGGTGCGCCCGGCCCTGTGAATATAGGACTCAGGATCTTCGGGCGGTTCGTACTGAAATACATGAGAAAGTTCGGGAATGTCGATGCCGCGGGCCGCCACATCGGTGGCCACGAGTAGTCTCAGTTTTCCCTCCCGGACTCGTCGCATCACACGCTCACGCTCGTTCTGATTGAGGTCAGAGCTGATTTTATCGGCATCGTAACCGAAGCGCTGCAGGACTATGGTTACGTAGTCGACGGTCCGACGTGTGTTGCAGAAAACGATCGCGGCTGCGGGGTTTTCTACCTCGATCAGACGCACGAGCGCCCGGTCTTTTTTCATGCCGGGGTCGGCGTAAAGGACATGTTCGGCCTCGGCTACGTGGACGCGATCTCGACTGAGGCTGAGGAAGTCCGGGTCAGTGAGAAACTGCTGGGCCAATCGCAAGACGTGCGCCGGGAAAGTAGCAGAAAACATCGAACCGAGAATCGGTCTTGAAGGAAGAAACGTCTGCACCTGGACCATGTCCGGGTAGAAACCCATGGACAACATCCGATCTGCCTCGTCAAAGACGAGCTGATGCAGGTCATCCAGTCGCAGATTGCGTTGTAACAGATGGTCGAGGATGCGCCCCGGTGTGCCGATCACCAGCTGTGCGCCATCGCGCAGTGCTGAAGTCTGGGGCCCATACTTGACGCCGCCGTAGACGGCAACACTAGTCACTCCGGCTGCCTCTCCCAGTAGCGCGGCCTCTTTTGAGACTTGCAAAGCGAGCTCACGCGTTGGCACCAGGACCATGGCTTGGCAGACGCGTCTGTCCCGTTGTATCCGATGAAGAATCGGAAGCAGAAACGCGCCTGTTTTGCCGCTTCCCGTGCGTGACTGAACCATCAGATCCCGTCCAGCAAGAAGATATGGAATCGCCTTGGCCTGTACTGGCATCAAATTGGTCCAGCCGGCGCTAGCGGCCGCCTTTTGGGCCACTGTCGGAAGTTCAGCAAGTGAAATGTCTGGTAGCGCGTTCTCAGGCTCTACCAGGTCTTGCGGATTGACGTTTTGGTCAATGACATCCATGGAGGTGGAAGCGGGCGTGCCGGACGTTTCATCGTCTTGACCATCAGTTTTGTATGAGGGCATAGATTCCCTGACTCTTTGGGTAAGTGAACCTGTCGTCTACATAGAGAATGGCTACCATAACCGTACCATTCTACTTTGTTGCACGGCGGTTCCATAGAATCCAAGAGCTTCAGTTTCGCGTCCCGCTTTACTTGAATTGGCTTTCAGACTTTTCGGAAGCAGTGAAATCGGCGCAGGTCCCAGGTTTCGTCTAGCTCTTCGGCCTGAAATCGGCCTTTTCAATCTCGTAGACGAGCAAAGCCGTCCCGGTCCTTTCGTACACCTTCTGCTTTCTCAGGATCAGATGGACTTGACTTGACAGCCCGGTTACGAGCGGGATGCCACCGCCAAGCAAGATGGGAAGAACCGACACTTCCAGCGTGTCTACCAGCCCTTCATTGCATAGACTTCCGAAAAGCTGCCCACCGCCAAACAGCCATATGTCCTTGCCCGGCTCCTCCCGCAACGCTCGCACTACCTCTATCCAGTTCTCGCCGATGATGTGTAAGTCTCTGTACTCACTCTGTTTCAGACTGTTTGAGAACACGTAGTTCCGGATCCCTGACGACGGCGAACCTTGGCTGCCGGTCGCTTCAAATGTCCGCCGGCCCATCAGATACGTGTCAAACTGCGAGGTAAGTTCGGCGAAGTCGATGTCAGGATCGATGTCAATCCAGTCATAGCCGTCGTTGGAATCCGCTATGTAGCCGTCAAGACTCATTGCACAGTTGTATCGAACCTTTCGCATTGCACACCACCCTTCACAGAAACGACTCAGTTCCTCGCTCTTGACGTCAGAATGCTGTCATGCGAGGCGGCTCTTCGGGGCGAAAGGACCGGAAGAGGGGCCCATGAAACTGGGATTGGAATGGGAGAAAGAGATTGCCTCGAGAGGATTCTGGCGAGAATCGGAAGACGATGCTTGCCAGACATCCCCTTTTCCTCAGGCGGACTACTCTTTTGAGAGAATGGGTCATACGGCGCCAAAGAGATCCCTGGACTGTTCGCAGGCCCTTCGGATCAGTGTGGGCAGTTTGTGGCTGCTGTCGAGCTCCGGGCGCTGTTCAATCCAGCCGAGCGACACCATGCTCCTGATGAGCACAAATACAGGTAGAAGGTCTATGTCCGACTTGGATAAGGGTCGCTCCGACAGATAGCCGTCTATTATGGCGTTACGGATTGCTCCGAAATGGGGATTGTCCTGGTAGTAGGAGATGGCTACCGCCAGCTCATACTGATGCCAACCGAAACCGGAGTCGTCGAAATCGATAATATGCACATTGTCGCCGTTTGTGATGAGGTTTCCAGGGTGCAAATCGGCGTGAATCAGGCTGTAGGTTTCCGGCTCTTTGCCGTAACCGGTGAGGAGGTCATAAATTTTGTCGCGGGCGTAGATGATCTGCATTCGATCTGCAGGCGTCAGGTCCGATTGCTCCCAAAAGGGACCCCAGAAGGGCGCTTCACCCACTAGTCCATCGGCGTCGAAGGCATGGCGCTCGAAACCTGCGGGCAGCGGCCATTCTGCGGCCTGGTTATGGATGCGGGCAGCCAGCTTGCCTACCTTGTGGAAGTAACTCGCAAGACTGGCAGGATCGGCTTCCTGCTCTATCAGAGCTGCCATCGGGGTTCCTTCGACCCACTCGACCATACTTACGTACCTTGACTGGGACAGTTCAGGCAAGTTGAAGGGTACAAAGGCGAGCTTGTCTTTCGAAAGGCGGGGTACAGGGGCGCCGATCCCTGACCGGTTCAGGGCGGCAGTCCATTGAAATTCGCCGTGCAGCTCGGGAAGCGTATGGTAGCCGGGGCGGTGAAAGCGGAAGACGAAGGGTTGTCCGCATTCGGAGTCAACTCGAAAGACGATGTTTTCGGAATGTGATACCAGTGAGATTGCGGTTACGTTGATGTCCCAGCCTTCCAGAGCGCGGGCGGCGGCGGCCAGCAACGCCTCCTCAAATTGTGTTTCGTCCGAGAGGTGGCGCAGACCGTCCGCCGAACTTACGTTAAGACTTTGGCCTGCCATTCCCGAAATCCTCGGTTTGCACTTTGGCGACAGGAGGGGAGTAGCTCCGACCTGAACCGGGCACCTGCCTGGCGCGATGAAACTCCTGCGGCTCAAGCATAATGAGTTTGCCCTATACATTCCTCGAACGCGGTCAAGAACAGTTCGGCGTGTTCCTGCTTGAAGACGAGTGGCGGCCGAATCTTCAGGATGTTACCCAGTGGGCCGGCGCTGCCGATAAGAAATCCTTTCTCTCGCAGCCGGTTTACAACGGCGCTTGCTCCGTCCGCGTCCGGCCTCTTCGAATCACGATCCTGCACCCACTCCATGCCGATGAACAGTCCGTGACCACGAATGTCGGCCATTGGCTCGCAGCCGACCTGGAGCTTGCGAAGCTCGCCGCGCAGGTAGATTCCTGTTTTATCGACGGTGCTCGCCAAGCCCTCTTTTTCGATCACGTCGATCACCGCCATTCCGGCCGCGGCCTGCAACGGGCTGGCGGCGAAGGTATTGAAGTATCGCTTTTTTCTGCGAAACTCGTCAACCAATTCGCTTGATGCCGCTGCGCCGGCGACGGGCATTCCGTTGCCCATCGGCTTTCCCATGGTGACGATATCGGGGACGAAGCCGGTGGTCTCGTAGCCCCACCAGTCGCCGGTACGGCAAAATCCAGCCTGCACTTCGTCGGCGATTACGAGACCACCGGCGTCGCGCACGATTTCTGCGGCGCGGGGCATGAACTCGCGTGGGATCGAAGGCAGTCCTTCGTTGGCGAAGATGGAGCATACGAGCATCCCCGCCAGTCGAATGCCGTCGGAACGCAAACCATGTATGGCTCTTTCGACTTCGGCCAAATAGAGCTCGGTCAACTCCTCGTCGGAGACGCCGTCATGGAGCGATCGGTAACCTTGCGGGAAGGGGAAGGCACGGATTTCGCTGGCCTTCTCTTCCTCCGCCTGCTGGCTGACGCGAGTGAACTTGCTCACTTCGGCGCTATTGCCGTGGTAGGCGGCGTCGCTGCAGATGAATCCATGCCCACCGGTTACGGCGCGGGCGATGGCCAGAGCGACTTCATTGGCCTCCGTGCCGGTGCAGGTGAATACAACGGAGGTCAGGGGGTCCGCATGCAGGTTTGCCAGCCTTTCGGCGTAGTCGAGGACGTCTTCGTTCAGATAGCGGCTATGGACGTTTAGCGTCTGCGACTGGCTATACATGGCTTCGACGACGTGTGGGTGGCAGTGACCGACGCAGGGCACGTTGTTGTACATATCCAGGTAGCGCCGGCCGGTGTCATCGTAGAGCCAGACCCCTTGGCCGCGTACTATATTGACCGGTGTCTCATAGAAGATCGGCGCGCCGGCGCCAAGCAGGTGATCGCGCCGGTCCATCAGGTCTACGGTTGTCATTTCTACTCCTGTTCGGTCTCAGATGCAGCCAGGTGTCCAGCTTATCCGGTCACTCGTCAAGATCAACAACGATTTCATTGCCGACAACGCGTACGGGATAGGTCTTGACCCGCACACTTGGATCAACGAGACAGCGGCCGGTTGCAATGTCAAAGGGCCACTGATGCCACGGGCAACGCAGGACTTCGCCATCTCCATCGACCGCTAACTCCGCCGTGTAAGCGGAGGGCGGCGCGTTTGCATTGATGCGGCCGGTCAGTTCACCGGTACAGAGGGGACCCCGCTTGTGCGGGCAGATGTTGCGGAGCGCGTACAGGTTACCGTTTACATTGAAGACACCGATGCCGGCCCGACCGCGAAAAGGCACGACGATTTTGCGGGCGCCTGGGGGAATCTCCCAGACTTTGCCGATGACAACCCTGGTCATACAAAGGAGTCTCCAATGCGCAGCATTTCCAAGGCGTTGACGGCGAAAATACGCTGCTGCGTTTCCGGATCGAGTTTGGGAAAGGTTGTGACGGGGTCATTCCAGTCGAAGTGGGGAAAGTCCGAACAGTAGACGAGCGTTTCGTCAGCGTGCAGCATTTCGAGGAACTGGTACAGCTGCTCGGTTGTTTCCGCCTCGTGCATTGGCTGGGAACCGACTCGAATGTGCTCGCGGAAGTATTCGCTAGGCAGGCGCTTGAGCCAGGGCGTCTGGTCGCGGATAGCCTTCCAGTCGGAATCCATGTGCCACATTACAGCCACGGCCCACAGTTGTTGCGCTTCGGTCAGCGCAAACTTCAAGTTGGGGAATTTCTCGAATACGCCTTCGCAGATCAGGGAAGAGGCGTGGGCGCTGGCCACGAACGGGCGACTCATGCGCGACTCCATGTAGTATGTGGGAAAACCTACCGGCGTGGGCGTGGTGCGGGCGGCGCCGCTGCCGCCACCGATGTGGGCGACGACCGGCAGGCCATGCTCTTCGCACGCTTCCCAGATGGGGTGGTAGAAACGGTTCCCAAAGGGCATGCTGGTGCCCATGGGGACCATGACGGCAACCGTGTCTTTGCGACCGGCCAAGCGTCTAATCTCACTGACGGCCTGCGCCGGGTCAGAGGGTGAGATGAGGATTGCATTGACTACGCGTTCATCCTTGTCGAGCCAGTGCTCGATGGTCCAGTCGTTGAAGGCACGACAAAGCGCGGCGGCCCAGTCTGGGTCGGGCAGGCCGGTGTAGCCGTAAAAGGGTGGGGGTCCGGTCAGAAGCGCGTAGTCGATATTCCACGGATCGAGATGTTCGCGCTGCATGAATTCCAATGAAAAGTTGAAGTCACGTTCCTTCAGGCTCGGATCCTTCAGATCGGAACGATTGGTACGGTAAGGCACATTGGAGTAGCCAGCGCTGGGAAGATGCAACCCTTGATCGATGAGGTGATTCTGCCAGAAAGTGGACAGGTAGGGGAGCAGTTCCTCGGGACGTTCAAAGTTGTGGTGGACGTCGCAGTCGACGATTTTTACGCCTTCTTTGGGTTGAGCGGTCCATCCTGGCGCCGAAATTGGGGCTGCCCCTATCTTTGTCATAGATACTTCTCCTTGCGATCGGTTGGCTTATTCAGATCCTGAGCAGAACTGGCGTTCACAGTTCGGACTTGGTTGCTGCGGCCAGGGAAACGTTTTGTCCGACCGGGGCACTTTGCAGCCACACATCCCTCTGAGGGAAAGGGATCGTAATCCCTTGCTCTTCCAGACCGGAGTAGATGGCTTCCAAGATGTCGCTCAGCGAAGAAAGCCGCTGTGCAGGGTCATCGATCCAGTACTGAATGCGAAACAGCAGCGCTGAATCGGCGAATTCAACCAGGAATGTGCGCGGCTCCGGGTCGGCCAGTACCGCGGAGTGGGCGGTCAGGCGGGCGTGAAGGAGTTCATGAACTGTCTTGATGTCGGTGCCGTAGGCAACACCGATCTGGGATTCGATGCGGAGAATCTGGTCCGACTTGGTCCAGTTGTCTAGACGCTGTGACACCATTAAGGAGTTGGGAACAATCACTTCAGTATTGCTGAAAGTCTTGACAACGGTCGTGCGCAAGCTCATCTCCTGAACCGTGCCCCGGATCCCATCGACCTCAATCACATCGCCGTCGCGTATTGTCCCTTCGGTCATCAAGACCAGCCCGGCGATGTAATTGCTGGCCAGATTCTGAAGCCCGAGCCCCAGTCCGATGCTAAGCGCGCCGAGCGGCACCAGAAAGATGGACAGGTTTATGCCCAGAGAGGACAGAGAGGTGTATACACCTGCAAACAGGATTGAAAGGAAAACTGTGGTACGGATCAGGCGCCGGTTGGTCGGCGTAAGTTTGAGCCGTCCTTCCAAGCGGTTCTGGAACTGACGAGCGCCGACACGGGCCAGAATGTAGAACAGCAGGACGATTCCAACCGTAATCAGCAGGTCGATCGGCGTCAGAGAAGAACCCTGAACTGTTGTTACCGGGGTATTCAGGAAGCGGATGATTCCGCCCATACCGTTCTTCCGGATCGATTCTAGGCCAGATTATAGAACTGGCGGGCGTTTTCGGCCATGATGTTGCGCCTGATTTCTAGCGGCAAGGTGGCAGGGAGCGCCCGGTCGGGAGAGTCAAAGTCCCAGTGCGGGTAGTCGGTTGCGAACATCAGCTTGCTCCCGTTGTCCATCTGTTCGAGGAGCTGAACGAAATGTTCGTGTTGCCTGGGTTCTTCCATCGGCTGCGTGGAGAGCCAGAAGTGCTCCCGAATGTATTCAGACGGCGCCTTTTTCAAATATGGCGTCTCCCGGCGGAGGCGCATCCAGCTCTGATCCAGCCTCCATGCCAGGGAAGGCATCCAGGCAAAGCCGCCCTCGATGATCACGATGCGCAGCTCGGGGAAGTGCTCAAAGACGCCCTCGCAAACGAGGCTGGCGACCTGGGCCTGGAATGACTGAGCCATACCGGTGTGATCTTCAATATAGTAGGAAGGCCATCCGCCGCCGGTCAGTGGATGCCCGCCGCTGCCACCGAAATGAATGCCGATCGGCAGGTCGTATTCCAGTGCGGCTTCGTACATCTTCCAGTACTTGCGCCGGCCCAGCGGTTCCCGGGTGCGGGTCACCAGGATCACTTGCACAAAGCCATCGTGGCCGCCCAGGCGGTGAATCTCCTCGGCGGCGAGCTCGGCGTCCTCGTAGTTGACGAGGATCGAGGCCCTGAGCCGCGGTTCTAACTCCAGCCACTCTGCAATCTGGTAGTCGTTAATGGCACGCGCCAGCTGTGCACCGTACTCCTGATTCAGTTGGCCGCCAGCGCCTGCCAAGGGGTTCAAGATGCCGTAGTCCATATCAAAGGCATCCAGCAGCTGCTCGCGCGTGAAGTCGAGGTCAGTGCCGGGAGGGCGTCCGCTTGGGGGCCAGGCATCGGTACGGGCAGCGTTAGGTTGATGGCGGGGGTAGCCGACACCGTAATGGCCACGCATTCCGATCATATTGTGGTGTTCCAGCCACTCTGGCGCCAAGTAATCGGTAATGATCTGATTGAAGACGGGGTCGTCATAGACATCAAAATTGTGAATGTCGGTGTCGATTACCGCCAGTTTGGTTTTCCCGGCACTTTGCGGTTGTTCGGAAATCTCAAGTTCCAAGGTCATTGCAAATCTCCTTAGAGTCGATAGAAAGAGCGGGCGTTTTGCGACCAGATATTTGCGTTGAGCGGCTCGGGCAGATTTACCGGCCAGGCTTCACTGTCATCATCATAGTGCCAGTGCGGGTAGTCGGTTGCGAACATGAGCAAGGTTTCCGACTCCAACTGTTCGATGGTCTGCAGGATGTAGCGGGGGTCAGGCGGTGCGCCTACCGGTTGCACTGTCAGACGCATATGATCGCGGATGTAGTCGGAGGGAGCGCGCCGCACCCAGGGGGTATTGGAACGCAGACCCTTCCACTCCTTGTCGAGCCGCCACATGAGGGAAGGCATCCAGGCGAATCCGCCTTCAATGAGGGCTATGCGCAGGTCGGGGAAGCGGTCGAATACTCCTTCGGCGATGATGCTAATGACCTGGGACTGAAATACCTGCGCCATGCCGGCGTGCTCTTCGAGATATGTCGATGGCCAGCCGACAGGCGTCGGCGGGTTGCCGGGCGCGCCACCGAAATTAATACCGACAACCAAATTGTGCTCGACTGCAGCGGCGTACAGTGGATCGTAGTAGCGGTTGCCGTAGGGGATAGAAGAGCGCACTGGCAGGACAACCTGGACAAACTGAGGATGATGTCCGAAGCGACGGATCTCGTCGGCGGCGCGGGCCGGAGTCTGGCTTGGCACAACCAGAGATCCGCGTAACCGAGGTTCGGGTGAGAGCCATTCATCGATCTGCCAGCGATTGGCCGCGGTTGCCAAATCTGCGGCCAAGTCCTCTTGCCTTACGCTTTGTACGCGGTAAGAACAGTTCAGAATTCCGATTTCTGTGTTCCAGGGGGCTAAGGCTTGCTCACGAACCAGCTGCAAGGTGGAACCGGCCTGACCGCCTTCTGCGCGTACACTTCCCGGTCGCCCCGAGGTTGGCGCGCCTCGAGGATAGTCGTTGGCACTGGGGCTACTGAAGGCTGACCCCCGGATGTAGTCTTTCCAGTAGTCCGCCAGGTAGGGTATCAATTGCTCGACCGACGACACTTCGTTGTGGATGTCACAGTCGATCACAGAATGGGTGGACGGGGGGTTCCGGCTTCCGTTCAATGGCTGGGCTGCGGTTCGTCTTCCGCTACCGCTACGATGTCCGTTGTCGGTTGCAGCCGAATGCGACTGCGGGGCGTGGGCGCTTGACGTCATTGCAGCCTGCTCTCAAAGTCCGCTGACAATTGAGTTTCCAGAGAATTTAAGTTACGCAGATTCTAACTCGTTGCGCCTTTGGCGTCAACGCCGGACCCGGTTGGGACCAGGGCAAACTCATCAGTACTCATACGCCAGATTCGCTCGCGTAGTGCGGCCCAATATGGGCACCGACCTGATACAGGATTCTCAACGGTTTCTTGTCACTTTTTTACGCGACAGATCCTTTTTATTCGGATCGAGTCGTAAAATGACGGGTTTTGACGGGTTTAGACGGGTTTTGTCGGTCCGAATCGACTTTTTTGGGCTTATGTACATGGCTACGCAATTGTATCCCCGCCGTTCCTGATGTGCTTTGCGTAGCTGGAATGAGTGCCGTTTGCAGAGTTGCTGCAGCCTTCATGATCCTTCATGTATTCCAGTAGGCAAGCGCCTTGACTTCCAGGAATCAGAGCGACCGCAACCGGAATTGGCGCCGTACTGGTCCATGATGCAGGCCTACAGAGGACGCTCCAATGCCTCTTCTTCGTCAACGCTGGCCTTTGTGAATGTTGTATGCATCTGCCTTGGTTCAAATTGAGTTATGTTGTGCCAAGTCGTGGTAAGTCGTGGCAAGTAGTGGAAAGTCGAGGTGTTTCCTTTTTTTCTTGACTTCGCAGTGTTTTCATACCTGTCTCTTCGGGTTCGGGGCAGGCACAGTGTAGGTCACCTCTGGACATTCTGCCGCACACCTTCGCCTCCTGGAATGCCGTTGGCAAGAGCGGCAGTTTTTCACCGGCACCGGGGACTCGGGAACGCAGTCCCAGTTTCGGTCGCAAATATCATCGTAAGTAAAGTTTCGACTAACTCCGCTTCCTTTATCCTGAAGGCAGCAAATGGCGATAGCAACATTATATCACGCAGATTGCAGTGCCTGACCGGCCTCTCTTCAGTTTCTACTCATATTGCTATTTGCCAATCCAGTGTAGTGGCTATCTGCCTCATTTCATGTTCCCGCCATTTTTCAAGTGGTGAACTCTCTGACGCTCAGCTTCTCCACTTCCGGCAACACGGTCAGAGGATTTTCGATTGAGAAGATAGTGGGGGGAGGATTGAAAGTGGATTCGGTCTCAAGGATGGAATCACATCAAGATTCCATATTTGCAAGCAGACGCACCCGCCGGACCTTACATGGCCAGAGGGCAGCGACCTCTGAAGTTCTTGCCTCTGCGTGGGGGTTCACATATAATCTGCTGTAGCAAGAATTGCCCCTTTTCCCCGATTGGAACTGATCGCAGATGGATGCCCAGACCCAGCCCCGCCAGCGACTTCTGTATCTGCATGCGCGGACGCCAAGCGTGTTTTCGGAGATACTGGGGTACACGCTGATTGAACCTGTCAAGGGTTTTCAGATCGAAATCAGCGGCGGGGAGTTTGAATGGCCTTACACGACCGTACATGACGCCGTTGTCGACGGCTGGCAGATCGTTCAGTTCCCGCATTTGCAGTCTCCTTTCAGCGACACTGATCTCGATGTCGTTGGCTATGAGTTCATCTTGCAGAAGATGGAGGCAATTTCATGACAGACACCGATTACCTGCTGACTGACGTTGACATGGCGCTCTTCCTTGTGAACGGTTACCATGTCGTCGAATTGGATCTGCCTGCGGGCCTAAACGAGCAGATCTCCGAAAAGCTAGACGGGCTTACCGCCAATCCGGGTGACGCGATTACTGAATCGGTGCCAGAGCTTTGGCACATCGTGGAGCATCCGCAGGTGCGAGGTGCTATGATCAGCCTTCTTGGTGAGGAATATGCAGTAAATTCGCACCGGCACTGGCACTGTAAATTGCCGGGGTCGGGCGACATGCAGTGGCACCAGGACGGGACGAACAACCGGGGCACGACGATCGATCGCTTGCTGGGGCTGTACTATCCGCACACTATCACTGCGGACATGGGTCCTACGGTCATCGTTCCGGGGACGCAGTTTCGAAACGCGCCGACGGACAGAATGGCGACCTACACAGATATTCGAGGCCAGGTGCCCCTGACAGTGCCGGCCGGTACATTTGCAATCACACACTACGATCTGTGGCACGGGACGGCCAGCAATCGATCTGGTGTCAAGCGCCACATGATCAAGTTTCTTTTCAACCGCACGAGCGGAAACAGTGCCCCGTCATGGAACCATGACCCAGAGGCGCTAAAGCGAGAGCGCGATTGGGACGCGCGCGACAAAGCGAAGGATGCTGTAAACATACTTTCTTTTGGCAACCCCTTGGGGGTCTCACAGAGCGATCACTACAAGGAGCGGATCATCCGCCAAGCATGCTGGCAGGAACTGATGGGGTTCCGGCAGCAAGAAGAGGCCCCCCGTTTCTAGAAGCTTGGACCCGGGTTGTGATCAAGAGAGTTCAGGTATGCATTTCTATGCAGGGAGTTTCTTGATTTCGAAGCGAATCAACCTCCTTCCGACGCAATTCGCCTAACGTTTGAAGAGACCATGAGAGCAAGCGAAAATGGACGAGCTTTCCAGTTTCAATCGGGAACGCTGGAACGGATTGGCACGCGCCGGTGTTCTGTACTCGCGGCCCAAATTGGGATTGGACGAAGCAGCGGCGCGGGAGATGGTGGACGAGGCGGGTTTGTTAGGTGACGTTCAGGACAAACGCGTACTCGTGCTTGCAGGCGGGGGAGGACAGCAGTCGGCCGCATTGGGTCTTCTGGGGGCAACTGTAACGGTGCTTGACCTGTCCGACGAGCAGCTAGAGAAGGATCGAGTAGCGGCCGAACATTATGGGCATTCGCCGGTGCTCTTGCAAGGTGACATGCGGGACCTCTCCCAATTCGCTGAGGACGCCTTCGACATCGTGTTCCAGCCATTTTCGATCAACTTTGTGCCGGACGTCCGCCCAGTCTTTGCCGGGGTGGCGCGTGTTCTCAAGGCGGGTGGTCTGTACCACGTGCAGTGGCACAATCCTTATACGCAGACCTTTAACCCGGACGACTACGATCCTGTTAGGGGATATTCATCCAATTCGATCTATAGAGATGGTGAGGTCGACGTCGTTGCCATCTATGGCACCGATACCTGGGGTATTGAAACCGAGGATGGCGCCGAGTTAGAAGTGCCCGGCCCAAGGGAGTTTCGGCACACGATGCCAACGTTCGTCAATGGTTTGATAGCCAGCGGGTTCGAAATTCTGGCATTCAGTGAACACACTAGTTGGGAGGAAGACCCGGAGCCGGGTTCGTGGGAGCACTTCAAGGCGGTCAGCCCGCCTTACCTGGCATTCTGGACGAGGAGGAGAGGCAAACGCGTTTGACTGATCTGCCATCGAGGCAATTCGCAACAGTCCCTACACAGGAAACGCGAACGGGTCTTCAGTCTTTTCAACCTCCTGCTTCAATTGATCACGGTGCTCAGACAGGATCTCTCCAAAAACAGGTTGGTAGGCCAAGTTTGTGGTCTCGCCAGGGTCGTTTTCCAGGTCGAAAAGCAGTTCTGCGGGCTGCCCGTGCGAAAAAGCGATGTATTTGTAGCGGGCCGTGCGAAGCATGCGCCCCTTTTTCGTTTCGTCGTCCAGAAAGGGCTGGAGCTCGGTCACAACATTCAGGCGCCGTGGCAATGCGGAATCCTCGATTGCCGGGCGCAGACTTTGTCCATCTATTCCTTCCGGGGCGGGGATGTTGGCGTAGTCGCACAACGTCGGCAACAGGTCTACGCCGGAGACGAGATGGGTGCGGTCCACCTGATTTTCCGGAACAACCCCCGGAAGCCGTACCACGAACGGCACCCTGACCACTTCCTCCCACAGCATCAGTTTGGTGACCCACTGGTGGGCTGCCACACCCTCGCCGTGATGGCTTGTCAGGACGACCAAGGTGTCGTCGGCGAGCCCACTATTCTCTAGCGCCCCGAGCACTCTTCCAATCTGCTCATCGACGCGTTCGGTCAGTCGGTTGTACACATATAGATACTTGCGCCAGTCAGCTTCGTCCCAATCGTGCGTCCAACTCATTTCGGGGCCGTACTCTGTGCGTTTGCGGCAGAGGCCGATAAACTCCGGCTCGTCCGGGATGGGCTGGAAGTTGGGGGGGAGGGGAGGCAGTTCGGTGTCGGAAGGAATATCGACAATGTGGTGCCATTCCATCACCCAATAGCAGATGTCGTGGGGATTGTGAAGCGAAGCCACGAGTAGGAACGGGTCGTCGGATGCGAAGTCTTTCGTTCCCTGGCTTTGCAGGAACTCGACGGCGTGGTCCGTCCAGATCGGATCAGTGTCGGTTCCCAGTTGACGGGGTATGCCTGGAGGGTACTCGTCGCAGAGGAATTCGAAGCCCTGACTGCCTCCGGCTTTCTCGATGCCTTTTCCGGGATTCGGCCCCAGATGCAGCTTGCCCGCGTAATAGGGTCGGTAACCGGCCTGGCGGAAGTGCTGACCCAAGGTAGTGACGCCAGGTTCGACGGCAGGTCCGTTGACCTCTACACCGGTCCTGTGCGGGAGCCGACCGGAGAGCAGGCTGCCGCGAGAGGGGCCACAGACGGGGGAAGCGCAGTAGGAGTTTCGAAAAGAGATACCGCTGCGGACGAGTGAGTCCATGTGCGGCGTTTGCAAGTGGGGATTGCCATGTGCGCTCAGCGCAGCATGTGTCTGCTGGTCGGTCAGGATGACGAGAATGTTTGGCTGTGACGACATAGGGGACTCGCACGGGTAAGGTTGGGCTGGTTCCAAGTCCAGACGAACCAATCTCATTTGACCCCAAGTACTGGGGGCTGTCAAGGAATTTCAGTACTGAAATAATGGCCGCGAATAACCAGCAATCCAAGACGAGGTTCCGGGTACAAATCATCATGCCTCGAAACGTGATCGGATACTGGAGAATCTAGCCCGGGTTTTTCATTCTTTTCAGGTAATCTGCGTCAACTCCGTGGATACGCATTTCGATCAACCGGTCCAGCGAAATACCTTCAAGGCCAAGCTCTTCCATTTGCCGAACGAAATCTGCCGTCACGCCGTGGATGCGCAAGTCAATTAGCTTCCTTGCACTAAGAGCTGAGTATCCGCACATTTGCAGCTCCCGCACATAGCCTGGGGTTACCCCATGAATTCTCATATCGATCAGCAGATCCAAGGTCAGGTCTTGGAGGCCCAGTGCCTCCATTTGATTCAAGAGGTCGGGCATGACTCCGTGAATCCGCAATTGTATCAGCTTTCCAATATCCAGACCTTCGAATCCCAGGGATTGGAAATCCCGCAGAATCTCGGAAGTAACTCCGTGTATGCGCATTTCGATCAACTGATTCACGGAAGGATTCAACCCCGCCGCGCGCATTTCCAGGACATACGCTGGCGTTACTCCATGAATGCGCATATCCAACAGTTTTTCCATTGAAAAGCCGGGAAGATCCAGTTCACGCATGCTTTCGATGAACTCGGGTGTGACTCCGTGAATCTTCATTTCTGTCATCTTTGCCAAATCAACGCCAGAAAGGTCAACTTCATCCTCGTCACCAGTCTCGGGACGACCTGAAAGCTCCGATTCAGGAGATTGAAGGGGAGTTTCCCCAGGTTTGTGCTCGACCGACAGGGCCGATTGCTCGATAACGTCGAGTAGCGAAGTAGCTTCGTCAACGGATATCATACCATCTTCCAGCATCTTGAGAACGGTAAATCGCTCCTGCGCCATCTTTCCGGCTCCTTTTTCTTGTTCCAGTACAAATGAGGTGAGGGCGGGGCCCATCGGAAGACTTCTGTTATCGTGCTTGATGGTTTCAGAATGATTCCGTCAGGGGCATGCGCCGTTATCGAATGCTGCTCAAGAGTTCTGCCGCTTCTCCGGCAGTAAGTTCGCCTCGATTCACTTTTGCGAGTATTTGTTGTCTTTGATCTGCGATTTCATCCTTCTCTTCGGACTCAAATCCCATCTCGGTTATCAGGTCGTTGATCCGGTTGCGAATCGTCCAGTAGGAGATTTCAAGTTCGCGTACCATCTCTTTCACGTTGCCGCGATTCTTGACAAAGAGTTCAAGGAAATGGGCTGTTTCAGGGGGCAGACGGCAGAAACGGCAGGGCGCGAAGCGCCCCGTTACTTCGGTCTCACAAGTAGTGCAGGAGACCCTGGTTACTTCGACATCTCCACCACAGGAAGGACACTCTTCCAGCACTCTTCGCATTGCCCTAATCCTCCTATTTCAGGAAGAATAGCAATTATTTTGCCCAGGTCAAGATTTCTTTTCCATTTTGTGTACTTTGACCAATTTTTTGAGTGAGTTGCCATACATATGGGTCAGGCTCGGCATAGAGGGCCAGCAGCTGACTGCAACGAACACGAGTGGGTCCATTCCCTTCCTCTTCGCCTTTGCTTTATTCTGTCCGATGAAAGACAATTCGCAGGACAGAGGACACACCCAGACTCTACATTTCACTTCTTCTCCAAACTAACGCGAGGAGTCTTCCAAATGCTTTCCAAGACATTCGGTAAACTCGGCTGGCCCGTCTCCGCGGTTGGACTGGGCGCATGGAACATCGGCAACCAGTGGGGCGATATCGATGACACAACGGCATGGACAACGGTGCGAGCGGCATACGACGCAGGCATGACTTTGTTCGATGTGGCCGAGTCGTACGGCATACCCAACGGTCTTTCGGAGATGCGGGTGGGACGGGCGCTGACCGGGGTCCGCCACAATGTGATTCTGGTCAGCAAGATCGGCAACTGGGCTCAGCGCACGGGGGGAGAGATTCCAAAGAACAGTGTTGATTCGATCCGGATCTCGGGTCACGCCATTTTGGGTCGACTGCGTACCGACTGGGTGGACGTAATCCTGTGCCACAAAGGCAATCTGGACGATCCTACGGTCTACCTGGAAGGGTTCGAGGCGCTGAAGGAGGAGGGCTGCCTGCGGGCCTACGGAATCTCGACAAATGACTTGAGTGTGCTCAAGCGCTTTAACAGGGAAGGAACCTGCAGTGTAGTGCAGGTGGACTATTCTTTGCTCAACCGCGAGCCCGAGGAGGCGTTTCTGCCGTATTGCCAGGAGCACGGTATCGCGGTGATGGTTCGCGGCCCGCTGGCGAAGGGGGTGCTTTCCGGCCGCTACGCGAAGGGGGCGGTGTTCACGGACAGCGTGCGGGCGAGCTGGAACGAAGGCGGCTCTCAACAGGGCCAGTTCGAGGCACGCGCTGCGCAGGTCGGCCGCCTGCGCGAGGTCGTGACGCCCGGCGAAGAGATGGTAAAGGCTGCGATTCGCTATACGTTCAGCCATCCGGCCGTCTCTGTGTCGATCCCCGGTGCGAAGTCGGCTGAGCAGGCGCGTACAAACGCCGAAGCAGGCAGCCGGGCACTGACAGATGAGGAAGCCAACAGTCTGCGGGAGGCAATTGACGGTTAGGCATTCCAAGGTCAACTGAGGTCAGCCGCCAGGTCAAATGGACTAAGGGCGGTACTTTGGTTTCGCCGTTTCTGGCCCTGTGGTGGAGAAATCTTTGGTACGCCATATTCGAGCGTGGGATATTTGCGATTCCTTACTAATGCATCCTGAATTGAAGGGGAAAACAGGTAGAAGCCATGAAAATAGTCGACATCAAGACGTATCCTGCTTGGGTGGGGCAACGAAATCAGATGATCGTCAAGGTGGAAACCGACGAGGGCATCCATGGATGGGGCGAGTCGGGCTTATCCGGCCGCGAGTTGGCGGTAACGGGTGCGGTGAACCACTACCGGGAGTTCCTTCTCGGCCGCGATCCGTTGCGAATGGGGGCGTTGTGGCAGGAGATGTACCGGAGTCAGTATTTCGAAGGCGGCCGCGTTCTGACCGCGGCGATTTCGGCAATCGACATCGCTCTTTACGACATTGCCGGCAAGGCGCTCAACGTTCCTGTATATCAGTTGCTGGGCGGAAAGCAGCGGGAGTTGGTGCCCTGTTTCGCCTCGACCGGAGGATCCAGTAAAGAGGAGCTGATCGAAAACGTCCAGTTGCTGGTAGATTTGGGCTGGCCCGCGATCAGGGCGGGCCGCAGCCCCGCCCGCGATGAGAGCGAACCGGACTTCATATTCGAACCGCGTGAGTCGTTGGGCATAACGGCGCAGTGGCTGACCGCCGTGCGCGAGGCGGTAGGGCCCGATCCGGTTATGGGAATTGACTACCACCATCGTTTGAGCGTGGCGGAGGCGGCGTCGTTCTGCCAGCGCATGCCGTCGGGAACGCTTGATTTCCTGGAAGAGCCGATCCGTGATGAGACGCCGGAGGCCTACGAGGCGTTACGGAGCATGACCGACGTCCCCTTTGCGATTGGTGAGGAGTTCTCAAGCAAATGGCAGTTTCTGCCCTATATTGAGCGGGGCATCACGCAGTTCGCGCGCATCGACGTCTGTAATGTGGGCGGATTGACGGAGGCGGTCAAGGTGGCGGCCATGGCGGAGGCGCACTACATTGATTTGATGCCGCACAATCCGCTCGGCCCTATATGCAGCGCGGCAACGGTCCACCTGGCAGCCGCGGTCCCGAATTTCGCGTGGCTTGAGGTGCGAGTTTCGCCGACGGAAGAGGGCAGTTTTTACGATGAAGACTGGTTCCCCGTACAGCCGGAGTTGGACGGCTACTATTACGTTGTGCCGGACGGCCCTGGCCTGGGCGTTGAGTTCAATGAGGAACGAGCGCAGGCGGAAGAGTTTCGTTTCTGGGAGGCTCCCCATCTACGGCGCCGCGACGGTTCGCTCACGAACTGGTAGATTTGCCGGCTTAGCAGCGAGAGTCGGCGGTTCGGTTGGCTAACATTCCAGTCCTATTCTTTGCCGGAGAAAGTTGAGCAACAATTACCGATGAATATCAAACAGGCGGTGCCCTTCTACAGGGTATCGGACATGCAGGCGTCGATCCGCTTTTATGTGGACGGACTGGGCTGCGAGATCACACAGAAGTGGGAGCCGGAAGGGCAGTTGCGCTGGTGCTGGCTGACCTTGGGAGATGCGGCGCTGATGCTGCAACAGTTCCCTACTTCGGGCCACGACTCGTGGACGCCGTCGGGGGAAGTGGGTGAGGGCGTCACCGTCGTTTTCATTTGCGATGACGTGTTGCAGCTCTACGACCATTTCAAAGCGCGTGGACTCGATGCATCGCGACCCTTTGTCAGCAACGGCATGTGGTTGACTTCGCTGGCCGACCCCGATGGATACCGTCTCGACTTTGAAAGCGATACCGAAGTCCCTGAAGGTACGCGCCTTGGAGAAGATAGCGACTAGTGAGTGAGTCCTGAGGCAGAATGGACCCTCAGGACCCTAATCGCCAAGTTGTCCATATGGAATTGCGATTCAGGTTTGACGCACTTCGATGCTAGTCTAACAAGCGGTCAACCATCAGGACATCAGGCCAGTGCCTTACTGCATGAGGTAGAGCGCTAGAGTCAATAGGCTTGCCCCAGAAGGCTAGTTTGACAGTTCGACACCTGATGCTGCGGCAACCGCATCGGCCTCCGGCTGCGAGGGCAAGGAACTGTATGTGCCTTCGACACCCGGGTCGATTTGGACCTCGGCGATCTGACTGCCCGAACTCTGCGTACCGCACCAAGCGGAAATCAGGCTATTGTCAGGCAGAGTGAGAAAGCTCATGCTCTTAGACTGCGCGCTGGATGCGATGACAGCGGTCTCCAGCGAGAAGTAAGTGGTCGAGTCAGCACCCGATCTGTAGAAGATGTTGTAGAGTTCCGTACAAGCGCCATCATCGGTCCAACTGACCTCTAAATCGATGTTGCCGTTCGAAGGCAGCGAAATCTCGACCGTAATCGAATTCACGGTAATCTGCTGGGTAGAGGCCGCCTCCACGGTAGAAGCTGACTCCAGAATCGTGGTCGCCTGTAAGGCTGGGTCGTCCTCCGTCGCTGTCGACAGGGTGCTTGGAGAGATCTGCGTCACGCCTGCGAGAAGTCCGGCAAGATTTGTGAGGTTGCGGTAGACCCAAGTCTGACCTGTTACGCCATACAGCTTTACCTGGAATCAGTCGGCCCCCGGGTTGACACCGATAATCTGAGCCCACGTTCCCTGGGAGATCGTAGTCGCAATGCCGAAGCCAGTGCCCGGGCCCGAGCGAACGTTGAGAATGGGCGTGTCAACGATGGCAACTGGCAGCATCGCGATTTCGGCAGCGGTAATGCGCTTTACGCTGTTGAGATTACCGACCAGAACAGTGAGATCCTCGCGGATCCAGCCCAACTGAATCAGTCCTTCGATTTCGACCAGATACCAGTCTTCGTCGGGGCTGAGCCCAATTACGCTAGCACGAGTACCTTGGGGAACGGCCTTCAGAATACCGTAAGTCAGGCCTGGGCCTACACGGACATTTGCCAGGGCAGGATAGGTAACCGCGATTGGTCGATCGACATTTGTGGGTGTGTTGGGTTGACTCGCCTGCCCAGAGCCGATCCGCCTAACGCCAGCAAGTGAGCCGACGACTGTCGTCAGGTCCCGATAGATCCAGGCTGGTTCGACCAAGCTGTCCAACTCGACCAGGAGCCACTCGTCCCGCGGATCAGTTCCGATGATTTCGGCCCGCGTGCCTTCTGCAACCGTAGTGATGATTTCGTATTCGGTACCGGGTCCCCTGCGCACGTTCAGGATAGCAGGAATGGTGACTGCAATCGGGTTGGCGCTGCAGGTGTCAGGTTCGTCCGCTTCGGTATAGGTGTAACCGTTCACATCTGTAGAAGAGTACTGCTTGACCCCTCCAAGAAAGCCCTTAACTGTAGTCAGAGCCGAATAGACCCAGGCAGGCCTAATTAACGCGTCCAGCGTGACCATATACCATTCGGCGTTAGGGCCGATACCAACGATAGTGGCCTGCGTCCGCTTGGGCACTGTTGTAAAGATTCCGTAGTCAAGCCCAGGCCCGGCGCGGACATTCAGAATCGCGGGCGTGGTAATAGCCAGGGGCCCATCGGCCGTCTTGAGAATGAGATCGATCTCCCACTTCTCCAGGAAACGAACGCTGTCCAGTGAGCCTTCTACCCTGGCATGATTCTGGCATATCCAAACCTTGTTGCTGATGTCGGCAATCTGGATCTGGAACCAGGTGTCAGCGGGGTTCCTACCGTAAATTTATCCTCGAGTTCCTGCAAGAACGGTCGTGACGATCTCGTAGTCGAGCCCCGGCCCTCTTCGTACGTTGAGCCAAGGTGGCAAGGTCATGGCAACGGGAACGGAAAGTCCCGACCAGTCCTGCTGTTGCGATGGCGGGGGTGACGACGCAGGGGGAACATACTTTTTCCGGTTGTTCGAGTTCCCTGAGTTACCGGAATTTTTCTTGGTGTGTGAGCTGCCGCCCTGGTTACCACCTCCTTTGTTGCCACCCTGGTTGTTGCCCTGATTGCCGCCGCCCTGATTGCCTCGTCCCTGGTTTCCGCCGCCTTGGCTGCTGCCGCCCTGGCCGTTGTCACTGACGGTTATGGTGAAGGCATCGCTAGCGGAAACAGTTCCGCTGTCAGTTACGGTGTAAGTGACGACTGTCGTCCCCGAAACAGTGGGTGTTCCCGTTATTGTGCGCTTTATCATTATGAAGTTCAGACCGGGCGGTAGGGTCGTGACGCTATAGGCGTAAGGCAGTGTGCCTCCGCTAGCGAAGGGCAACTGCTGCGTGAAGAGTTCGTCTACTGTCGCGGTGTATCCAAAGACGTCAACGACTTTCAGTGGTTGCGTGTTTTGCGGGTTGCTGCTGCCGCCGTTACCGTTGTTGTTGTCTCGATCGTTGCCGTTGTTATTGTCGTTGTCGATGTTGTTGCTGATCTGGCTCTGGTCCAGGTCAGTCACGGTAATCTTGAAGGTGACGCTGTCCTGATCGTTGTCTGTGTCCGATACCGAGTAGTTGACGTTGATGACTTCCACCTGGGCAGGTGTACCTGTGATTACACGCGTGCCTGTAATGAATTGCAACTCGGTAGGTAGGCCGGTTACAGCGTATTCGAGTGGGGCCCTGCCGCCAGTAGCCGCAGGTAGTTGAAGGGTAAAGAGTTCGTCCTTCATACCAGATTGATCGGAGATTCCGGGTAAATCAGGTAGGGCGTAGACGTTGATGGTGAAATCCACAGCAGCCGCATCTTTGTCAACGTCAAGAATTGTGTAAGTGACACTCCTGGAGCCGGCCGAGTCCGGCCTGCCGGACAGGATTCGAGTGGAGCGGGCGAATTCCAATCCTGATGGTAGAGCCGAGATCGTATACGTATAAGGTGAATTTCCGTTGGTGCCCGCAGGCAGTTCTGCCCGAAGGCTACTTCCCACCTTTAAGTGCATATCGCCTATGGAAGGCTGCGAGGGCTGACTGTCGGCTTCGACGGTGAACGTAAAGGTCTGACTATCTTCGTCGCCGTCATTGTCTCGTACTCTATACGTCACTGTCGGAGATTCCGCCGCTGAAGGCGTGCCTGTAATCGTTCGTGTGTTCGTGACGAAACTTAGGCCGGTCGGGAGGTCCGTCGCGGTATAGCTCAGCGGCTGGTCTCCACCCGTGGCCGCTGGCAGTACCTGGCTGAATGGCGAATCCGCTATGGCTGTGTATCCGGAAATTGCGGGAAGTGTTGGCGTAAGATCTGCTGCGACAGTGAAGACGAAAGTCTCGCTGTCTTCATCCCCATCGTCGTCTCGAACCGTGTAGGTGACGGTTTTAGCTTCCACGGTTGAGGGCGTACCCGAAATCGTACGCGTACTCGCGATAAAACTGAGGCCGGTCGGGAGGTCCGTCGCGGTATAGCTTAGCGGCAGGTCTCCACCCGTGGCCTGTGGCAGTGCTTGGCTGAAAGGTGCGTTCACTCTAACGGTGAACCCCGATATGGTGGAAAGTCTCGGCGTCAGATCGGCTGCGACATTGAGAACAAATGTCGTATTCGCTTCATCCCCATCTTCGTCTCGTACCGTGTAGGAAACAGTTCTTGATTCCACGGTTGTGGGCGTGCCCGTGATCGTGCGGGCGGTCGTGATGAAACTGAGGCCGGTCGGCAGGTTTGTCGCGGTGTAGCTCAGCGGCGAGTCTCCACCCGCGGCCGCTGGCAGCACCCGGCTGAAGGGGGTGTCCACTATGACAGTGAATCCCGAAATTGTGGAAAATGTCGGCTTGAGATCGGCTTCTACAGTGATGTCAAATGTCGTGCTGGCCTCATCCCCATCATCGTCTCGAACCGTGTAGGTCACGGTCTTAGTTTCCTGGGATGACGGTGTGCCCTGAATCGTCCTTGCGCCCGTGATGAAATTGAGGCCATTTGGGAGATTCGCAGCGGTATAGCTCAGCGGCGAGTCTCCTCCCGCGGCCGCTGGCAACACTTGGCTGAATGGTGAGCCCACCCTGCCGGTGTACCCCGAAATGTAGGGCAATGCCGGCATCAGATCGGCTGAGATTGTGAAGACAAAAGTCGTACTGCTTTGATCTCCATCACTGTCTCGAACCGTATAAGTCACGGTTGGAGCTTGTTCGGTTGTTGGCGTGCCCGTGATTGTACGTGTGGCCGTGATGAAACTAAGGCCGGTCGGCAGATTCGTGGCGCTGTAGCTTAGAGGTGCATCTCCTCCGCTGCCCACCGGCAGCTGCCGGGAGAAAAGACTCCCTTTCCTAGCTGAGATGCCTGATATCGACGGGCTGGTGGGCACGAGATCCTGGTTGACAGTGATAGTAAATTCTATGTAGGCCGAGTCTCCGTCGCTATCAGTTACGGTGTACCTTACTGTAAACGGCCCGTGGCGAGTCGGCGTGCCTGCAATCGTGCGAGTTGTTTCGGTGAAGAGAAGACCGTATGGCAGACCCGTGGCGCCGTAGGATAGCGTACCGTCTCCTCCGCTGCCTACTGGCAATTGATGGCTAAATGGGGAGTTCTGCTTTGCAGTCAAAGGCGAGACGCTCGGCGCCGACGGTGTCAGGTCGGGATTGACCGTGATCGTAAATTCAACATAGGCTGAGTCGCCATCACTGTCGGTCACCGTGTAGCGGACTGTGGTAGGCCCGGTGCCCGTAGGTGTTCCGGCGATTGTGCGTGTTGACTTGGTGAAGAGTAGTCCAGCGGGCAACCCTGTAGCGCCGTAGTCTAACGTACCGTCTCCGCCGGTGCCTACGGGCAGCTGCTGACTGAAAGGGGAATTCTGCTTCGCCGTCATGTTCGACACCGACGGCGCTGTCGGAGTCAGGTCGGGGTCGCCAATGATAAAGTCGACCGAACCGGAAATGATGTCGTTGCCTGTTGTGTCTTCAATCTCGCTTACTATTCTATAACTTCCGGCTGGACAGTCGGAGGGAATTGTAATGAGATTCACATCAGGATTCGTGTTAACAGTTCCTGAGACTTCCTGCCCCCACCCTACCACGCTACCGCCACAGTCCATTTGACCTACGGCTTGATTTGTGGATGTGTTTGTCATCGTGTCGCGATAGTTTACCGCGGTGCCAGGTTGTATGTCGTAGAAATTGAAAGTGACGTCGAATTCGGTACCTGGAGCTATCGGGGAAGACTCGGACAGGTTGACACTTGAGCTTGGCCCCAAAAACTGGACCACAAGCTAAGGTGTATAATGGAGCAAGTCACCAAGCCTGTGGAGGGGCAGTACGATGGTCAAGAAACGGCGGCGGCACTCGGCAGCCTACAAGTTTCGGATTGCGCTGGAAGC
>JAJEDI010000037.1 GCA_022821585.1 Caldilineaceae bacterium
CGCTTCCAGCGCAACCCGAAACTTGAAGGCCGCCGTGTGTCGCCGCCGTTTCCTGACCATCGTGATGCCCCTCCACAGGCTGGGTGAATTGCTCCATTATACACCTTAGCTTGTGGTCCAGTTTTTGGGGCCCACTTCACCCTGCGATTAAGCCTCTGTTCCACCGGTGGGAAAGTGGAGTTGCACTACACCGGAATCGACCGCCTGGCGCGTCTGTTTGTGGCGATGGATTGGAGATGTGGCCGGCCGAGAGTAGGCCGGGCATGTGCGCTGCAAGCAGCGCGTCGCCGGCGCCGCCGACGTCCGGACGCGATGATCAGTGCCGGGCCGGGCCCGCCCCGAAAAAGGCTTTTTTGGGAAAAAATGGGGCGGCCTTGGGAAGCCGGAAAAAATCCAATTTTCCGCCGACACACGACTGGAAATCACCCCCTTACAGATCGCCGATCTAAACGCCTCAATCCAAGCCAATTTCTCTCCTGTAGAGCCCCGACTTTAGACGCCAACGAGAGCAGTCGGAGCCTGGCATCCATGGAAGCCGGTAAAGGCCCTCTCCCCGAACGGCCGGGGAGGGACCTTTACCGGGCGGCGGCAGACCGCCGCAACACCACTCGACTACCACACGGGAGAGCAGCCGGCAATCGTGCAGAGCCGGCAGGAGCTCCACCACACAGAGGCCGTTCTAAGACCCTGAATCGACTGCCTAGGCCCCATAGGACCTTGCGCGATTCCGTACCGTTCAGCCCGCCGCCCAGCGAACCTGCAGCCCTCTGTGATAGAGAATCCATCGCCCCATACACCCTAATTCAACGCTATCGTAGCACCGCTGCCAATAGGAGCACGAAGCAACAGCGGCGATATGGCCGGCGAGGCTGCGCCATTGGCTTGCACGAGGCCGCCGAAGGCGAAAACAGCGCCGTATAGCTGAGGATGACGTTTTGGGGTAGATCGGACCGCCAATCGACATATCGGTCACCTCTTAACCCGCATGATACCATGTGCTGGAGCAACGATGATTTGGCCGTCCCCATCACTGGCGGAGAACGGGGAAATCCAATGCGCCTGCAATCAAGTACCGAAACGCCGAACGCCTCCTTTACGCTCCTCAAGGAGGAACTGAGAAAGCAAATTCCCAGAATATCGATCCTCGTCGCACTGGCGCTCGTCGGCACGGCGGTCGCGTTGATTCAACCCTACCTCTTCAAACTGCTCATCGACACCGCCATACCCACAGCCGACGTGCGCCTGATCGGCCTCCTCCTTGCCGGCATGATGATCGTGCCCGTGCTCAGCGCAGGCCTCAACTCTGTCAACCACTACCTGCGCGTCCACATCGGTGAAGGTGTCGCCCAACGTCTTCGCCAGGAACTGTTCGACCACCTGCTGCACGTCCGCCTTGTCGCGCTCGAGCAGTTCACGAGCGGAGAGCATGTCCATCGATTGACTCGCAGCTGCGGCAGAATCGGCGAAGTCTACGTCAGCGAACATCTGCTGCCACTGGCAATGAACGCCATCCTTCTTATTGGCACACTGGCCGCTATGACTGCCCTGCACTGGCGCCTTTCCCTGCTGACCCTGCTCGCTTTCCAAAACGTATCGTTCGACTACGGCCGCGGCGACTTCGGCGCATAGGAACTTACCTTCAACGTCGCGCCAGGCGAGTTCATAGGAATCGTCGGCCCCAGCGGCGGCGGCAAGTCCACAATCATCGACCTCATCATGGGTTTCTACACGCCCCAGTCCGGAACGATCATGATCGATGGAATCGACCTGCATGAACTTTCCCTGGAATCGTTGCGAAGCCGGATCGGCCTCGTCTCCCAGGATACATTTCTCTGGAACGCAACGATAAGCGAAAACATCCTCTATCCGGGGCGCGATGACGCCAGCAGGAGCAGGCAGGCTGCTCGCGAAGCACAGATAGATGAATTCATAACCGGACTGCCCGACGCGTACCAAACGGTCGTCGGCGAACGAGGCATGACGCTCTCCGGAGGGGAACGCCAGCGCCTCGCCATTGCCCGGGCCCTACTGCTGCGCCCCAGGCTCCTCCTGCTGGACGAAGCAACCTCCGCATTGGATGCCCTCACAGAACAAAAAGTGCGCATTGCCATCGATAAGGCCCGGGCCGGCCGGACAGCTATCGTCGTCGCCCACCGCCTGACCACAATCCTCAACGCAGACCGGATCCTGGTGATCGACCAGGGCCGCATCGTGGAGATGGGCAGCCGCACCGAGCTTCTTGCGCGCCAAGGCCTCTTCTTTGATCTCTACCAGGCACAATCTCTCGAGCCAGAACAGTAGTGGGCGCAATAGTCTTCGCAGCAAGGGCACATTGGGGCGCAAGCTCGGCCGGCGAGGCTGCGCTTTGCTTGCTGCCGGCGGCGCCGCGGGCGCTGGTGCATACACAACCCCGGATGTCGCCGCACAGACCGACATTTCGATTTCCCGCCCGGCCTGATGACCTTAATCAATCGCACAACCAAGCCGCATAACCAGGCCAGCGTCAGGGAGAGAAGCCAGCATTCATACAGAGCCGGCAGGAGCTCGCCCACCACACAGCTGCGAAAGATCGTCAGCACTTGCGGCCTGCAATGCACACCCCGGATGTCGCTGGCATTGGTGCTGGCCATGTGCCCAGTTTCGATCCTGGTTCTGTCTACGTGTCTGGATCGGCGCCCAGGCCTGCGGCAGACGACCGCAGCTTTCAGGAACGGAGAGCACGCCAGGACCGACCAGATCGCACAGACTGCCGCAGACGGCCTCCCGACGGCCGAGAGTTCATCCGGCTGCCAGGCACAATCTTTCGAGTCAGAACAGTAGAGAGCGCAAGATATGGCCGGCAAGGCTGCGCATTGCTTGCTACCGGAAGCGCCGCGGGCTGCCCCAACTGATAGCTTCATGACGGCCGGCTGGGCGCAACTGCCCTGCTCGCCAGCGAGATTGACGCCGCCAACCGGTATGTGTATGATACTTCGCGCAATCTCCCCACGACCGGGTGGGAACAGCTGCGTGGACACATGGCGGAAAGACGCTGTCCACACGGCAACGACACGGGGCACCGAATATGATGCGCGCGCTCAAGAAATGGGGTGGGTTCCTGGCGGTTGCCGTGGTGTGTTTCACGCTCGCCACTTATGTCTGGACGAACAATGCCGGCGCCTACTTCAGTCTGGACAATGCCGACGACTACATCAGCCGGGGCAATGCCAAGGGCGACCGTGGTCAATACCAGGAGGCCGTCGCCGACTATGACCAGGCCCTCCAACTCCAACCCGACAATGCCCACGCCTACGACCATCGAGGTTTTGCCAGGTTTATGCTTGGTCAATACCAGGAGGCCATCGCCGACTATGACCAGGCCCTCCAGTTGCGGCCTGACTTCGCCGACGCCACCTTCTTCCGGGGCGTTGCCAAGCTTATTCTAGGTCAATATCAGGACGCCGTCGCCGACTTGGACCAGGCTATCCAGCTGCAACCAGGCGATGCCGACGCCTATGCCTATCGAGGCGATGCAAAGGTCTGTCTAGGTCAATACCAGGACGCCTACGTCGACTATACCCAGGCCCTCCAACTCCAACCCGACTATGTCCACGCCTACGTCGGGCGGGCCAATGCCAAGGCCGGGCTTAACCAATATCAGGACGCCGTCGCCGACTTGGACCAGGCCCTCCAGCTGCAGCCTGACTATGCCGACGCCTACATCGTTCGGGGTCATGCCAAGTTGCGCCGAGGTCAGTACCAGGAGGCCATCGCCGGCTATACCCAGGCCCTCCAACTGCAGCCTGACTATGCCGGCGCCTACTTCTTTCGGGGTCATGCCAAGGCCCACTTTGGTCAATACCAGGAGGCCATCACCGACTACGACCAGGCCATCCAACTCCGGCCCGACAAAGCCAACGCCTACATCTTGCGGGGCAATGCCAAGGCCCACCTAGGTCAATACCAGGAGGCCATCGCCGACTACGACCAGGCCATCCAACTCCAACCCGACAAAGCCAGCGCCTACGTCAGGCGGGGCAATGCCAAGGCCCACCTGGGTCAATACCAGGAGGCCATCGTCGACTATGACCAGGCCATCCAACGCCAACCCGGCAATGCCCGCGCCTACCACAGTCGGATTCTTGCCAAGCTCAACATAGGCCAACCCCGGAACATCTTCTCCGACAATAACCAAGCCCTCCAACTCCAGTCCGACTTCTCTGACGACTACTAAGTTCCGTTGACGTTTGGAAAAGACTGTCCAAATTATGACGGGTGCTGGATGCATGCAACCAGAATCAGCCTGTCCTTGACGCTCTGGAGCACAGGATATAGCCGGCTGTGGACCCTCTGGATGGCACCGGCAATGGTGCCGGCCATGTGCCCAAACTCAGGCCCGGCTTTGTGCAAGTGTCCGGATCGGCGTCCGGGCCTGCGCTGGCCTGCGTCCGCGGC
Source organism: Caldilineaceae bacterium (assembly GCA_022821585.1). Taxonomy (GTDB): domain Bacteria; phylum Chloroflexota; class Anaerolineae; order Caldilineales; family Caldilineaceae; genus Bin5. Next base: position 4,435 of record JAJEDI010000037.1, read on the forward strand.
AGCCGGTGCCATGCGATGGCGATTTTCGACGAGGAACCGTATTTTAAGGCTGAAACGTCCCAAAATGCGGAATGCGGCCGATTTTGGGTCTGCCGGCGAATATTTTTCCGCACTGGAGGCGTTCTAAGGCCCTAAAACGGGCAAAGGGTACCTATAGGACCTTGCGATTATGGCTGTATCGACTGACCGGCGAGGGACTGACAGGAAAAAAGGAGGGCGACGCGGCGGGCTGTTTTGGAGCGCGACCAGGACAGATGCCGCAAAGACGAGCTCGCAGCCGGCGCCCCAGGGTAAGCCGGTAAAGGCCCTCTCCCCAAAACGGCCGGGGAGGGACCTTTACCGGGCGGCGGCAGACCGCCGCAACACCACTCGACGACCATCAGGGAGAATAGCCGGCAAGCGTGCAGAGCCGGCATGAGCTCGACCACCGCACAGCTGCGAAAGACTGACAGTGCTTGTAGTCGGTAGTGGTACCGGCCATGTACCCAGGTTCGGTCCCGGTTTTGTGCAGGTGTCCGGACCGGCCTCCAGGCCTACGCCGGCCGGCGTCTTCACCGGCTGACCGCAGCTCCCCGAAACAGAGCGCCCGCCAGGACCGACCAGAGCGCACAGCGGACCGCAGACGGCCCCCTGTGCCAACGGCAACACCCCGCCGGCGCCGCAGAGCGTCCACGCATTCCGCACAGCGTCGCCGGCGAACGGCAACGGCATTGCCGGCCCGGGCGCTTTTTATTACTCGGGGCGCATTCCGGCGGCTGGTCGCCGCCGGCACCCCGACCGTATAACTAGATCTTATACAAAATGCAAACCGGCTGAACCCCGGCCGGTTTGCACCGGAGCGCCCGCCAGGGTTTGTCCCTGGGCGGTGCGGGCGCTCCTTTTTGTATAAGACGGAATTATACGGAATAAAAAGCGCTTCTCCGGGCCGGCAACATGAGAGGGGGATACCCCTCTCAAACTCTCCCCATTGCAGGGGGCCGGCCCCCCACACCCCCCGGCAGCGTTTCGCCGCTGCACCACGACCAGCGCCCGGCGCTGGACCCGTTGAAACACCGCGCCGACACCCGCAAAACCAGCCCGCAGACATCGCCACCCAGACGCAGGCCCAGACCCACGCGACACCCCACTACAGTACCTTACACAAAACCACACGTACCCGGGCAGATCTGCAGACGCAAACTCCAAGCGCAGAACGACGGCCGCGGCTATACAGAAAGCACAAGGCCGACATCAACGCCGGCCAACCCGAGGCGACCCTCTGAGGCTCGTTCCTCACACGCGCCGGGCCGCGCCGGGCCGCCCCTGACCGTTCGCGAATGCCAGCATCAGCCACACCAACACATGTCGCGATGCCGGCAGGCCTTCGCAGGACACCAGCTGGGGCGCCTTCACGGCTCGTTCCTCACACGCTCGGCGCCCCAGCCTACCACAGCCAGACGACCTCGACGCCCAAGAAAACCGGACCGGCCCTCTACGGCTCGTTCCTCGCACGCGCCGGGCCGGTCCTACCCGTCTTCAGGGACGACCAAAACGCCGCTAATGCTATCTCTCAGCCGACGCCGCCGAGCGCAAATTCACACACAGACCCGATCAGATACGAAACCGCCCTAATGCCGCAAAATTACAGCTTCCCCCACCGCTAGGAGACGGCCAGAACGCGGCGCCCAGCTCGCAGGCAAGCCAGCCGTCCTCCAAGCCTTGGCCAGCTCCGGGCACCGCTACCAGTACACGATACCGGCAGACGCCGGACCAAACCACCGACGCGTACGCCGGCGGAGCACCTCACGGCTCATTCCTCGCACGCTCGGCGCCCCGCCTACCATAGCCAAGCCCAGCAGGCCCGCGCGCGACCGGCCATCGACATGCACCACCACTGGGCGGCCCTGCGTGTCACCCTGATCCGGCGTCTGTCGCATCGGGGGATGTCAGACGGCCTTTTCAACCCCCTTGCTCATCGAGTACAAAGAGCTTGTAGTTCTTGATGGATGCGCCGATCTCGTACTCCGCCAGCAGTGCTGCCATCCGCTCACCGTTCATAAGCGCAACGGGCGCGGCATCGGAACGATTCGCTTCGCCCCTCGCCCCTTTGCTAAAGTCGCTGGTTGTAATGATCAGACCCTGCTCATGCGCACCCAGCGAACCCCTCACTTGCTGCACGATAGGCTTACGGACATTGTTCTTCCAACGCTTCGCTTGTACTGCCATACGGATGCGCACTGCGCCGCCTACAACCAGCGTACCTCGGACGTCTATACCGTCATCGGCAGAAATAGGTGTCTGTTCAACATCCTCAAAACCCATAGCCGCGAGAAGTACACCTACAAGATTCGCAAATTCGGCTGGAGAAATGGAACGAGCCCGGTCGAGTAACGATTGCCGCACCTCGCGATTCCTTTCTTCAATAATCCCCGCAACCTCGCTTGGCAACCAGGAGAACAGCCCAACCATGCCGCGACCGTGCTGTACGAAGCGTGGCGTCTCGCCTCGGGCCTCTTGACGACGTATCTCTGAAAGAATTGCCGCGTACATCGTCGCGGCAGGAGTACGGCCCTCTGTGTGAATCAACTTGAGCTTAAGCGCACGCTCAGTGATCCTCCCGTAATGCAATGGCTCATCATCACCGGATTCCTTGAGGAGATGTTCGGCCGCGGCGGTAAAGGTCAATCTGGCTCCACCGTCGTCGTTCGTCATCGTCTCTGGAAAATTCGGCTGTTCACCTGCAAATTTTATGGAGGTCGTGTCTGAGTTCAGCGCATATTGCCCGGGGCCCACACGAACAAATCTTGAGTCCTTGCCCTGTTTTTTGATATCACGGGATAGCTGGGTGTTTATTGTTGCCCAGGGCGTCTTCCCTTCCGTGGACCACAATTCCTGTCTAAGCACCTGCTCTGCAATCTCGCGGTAGGGCAGAGGTTTCCCTGCGGCTTGAAGGACCGCAAATGCGGCGTCAATTGCCTTCATATCATCCATCCCTTCCGAACAGTCTTTATCGTCTTATCTCATGACAAGCTCTTCGTTCTTGTTGAGTCGACCCCAGTCGATTCATTGCCAACGCCATCTTTCGGCCGGCGCCACCGAACGCAAATTCGCACACAGAGCCTCTCAGAGCCACGCACAGGTACTGAATCACCCCCAGCGCCGCCAGGTACCAACCACCGACGCGTACGCCGGCTGGGGCGCCTTCACGGCTCGTTCCTCGCACGCTCGGCGCCCCAGCCTACCATCCGGCGGCCCTGCGCTTCACCCTCGCCCTCGCTTCGCTCGACCTCGGCCTCTGCTTGGGCCGCTGGATCTACGTAGACGAGCAGACGGCGCCGACCACACCGGCCGTCCCCAAATCGTTCGGTAACAGCACCCGCACCTGCAGGTCTGATGCCAGCGGCATCGTTGCGGCAATCATGGACTGCGCCTTTTGGCCGGATGCAGAAGCTGAACAGTCACGCCGACCAGACCACCGGCTGAAAGAGGCCTTAATGCACGACCGCGGCCCTCCCCGGGAGCAAAAATTAATGCGCCCACCAGTGCCGCAACTCCCCGTTTCCACCAGAGAGAACTTGGTGAAAAAATTTTTTCGCGCCGCACACAAGCTGCCTTGCGGTTCCTCCATGCAGCGCGAATGCCGCAATATGCCGTTAAATCAGAGCATCCGAAGATCCGCCGCGGCCATCCTCTGCCGCGGCGGACAGCAACGATTCGCGGGCCCCAAAATGCTTGAAAGCAGTTGGCGAAGCTACTGCTTAGATAAGGTTGAAACGTGTCTTTGGGAGTTGATAAGGACATTGTTATTGACTATACGAGTGGGTCGCCCGCACCCCCCCTTCTGCAGACGCAGACACCGGACGCGGCAACCTCCAAGGAGTGACGCCGAATCTACACATGTATCGTGCTTCCGGCTCTTGCATGTGACCTCGAACCTCGCCAGTTCCTTTGTTCCCTGCCCCAATTCTGTAGTAGCATGGGGCCACCACAGCGTTTGCAACAGATAATTAGTGGAAATGTGTTGAATGGGGCGCATTGCGCCCCCTTGCTGGTTATCTGATTTGTGGACGCTGTGGTGGCAACCATTCATCCGTTTCCACCAAGGGGGCACCGCAATGAGCCACAAACAATCCAATGCCGCGCGGGCACAACTGTTGTTCTCCTCTCCGTGTCCGGCGATGACAACCTCAAACCAAAACGACACTCGAGAATCTCTCTGAATACCTAACGGCCTTGACAGCGCCTGTCAGGCAGTTCGAGTGATTCGCCGCGTCAGACGCCAACGAAGTACAGACGCATGGCTGGGCTAGCAATGCTCCCCATCGGCTGTACGAATGACGGCAGCGCAACTCTGTCCTGTACGCCTCGTCACCCGCTCCCGTCTCCGGAGCAGTCCACAGGAGATCAGGAATGTCCGAAACCATCGAAGCCAAGGAACTGCAGCTTGTCAGCATCTTCAGCGACAACTACCGTTTCGACATCCCCGATTACCAGCGCCCCTACGCCTGGACTACCGAGCAGACAGGCGCGCTGCTCGACGACCTCTTACATGCAATCGGGGATGTCGAAAGTGTGAGTGAGGCTGCTCCCTACTTCCTGGGCAGCATCGTAACCATCAAGAACGGCCTCCAGCCGCAAGCGCATATCGTCGACGGACAGCAACGCCTCACAACGCTGACAATCCTCCTCTGCGTCCTGCGTGAACTCGCCTCCTCAGACAGCGACAGGAACGACACACATAACTATATCTATGCCCCGGGCCGGGAATCAGCTGGAATCCAGGGACACTACCGCCTCACTGTGCGGGAGAGAGACAGAGAATTTTTTCAGAACAATATCCAGCAAATGGGAAGACTGCCTTCTCTCCTTGAACGTCCTCCTGCGAGCCTGCCCGACAGCCAGAGAAGAATGCTGGAGAATGCCCGCTATCTGTACAACGCCCTGGCTAAGCGCGACGAGAAGCTGCGCAAAATCCTTACCCAATTCCTCGCCCAGCGCTGCTATCTTGTCGTGGTCTCTGCATCGGACCAGAACTCGGCCTACCGTATCTTCTCCGTTCTGAATGATAGAGGGTTGGACCTGTCTCCGACCGACATTCTGAAATCTGACATAATCGGAGCGCTGCCGGAAAATATCCGCGCCCGGCACACAGAAATATGGGAGAAGATCGAAGAATACCTCGGCCGCGACCGATTCAGTGAACTCTTCGCACACATCCGCATGATCTTTATGAAACGCAGGCAGCGAGAAACTCTGCAGGAGGAATTACAGAACCACGTTCTCAAAGCAGTGGACAGGCTAGATTTCATCGTCAAAGTGCTTGAACCGTATGCTGAAGCGTATGCGACTGTGACCGGCGCATCATATGAAGGCACAGGCGGTTCCGGGGAAGTCAATAGGTACCTGCGCCACCTGGAAGAACTCGACAACTTCGATTGGATTCCACCGGCGATGGCCGGCTACAGGCGCAGCCACAGAGACCCCGATCTATTCCTTCGCTTCGTTCGCAACCTGGAACGACTGGCCTATGCCATGTTCATCGTACGCGCGAACGTGAACCGGCGTACATCCAGATACGCCGCCGTACTGCGCGCCATCGATCAAGAGGAGGACCTCTATGGCGTTTCGTCGCCCCTTCAGCTCTCATCCAAAGAAATAGCGGACGTTTTGCGTGCGCTGGACGGTCCCATCTACTCCCGCTCGCGAGTGCCCAGGCCCCTGCTCCTGCGCCTTGACTCTCTGCTGGCTGACGAGGGCGCCAGGTATGAGCATTCGAAGATTACGGTTGAGCACGTGCTCCCCCGGAACCCCGAACGGAACTCGCAGTGGCTGAGAGACTTTCCTGACGAAGAAGAACGGGAAGAGTGGACCGACAAACTCGCCAATCTGGTTCTCCTCTCACGCACAAAGAACATACGCGCTCTTAACTACGACTTTAGCCGCAAGAAGAAAGAATATTTCCAGAGAGGGGGCGCGGCGCCCTTCGCCCTCACAACACAAGTGCTGGCTGAAGACGAGTGGACGCCTGCAGTGCTGCAGAGGCGGCAGAGGGAGTTGATCAATGCCCTCAAGAAAGAATGGCGCCTCGATGGGGCACCTCCATCGTCGCCAGCGCACGTCTTGAGGGAGTCGATCAAACCGGCCTATACCGTGGAGGAGAAAAGGAGAGAGCATTCCAGCGCCTACGAAAAATGGTCACCGGAAGATGACGAGAGGTTGAAAGAGATGTATGCCGCGGGGCATGGCATTGCGGAACTGGCAAAGCACTTCGAGCGAAATGAAGGGGCAATCAGGTCTCGGCTAAGAAAATTGGAGCTTGACCGGGGCGCAGCCGCAAACCCCATCTACGAAGAGACCAGGCAACTCGTGGAACAAGGTCTGACCCTCGATGAAGTGGCCCGTCAGCGGGGCCGGCCCAAAAGGACGATCGTCGTCCACCTGGAGCGCCTGCTGCAGGCGGAGAGTGATATCGACCTGCGTCCCTTGTTGCCCCCCGACCGCTTTGCGCAAATCAGAACTGCCTTCAAGCAATCGGGAGGAACCTTGATATCAGCGATCAAGGACATCCTTGGCGACGACTATTCCTACGAAGAGAGCAGGGTGGTGCAGCTCTACCTGCAACAGAAGGACCGCACAACCCGGAGCGGCCAGCCTGATGTGACCGACCGCCAGAGCGAGCAGTCTGCGAACGCGCCTCCACCAACCCCTCCCGTGCAGGAGGCCGCCGAAAACGCAAAACAACCTGGCCCCATCCACCATCTTCTCAAACGGCACTTCGGCTACGACGAGTTCCTGCCCCTGCAAGAGAAGATCGTCACCGCCGTCCTCGAGGAGCAGGACGCGCTGGTGCTGATGCCCACGGGCGGGGGCAAATCGCTGTGCTTTCAGCTGCCCGCGATGCACTTTGAAGGGCTGACCCTGGTCGTATCGCCGTTGATCTCGCTGATGAAGGACCAGGTGGACGCCCTCAGGTCCAACAATATCCCCGCCGCCTTTATCAACAGCACACTGTCACCCTCCGAAATCGAGCGCGTGCAACGGCAGGCGCAGGGCGGAGTCCTGAAGATTCTTTACGCCGCGCCCGAGAGGCTGTCGCAGCCTGATTTCCAGCGGTTTCTCGCCACACTCAACGTGAGCTTCGTTGCCGTGGACGAGGCGCACTGCATCTCGATGTGGGGGCACGAATTCCGACCCGACTACCGCAAGCTCGGCGATCTGCGCCGCAGCCTGCCGGGCGTGCCGTTTCTCGCCTTGACGGCCACGGCGACCGAACAGGTCCGCGAAGATATCGCGAAACAGCTTCATCTGCAGCAGCCGGAACAGTTCATTGCCAGCTTCAACCGCCCCAACCTCAGCTATGCCGTGCTGCCCAAACGGAAAGACTCCTTCGCCAGACTTACAGAACTGCTGCAGGAACATAAGACCGAACCTGTCATCATCTACCGCACCACTCGCAAGGCTACCGAGCATTTGGCTTTTCTACTACGGGACAACGGTTTCAACGCACAGCACTATCACGCCGGGCTGGAAGATGACGAACGGCATCAGACCCAGGAGTGCTTTATGCAAAACCGGACCCCGATCATCGTTGCCACGATCGCATTCGGAATGGGCATCGACAAGTCGAACGTCCGGCTGATCGTCCACTTTGACCTGCCCAAGACGCTTGAGGGCTACTACCAGGAGACAGGCCGCGCCGGGCGCGACGGGCTGCCAAGCGACTGTGTCCTCTTCTACTCCCATGACGACGTGCCGACACTGGAACGCTTCATAAATGAGATCGAGGATGACGCGATACGCCGCCACATGCATCAAAAGCTGGCCCAAGTCATCGAGTTCTGCAAGTTGCGGACATGCCGGCGAAGATACCTGTTGCGCTACTTCGGCGAAGAGTGGCCGGAGGAGAACTGCGGCGGCTGCGATTTCTGTCTGCCAGCCAAAGAGGAGTTCGACGTCACCGCGATCGCCCACCGGATCCTGTCGGCTGTCATTCAAACAGGGGAACGCTTCGGCATCACCCACGTCGCTGCCGTGCTGCGGGGTTCCGGAAACAAAGTAGTAAAAAGGCTGGGGCACGATGCTCTCAGCGTCTATGGCACTGTCGACAACTACTCCGTCGATGAGATAAAGGAGATCGCCGGCCAACTGGTGGAAGAGGGGCTGCTTCGCAGAGAAGAAGGAAGGTACCCAACGCTCTCTGTCACTGAGGCGGGCAGACGTTTTCTAAAGAGCCGCGCAAGGTTAGCTCTCACACTTCCGGCACTTGGCAAAAAGACAGTGCCGCCCGCCCGTCGGACGGCCCGCGACATCGATGGGGTGCGCAGAAACAGAAGGCAAAAAACGATGCGTGAGGGCTCTACCTTCATGGAGACCAGACAGATGTGGGAACAAGGATTCTCCGTTGAAGAGATAGCCAGAAAGCGGGGCGTGAAAGAGAGAAGAGTAGTCTATCATTTGCAACGCCTGATAGAGGCGGGAGTGGATATTGATCTGAAACCGGGGTTGCCTCCGGCGGAGAGGGTCGAGGAGATCAGAAGGGCCATTAGAGAGACGGGCGGTTCCTCCTTGTCGCCGGTCATAAAACTGCTTGGCAGTAAGTACCACTACTACAAAATCAAAATGGTATGGATTTTCCTGCAGCAGCAGGGGGAACTACCGGAATAGGTCATTGCGCGATGTCTGCTTTCTGCTGTTCTTTCGACCAGGTCATTCATGCCAGACCCAAGCAGGCACTGACATTCGTTCTCAAGCGCAAGCCGTCACGTGCGGTTTGTCGCTCAAACTTTTTCAACTTCACACACAGGAGGATTAAGATGTACCAGCAGATCACTTTGATTGGCCACCTGGGCGCAGATCCAGAGCTGCGTCATACACAAGATGGGACGCCTGTGACTTCCTTCAGGGTTGCGACGAATCGCCGCTGGAGGGCACAGGATGGGACGACTCAGGAGGAAACCGTTTGGTTCAGCGTTTCGGTATGGCAACGGCAGGCTGAGGCGTGCAGCCAGTATCTATCGAAGGGGCAACGTGTGCTGGTTGTTGGTGAGATGAGAGAACCGAGCACATGGACCGACAGGGAGGGGAACGCGCGCGCTTCACTGGAGGTGCGGGCGCGGAATGTGGAATTTCTCACCCCACGTGGAGGGGGCCAGGACCTGTCACCGAGCCCAGATCAAGGTGAGGGCGAAGACATCCCGTTTTAGCGTCCGGTGCGCATGGAGCGCGGGAGGCGGACGGGAGACGACGGCTTAGAATCTCATATGATCATATAGGTATTGCAGCGGGTGTGGTTCTGAGTGCGGGTCGGGGCTGTCCAGTGCGGCTATGTGGAAGGAAATGGGTAAGGATATTCGCTCCGGGACTGGAGACGGACAGTTCGTGCCGCGATTTGATGCAAAAAGGTAGTTCACTCAGTAAACAGGAAACATGTCATGAGGCCATCTGTTCGTATTCTGGTTGTTATCGCTGTTGCGGTGTTGGCGGCGATGCTTATTTTCGGTGTATCGCGGTTGCGGGCCCAAGGCGAGTTTACGCTGGAGGGGCTGGCGGAGCGGCTGGCGCTTCTCATGGCCGGTCAGGAGCAACTGGACACGCGCCTGGACGCGCTCGAGGCCGCGGCCGCGGCGAACAACTGGCTGGCTGGCATTCCCATCCGCGCGGAAATGCGCTGCACGCCCTACTCGGCTGAAGATTACCGCTATCCGCAGATGTTGGAGGCGCAGATTGTGCCTGAAACGGGCGGACGCATTTACAGCCCGTACACCGGCGAGACGTTTACCCGGGCCGATGAGGTCGACATCGAGCATATCGTGGCCCGTAGTGAAGCGCACGACAGCGGACTGTGCGCGGCAGACAGCTTCACCCGCCTCGCGTTCGCCAGCGACATGCTCAACCTCACCTTTGCCTCGCCGCAGGTGAATCGAGACCAGAAGGGCGGCAAAGATGTGGCCGAATGGCTGCCGGCGCTGAACCAGTGCTGGTACGTTAATCGCGTGGTGACGGTCAAACGGCGCTATGGCCTCTCGATGGACGCACGCGAAGCGCACGCCGCGTTGGCCGTTCTTGAAAACTGCAGTTCTGTCGCCCTGGAGATTATCGGCCCCGCTGAAGTGGAGCCTGCCGCCGTTGAAGAGGTGACGCCGACGCCCGTGACCGGCGACGACATCCCGGTACAGTCCGGGCCCCAGCCGGAGGGGCACCCTCTCGAGCTGTACGACTCAGATGGCAACGAGCGCATCACCTGCGCCGAAGCGCGCGAGCACGGCATCGCGCCCGTGCGCAGCGACCATCCGGCGTACCAGTACATGCGCGATTCGGACGCGGACGGCGTGGTGTGTGAGTAGGGGGTGTCTGGGGCACTGGCAGGGAGAGCCTCGAATTTTTCTCGGCCTGTAAAAGCTGTAGCAGACTGGGGGCGAAAAAGGCGGGTCGCGGTGGGCGGTGACGAGTATGACCCGGCCGCCGGTCTCGGGATGCGGCCGGACGTGCGCGGCTAGTGCCGTTTCCGAATGGACACGGTAATTCCTCCCGCCGAAGATATCGACCCTAACTTGCACTCGCTATATGAAGTAGTTTCTCCTCGTGTGCAGTGATCGTCCGTTCTCTCTGCTGTTGGGGCCAATTCCGGATAAATCTAAAGTTGCTCCAATGTACGGGATAAAAGTGATGGAAAATGAACCTAGTAAAGTGTCCCGGACTAAGCGGGAAAGCTACAGCCCACCGGCAACTCTCCGACACAAATGTGAGGTGGGACGCTGGATGGAAGTCACGTTGATTTTTAATATCATAGTCAAACCTTAATGGCGATCGCAACCTAACTCCCTCCACCCCTTCGGAACAATACAGGTCGAGCACATCTAGGATCGGAGCGTCATTGAAGAGGAACGGATCCACATCAAAAGTGACCTGCCCCCCAAAACTGGTCCAGATAATATGTTAGTATAGGGCCGTAGAAAGGGGGAAAGATGGCGAGGAAGAGACATACGCCGGAGCAGGTGATCAACAAGCTGAGAGAGGACAGATGGCATCAGAACTCGAGGCCCTATCACCGGTTACTGTTTGCGGCAAAAGAATGCCGGCACCGCAACTTTTCTCAAACATACCGATGCTCCATCGCATTCTGGAGGAGATCGTAAAGGATTGGCTGCGGGCCCTAGGACCGTATCAAAAGAAAGTTGATGAAGTGGATGGTGAGATGGAGCAAGCCCTCGCCGCTGTACGTGGTCGCGAGGACCTTGATCCCGTGTTTTTGAAATGTCTCTTTTCCTATGTCCTCCTCTTCGCTGCAACCGACAAGGCCTACGAGCATTTTTACGCGGAATTGAACCGCGCGAACAATGTTTTGGGGCTTAGACTACGGCATGGTAAACCACCCCCAAAGAGTGCATTTGTGGAAAAGATTATCAGGATCAGAAACACAGCCATCGCACACTTTCCATCAGACAGGGCCGACCCCATTGATGCTTTCGCCGCCATGACCTGGCAGCCGATGTCACTATCGTGGAGTAAAGGGGTCCGACCAGACCTCGAAAAACTTACCTTTAGTCCAGGGCGCTTCCGTGGTACGGATGAATCAGGGCAACGCGTAGAATCGCAGAACCTTGAAATCCCTGGAGTAAAGACGGCACACTACGACCACTGTTTGCCGTACTTGAACCGCTACGACGAGGTGTGCTGTGCGTATCTGCAGGCATTACAGGATAAGTTGCCGCAATCGTGAAATCACGCCAAGGCTACCTTCTCCGCGCCCAGCGCCGCCCGGCGGGCACGGCTGTGAGCGAGGCGGGCCGCAGGCAGACCTCGTTGGCCGGTTGCCAGAGGCGTTAGCGCCCGTCCACGTGTCTCAGGAAGGCAACTCCGGCTCCTTTGGCCACGGTAGGAGCATTGCATTCGACGTTCAGGCACGACACTACGTTTTCTCGTATGTACCGGCGTAGAACATAGTTGTCAAGAACCGACTACCAGAGTTAGGTAACAGCGAATAATGGGACCCCGATCAGGACAAAACACGGACACGAAGGATACGCCCCCAGACGCCTCTGCGGCAGCGGCGATACGGTATGCAGGACAGGGATTCCTGTTGGGGTTCCTGCTGTGCGCGATCCTGGCGGGGGCTTTAATGTGGCAACTTCACAGGCCTACGCCGCCCCCAATCGTGCTGCATCCGCTACCAACGCCGGCCCCGACAGAGACGCCGGCGCCGACTGCTACGCCCGGTCCGCTTGTCGTTTTCGTGAGCGGCGGCGTGCATAGCCCGGGCATGTATGAGGTGCCGGCGGGTGCCCGCGTGGGCGATGCGCTGGCCAGGGCAGGCGGCCTGGTGGCGGACGCGGACCCGGCGCTCGTCAACCAGGCGGAGCCGCTTTTCGACGGTGCGCAGGTGCATGTGCCGCAATCGCCCGGGACAGAGGCAGCGTCAACAAGCGGGGCGCCCTCTACCGGTCTGTCGGGACAATCGGCCCCGGCGGCCGCGGGGGCGGCCCAGAACGCGTCGAGCGGCGGTCTGATCAACGTCAACACGGCTTCACTTGAGTTACTCGATACGCTTCCCGGCATCGGCCCGGCCAAGGCCGCGGCGATCATTGCCGAGCGGCCCTTTAATTCAGTGGAGGAGCTGGAGCGGGTGTCGGGCATTGGTCCTAAAACCCTGGCGACCATCGCGCCCCTGGTTAAAGTTCGCGATTAGCTGCGCTGGTTTCGCGACACGTTCAGACCGTAAGATCGACTCTTTGCAGAGGTTCTTTCTATTGGACTCCCGCCAGCGTCGGAACGTGCGACAGGATTTGGCAAGTATCTCGGACGCGTCGAATTGCCTCTGTCGGCCGGATCGCTCGCGACCGGGTTTGAATATACCTCTCGAACTAACCCCGCTGAATGAAACTACTCTATCTTGCCGTAGCCTATCTTGCGGGCCTGGGCGCTGGTCAGCTTCTCTGGCAACAGGGATGGTTTGGCTGCGGTATTGACGACTATCTCTGGATCGCGGCGCTAGCTCTCATTCCCGGTTGCCTGTGGATGGATATCCGTGACGTCCCCCGGGGTTCGGAGCCTATGGTCTGGCCGGCGTCGGCTGGTTTTGTTCCACCGCGCACAAGCCCCTCCATCTGGTTAATCGGAGGTGTTGTTCTTGCAGGGATGTGCGGCGTCTTGCGCCTTGGCTCGCACCCGCCCCAGCCCTGCCTCGGACCATCCGACCTGGCTTACTACAACGGTAACGACGGGGACAGTAGTAGTCCGTTCGTGACAGTGGATGGGTATGTAGTGAGTTATCCCGTTCTCAAAGACGGCCGGCGGCGGCTGGATATCGAGGTTGAGTACCTGGAGCTCGATGGCGAGAGGAAACGGGTCGCCGGACGCCTGAGATTGCAGACGAATAGCGTCTACCGCTTTCGCTACGGCGAAAGTGTTCGGGTAAGCGGCCAGCTGACGGAGCCGCCGGTCTTCGAAGACTTTGATTACCGGGCCTACCTGGCTCGCAAGCAGATTCACAGCCTGATGCGGCGTACACGCGTCGATCCGCAGCCGGGGATGCTGCGCGGGGGCTTTCTGCTGCAGTTCGTCTATGGCTTGCGCGATCGCGGCGAGAGGCTGCTGAACCGCCTGCTACCGGAGCCGTATGCGGCGCTGGCAAACGGGATGCTTTTGGGCATCGAAGCCGGCATTCCCGACGAGCTGTACGAGAAATTCAACCTCACCGGCGCCAGCCACGTGATTGTGATCAGCGGCAGCAATGTGGCGCTCGTGACCGGTGTACTGATGGCGCTGGGTATCAGGTTGTTTGGCAAACGCGGCGCGCTGTGGCCGACCCTGGGCGGCCTTGCCCTATACACGTTCCTGGTGGGCGGAGACGCTGCCGTAATGCGGGCAGCGTTGATGGGCGGCCTGTTTGTGGTGGCAACGGTGCTGGGGCGCCAGAGCACCGCCTTGGTAAGTCTTGCCGCGGCCTGTTGGGCGATGACGCTGTGGAATCCGCTCATGCTGTGGGATGTGGGTTTTCAGCTCAGCAGCGCGGCCACTGTCGGCCTGATCCTGATCGGACCTGCCATTACCGACAGCTTCACCTCGTTTTGGCACAAGCTGAAGAACGGTTTACGGCGGGGGCAACCCGTGACAGACAGTCCCCAGGCGGACTTTCTCATACCCGGATCGATCGGCGACCTGTTGCGGGATGGCCTGTTGATGACGATCGCGGCCAGCGTAACGACCTTTCCTCTGATCGTTCACTACTTTGGGCGTCTCAGCTTGATTAGCCTGCTTACCAATCTTCTGATCGCGCCGGTACAACCCTGGATAATGATATTTGGCGGAAGTGGGTTGATCGTGGGGCTATTGGGCCTGGACCTGATCGCTCAATACCTGCTATTTGTACCTTATGCCAGTCTGTGGTGGACGACAACAATTGTGAATTGGAACGCGGCCTTCCAAGGTGGCAGCGTGGAGGTTGGCGGATATGGAGGAGGTCCGATGGCTCTTACTTATGCCGCGATTCTGGGGTTGTACTGGCGAAAGCCCTTGGCGGGATTTCTAAGCCGGGTTGGAAACAGGGCAGTCCGATTCTCTACTGCAGAACACAGAGAGTCCTCGGCCAGCTGGCAGTTGACGAACATCGCGCGAGCGATGCCGGCTTGGATGTTTGGCATCTTGACAATTGTTGCCGGCCTGCTGTGGTGGTTGGCGTTGACGCAGCCGGACGGCCAGCTTCACGTTCATTTTCTGGACGTTGGCCAGGGGGACGGCATCTTTATCCAGACACCCAGCGGGCGCCAGGTGCTGATCGACGGAGGCGATGACAGTCAGCAGCTGTTCGCAGAACTGGGCGCGGTGATGCCGTTCTGGGACCGGAAGATCGATCAGGCGATCGTGACCCACCCTGACTGGGATCATATAGGAGGACAAATCGACCTGCCGGGACGATTCACGCTGGGCCAAGCGATAATCAGTGAAAATGTGCGCGGCCACGAGGATACGCAACTCTGGCTGGCGTCTCTGGAAGCGGAAAATGTGCCGGTTGTGGGACTACAGCAGGGCGCCTGGCTGGATCTTGGTGACGGGGTGGCGCTGTGGGCGCTATGGCCGCCGCGGGAGGAGGAGCTGCGGGGGCTGGAAGAGGATGACAAGAACGAACGGTCTCTGGTGCTGAAGCTGGTCTACGGTGAATTCTCGGTTCTGCTGACGGGCGACGCCGGCCTGTCCAGTGAAGAGCGCCTGTTGCGCGAGGGCCAGCCGGTCGCGGCGCATGTGCTCAAGGTAGGGCATCACGGCAGCGATCACAGCAGCAGCCCGGCGTTTGTCGAGGCGGTCGGCCCAAGTGTGGCGATCATCCAGGTCGGCGCCGAAAACCGGTACGGTCACCCGGACCCGGAGGTGCTGGAGATACTTGGCGGGCGCCTGGTATTACGCAATGATCGAGAGGGGCGCGTCCACATATGGAGTGACGGACGGCTGATGTGGATCGGGACGGAGAAGGGTGACGGAATCGAGTAGGCCATTTCATTCCTCCAATTACACCCTATCAACGCTTGTTCATGGCAACATGCCAAAACGGCCTGACAAGATTTTTCAAGGGGTTGCCCGCCCCCTCAAAGGGGCATGGGCAACCTACCCCATACCCTTATGGGGGGTATGGGGTAATTGGGGCGGACCCCTCTACCAGAGAGAAATCCGCACACTGATACGCACTCTTCGGACACTGATACGCACCTTTCCGCACACTGATACGCACTTCACTGGCTCTTTCTTTTCCGCCTACCTAACTGCTTTACCGCTGCCGGAGTTTGGAAGTTGACACCCCAGCCGCGAGGGGGACATAGCTTTATCTGGCCGCCATGATCAGCAATTTCCAACAGGCCCAGGCTCTCCATTTCCTGAAAATACTTTGAGGCCCGCGCCCGGTACGTGTGCAAATGATCGGTTCGTTCGGCGCGGGCCAGCTGCGTAGGGCTGTAGAACAGCCGTAACAGACGATCGTCACTGTATGAAGGGAGATACTGAACCGCCGGGTTTGGTTCCCTCTCTTCGCTGGGATGCGCGACAGTGCGCGGATCGTTCCAGTTGGTGATCGGATGGCCCTGCCGGTTAACGATCACCTCGCCCTGGCCGTCCAGAAAATGACCCTCCTTGTCCCGCCGCCGCGCCGGCCGGGTCGCATAAGGCCAGGACGTGCCGCGGGTTACGCTGTCCTTGTCTTTCCCTTTCGTTCTTGCCCCTCTCCACCACTGATGAGAAAGTGTCAGGTGTGCGCGGTACATCGGGCCGTGCGACGCGCCCAGCCAGTCGAGCGTCTCTCTGTGAACCGCAGCCCCCTGCTTTGCATCCGGAGGCAGATAGACCTGAAAGATGATCTTCCCGTCCATCGGATAATTGTCCGGCAAAGCGATCCACTGCCCTACAGTTCCGATCACTCTTCGCAGGCCCCCATACTCGACGGGGATCCCGGCTGTTTCCCAGCCGACCATGGCCGCGCGCAGCCTCGGCATGTAGCGCTTATCAAAACGTCGCGGCCAGAGATGTGAAGTGACATTCCGCAAAGTCGTTGGCACAAACACTCCGCCATCAAAGCCAACCACGCTCTCAAGAACGTTAATCTCAGTGAGAACGGTTATCAGCAAGCGCAGGCCGAGCGCCCCCTCCCGGTCCGATCCCCGCAATGCGTCGAACAGGGACAGAGCGGGAAAAATCTCCATCTCGTCATAGTCGGGCAGCAAAGCTTCCAGGCCGGGCAGCAATGCCTGGCCCACGCCTACACTGGGGGTATCGGTTCCTGTAGGCACAAACTCTCTGATGTGGAAGTGCTCCTTTGTGATGATAGCCGTTGGCTTGTTGTTTCGAATCGCTTGCGGCGGCCTTTTCAAGTAGGCCCGGATAATTGGCGCCAGCGGGTGCGGCGAGTCCGGCTTAACCGCCCATTCCAATAGCCGGGAACAGATGATTCCCTCGAAAACCTCCTGTCCTGACACCTCCGGCGAAATTGCGTTGGTGGCTTTGTGAATTGCAATGTAACGGAAAGCGGTCTCAGAATTCCATCCATCTTCAGACACATCCTTAACGAAAGTGAGTTCAGGATAGCGGCCGGCGAATACCCTTTCGATTGCCACCTCCCGTGCATCCTGCAAATCTTCGTCTAGCCAGGCCGCGGCCAGCGTCGGAACTTCGAGCGAAATCTTTTCTGGATCGTACTTGTCGGCTATGGCGCAATCATGCACCAAAGTTGTCATCAACTGATCGGCCACTTGGCGGTAACAGCTCGTGCAAAGGGTGGCGCGCGGCAGCATTATGACTTGGGTATCGGCTGTGGGATCTGTGGAATATTGGAGAATGCTGAAATCAACCACCCGCGCCGCTTCTTCCGGCGACAAGTCGGGTTCTTGGCACTTTACGCACGGTAGCGAGCCATCATCAAAGAGTGTTTTTTCCAGAAAGTCCGCCATGTTCCGCTCCTGTCATCCCGTTGCTGCTTCCTGTCTCTGGTCTCTGGTGCTGATCACAGTAGCCGCCGGCTGTGGCCTTTCTACTGCACTGCTCCCCGCTCGCCCGCCATGCCCAGCCGGTCTCCTTACTGCGCTCCAAATATACCGGCTCAGGCTTCATCGCATAACTGGCCTTCTCGCATGACAGCGTAGCCGTGTCTCCGTCCCCTGCGCCGTCGCCCAGCTCCCAACGGAAGCGGGCGTGCATCTCCCAACTGCTGGCGCCTCGATAACCGGAACTCGTCGCACCGTTGGCCTGCGGCTTGGGCGGATGATGGACGAGTAGCACCGCGCAATGGTAATCCCGTCCCCAGCTGTCCCAGGCCGCCATAAAGTCCGCTACCCCTTCATTGTCCGAATCGTTGCGCCCGTAGGCATAGCCCAGGCTGTCGAGTATCAGCAGGCGCGCGCCGATCTCTTCGCATTTCGCCCGCACGATCTTACCGGCGTCCAGCAAATGAGGCCGCTGATTGTACAAATCGCCTCCTTCCACGCCCCACACCGGCCCGCGCCGTGCCATATCCAAAAAGCGCAGCCCGCGCTCCGTTTCGGGGTTGTACTGCAATCTCTGAACCAGGGGCCGCCGCAGCTGCAGGCCTGGACGATTGTAACTTCGGATACAGCGTATGACCTGAGGCCGGCGTTTTATGGAGGTTGCGAATGCAGCCTGTTCCATGTAAAGATTCTTTAACTGAGGGGAAGACTCATTGTCCATAGGCATGGTGTACTTGACGAATAGTATCCGGTTTTAACCCCTAGGCCCCACCAATGCATGCCGCTCGCGTTCTGATCGTTGGCCTGACCGCTGTGATCGTCGTGCTGGCCCTGGCGCTGGTGACAATCACCGTCGGCCGCTCCTCAACTCCCTCGGCGGCAGATCTGGCGGCCCCCGTAGACGCCCTGGCCGGCAGCGATGACGACTGTGTAACCTGCCATCGCCTGCAGACTCCGGGCATAGTGGAACAATACGGGCACAGCACCATGGCCGCTGCCGGCGTATCCTGCCAGGACTGCCACGTAGTTGAAGAGGGCTATCCCGGCTCCGTGCCGCACGAAGGTCTCTTCGTCCTCAATCAGCCGACAACCGCGATCTGCCAGAACTGCCACGTCCAGGAGGTCGCTCAGTTCAACCAGAGCCGCCATGGGCTGCCCGCCTACGTGGCCTATGCCGGCGACGAGATTCTGACCGCGGCCCAAACACAGATCTACGCCTCGATCCCTGAGGGTGGAAACGACCCTGAGGCCACGCGCGCCCGCAATGCCCTCCACGAACTGGAAGGAGAAGCCATTACTCGCTTCGCCTGCGAAGCCTGCCATGACATCGGCAAACCTGCCGCCGATGGCTCCGTCGGCCAGTGTTCAAGCTGCCATCTGCGCCATGAATTCAGCCTGGAACAGGCGCGCAAACCCGAAACCTGCAACTTCTGCCATATCGGCCCTGATCATCCTCAATGGGAAATCTATCAGGAGTCCCCCCACGGTATCTACTACGCTACCGGGGGAGACAAATGGCACTGGGACGCAGAACCTGGCACGCTCAGCGCAGCAGACTTTCCCGCCCCCACCTGCGCCACGTGCCACATCAGCGGCTTCGGCAGCGCAGGCACAACCCACGATATCGGCGACCGCCTGACCTGGTTCCTGTTCGCCCCAATCAGCAGCCGGCGCCCCGCCTGGCAGGACAACAAAGTACGCATGCAAGGCGTCTGCCGCGAATGCCACAACCAGAACTTCATCACCGAGTTCTACGCCGCAGCCGACGCGGCAACCGAACGGGTGAATGCTTGGGTTGTCGAAAGCAACCAAACGATCGCCCCGCTAAAAGAGCACAACCTTCTCACCCCCGCGCCCTTTGACGAACCGATCGACTTTACCCATTTCAACCTGTGGCACCACTGGGGTCGAACCGCCAAGTTCGGCGTATGGATGCAAGGGCCGGACTATGTGCAGTGGCACGGCGCCTATGAAATCCTGCACGACATGGCAGAGCTGCGGGAACAGGTGCGCGACAAGCTCGACGAAGCCGGCCTCGAAACCGAATCCCACTAGCCGCCGATCAAAAAAATGCGCCTCGCTTCCCCGCGCCGCCTTTCCTTCCGTTTCAAGAGAATAGCGCTGCCATTTCTCACGCCTCCCAGGCTGTCCCTGACCCGGGATCAGCTCATGCTGGGAATGGTTGCCCTCAACGAGTTCTTCCTAGCGGTCGAAGTCTATCTGGCCCACGGCGCCAACGGCACGATCGTTCCCGATGAGTGGCTCCCGATCTATTTCGGCTTCTGCAGCTTCCTCCTGCTCATCCTGGCCGGCCTGCTGGCGACCCGCCACAGGACCGCAGCCTCCGTCATCGCTACTGTCACCCTGGTCGGCAGTGCTCTTGTCGGCTTCCTGGGCGTCTATTTTCATCTGGCCCGAGCCGTCCTGCCGACTGCACCCGCTGGCGAACGCTTAACACTCGATCTTCTTATCTGGGCGCCGCCGGTAATGGGTCCCCTCGCTTACTCCTTGGCAGGGCTGCTCGGGATCAGCGCAGCCTGGCAGGAAAACCCCGTCGGCAGCGGTCGCATGATCATCTTCAAAGAACACGCCCTCCGCCTCCCCTACAGCAAGACCAGGGCCTATATCTTTACCATCGGCATGGGTACGCTGGCTGCTCTGGTCAGCAGTGTCCTGGACCATGCGCGTACCGGTTTTGAAAATGCTTGGCTCTGGCATGCGCTGGCGATCGGTGTATTCGGAACCGTTGTCCCCGTCGCCTTCGCGTCGAGGGACCACCCATCGCGTCTCGATATTCTTACATTTGTTGCTGCTATGGTGCTGTTGATCCTGACCGGAGTGATCGGATCGTATCTGCATGTTCGAGCCGACCTGGTCTTTGGCCATACTATCGTCGCGGAGCGCTTTCTGCGCGGCGCCCCTCCTCTGGCGCCGCTTCTGTTCTCGAATATGGGTGTCTTAGGTCTTATCGCCCTTCTAGCCCCTGAATGTCTGCAGATATTGAAACAGCCCGCGGATCAGTAGATGATCTCCTTGAACGGTGGATAGCCTGGTTAAACGACGCCGGACACAACTCACGCAGCAACCGCGCAGCTATCCTTAACCAACGCAAGTTGCGCCTGTAGACATACTGTTGCAACATTAAAAGTCCCGACGTTTACCAAAATGCAGCGCACGCAAGAAGAACGCATAGCGGCATAAGGAGATGTGGGCATGACCCAGCAGATTACGGATCTGCCGGCGCTCTGGCAGGAAGCCGAGCAGCACATACGCGCATTCGAGCAGCTGGCGCGTCGCACCGTCGAGGAGGCCTGGATGGCGGGAGATGCCCTGCTGCGCATCAAAGAGCAGCTCCCGCACGGCGCATGGACACCGGCCCTTAGGGAGCGTGGCATACCCGTCCGCACTGCCCAGCGCTTTCTCCGCTTGCGCCAAAACTATCCCCAAAAACGACAAATTGTCGCTTTTGCCAGCGTTTCGGCCGCTCTGACAAAAAACAAACCAGCCGGGAAGCCGCTTGAGTCCAGGCCCATATACGTTGTGTCCGCCGACGACCTGTGGGACTGGCAGCTGATGGAGGTTACGGCTCTGGCCCGTCGCCTGCTGAACGAGGAAGATCTGACAGTTTTCAGCGACGCGGTAACGGACGTCATCCGGCAGCACTTCGACTATTACGAAGACGACGAAGAATGCCATAGAGCCCTGGGATGGTTCCGGTTGGCCCTGAGT
>JAJEDI010000059.1 GCA_022821585.1 Caldilineaceae bacterium
AATTCACCCTGGTCGTTGACGATCAAATGGAGCTTGAAACCATAGAACCAACCCAAGCTGCTCTTGCCGCGCGTGGCCATCCCGGCAAAGACCCGGTGACGACCGATGCGCTGGTTGTGGCAGACAGGCAACGGGGTTGAATCAATGAATGCGACCCCTGTTCCCTGGCCAAAGCGCACGCGCAGATAGAGACACATGGCTGGCAGCGCCGATGGAATCAACTCCACAAAGCGCGTATAACTGACCAAGGCAGGGAATTCACTGCTCAGATGCTCACGCACGTGCTGCCTATAGTAGGCTTTGAAATTGCGATAATGCGACTGATGAAAGTGAATCAGAATCGTCATGACTTCACTCATGCACAGCCGAGGGGCCGGCCCGCGCTTACCAGCCAGCCCAAACAGCTTCGCATCCTCCCATCTACTCAGCCACTGACAGAAATCATCGACATCACAGAACAGTTCAAGTATACTCATCTTGAGCGCCTTTCTTCGCTGGTGAATCGTTGTTGTCGAACCTCTATTCTACCAGCTTGGTTAGGCGCTCATTTACTCCGAATTCAGGTTGACTACTAAAAACTGCTGTTCTGGGCGGTCGGGCCTATTCGGCCCTCCCTTGTGCGGGGGCTCCGCCCCCGCAACGCCCCCCCTCCTACAACATGCCTCGTCGACCTGGTGTCGATATTTGCAACAGGTGCCCAGTCGAAGGAGTTTCGCCAACCCACGTCCCTCCAGTCCCCGGGCCAGTCTCACTCAGGCAATACTTCGGCACGCTCTCCTCACGCCTCTCCACTCTCTCCTCGCCCTTGTGCCTGCCCCGCGTCTCTTCAATAGCCGGTATACAGTTTCAGCCACCGCTGGCACTGAATCCCCGCATGACTGTTCCCACCCCAAAACTGGGATGCACCCCTGACCACTGCAGTTCTGGCCCCCAGCCTCTAACCCCTGCAATTCCCACTGCAGTCCCTGGACACGCCCCATACCACTCTGATACACTGAAACACATCCCCACGCTTCCAGAAGCACCTCACAGAAAGGTCCCACAGTGAATATCCTTGTAACCGGCGCCACAGGCCGGGTCGGCGCCAATCTGGTCACCCGTCTGCTGGCCGCAGGACACGCTATCCGCGCCTTCCTCTATCCCGGCGACGCCAGCCGCGCCCGCAAACTGGACGCCTTCACCGCTGTCGAAACCGTCACCGGCGACCTGCGCAACCCGGACGACGTCAGCCGCGCCGTCCACGACGTCGATGTAGTCTACCACCTGGCCGCCGCCTTCATGGCGCCCTTCGACAACCGCCAGTACCTGGACATCAACGCCATGGGCACGCTCAACCTGCTTGAGAGCGTGCGCGCCCACTGCCCCAATCTCCACCGCTTCGTCTATGCCAGCACCGTCGCCGCCTACCTGCGCCTCGAAGAAAATGGCCGCTACTTCGAAGAACCGATACGGGAGGAAATGACGGCCCGCTACCACCAGATGCCCTACTTTCTCACCAAGTGGATCGGCGAAGAACTGACCATGGCCTACCACCACCAGTACGGCCTGCCCGCGACCTCCTTCCGCTTCTCCACCATCTTCGAACCCAGTGAATTCCTCAACGACGCCGGCCTGCCCAAAGTCCTCGCCTTCAGCTCAGCCTACGAGCAGCACAAGTCCATGGAAAGCAACGACCCGGACACACGGGCCATGCTCGACAACCTCATCTCCCAGTGGACCGGCCAGGACCAGCTCCTCCTCAGCCGCAACCCCAACGGTCTCCCCTACAAAGAGCACTTCAGTGACGTGCGCGACATCGCCCGCGGCCTCATCTTAGCCATTGAAAGAAAGGAAGCAGTTGGCGAAGAGTTCAACCTGGCCGGCAACGTGATCATCGACTGGGGAGAGGCCGTACCCCTGCTCGCCGACCGCTTCGGCGTCAGCTACGCCGACGCCCGCCTGCCGACCCCGGTCCATTACACGCTCGACCTCACCAAAATCAAGACCCGGCTCGGCTTCGAACCGCAGCATGATCTGGACAGCGTCATCGCCACCGCCGAAGCCATCCGCCGCGGCGAAAAAACCGACGTACTCCCCACCGGCATCCGCTACGGGAAAAGTTGATTCCGCGTTCTTCTGCCCAACAAACGGTCAAGCCGTCCCCGCTCAAGGAGCGCCTCAAAAACACCTCTCCATCCTCTGCTATCCTGAAAATCCCCCGTAAATCCCGCAAATCCTGATTCAGACAATGAACCCAGCCACCAAGCCTACTCCCCGGTTTGGCAGGGAGATTCAGGTGCCGGATAATTAGCAATTGGTTGCCTGTCCTATACTCGTCAGAAAAACGCACCCGGAATGCAGCCGGTGCCCTTTACTCTCGACACTTCCTGAGAAACACGGAAAACTGAACCTGAGAATCCGAAAGGTCCCGCAATGAAAATCCTGGTAACCGGCGGCACCGGCCGCATCGGCGCCAATCTGGTCACCCGTCTCCTCGACAAAGGACACGACGTTCGTTCACTCGTCTATCCCGGCGACGCCAGCCGCGCCCACAAATTGGATACCTACGCCAATGTGGAAACCGTGACCGGCGACCTGCGCAACCTGGAGGACGTCCGCAGCGCCGTCAGAGGGGTTGACGCCATCTACCACATCGCCGCAGCCTTCGGCGGCCCCTTCGACAACCGCCAGTACCTCGACATCAACGCCATGGGAACGCTCAACCTGCTCGAAAGCGTTCGCTCTGAATGCCCTAATCTCCACCGCTTCGTCTACGCCTGCACCGAGGCCGTCTACTGGAAGCTGGAGGACTACGGCCGCTACTTTGAAGAGCCGGTCACCGAGGACATGGTCGCCCGTTACCACCATATGCCCTACTTCCTCACCAAGTGGATCGGCGAAGAGCTCGCCATGGCCTACTACTACCAGTACCAGGTTCCTTCGACCTCCTTTCGTTTCTCCACCGTGATCGAACCCAGCGAATTCTTCAACGAAGCCGGCATCCCCATGCGCCTCGCCTTTAGCAGCGCTTACGAACGCTACAAATCGGACAGCAGCGATGATCCGGACACCCGGGCAATTCTCGACAACCTCAGAGCCCAGTGGACCGGCGAAGACCAGCTCCTTCTCAGCCGCAACCCCAATGGCGTCCCCCATAAACAGCACTTCTGCGACGTGCGCGACATCGCCCGCGGTCTGGTATTGGGCATCGAAAGGGAGGAGGCCGTCGGCGAGGAGTTTACCCTGGGCGGCGCCGCAATCATCGACTGGGGCGAGGCCGTCCCCTGGCTGGCCGAACGCTACGGCCTCAGCTTCGCCGACGCCCGCCTGCCCGAGGCCAACTACTTTACCCTCGATCTGACCAAAATTCAGACGCGACTCGGCTTCCAACCCAAGCATGACCTCGTCAATATCGTCGAGACCGCCGAAGCCATCCGTCGCGGCGAGGAAACAGATGTCGTCCCCACCGGCATTCGCTACGGCGAAAGCTGAAGCGCAGCCCTTCTGCCCGCGATAACATAGCGCGCGCCCCAAACCTGAAAGAAGGAGGAAGACTCTCGATGAACAGTGCTACGATCTCCGCCATCGAATGGGGCACGCTCGTGGGCCAGCGCCCCCGACAGGCCGGCTGCAACTCTCGCGGGCCCGTTCACGGCAACGAAGTCCGGGTGCCCCTTGCCCGGATTACCACGTCCGATGGAACAACTGGATTCGGCGCCTGCGGGCGCTTGACCCGGCAGGAAGCCCACGCCTTTCTGGGCGAAAAGGTCGAAGACCTCATCGACGCCGCCAACGGCGTCGCACCGCGCGCCGCTTCGCTCGAATTCCCGCTCTGGGATCTGCAAGGCCAGCGCACCGGCCGCCCGGTCTACCAGCTCCTGGCCCAATCGGCCGGCAAGACCGTTTCCGAGCCCCCGCTCGTCCGCTGCTACGACACCTCCCTCTACATCGACGACCTGCACCTCGCCACCGACGAAGAGGGCGCCGCCCTCATCGCCTCCGAAGCCCGCTTCGGCTATGACAACGGCCACCGCTCTTTCAAAATCAAGGTCGGCCGCGGCGCCCGTCACATGCCCCTCCTCGAAGGCAACCGCCGCGACGTGGCCGTGATTCGCGCCGTGCGCGCAGAGGTCGGCCCTGACGCTACCATCCTCATCGACGCCAACAACGGCTACAATCTCAACATCGCCAAACAGGTCCTCGCCGAAACCGCCGACTGCAACCTCTTCTGGCTCGAAGAAGCCTTCCACGAGGACGGCCTACTCTACGAGGACCTGCACGACTGGATCGAGCGCGAAGGACTGTCCACCAACATCGCCGACGGTGAGGGCCTCGCCTCCCCCATGCTCCTCGATTACGCCCGCGATGGCTTCGTCGACATTATCCAATACGACATCTTCAGTCACGGCATGACCAGCTGGCTCGAGACCGGCGCCCGCCTCGACGAGTGGAATGTAAAGACCGCGCCCCATCACTACGGGCGCCACATCGGCAACTTTGTCTCCGGCCATCTCGCCGCCGCCGTCGACGGATTTCTCTTCATCGAGTGGGACGAGTGCACCACCCCCGGGCTCGACGGCTCCGCCTACCAGGTGGAAGAGGGGTACGTACGCATGCCCGACGCACCCGGCTTCGCCCTCGCCCTGGACGAGGAACGCTTCCAGCAAACTGTCTCTTCCAACGGCTTTGCCGTACGCCAATAGCGGAACCGGCCTTTTAGACCGCGGAAGTCTTCGCCGGCATACGCCGATTCCAGAGTCTCGCTGACACAAGAGGATCACAATATTGGCGCTGGCGCGCAATCTTTTCTACAATTCCCGGCAGTAAAGCGAAACGCTCAGGAGATTCGCAAGTGTCCGGCTCGCGCATTGCCTCAATCGAATTGGGAACTCTCGTAGGCCGTCGGCCCCGCTTGGCCGGTTACAACGCCCGCAAAAAAGACGATCACGGTTGGGAAGCCCCTGTTTCACTGGCGCGCATCACAATTGCCGATGGCGCCGCCGGCTTCGGCCTCAGCAATCTCACCCGCCAGCATGCCGAGTCCTTTCTGGGATTAACCCTGGACGAACTGATCACCGCCGCAAATGGCGCCGACCCCAAAGCCTACGCCATTGAATATCCACTTTGGGACCTTCTCGGCCACAGCACCGGCCGCCCCGTCTACCGGATCCTGGCACAGCGCGCCGGCAAGAACGCGGCAGAGCCCCTGCGCGTGCCCTGCTACGACACCACCCTCCTCATCGACGACCTGCACCTCCCCACCCACGAAGAAGGCGCCGCCCTGATCGCCGCCGAAGCCCGCTTCGGCTACGAGCACGGGCACCGCGCCTTCAAGATCAAAGTCGGCCGCGGCGCCCGTCACATGCCCCTTGAGGAAGGCAACCGCCGCGACGTAGCCGTCGTCCGCGCTGTCCGCGCCGCCGTCGGCCCCGATGCCGTCCTCCTTATCGACGCCAACAACGGCTATACTCTCAACATCGCCAAACATATCCTCACCGAAACCGCCGGCTGCAACCTCTTCTGGCTTGAAGAGGCCTTCCACGAGGACGATGAGCTCTATGAGGATCTGCACGCCTGGATCGAGCGCGAGGGTCTCTCCGTCCTTATCGCCGACGGCGAAGGGTCGGCCTCCCCTCACCTCCTGAACTACGCCCGCAGAGGCATCGTCGACGTGATTCAATACGACATCTTCAGCTACGGCCTGACAAAATGGCTGCAAACGGCCCCCAAACTGGACGCCTGGAACGTGCGCACCGCCCCCCATCACTACGGTCGCCATCTGGGCAACTTCGTCTCCGGCCACCTCGCCCCTGCCGTCGAAAACTTTGCCTTCGTCGAATGGGATGAGCTCTCCACACCGGGCCTGGACACCTCAGCCTACGCCGTGAATGACGGACTGGTTAGCCTGCCCGACACGCCCGGCTTCGGCCTCAAGTTGGACGAAAACCTCTTCCAGAAAGCCGTGAAGGAAAACGGCTTCGTCGTCAAGAGCACATAACATGGACTGTACTGCAAGACCAGTGGACCACCTCATAACTGCCGCAACTGTCGAGTTGAGCAATGCCTGATACCCCCTCAATGCAGGAAACGATCCGTCGTTTGCACGAATACTGGGCCGCCCACGGCTGCCAGATCTGGCAGCCCCACAGCGAAAAACTGGGCGCCGGCACCATGAACCCCGCCACCGTCCTGCGCGTCCTCGGACCCGAACCCTGGAACGTCGCCTACGTCGAGCCCTCCTTTCGCGCCGACGACGGCCGCTACGCCGAAAACCCCAACCGCATGCAGATGCACACCCAGTACCAGGTGATCCTCAAACCGGATCCCGGTAACCCCCAGGAGCTCTATCTGAGCAGCCTGGAAGCAATCGGCCTGCAACGCGACCGCCACGACATCCGCTTCGTCGAGGACAACTGGGAATCCCCAGCCCTCGGTGCCTGGGGCCTCGGCTGGGAAGTCTGGCTCGACGGCCAGGAGATCACCCAGTTCACCTACTTCCAGCAGGCCGGCGGCGTCAGCCTCGACCCCGTCAGCGTCGAAATAACCTACGGCCTTGAGCGCATCGTCATGTATCTCCAGCAGCGCACCGAAGTCTGGTCCATCGACTTCGACGGCGTCCACACCTACGGCGAAATCTACCGCCAGCAGGAGATCGAACACTGCATCTATAACTTCGAGTTGGCCGACGTCGAGCGCCAGCGCACCCTGTGCGATCTCTACAACGCCGAGGCCGAAGCCTGCATCGAGCGCGGCCTCGTCGCCCCCGCCCACGACTACGTCCTGCGCCAGAGCCAGGCCTTCAACATCCTCGACACCCGCGGCGCCATAGGCGTCACCGAACGCGCCAAGTTCTTCGCCGCCATGCGCAACCAGGCCCGCCGCATCTCCGAACTCTACGTGGAGCAACGTCAGCGCGAAGAGTACCCCTGGCTCGATAACGGCCGGGAGAACCAGCAGGGCGGGCAGAATCGCAACGGGAGACAAGACGCCGTACAGCTAAGCGAATCCGAGCAAGCATCCGAACCCCAGTCCCTGCTCATCGAACTGGGCAGCGAAGAGCTGCCCGCCGCCGACGTGCCCGTCGGCATCCACCAGTTGGAACTGAGGCTGACCGAACTATTGGACGAGGCCCGGTTGTCATACGGCGGAATCTCCGTCTCCGGCACCACACGCCGCCTCGTGGCACACGTACAGGATCTGAGCCCCCGCCAGCAGGACGAGATCGTCGAACGCAGAGGCCCGCCCGCCGACCGCGCCTTCGACGCCGACGGCCAGCCCACAAGAGCCGCCACAGGATTCGCCCGCGGTCAGGGCGTTCAACCCGCAGACCTCATCGTGCGCGACAACTACGTCTACGCCGTGACCACCCTGCAAGGTGAACCGGCCGCCGCCGTCCTCCCGCAGCTAGTCGAAGACCTGCTCGACGGCATGCAGTGGGGCAGGACCATGCGCTGGAACCGCAGCAACAAGGGCTATCCCCGCCCCCTTCGCTGGATCGTCGCCCTCTACGGCTCCCAGGTCATCCCAATGTCCTGGGCCAATGTCAGCAGCGGTCGCGAAAGCCGTGGACCCCGCTTCCGCGACGCCCAGGCCCGACTCCCCGCAGGCGAATTCACTACCTTCACCATCGCCGGCGCCGACAGCTACTTCGACGCCGCCGCCGCCCAGGGCATCCAGCTCAACCGCCAGGACCGCCGCAGCCTCATCGCCGCCGCCGTGCACAATGCAGCCGCACGTGCCCGCGAGCTCAAAACGGCAGGCGCCGAACCGCTCCCGCCGGGCACCTACCGATGGGAGCCGGACGAGGACCTTCTGGACGAAGTTACCGACCTGGTGGAGGCGCCCCAGGCCGTACTGGGCTCCTTTGAAACACGCTACCTGGACCTGCCGCAGCCAATCCTCACCGCGGTAATGAAAAAGCACCAGCGCTACTTCCCTGTCGTGACCAAACCCCCGGAAGCGGCTGCCGAACCCGCACTGGCGCCCCGCTTCGTCACCGTAGCCAACGCCGACGCCTTGGAACATCCCGATGTCGTGCGCCAGGGCAACGAAGGCGTCATCCGCGCCCGCTACGCCGATGCCGAATTCTTCTACAAACAGGATACCGCCAGGCCCTTCGACACCTTTACCCAGCGACTCGAAACCCTCACCTTCCACGCCAAGCTCGGGTCAATGCTCGAAAAGGCCGGTCGCCTACAGTCCCTGGCTCCCCGCATCGCACACATGCTCGGCGCAGTCGAACAGGAAGTGGAGACCGCCCGCCTGGCCGCGGCTCTTTGCAAGACCGACCTGGTCACAGCCATGGTGGTCGAAATGACCAGTCTGCAGGGAATAATGGGAGAAATCTACGCCCTCCGCAGCGGCCAACCCCCCGCCGTTGCCCAGGCTATCCGCGAGCACTACCTGCCCCGCTTCGACGGCGACACCATCCCTGAAGGCGAAGCCGGCCTCGCCCTCAGCCTCGCCGATAAACTGGACAGCCTCGTCGGCCTCTTCGGCGTCGGCGTCACCCCCAGCGGCAGCGCAGACCCCTTCGGCCTGCGCCGCGCCGCCCTCGGCATCGTCAACGTGCTCACACTCGCAAAACTCCCGTTCGACCTGACCGCCGCCCTCGAGCAGGCTGCCGGCCAATATGGAACCATCCTGACGGACGACGCCGTCCCCAACGCCCGCGACTTCATCGTTCGCCGCCTGGAGAGAAAGCTGCGCGACCTCGGCCATCCACCCGATGTCGTCGACGCTGTCCTGGCCGCCCGCGGCGACGACCCCTTCGCGGCAGTCGGCGCCGTCCACCATCTGGCCGCCGCCGTCTCCGCCCCCGGCTGGGAAGAGACCCTGACCGCCTACGCCCGCTGTGCCCGCATCGTCCGCGGCCTCGACCGCGAACTGCCCCTGCACCCCACTGCCTACCGGGAGCAGGTGGAACACGACCTGCACAGTGCCTGCGACGGCGCGGCCGCCAAACTGAACGGGGCCGCCGACACTGCCGAACTGCTGGGCCCCGTCCTGGCCGCACTGGCCGCACCCATCAACAGCTATTTCGACGCCGTGCTGGTGAACGCCGAGGAGGAGGAACTGCGCCTGGCCCGCCAGGCCCTGATCCAGCGCATCGCCCGGCTCCCGGCGCCTGTCGCCGACCTCAGCCGCCTGCAAGGATTCTGATCGACTGAACTGTCCCCACCTGCCGGAGAGAGCAGGTTGCGAATTAAGGACGCAAACCGGACACTGAATATCAAGGGGAGATGAAAAAAATGGGTACCGACTATCTTGCAGGCAAAAAAGCCAGCGACGAGCAGATTGACGCCTGGGTGGACCAGTTTCATCGCCAAGGCTGCCTCTTCCTGCGCAATATGCTTCCGCCCGACTGGACCGACCAGCTGCGCGCCGACTTGGATGTGTCGCTGCGCGACAACCCCAACGGGCTCAACAACAAGAGCGAGCGCGCCCACCTCGCCCACCGCATGTTCGAGACCAGCTCCGCCAACCTGCGCCTCTTCAACATGGAACCGATGGTCACACTGGCCGAAGCGATTATCGGCACCGACTGCCACGTCATCCACAACAACTCCTTTATCTCCCCGCCCGGCGGCGGCCTCGATGGCTGGCACCAGGACGACCGTCCCCACTACATCGTCAAGGACGGCGCCCCCCCGGCCAACGTGCATCTGCCCGTCCTCTTCTTCACCGCCAACTACTATCTCACCGACGTCATCGAAATCGAGCACGGCGGCACCGAGACCATCCCCGGCTCCCATCTCTTCGGCGCCAGTCCCCCCTCCCGCCAGCTCGACGGCACCGAATGGGAAGAACGCATCCAATACAACCTCGGACCTGCCGGCAGCGTGGTCCTCTTCAACAACCAGGTCTGGCACCGCGGCGGCCCCAACCGCAGCCAGCGCACCCGCTACATCACCCAGGTTACCTACGGCCGTCGCATCGTCGGCCACAAGTACTACCCATTCATGAACTACACTATGCCAGAGCACGTCTACGACGGCGCCGATGACCGCCTGCGCAGGATTCTTGGATTCCTGCCCCACGGTGCCTACGGATAGCAACCGGCGACGGGCGCAGCCGTGGCCCATCCCCAGCCTGATCAACTGAATCTGTGAGAACTACGAGATGAAGGGAATCGCAGGCAAGCGCGTCTTCATATCCGCCGCTGCCGCCGGAATCGGTCGCACCATCGCCGATCACTTCCTCCAGGCCGGCGCACACGTACGCCTCTGCGATATAGATGAGGCTGCTCTGGCCCGGTTGGAAGGCGCGCACGACCGGCTCTCTGGCGTCCGCGCCGACGTGGCCGACCCCGATCAGATGGAGTCCGCCTTCCAAACGGTCGCAGGCGACCTCCGCGGGCTGGACGTGCTGGTGAATAACGCCGGCATCTCCGGCCCAACCGCGAACGCCGAGGACATCACCCCGCTCGACTGGCAGCGTACCATCGACGTCAACCTGAACGGAGCATTCTACTGTTCACGCCTCGCCATCCCCCTGCTCAAGGCAAGCGGAGGCGGCGCCATCATCAACATCGGCTCCACCGCCGGCCTGCACGGCTACCCCCTGCGCGCCCCTTACGCCGCCTCCAAGTGGGCCCTGATCGGCTTCACCAAGACTCTTGCCATGGAACTGGGCCCATACGGCATCCGCGTCAACGCCGTCTGCCCCGGCCCCGTCGAAGGACCCCGCATCGAAGGCGTCTACGCCGCCAAGGCCGCAGCCCGCGGCGTCAGCGTAGAGGAAATCCGCGAAGCATCCCGCCAGAAGAGCTCCCTCCGAACGTTAATTGCTCCCGACGATGTCGCCGCAACCATACTCTTCCTCTGTTCCGATAACGCCGCCCGTATCTCCGGTCAGTCTCTCGCCGTCGACGGCCACTCCGAAACCCTGCGCTAGTGAACAAGCCTCCCCCCGCTGCCCGTCGCCCCGCTCTGCCGCCCCCTTCCCCTGTCTGTCCACATGAGTCAATCTCTCAACCACCATGCCCCCACCAAATACCGAACATGAAAAGCAATTAACTGAAAACTAAATACTAAAAACTAGAAACTAAGAACTAAGAAAAAAAACTAACAACTCAAAACTGCAGTTCAATTGCTCTCCAGCCCGGTCTGTGCTATCTTTGGTGAATTACTTCCCAGTCCAAAGCGGGCCCAATGGCCTGCCCGGCCCAACTACCACCAGTTCATCTGTATCCGCCGGCCCTGACAGAATCCTGCAGGCACTGCCCATTCCAACCCCCTCATCATTGAAAGCGATAGCCAGACGGTGAAGGACGAAAGAGCGCAAGGCAAAGCCCCCATCCCCGATATCGTTATCGGTCGATTGCCGGTCTACTTGCGCACCCTCCGCCTCCTGGCCGATGACGGGCGTGAAGTTACCTCCAGCCAGGAGCTTGGGGAGCATCTCGGCATCAGCTCAGCACAGATTCGCAAGGATCTCAGCCACTTCGGCGAATTCGGCAAGCAGGGCACGGGCTATAACATCGAATTCCTCTGCCGGCAGCTCCAGAAAATCCTCAACGTCGACACGATCTGGCCGGTGATTCTCGTCGGTGCCGGCTCTCTAGGCACCGCGATCGCCAACTATCAGGAATTTGAATCGAGCGGCTTTCGAATTGTAGCCGTCATGGATGAGGACCCGCAGAAGATCGGGCAACCAATCGGCCACGGGCTGCGTATCGAGGATTTTGCAGACCTCAACCAACTGGTCCGGGAGACAAGAGTGCAAATTGCCGTTATGGCCGTGCCTGCCCACGCCGCCCAGCGCGTCGCCATGCAGCTCATCGAGGCTGGGCTCAATAGCATTCTCTGTTACGCGCCCATAACGCTGGCCGTCCCCGCGCATGTTCGCGTCGAATATATCGACCCCGTCGTACACTTCCAGCACATGACCTACTACCTGCGTTGAGGATAAGCCGGCACCGCCGGGCCCCCGCCCGCCGTCACAGGGGCGCCTTGCGAGGCAGACCTTGCTGCCTGGGGTAGAGTCGGTGTGTCTTTCGCAGCTTCTTGATCAGGAGAACGCGCCGCTCTTCATCCAGCGCCGGCACAACCACCGGCGCAAAACGTACCGCTTCGCCGCCCAGCAGTTCAATCGCGTTTCTCGCCTCCATAAACTCCTCTGCCGCGTTCGGTCCCTTATAGATGACCGCCAATCCACCCTGGCGCACAAATGGCAGCACATATTCGGTCAGCGTATTCAGCCGGGCCACGGCCCTGGCGGCCGCCAGATCGAACTGTCCGCGAAAACGACGATTACGGCCCAGCTCTTCTGCCCTGCCCTGAACGAGATTCACATTCTCGAGCCCCAGCGCACGTACAACCTCTTCAAGGAACCGAATCTTCTTGGCCGTGCCGTCGACCAGCGTCAGTTTCAATGCAGGCCACGCGATCTTCAGTGGTACACCTGGAAATCCCGCGCCCGTGCCGATGTCAACGCAGGCCAGCGCACGCTTCAGAGGCATAGAAGCACCGACCTCCTCCGCGACCAGCGGCAGGCCCACCAAACAGTCCAGAAAATGCTTCTTCTGCACCTCGACACTGTCCGTTATCGCCGTCAGATTCATCCTCTGATTCCACTCCGCCAGCAGCGCCGCATAGACGCGAAACTGCTCTATCTGTTCGCTGGATAGTGGAATCCGTAAACTGTTCGCCCCCGAAATCAGAGTCTGCATGCCCGTATTCTAGCACAGGAGTCCTGCTGTGAAGACGATTCGATACAACGCCGCCGGCGGCATCGTCGCCCAAAGAGACATCCTCGACCATCTGCCCGCGGCCGAAACATTCCTTCTCCTGCTCGACCGCCCCAGCCGCGCCGAAGTACGCCTGCCCAAAGGGCATATCGACCCCGGCGAAAGCGCCGCGGAAGCTGCCCTGCGCGAAACCGGCGAAGAAACAGGTTTTGGCGATCTGCGTATCCTCGCCGACCTGGGCCGTCGTACAGTCGAATTCGATTACAAGGGTGCGCACTACATCCGCGAGGAACGTTACTTCCTGATGAAACTGCTTTCGCCCCGTCAGATAACCCGGCCCCCAAAGGACGCCAAACAGTTCCAGGTCCTGTGGGAACCCCTTGACCGCGCCGGCCAAAGGCTGACTTTTGAAGCCGAACGCCTATTCGTGGCCGACGCCGTCAACACACTCCGCAAACTGCCCGGCCTCTGAAAACCTCCATACAAAAAACCGGGAATGGACCCATTCCCGGCTCGTTGTAACTGCCTCGGTTTTCGGTTCTTGACTCTTGGTGAAAACGCCACTGCATCCAAATGCCGTAGGCGTGCGGCCGTACCGCACGCACAGTCGGTCTTCACCAATGCAGATATGCCGCTACTTGCGCCGATATGTAATGCGTCCGCGTGTCAAGTCATACGGACTCATATCGACCCTCACCCTGTCACCGAGAAAAACCCGAATGTAGTTCCTACGCATCTTGCCCGACAGATACGCCAGAACGACATGCCCATTCTCCAATTCCACCCGAAACTGGGCATTCGGCAACGCTTCGATGACTTTGCCTTCCAGTGTGAGTATTTCCTCAGCCATAACTCTCCATCAGTTTACGCGTGGCCGGCTGTTCTGCAGCCTGGTCTTTGGCGAATGCTCTAACGGAAAGACCGGGCCGCATTCCGCCGTGCTTTCCGGATTGCCTTCTGTTTGTTGATGCGTCGCACTTCACTCTTGGACGTAAACCAGCGTTTCTGGCGCACAATCGGTAGGATACGCGCCTCGGCTACCGACTTCCGGAACCGCCGCATCAGACTTTCCTGTGACTCTCCTGGCCTCAACTCAACGCTAATCGAACTCACCCCCTTCAAAACGTGAATGCAAATCGGACAAAACAAGCCTGCCAGCCCATTTTGCTCTAATAGACTGGCAGGCAGCGCAATTATAAACGACCCTCGGTAAGGACTGCAAAAAACACTTTAGATTCTTTCCTCCGACCCGTCCGGCGCGTCATCCTCGGAATCCTCTTCTCCCGCAGCCTCTTCCTCGTCCTCCGCAGGCGCAGCCGCCTCTTCTTCCGAGTCGTCGGACTCCCCCTCGTCAACCGCCGCTTCCGGCTCTTCGACGGCAGCCTCCGCCTCAGCAACGGCAGCTGCGGGCTCACCAGCAGCTGCAGGCTCCGCCTCCTCAACCCTGTCCGCCTCTGCTACCGCCGCCTCCGACTCCTCGTCCGCACTGCTCGCAAAGCTCTCCGCCTCCGACTCCAGCAGCGCCTGCCCCACAATTTCGTCGGCCTGCCGCCGGCTCAATCCTATGCGCTGCCGGTCCGGGTGGATGCGCAAAATCTTCACCGGAATGCGATCACCGCTGCTGACCATCTTCAGCGGCTCTGCAACCGTAATGTCGGCAAGCTCGCTGATATGGATCAACCCTTCGATTCCTGGCTCCAACTGGGCGAAGGCGCCAAAATCGATCACCCGCGTTACCGTGACCAGAATCGTGTCATTCACCTTGTAGCGCTCTTCAATGCTCTCCCAGGGATTCGAAAGCAATCGCTTGCGGCTCAGCGCGATGCGGCTCCGCTCCGGGTCCAAACGCAGTACTTCGACCTGGATTCGCTCTCCCACCTGCAACACATCGCGCGGGTGGCTGACCGGTGTCCAGCCAATCTCGCTGACGTGCAGGAGCCCGTCCGCGCCGCCGATATCCACAAACGCGCCAAACGGACGCAGGCTGCGTACCTCACCATCTACGACCGCGCCGACCTCCAGCTCCTCAAATAACTGCGCTTTGCGTCCAGCCCGGTACTCGCGCTCCGCCAGCCGGTACGAGAGCACAAGACGACGCCGCTGCCGCTCAACTTCGATTACCTTGACTGGAAGCTCCTGGCCCACAATCTGTTGCAGCCGCTCATTGCGCTGCTCTTCATTCATGTTGCGCGGCAGCCCCACGATGTGCGATGCCGGAATAAACCCCCGCAAATGGTCGAAATCAGCCAGCAGACCACCCTTGTTGAAGCCAACGACCTTCCGCACGGTGATCTCGCCGCTCTCGAGCATCTTCTCCGCAACGAGCCAGTCCTTTTTCTGCAGGGCGTCCGCAATGCTCAACACCAGCATGCCTTCACTGGTAGTGAGCTTGCTCACCACGACCGGTACCGTCTCACCTTCACGCAGCGTGCCCACATATTCTTCCTCGAGCCGGTTCAGGTCCGACTGGGGCACGATCCCATCCCGCTTGGCGCCAATGTTGACCAGCAGCTCGTTTGACCGAACCTCTACGACGATACCTTCGCGAAGATCGCCCCGTTCCGGCAAACTGAGGTCCTCTTCTTCCGCGAGGTACTGTTCAAAAAGCATCTCGTCGGCCTGTTGCTGTTCATCAGCCTGCTGCCCGTCATCAGCCTGCAACTCCTCTTCAGCCTGCTGCCCGTCATCGGCCTGCAACTCCTCTTCAGCCTGCAACGCCTGGCCAGCCGGCAAATCTGGGTCGGCTTGCAACTCTGGGTCAACTTGCTCAACTTCGGTGTTCTCGGCCTCGTCGCCTGACTTCTCTGACTCTGACATCATCGATCTGCCCACCTGTGGATTGCGTAGTTGTTCGCAAGAAGGTTCGGCTGCCGACATGGCAGCCCAAAACCCCAGGCCCCCTTTACCGCCCTGCCCTGTCTACCTACATCCCCATATTATAACCATCTGGTTATGTACAGTCAAGCACCAAAATTTACCAGTTTCTTGTCAGATCTTGAAATATTTTGGGGAAAATCCAGGTGCAGGCGACCTTACCGAGCACGATCTGACACCGTTTCGAGCGAGAAAAAGATGTGCAGCTCCAAGACTTGGTTAGCGCGTCGGATATTCCGACAAAACGGCGAAAAGCCTGAAGCACATCCGATAGGCGCGCCTTGAAGAATCCAGCGATGGTTTCGACCTAATGGAACTCCCGGCAGTTGCCAGGACGCCTCGCGCCAGTTACGCATTGGAATCGCGCCAGTTTGGTCTGACTCTACGCAGTTCGCAATTGGCGAGAAGCGAGGTCCTATCTTGAACGCAATTTGGATCGGTCGGCAACTGTCCGTGGCCGCTATTCGGCCTTCGGCGCGTCCTGTCCTTCCTCGCCTGGATCGGATTGCTCTTCCCCTAATCCGGCAAGCGCCCCCCGAATCTGGGTCCACGCCCGTTTCAATAGTGGGACCGCCGTCGCCTCTGTGCTCTGACGCGCAAATTCAATGTTCACAAAGCCGTCTGTCAGACGCGCGGCAGCTGCCGCGTCTTCACTCTCGACCTGGCTTCCCAAACGCGCCTGAAAACTGTACGGCGTCTCGCCCGGGCGCCGTCGCACACCGTGCTCCGCCGCACTCTCCAGCGTCGAAACATAAAAGTAACGGACCTGCTCATCCGGCGGCAACCGGCCCAGCATCAGCTCATCCAGCCAGCGGCGCACGCGCGAACGGCCCGACTTCTCCTTCAATTCCTCTTCCGGGGCCAACCTCCGCGAGCGCCATTCGCTAAACGCGTCCCCAATCTGCTTCCAACCCTGCAGGAACTGCCGCAACCAGGCCAATATCAGTTGGAAATTGACGCCCCGCCCCTGAAGATAGATATACGTCGCATAGCCAAGCAATAGTAAGACGATTATCCAGAACACCGTGCCCCCCAGCCACGGCGGCGCCTCCGCCGGCTGGACCTGCTCGATCTGCGGCGCAGAAAACTCCGGTTGCTCGCGCGCCGGCTCCTCGACAATCTCCTCGTCGCCTCCGAATAGCAGAGCGAGCAGTCCCAGTATCAGGCCCATCAGCAGGTAGATCGCCCCCGATACGGCTCGCATTACCAGCCCCATCAGCTGGGCCAGCCGGAACGTCCCGCCCAACGGCATCAGAAAAGCCGCCGCCCCCACCACCAGCAGCAGACCGATAGCATAGAACGGCCAGTTGCGCACGATCGTGGCCTCACTGGGCAGCTTCGCCAGCTGCCACCTCGCCCGCAGCGCCGCCAGGTGACCGAACGTCAGCAGCAGCAGGCCCAGCACGAAATAGACGATCGCCGCACCGATGACGCCACCCGCTATGTCCTGCCGCACCAGCGCAAAAAAGCCGTTCGAGCCCATCCCCACCTGGCTGGCCGCGGTCAGTACAATCAGCAGCATTCCCCCGATCGCCCAGCGCTCGCTGAATCGTCGCACCAAGGCGCCGCGGTCACTCTGTATGCGATGATCGTCGCCGCTGATCGGCCTCGACGCCGCCTCCAGATCGGCAAGTTCGTCCGGCTGCAGGCCCATTGCCAGAAAATCGTTCGTCACCAGCACCGCCATCCCCCACGCGATCAGGATGAACAGAGCGTTGATGATGAACATCAACGTGAGGAAAACGGCGAACGGCTGCATCACCATCGCCGCCGGTGCCGGCCAACCCTCGACAGTCGCCCAGAGCGCGATACGCGCCGAAAACAGGATCAACCCCAGCTCCGACAGACGAAAGCTGACCGTACGCCGCTGTCGTTGCTCGGGACGCACCAGCATCGTCGTCGTATATCCGCCCACCAGCGCCGCCCCGATCGACGTGATCCGCAGCACATTCAAGTAGGATTCGGGCAGCCCCGGCCCAATATGCCGGACAAAAGAGGTCAGCGCCACCAGCAGGCAGCCGACCAGCGCCGCAATGACCGCCGGACGCAGCAAAGAGTCCTGCCACGCATTGTCAAATCCAGCCTGATGTCCGCCGCCCTCAGTCTCTGCCATCTGCCCTTAGACCCGCCCCCATCCAACCCACCACTGACCACTAACCACTGACCACTAACCACTCACCACTGACCACTACCCCTGCAGTTTCAGCAAATCCGACTCCCAAATCGTCTGATGCGAAGTAATGCCCAGGGCCTCTGCCTGCTCCCGAATGCGCTTGAACTGCGGCTGCAACGTGCACACCAGGGCATACACGTTCAGTCCCCGCCGGTACATGCCGTGCATCACCCAGACCAGCTCCTCGGTCAGCCGCGGCGTCACCACCACCAGTGTTGAACCCCAGCTCAGATGCGCCACCCGTCCCGGCAGCCACGTCGGCAGCGCAATCGGAGATCTCCACTCCTCCTCCGAACTCCCGTCCGTCGCACCCTTGGGCGCCCTGCCATTCCGGTTCGACGGCTCTTCTTCGGCTTTACGCATGTCCCGCAGCTGAATGCGCGCCAGGATCTCAAGTATCCCCATCAGATGGCCGCGCCCGTTTCGCGAAGGGACGGCCAGCACCTCCGCACCGGTGCGCGGGTCCTCCCCGTTGCTGAGAAACCCTATCTCCTGCCGCTGCTCTGCCACGTGACTGGCCACAGACGCCGCCAGCACCACCGCCCACTCGCTCCCGCTGTACTCCTCCCGGTAGGGGAAGGCGCTGCGGTCCAGGTCGAGGACCACCGTCGTACTCAGGGCCATCGACGGCTGGAACTTCTTCACCAGCAGCGTGTCCTCGTGCGCGCTTGCCCGCCAGTGAATGTTCCGCATGCTGTCGCCGCTCTCGTACGGGCGCACGCCTGCCATACGCGTCGGGTCCTGGTACAGCCGGTGGGGGCTGCGCATATCGCCGAAGGGCAGAAGACTTGGCAGACCCAGGTCCGCCAGGGAGTAGACTTTGGGATAGACCGTCAGCAGGTGCGCGGTGGTCTCTTGCCAGGAGGATTCCGCAAATCCGAACAGATCGCCCGTCTGCAGACTGAGCGGACCGATCTCGTAGTAGCCGCGGCGGTGACAGTGCAACGCAAACTGGCGCTTGGTCAGCGAACGCCCGCCCACGCTGATCACCGTGCTGTACTGTTCGATCGCTCTCAGGTCGATCGGGATGTTCTCCTGCAATCGCAGCCACGGGATCGGCAGGCGGCTGCGATTCAGAAAGTTGATATCGCTGTGTATTCTCTCGCCGGCAAATGCTCTCGGCGGCACCCGCCGCGATACGTTAAGGTTGCGCAGGCTGCGCCTTGTCCACCAGTGGCTGATCAGCCAAACGCCGCCCACCACGTAGAAGACGTAATAGATCCAGTCCATTCGCAGAAAAACCGCGAATGCGAACAGAAATAGAAGCAAGAAGAAGAGATCGAACAACTGTTTATCCCTGTCCTTCAGTCGCGGGGACCGCCGCCCACGCCTCCGTCTCGTCACCCAGATTAAGTGCGGTCGCTTCCAGCAGTTCGCTGATGATCTGGTCTGCCGTCCGTCCTCGCAGCGCCGCGTCCGAGCGCACGATGCAGCGATGCGGCAGGGCCAGCGGCGCCAGCGCCTGCACGTCGTCCGGCAGCGCATAGTCGCGGCCCCGCAACGCTGCCCGCGCCTGCGCGCCCCGATAGAGCGCCAGCGAACCGCGCGGGCTCGCGCCCAGCGCCAGGTCCCCGTGGCTGCGCGTCGCCTGTACCAGCCCCACAATATAGTCGCGAATGCTGTCCGCCACCGTAACGTTCCATATCTGCTCCGCCAGCTCCGGCAGCTTGTGCCCGTCGACCACTGCCTCCAGCGTCTCGATCGGATGCCGGTGCCCCAGACTGACCAGCATCTCCCCCTCCTCCTCATCCGACAGGTAACCCAGATTCAGCTTGAATAGGAACCGGTCCAGTTGCGCCTCCGGCAACGGGAATGTGCCTTCGTATTCCACCGGGTTCTGCGTCGCAATCACCATGAACGGCCTCGGCAGCGGACGCGTCAACCCATCCGCCGTGATCTGCCGTTCACCCATACACTCCAGCAGCGCCGCCTGCGTCCGCGGTGTGGCCCGGTTTATCTCGTCGGCCAGCAGGACATGCGTAAACGCAGGGCCGGCAATGAACTGAAACTGCCGTGTCTCCTGGTTGAAAATGCTCGTGCCCGTAATGTCGCTGGGTAGCAGGTCTGGCGTGCACTGTAGCCGGCGGAAATCTACGCCCAGGCTCACCGAAAGCGCCCGCGCCATCATCGTCTTGCCGACCCCCGGCACATCCTCCAGCAGAACGTGGCCTTCACACAGCAACGCGATCAGCAGGTGCTCGATCACCTCCGCCTTGCCTACGATTACATCGCCGACATTGTTCAGTACTCCACGCGCGAAATCCTGTGCGGTCTCCATGCAGCCTCTCTATCTGTGGTTCGGGCCGGGTCTCATCATCGCGTCCGGCCGCCGCGTCATGCCCCGCCTGACAAGCAAAGCACAGGCACATACGGGCATGCAATCGGTGCGCCGGTAGACTTATGATGGGCATACAATTTCCGCCGATTGTACATCACTCCACCGAAATCAGCGAACCTGCCGCCCAGAACGGTACAGTCCAAAACGGGGGTAATCCGGTGTGTTCCTTTAGTAACGACCATTTCAAATTCAGTCCTCACATCCATCCCCAACACTTCGTCCACTCACTGACCACTGACCACTGACCACTGCAGTTGGGCGGTCGGGCCTATTCGGCCCTCCCTTGTGCGGGGGATCCGCCCCCGCAACGCCCCCGGCCCTTCTCGCGCCGCAGTGAGTTTGAGGCCAGTGTGACGGTGTCCGCCCGCGGCGGCCGTGCGTCACCCCCAACCCCCCTTCCACTCCCATATGGCCAACCCTCGCACCCGCCCACTCCCCATCCGCGCCACCCTCTCCGTCCCCCCCAAACCCACCTGTAGGGGCAGGCCTCGTGCCTGCCCACCCTCCCATCCGCGCCACCCTCTCCGTCCCCCCACAACCCACCCGTAGGGCCAACCCTCGCGCCTGCCCCCCCCCCCTCCGCGCCACCCTCTCCGTCATCCCTTCACCCCACCTGTAGGGGCAGGCCTTGTGCCTGCCCTCGCGCCGTCTACCCCTTCCCTCAGACGACCCCCGAAGAAAGCCGCCACCAAATTCCGCCGTTTTCTTTGACCTGACCGCAGCTTTGTGCTATCGTCTCCTGGCGTGTGCAGCGCTTCCTGCCCCCGTAGCTCAGAGGATAGAGCAGAGGTTTCCTAAACCTTTGGCCGTAGGTTCGACTCCTACCGGGGGCGCTCTCCTCCGCATTTCCCCAAAAAAGGTGGCACAAAAAAAGTGGGAGACGCAGCCGCGCCTCCCACCCCGTCACTTCTTTCACCTCTGTCCTCAAATGAGAACAATTACGTCCCAGTCGTAAACGGATACAGGTCGCGGCCGAGACGCCGGAAGGGCAAATCGCGCAGACTGTGGACGCTCGGCTCCGCCACCACGTAGATCGCGCCCGCCCACGATTCAAACGCGGCGCGAAAATGCGTGCTCGACTTTACGCATATGTACCGCATCTGCCGCGGGTCCAGCCCCAGCGTTCGCGCAAAAGCCGTATCAAAGGGCTGTTCCCGACCGCTCACCAGCAGTACGTGAATCCCGTCGTGAACCACGTGCGCCGACCTGCCCATGTTCCCGCTCAGCCCCGCATACATCGGCCCGTCATACCGGAACACCCCTTCGGACAGCGCCGCAACCTCCACCTCCATCGACACCGGCTCTCCCTGCAACGGCGACGACTTGCCGCCCACCTCCAGGGCCAGCCGCGCGCCGACACCTGCCTCGTGACACAGCGCCGCCGCCTCAGGGTCGACAATGTAGAGCACGCACGCGTCCTCCAACTGCATGTCGACAAAGGTTTGCAACACGCCCGTACTGTCGCCCGGCGAACCGCCGCCCGGGTTGTCATGCAAATCGGCCAGAATGATTGGGTAACGCCCGGCCGTCTGCGCCCTTTCCAATGCGGTACGCGCCGGCAGCAGTTCCATCTGCCAGTCCTCCCGCCGTGCGTAAATCCACTCTCCCAACTGGTCGGCCAGCTCCTGGGCCAGTGCCTCGTCATCGTCGGTCACTATGGAGACCGAAGCCCCCATATCCGGCACATCAGCCAGAAAAAAGCAGGTGGCGATCGAGCCGCACACAACGCCCGGCAGGGACTCGATCCGGTGCAGCTCAGCGATCGCACCCCGCATCGGCGGATGTGCGGTCACCTGGTTGAGCCCCCAGACCATCGGAATCTGGTGCAAGGCCATCGTCGGCCGCAGACCCTCACGCACCATGCGCACCAGCACGTCCGCGCACTCGCGGCCGCGCGCCGACATGTCGACCTCCGGATAGCTCTCCCGCCCGATCAGGACGTCCGCCATCGCCACCATCTGCTGCGATACATTCGAGTGAATGTCGAGCTGTGCCAGGATCGGCACGTCCGCACCGACCGTCTCCCGCACCGCCCCCAGCAGATGACCCTCCGCATCCCCCAGCCCATCGGGCGCGTCCAGATCCCCGACCGACATCGACCCGTGCAGCTCCAACAGCACGCCGTCCAACGGCATCGCCTTCGCGATCCCGTCCAATATTCGCCCCAACAGCTCGTCATAAAGCGGCCGCGGCGTCGGCGCGCTCGGGTGAGGTTCGCCAAACAACGTCGGAATCAACTCAAAGTCGTGCGCTCTCGCGCCGTCGATAAAGCCGCCGATCGGCGTATTCGTCCCCGCAAACGTACGCAGAATCTCATCGCCCTCAAGCAGAAACCGCTCCCGATAGCTCTCAATCGTAGTCGGCACCGGCGTGAACGTACTGCTCTCATGACTGAGCCCACCCGTCGCAACCCTCATCTACCGCTCCCTCCCTCAACCCTGTCCACCCGCTCGGCAGTTACTGACCACTGACCACTGCAGTTCC
Source organism: Caldilineaceae bacterium (assembly GCA_022821585.1). GTDB lineage: Bacteria > Chloroflexota > Anaerolineae > Caldilineales > Caldilineaceae > Bin5. The sequence goes on from JAJEDI010000059.1 coordinate 22,540, forward strand.
GACTACTGACCACTGCCGTCATCCGGTTCTGGCAAAACCAGACCGTGCACAAATCCGCCGTCCACTCGCAATATCGAGCCGGTCGCGTAGTCCGCATCGTCGCTGGCCAGATAAGCCGCCGCCCTGCCAATATCCTCCGGCACGCCAATCCGACCCCAGGGAATCCGCTTTCCGCCTTCCGCTATCTCCTCCTCGCTGTAAAAACTGCGTTCTCCCGGCGTGTCGATCCAACCTGGATTGATCACGTTGACATTGATGCGATCTCCCGCCAGTTCCGCCGCCATCGTGCGTCCCAGATGATTGATCGCCGCCTTCGACATGTTGTAAGCGCCGCTGCTGGGGAACGCGATCTCCTCGTGCACCGAGCTGATGATCACGATCTTGCCCCGGCTGCGCCCCGTGAGCGGCTGCTTCAGCATCTGCTGCGCCGCCAGCTGGCACGTGTGAAAAGCACCGAACTGCGTCACCTCGAAGGTCCGCATCACGTTCTCCCACTTCGCCTCCACCACCGGCTCCCGGATCGACACCGCCGCATTGGCCACTGCCACATCAATCCGTCCAAAACGCTCGACCCCGCCCTCGATCATCGCCGCAATCGCATTCCGGTCCGAAACGTCCGCCTGCCACACCAGCGCCTCACTTCCCATCCCCCGGATCTCCTCAGCCGCGCTGTGGGCTTCCGCCTCCGACGTCCGGTAATTCACCACCACGTTCGCGCCCTCTTCCGCCAGGCACAGCGCGATCCCGCGCCCAATCCCCAGCGACGCGCCCGTGACCAGGGCCGTCTTTCCCTCAAATCGTCTCATCGCAAAACTCCATTTCTAATGCACTATCTTTCGAGCAAAGAACCCGCATGAATCCCGAAGAGTGTTCTTCGCGCCCCTTCGCGGACAATCCTCAACTGAACCAGTAGGAATACAACTCCGACTGCCACAGATGGAAACGCAAGCGCACAGTCCGCCCCGCCAGTTCCCTCAGCTCGCGCCCGTCGCGCCACTGAACGCATTCGTCAATGCTGTCCATCATGACCGGGACACAGTCATCCTTCGCATAGCCATCAATAGTCTCCCCGCTTCCAGCGTCAACTACCTCGGCAATTACCCGGCCCCGCCACGAATCGGCATTGACATGCAACGTGTCCCCGCTGACCTCGATCGGTTTCGTCAGCACCGACCCCCACTCAATGCCTCCCTTCAGCGAAACGAACCCGTCCATCCGCAGCCGCGCCATGCACATCGCGCTGCCGTCCAGGTATCGCCTTTTCAGGAGGTCCTCAATCGAAAGATTACGATACCGGAAACCCATATAGTAGAACCACAGCTCGTTGTTCCGCTCCACCGGCCTGTTCAGAACTACGATCTGGCCCGTATCATACGTCTCGCCGTCGCTGACCGGCGAAAGCTCCAAGAACGGCGCCCGACCCGCCACCCGCTCCCAATCCAGCAAATTACGGCTCGATGCCAGTTCCACCGACTTACGGCTGTCAACGTTCTCATACATCGGCGGATGTTTCCCCGCCCAATGGTGCATCACCGGCGTTGCCAGGTAAAGCCCCTCGTAGGGAAATATGGGGAAGTTGTAGACGTCCGTACGCCACTCCTCCGGCCGGTTATAGATCGGACTACGGTAGGCCGGGTCGTCGAAGAACTTCTGCAGCCGTTCAAAACCGTTCTCCTGATCGGTCTGATCGGCGTGAAAGATCAGCCCATGCTCCTCCCAGTCCGCGAAATTCTTGCTTGTGTACAGCTGCCAGGAACGACCGTAAGGCCCGTTTCGTTTGGCCGCCGCTATAAACAGCCTCTCCGTCTCGTCATAGGTGAGGTGCGACTCATCGTGGCTGTGCAAAGACGGAATATCCAACTCTTCCCAGTGCAAGAAATCTCCCGACACCATCGAGCGCAGTTCGCTCTCCCCGTATCGCAACCCCTTGAACCGCCGGCTTGGGTCCGGATCATGCGGATCGTGTACCGGCCCCTGCAGCATGCCTTGCGCGCTGGGCAGAATGTTATTCTCTAAGCCAACCGGTGTGCCCCGCCAGGTCGGCGCAGGATAGTCATGCAGGCCCAGGAAGGGCTTCTCCCAGTTCACGCCGTCCTCCGAAGTGGCGTAACAGGCGTACCTCTCAACGATGGCCGCCGCGCCCGTAGCATCCATCTTGACTTCGGGATCCAGCCCCTCGGCGCCGGTCAGGTAGATCATCTTGAAGATCCCCTCGTCCGGCAGCCACACGGGCGAAGTCCGAACCTGAATCGAGTTGTTCTCCCAGCGGTACTCCGGCCGGATCACGACATTGTCACGCGCCTTCTGCGGCTGGTGCAGCTTGCGCGCCAAATTGTCGATCGCCTCAACCTCATGATCGTCGATGAAGAGATGTTTCATTTCGGACCCTCTTTCGTGGCAAAGACTGTCTTAGAAGTGCCCTTCGTCCCGCAACATGTACAACTGCGACGAACGGTCGGCCAGCGGCAGTTCAACCGGACTGTTCCCCCGCCGCTGCGACTCGTATATACCCATCACCATCTCCAGCGACGCCACCCCGTCCTCTCCGTTCGAACTCGGCTCGCCCCCGTCCTCGATGCAGCGCACCAGTTCCTCGACCGCCAGTTGGATCGAGCTCGACTCCTCAATCGCCGGAAACGGCTGCGGCTCCAGCGTGTACCACTCAATCCTGGAGTCCGGCTCATTCAGGTGGTCCGTCGTATCCACACCCAGCAGCCACTGGTTGCCCGCATACTCCAGGCTGATTACGCCGTCTGTCCCCTGCAGCTCGAGTCCGAACCGCGCATACCGTGTCAGCTCGTTGGCCATGCACACCGCGCTCACGCCCGAATGGAATTGGAAGATCGCATCGCTGATGTCCTCCACCCGAAACTCATGGCGCTGCCGCCGGTGCGCCGTGCCCACAACCGACTTGACGTCGCCCGCATAGATCCTGAACAGGTCCATCGTGTGCACCGCATCGTGAATCAGAGGGCCCTCTTCGTCCGCCGTCCACGCCGGAAACGGCTTGACCCCCTGGCAGATGCCCAGCATCGAGATCAGCTCGCCAATCGCGCCGTCATCCAGCATCTCCTTCGCCTTGATGAAGGCCGGGTTCCAGCGCCGCGAATGGTTCACCGACAGCACACACCCCGTGCTCCGGCACGCCGCCACAATCGCGTCCCCGTCCTCCAAACTCAGCGCCAGCGGCTTCTCACACAAAATGCCCTTCGCCCCGTTCTCGACCGCCGCCTCGACAATATCCCGGTGCAGCCCCGGATGCGTCGCCACGCACACGATGTCCAGCTTCTCCTTCTCCAGCATCTCCCGGTAGTCGAGGTAGAGCGCGTCCACATCCCACATCCGCCCGAACACCTGCAGATGCTCATTCCCCCGGCTCGCCCCCGCCACCAGCTCCGTCTGCGCACAAACCGCCACCCCGCCCGCATGCGTAAGCGGCGTCGGCGGGTCCGTCTCCCAAAGAGTACCAATCCGGCCGCAACCGACCAATCCGGCACGATAGGTATTCATATGTTTCCTTTCTGTGGATTACTGAGGCAATTCTGATACCGAACTGCCGCTTCGTTCAGGAAGACGGGGTAAACGGAGACCTAATGGGGTTGTTGACATTTCCCGATAGCCAGCCCTCCTACTGTAGGGGCACCCCTTGTGGGTGCCCTCGCGGGCCCGCAAATTCTGGGTCATCCAATCGTCAACAACTCCTGTTACCCCTTGAGCGAATCAGCCAGATTCTCTCGGCGATTGCAACGTGCAATCTTGATGGTCAATCGTTGGCCGCGAAAACTAACTTTGAGTCTGTTCAGCGTTCGGAGTTGCTTCGGGTGAATTCCCTTGCCATGGAACAAAACGGGAATACATTTGGAATCCATCCCTCTCAGCGCGACCCGCAAAGCAAAGTTTGCCCCTTGCTGCAACTGCTCATGTACTCCCGACGCATCGACATTTCCGGACTTTAGCTCCGCCGGAACCGTGAGAAGTCTCCCATCGGAGTCGACCAGAAAATAGATCAAGTCGCATCGACTTCCTTCAAACGAGTGATCCGGAAATGCGAGATCTGCGTCTACTGTGATGCGCGTTGAAGGCACCCCATCCAGGTATACACGGCAACCCTCACGTCGGTGCGACCGGCTAAGGTTTTCTTCTCCTACTCTGGACCTGATCGTGTCAAGGACTTCACTCCTGCTCACGAGCAGCGGCTCCTGCTAGTTCCTGGAACTGGTTCTGCAGTGCCGCTGACCGGTTGTAGAGCGCTTCCGCCACGTTTTCGTATTCTTCCGGCTCAATCCCTTCACTCCGGTCAAACGGTATCTCCTCAATCGTTGAGCCCGAAGAGTCGTTATCCTCTCGGAACAACCAGACACCAACTTCGCTGGGCAGGAGCGCGCTGGATCCTCCCTTATCGCTCTCAAGATTCTCCGAAATCTCCTGAAGCTCGCCCTCCCGCATCAGGTTTGCAATCTCCATGAGAAGCCAGTCGCTGTGAGTGGTTACAACTACCTTGACGCCAGCACGAATGAGGCGAGCCAAGGTCCGGGCAATTTGTGTCTGAGCTGCGGGATGCAGATGTGCTTCAGGTTCCTCGATGATGAGCATGTCGCCAGTGGAAACGATGCCTCGAAGAAACAGCACAATTGGGGCGAGTTCGGTCACCATTGACGATGCCCGCGTCAAACGTATGTCCTCCTCGGTCTCCCAGGGCCGGTAAACAAACTCCGGATATGCTCCGGCGACGGTTCGTTTCGACCCAATCTGCCCCGCAAGTGTTTCTCGCTCTAAGGCATCCGCGGCCTTGGCTATTGAAGCCCTGCCATTACGGTATTCGTCAAAAAGGATCAGCTTTTGCATGAAATCTGATATCATGCCCGAAAAGGTTGGCAACTCTGGAAAGCGCTCTATGCCGACGCGAGTTGATCGCGCCACCAGAGAGCTGGCGATAACGCGATGGCTCTGCATGATGCCGCTACGGGCGGCCGGCAAATAGTGAGTTTCACCATGCCAACCCGCAGCACTAGCGAGGTGCTTTTCAAAAGAGTCAAGAAGAAAAGGGCTTGTTATCCAAGCATCTTCTCTGAGGGAGTCCTCAAGCAACTGTTGAAACTGCTGCAGTTCTCGCCTGATTCCTAGCTCTTCAGCCGACCATCCTTTTGGGAGAAATACAATGTCTTCAATTTTGCCATCTGTAGATAAACCTGAATCAGCAACATACAATGCGTAGCTCCACAGTTCTTGCTTCGCCTCGCTGACTTTTAGGGAAATTTCCATTTCTGTGCTTGCGGGAAGCCGGACCAGATCGGAATATGATTCGATATCGAAGCAGCGCTCCAGTTCATCCCCAATGAATTCGCCTAGGGAATGAGGATCTCTTAAGGTGATCCAAGCAGTATCTTGCAGATTAATGGGAAAGTCCGAGAATTTGAACTGTCTACCCTCCGTGGCCAGTTTTGTCCTAAAGTCTTGGATATCCTCTTCCTTGTTAAAGGTGTACTCACCTGGCAGGTTGAAATCCAAACTAAAAAAGGGACGCCTTTCATGGTCTATAACCGGAAGCCGACGAAAACCACCCATGATCCGCCGCAAGGCGTAAACCAAAACGGCGAAGTAGGTCTTTCCCGTGTTGCTGGGACCAACAAGAACGGTCAAAGGGCGTAAGTTTACTGCTCCACTCTCGATGGGCCCGAAATTTTTTACCGAAACGCGAAAGTCTGGCGGGCCACCCCAATGAAGACTCTGGTTTTCGGTAGTCTCTTGTTCGCGCATTGTGAGGTTCCTGCGTTCCCCATTTCGTCATTCTTCCCCTAGGGGATCTGTGTGTCCAGAATGCCCGCGCTCAGGATAGGCTGACGGCCTTTGCACTGGGACAAGTGCTCGTTGGGACTCGACAAAGTCCGTACCTGGCTATTTCACTTAACGTGCACCGCACGGGTGCTGTTTCCCCCATCAAGAGTGGGTCATGAGACCAATGTGCTGTTCCCTTTGCCGCCATACTACCAGTCCCAGCATACGGTGGACAAGTCACTTCACGGGACACAAACATCACACCCGCGCAATCCGCCGCCTGAACGGCCACCGGTACCGCAACCTCTGCCGCTCACTGTACTCCTCATCCCCCGGTATCGGCGCCGTCACCCGCCCAAACATCACCCACCCCATCACCAGGAAAAACACACTCAACAGGAATACCACGCTATGCGGCGCGCCCAGGCGCAGCAGCCCAACCGTAATCACCGGCGCCACCATTCCCCGCAGCCCCACCACCGTCGACTGAATCGCCGCATACTCCGTCACCCTCTCCGGGTCCGCCAGCTGGATTCCCGCGCTGATCCGCCCCAGCTCAAAGCCCGCCATCCCCAGACCACGCGCAATCGCAGACGGCATCAACATCCACAGGCTCTGTGCTGACATGTAAGTGAGCGGCGTCACGATCGAGATCGCCGAGATTGCCCGCACGACAAACAGGCCGCCCCGCTTGTCGATCGTCCTTCCCCACAGCAGATAACTCAAAAACCAGGTTATCGACTCCACCAACCCCAATAATCCGATTTCCGAATAGGAGAGCTGCAGACGGTCCACCTGCACAACCGGGTACAGCGGCCAGCTCAGCAGCCCACCCAGTCCAAACAAGGAGTAGCTGAGCAAATAGATCGCGAAATTCCTGTCGCCGCGCACGATCTGCCACAGATCGGAAAACGCCTTAGTCTGGCGCGGCGGCAACTCCCCCTCGTCGAGGTCAATGCGCGTGAAGAGATATGTGGCCAGAATGCCGAAGAGCGCACCGATGGGGAAAAGCACCTGGTACCCCACCCTGTCCAATGCCCATCCGGCCAGCGGCGTGACCAGGAGAATGACGGAAACGCGCCCCATCCGCACCGTCGACATCACCTTGCCCCGCCCGCTCTCAGGATAAATCTTCTGGATGACCCGCGTGTAGGCGGGGACTACAAACGCTTCCAGCAGCCCGAATACGACGCCGATCGCCATCAACTGCACCGCGCCCGTTACAAAAGCGGTGAGCAGAAAGAGAGAACGCCCAAGCAACCAGCAGAAAACAATAATGTTGATCGTACGCCGCCGCCGCATCAGCACGATGCTGAACGACGTGAACACCGACCCCACAAAGAGCAGCGCCGTATACAGCGCCAGCATATCAACGCTCGCGCCCAAACGACGCAGCACGACCTGCGTAAAGGGGATGATCAAGGCATAAAAAACGCCGTGAGCCAGCGACATCGAGAGTTCGATATGCATGACCCGGCGCACAGAGGGCGACAATGAACCGGCTAGGGCCGTCTCAACCCAAATGACGGTTCGGCTCACTAATTCTTTTGTGTTCATCTTTGCTCCAGCCTCAGGCACCACTGCCTGGCGTCTTACGCGCGACCTGTTCTAAACACGCTACTTTCGGGCCGGAGCGTCCAACAAAATGCAACGGGCGAACTGGTCCCAAAATTCAACAACCCGGCCCGCCTACACGGCAGCACCGGACATTACCCGAACCGTATCACAGACCCGTACAGACGCCAACCGAACTAATCCTCAGCACATGCAATGATTCTCCTACCCGTCCTGCCCAGCCCTCTCTCCCACCCTGGTTCTTTCTGACTACTAACCACTGACTACTGACCACCGCAGTTGACAACCAGCGAATTTGCGTTTAGCCTAGTCTCGGACTGCACACAAGCCTGTGCACGTACCGTTCGCAGAACGTGGATCGCGCTCACCTGTCCCCACCCGCCCAGTACGCTCCACTTTCAATTCGTCACGCAACTCTATCCAGAAACCAGTGATGTCTGCCTCACCATCAAAGAGTCCCTGCGCTCGCTTCCGCTCTTCCTATAGCCTGCTCCTTCTACTCCCCCTGCTTGCGTCCGCACTCGCCGGCTGCCTCACCCCCGTCCGCGCCGTCCCCACGCCGACGCCCTGGCCCACGCCCGTGCCCTCGGAGCAGAAGCGATATACCGTAACCCGCGGCACCATCGAAGACCGCTTCAAGATCATTGCCGAAGTCGCCCCCCTGCGCTGGGAACCGCTCGCCTTCGTCGTCGACGGCAAACTGGGCTCCGTCCTCGTCAACGAAGGCGAACAGGCCGAAGAGGGCCAGATCCTCGCCGAGCTTATTATGCCCGACCTGCTCGAACAGCTGGAACAGGCTCGCCTCGACCTTTCCCGCGCCGAAAGCGTCCTCTGGGTCTACGAAAACGAACTCACCTTCGATCTCGAAAGAGCCCAGCTCGAAGCACGCCGCGCCGAGCTGCTACTGCAGCACGCCCGCGAGGCCGGTGACACCAACGAGATCGCCCTCCAGGAAGTGGCGCTCGACCTCGCGCAAGTCAACCTGCGCGAAATCGAGAACCGCGTCGACCCATCCCTGGAACAGGCCGTCGCCCGCGCCAAATTGGCCGTCGCCGCCCTCGAACGCCAGGTCGAGGAACGCCGCCTTCGCGCGCCTTTTGCCGGCCAGGTTGTCGCCGTCGGCATCGGCCTCAACAGCATGCGCGGCCCCTTGGAACCGCCCCAGCGCCGCGCCGATGTGGCCGCCTTTTCGCCCTTCATCGTCATCGTCGAGCCCGACCCTGTCGAACTGATCGTCTCCAGCCAGGCCGCACGTGTCTCAGACCTTGTCATCGGCCAGGAAGTCACAGCCATACATCGTTGGGCGCAGGATGAGCCGTTTCCCGTACACGTCACCCAGTTGCCCACCATCTCCTCCGGCGATCGTTTCATCCCCGGCTTCCCCGGCTCCATCCACCTGTCTGTTGAGGGCGAAACGCCCCCGCTCGTCGCCGGCGAATTTATCAATATCGAAGTCGTCGCCGCCGTGCGCGACGATACGCTCCTGCTGCCCGACGCCGCCGTGCGCCGTTTCGGCGGCCGTACCTTTGTCGTCGTCCAGGATGGTGACCGCCAGCGCCGCATCGACATCCGTACCGGTCTCGAAAGCCGGGGCATGGTCGAAGTGCTGGAAGGTCTCGAAGAGGGCGACGTCATTCTAGGTCGATAGATGCCCAACCGTCTCCCCTTTCTCGGGCTCGCCTTCCGCCGCCTCTACAGCCGGCCCAGCCTGACCCTGCTTTCCCTCCTCAGTATCGTCCTGGCCGTCGGCATGGTCGCTAGCATCCCCGTCTTCTCGCAGGGAGTCAGTTATCTTCTGCTACAGGACGAACTCTCTCACATCGCCTCAATCTTCCACCGTCCGCCCCTCACCATGCGCTTCTACTTCATTGTGCCCAAGCGCAATGCCCTCCCGCTGGACAGTGCCCTGCGTCTGGAAAACGAATTCCGTCGCATCGCAGAAAGAGAGACCGGCCTCACCGTCGCCGATACCCTAACCTACGTGGCCAGCCCCGGAATGACCATCCAGCCCGTGGACGGTGACGCCTCCTACCCCGTACTCAAAGACAACATCATCGTCGAAAATGTCCAGTTTGCCGTCGTCACAAATATTCGCGACCGCATCGAAATCGTCGAGGGCCTTCCCTACGGGACCGAGACCGCCGACGGCACCGTAAACATCTGGTTGTATGAAGAAAAAGCAACCGAATTGGGGTTCCAGGTCGGCGAGACCTACAATATGATAGAAGGCGCCTCCGGCAATGCAATCCCTATCACCGTCGCCGGCATCTGGAAGCCGGCCGACCTCTCCGACTTCTACTGGTCCGCCACCACCATCTCCTGGCGCAAGCTCCTGCTCGTCACTGATAACGCCTATCGCCGTTCCGTCGAGCCTGCCGTCAGCCGCCGCACCGGCATCGCCGTCTGGTACCTCAGCCCCGACGAAGAGACGCTCAAGCTCCATCAGGCCGACACCGTCGCCAACGGCCTGCGCTCTGTGCCCGCCCGCGCCGATCTGCGCTTCCCCGGCACCAAAATGGATGTCTCACCTGAGCTGCCTCTGAACCGCTACCTGCAACGCAGAGCCAGCCTGTCCGCACTCCTGGTCGGCTTCAGCCTGCCCGCGCTCGGCCTGCTCCTCTTCTTCCTCTGGATCCTCTCGCATGTGACCGCCCAGTTCCAACAGGAAGAGGTCGCCATTCTCGCCTCGCGCGGCGCCGGCCGCCGTTTCGTCGCCTTCCTCATCTTGCTCGAAACGCTGCTCCTGCTTGCCGTCGGCATTCCGCTCGGTCTTGGCGCCGGCTACTTCATGGCCCGCGCCATGGGGCTGGCCTCCGGCTTTCTCGCCTTTACCCCTCGCGCCGGCATTCCCGCCACCCTCTTTGAAGTCGACTGGCGTCTCATCGGCATTGCCGTGTTGCTGCTTGTGCTGGCTCGCGGCATCCCTGCCCTGCGCGCTGCACGCGGCGGCATCGTCCAGCACCTGCGCGCCCGCTCACGTCCGCACGCCGCCATAACGACCCTTCTGCTAGCCGGAGACGGCGCTCTCATCGTGCTTTCCTGGTACGCCTACCGCCAGCTCAGCCAGCGCGGTACCCTCGGCATTATCGGCTGGGAGCCCAGCGGAGACCCCTTCCGCGACCCGCTCCTGCTCCTGACGCCCTCTCTATTCGTCTTTACCTCAGCCCTTGTACTGACCCACCTTTTCCCGCTCCTTATGGGGCCCGTAGACCGCCTAGGCAACCGCCTCCGCTCCTTCGTCGCCTACATGGGCCTTACCCAGTTGCACCGCCAGGGCCGGCACTACTCCGGTAGTCTCTTTCTGACTATGGTCTGCCTCAGCCTCGGCGCCTTCTATGCCTCTATGGCCCTCAGCCTCGACCAGTGGCTCGCCGACCGCATCCACTATCAGGTCGGCGCCGACTACCGCTTCCAACAAGGAATCCCACCTCCGGAGATGGGCGGGCCACTCCCGGGGGAAGAGGCCGATCCAGAGGTGGTCAGCGCGTGGCTGCTTCCAATCGACGACTACCTGCAAATACCCGGTGTCGAAGACGCCACCCGCGTCGCCGTCTTCAAAACCAAGACCAGTGTTTCCCGACAAATCGACGCCGTCTTCCTGGGTATCGACCGCTACGACTTTCCCCGCATCGCCTTTCATCGCTCCGACTTCAACTACGCCTCCCTCGGCGAACTGATGAATCGACTCGGCATGTATCCCAACGGGATCCTCGTCTCGCGTAACTTTCTGCGCCGCAGCCGCCTCCTCGAAGGGCAGATGACCAAGCTGACCATATCCATCAACTACGGCTCCTTCGAGCACGAATTCCTCATCGTCGGTTCCTACGACTACTTCCCTACCGCCTATCCCGAGGACACAGAGGTCTTTGTCGGCAACCTGGACTACGTCTTCGAACAGGTCGGCGATGAAAGTCTGCACCAGATATGGATGAAGACCAGCGCTGACGCCGTCCCCGAGTCCATTATAGAAAGCGTCGAAGGCCTTGGGGTCCATCCTATCCGCATTAGCGACGCCCGCGCCCTTCTCACACTCGACGAGGAAAGAGTCGAGCGCATCGGCCTTTACGGCATTCTCTCGGTCGGCTTTCTCGCCTCCACCCTTCTCGCCAGCCTCGGTCTTCTCGTCTATACCTACGCCTCGCTGCAAGGGCGCCTGCAGCAAATTAGCGTCATGCGCGCCGTCGGCCTCAAAACCAAGCTCGTCCTCGCCATGGTCGGCGTCGAATACCTGGGCGTTATCCTTTTTGGCGTCCTCTGGGGCGTCGCCATCGGCATCGCCACCGCCTGGCTCTTTGTCCCCTTCTTCCGCGTCAGCGGCGATCCAATCTTCGCCTTGCCGCCCTTTGTGCGCCACATCGCCTGGGGCCAGATCGGCATTCTCGCGTTCGTATTCGGCACCGCCCTCTTGGGGTCCCAGTCAATAATCCTCTACTGGAGCACGCGTCGCGATCTGTTCCAGGTACTGCGCATGGGGCAGAGGGAGTAGAAGCATGACCCAAACCGCCGCTGCAGACGGCGCCCCCCTGGTCGTCTGCGACAATCTGGTCAAAATCTATCAGATCGACGAAATAGAAGTCGTCGCTCTCCAGGGCCTCGATCTCGAAATCCGCCGCGGCGAAATGATGGCGATCATCGGCGCCAGCGGCAGCGGCAAGTCCTCCCTTCTCAACATCATCGGCGGCCTCGACCGCCCCTCTGCCGGCCAGATCACCGTCAACGCGCGCAACCTGCTCAAAGCGTCCGATAAGGAGCTCGAGGACTACCGCCTCAACGACGTCGGCTTCGTCTGGCAGCAGTCATCGCGCAACCTCATTCCCTATCTGACTGCCCAGGAAAACGTCGAGCTTCCCATGATCGCTTCCCGTGACCGCGCTGCGCCTCCTTCAGAACGCGCCCGCGAGTTGCTCGACGCCGTCGGATTGCTCAGCCACAGCCACCACCGCCTCGCTCAGCTCTCCGGCGGCCAGCAGCAGCGCGTCGCCATCGCCGTCGCCCTGGCGAACCAGCCACAGATTCTGCTCGCCGATGAACCGACCGGGGAGGTGGATTCGGTCACCGCCAATCAGATCTGGCAGCTCCTCCGCGACCTCAACCGCCGCTTCAACCTCACCAGCATCATCGTCAGCCACGACCGCGATATCGCTCGCATCGTCGACCGCGTCATCGGCATCCGCGACGGCAAAATCAGCACCGAAATCGTGCGCCAGTCCCAGTCCGGCCTGCTTGATGACCAGCTGTCCGCCGCGCTGGACGACGCAGAGAACGTCCCGCTCGCTACAAATGAGCCCGTTGACGCGACCGGCAGCACCTCCCTCCAACTCGAAGAACGCGTCGTCCTCGATGCCGTCGGTCGGCTGCAAATGCCCCATGAGTATCTGGAACAGCGCGGCATCGGGCGCAGAGCGGTCGTCCAACTGGTCGAAGACGGCATCCTTATCCGCCAGGCACAGGAACAGTTTTCCTTTAACGGCGATGCCGGCGCCTCAGGCGCCTACCCCGGCGGCGAAGACGACCCGGCCGCCTGGGAACAAGACCCCATGCCCCGCCGTAGTCACCCTTGGTGGCGACGGCTCCTGCTGGGCTCTCCCCGCGATGTGGACGAAACGCCGGACGCGGAGCAGGCTGCCAGTCCTTGGGCTACAGAGCTAACCTCCCCTGCAAAAGGCGATGACTTCGCACCCGCCGGCACTTCACGCGATACACTTCAGTGGGAAAATGACGCCTCCTCTCGCTCCGCCTTCGCTCCCCCTGACCCTGCACCCGAGCCTAGCCCAGCCGAATCGGGCTCCCTGGTGATCTCGGAATTCTACAGAGGACCCCTCGTCGAGGTCAGTGATCTCCAGCGCGTCTACTCGGTGGGCGATCAATCCGTCTATGCCCTGCGCGGCATCGATCTGACCGTTCCCCGCCGCTGTTTCGCACTTTTCCGCGGCCGTTCCGGCTCCGGCAAGACGACACTCCTCAACCTGATTGGCAGCCTCGACACGCCTACCGCAGGCCGCGTCTCGCTCTTCGGCCAGGACATCGACAAGCTGACCGCCGACCAATGCGCCCAGATCCGCCAGCACCACATCGGCTTCGTCTTCCAGGCCTTTTCCCTCATCCCGACCCTGTCTGCCCAGGAAAATGTCGAGATGACGCTCCGTATCCTCGGCCAGCCCGCCGCCGAACGCCGTCGCCGGGCCGCCTACTGCCTGTCCTTGGTTGGCCTCGGCCGCTGGTCCGATCACAGACCCTTTGAAATGTCCGGCGGCCAGCAGCAGCGTCTCTCCATCGCCCGCGCCCTTGCCCACGGCCCCGCCATGCTCATCGCCGACGAACCCACCAGCGACCTCGACAGCGAGACCGGCCGCCAGATCCTTGAACTGTTCGCACAGCTCGTCGCAGAGGAAGGCATCACCGTCCTCATGGCCAGCCACGATCCCACCAGCGACGACTTTGCCACCGAAATATACGAGCTCCAGGACGGCGAAATCGCCAACCACATCACCAACGGCCGCTCCACCTGAAATCCATCGACCATGATTCATGACGGCGAAGGGCGTGCCCCTCTCCAACCCAATCACCATTTAATCGCCGCTATCACTAACCACTGACTACTAACTACTGACTACTGCAGTTGTGCGGTCGGGCCTATTCGGCCCTCCCTGGGGCGGGGGCCCCGCCCCCGCAACGCCCCCTCTCCTAAAACCACCCGCCGCATCGAGTGTGTGGGCAATACGACCTTGACGACCCGCTGCGACCGAACTTCCCCCCACCCCGCCTCGTGGCTCGTACCCAATGTGAGCCAGCGCAGACAAGGCAAGCGAGGCAACACCCAACTGTACCCAACCTACACTGCTATGACCATCAATTGCCCCCAACAAGAAGCCTGACAGTACCTTCCATCACTCCCTATCTATGCACAAAGGACGCCGTAATCACACAAAACATGCCTCCATAGCTACCAGTAGTTCACTGACCACTGACCACTGACCACTGCAGTTCAAGAACAGGAGATCCCACCATGTCCCAGACTTGGCGCGTTGCCATCGCCGGATGCCACCGCATGCTCGACAGAAAGCCGGCCAATCACAACTTCGCCACCGCATTCGACGCCGTGCCCGATACCGAAATCGTCGCCGTCTTCGACCTCGGTGCCGATACCCGTCAGGCCTTTACCGACTGCTGGGGCGACCACGTCCCCGCCTACGACCATTTCGAAAACATGCTGCAGCAGCAACAACCCGACATCCTCTGCGTCGCCACCAGCCAGAAGATGCACGCAGACCAGATCCAGCAGGCCGTCGCCGCCGGCGTCCGCGGCATCCTCAGCGACAAACCCCTCGCCACCAGCCTCTCAGAAGCCGACCGTCTCCTCGACGCCTGCCGCACTGCCTCCGTCCCCCTGGCCTTCGGGCTCGACCGCCGCTGGCTCGTCTCCTACCGCCGCCTCGCCGAGCTCCTGCGCGACGGCACTGTCGGCCAGCTGCAGTCCATGATCATCTACGGCATCCCCAACCTCATCAACCACGGCTGCCACTGGTATGACGTCGCCCTCCACCTGTCCGGTGACCTCGAACCCCAATGGGTGAGCGGTTTTGTCGAAGATACCTCCGCCGAACCGCCCGATTCCCGCCGCCGCCTCGATCCCACCGGCCGCTGTATTGTCTGCCTGCAGGGTGGCGTCCACCTCTACTTCACCCCGGGCGGCAGCCAGCGCCCCGCCTTCGATGTCATCGGCGATCAGGGTCGCCTCACGATCATGGACGATGGCCTTCACGCCTGGCGTTGGCAGGACGCCAGCGCGCCGCCCCAACCCCTCGCCATTCCCCACCCGGAAGGCGATTTCCCCTCCGGCACGGCCATCGTCCGCGACCTCGTCGACGCCGTCGCCAGCCGCGGCAAAACCGCCTGCGACGTCGAAGAGGCCCGCCGCGCCACCGAAATTGGCTTCGCCGTTCACCTCTCTCACGCCCGCCAGGGCGCGCGCATCGACCTGCCCGCCGCCGACCGCGAACTGCGTATTCCTTCGTTCCCGTGGGGAAATGAGTAGGGGGTGTCCTGCCTTAATCCTGGTCAGCCGGCCCGATACGCCGACGCCACCTTCTGAAATATGGCGACTACGTCGTCAATCTCCCGCGTGCTCCAGTTCTCATGCAGCGAAAACGTGAAGTGGCTCTTCAGCATCGCCTGCGCGTTGGGACAGGGGAATTCGCGATTCGGGTCCCCCTTGTATAACGGGCTGGCCCAGGGATAACCGCTGCTGCCAAAGACCCGCCGCTCCGTATACCACGACTGCCGGTGCGGCATCCCGTACCGGTAGTCGTCCGTAACCGGCAGACCCTCCGCACGCAGGCTCGCGCAAAAAGTCTCCTTGTCGCACGCCGAACGCTCAGGGTAAAACGCCACCGGTGTGAACCAGTGGCTTGATTCGACCTCCCCTGCCGTCTGACTCAACGCCATCATCTCCAGGTCCGCCGTTCCTTCGATCAACTGGCCTACGATCGCCCCTCTTCGCTCGATCATATCCGGTAATTTGCGCAGCTGAATCAGGCCGAACACGGCCGCCAGGTCCGTCTGGTTGAAATTCAGCGTCGCCTGCATGTTCGTGGCGCCTTCCGGCAAAAAATGAGGCTTGCCCCGGTCGGCCATCCGCCGCGCCGACTGGTAAAGCGCCTCATCCCGGGTGAAGACCATGCCGCCCTGCCCCCCCGAGCTGTGATTCTTCCCCGAATTCGTCGAAAAGGCCGAAAAGTCGCCAAAACTCCCCGCCAGCTGACCCTTGGACCGCGCACCGTGAGCCTGCGCACAATCTTCGATCACCGCAATCCCATGCCGCCCCGCCACCTCCATGATCCCGCCCATGTCGGCCGGTTCGCCCGCGATGTGGGGCACGATAATCGCACTGGTGCGCGGCGAAATCAGCGCCTCGATCTGCTCCGGCCCCGTATTGAAGCTGCCCGGCGCAGAGTCGGCGATCATCGGAATCATGCTCTGTAGCGGGATCGGCATTATCCCGCCGGGATCCGTAAAGGGGCCGATGATGACCTCGCTGAACGCTTCCAGCTCCAGCGCCAGCAGCGCCACGTAGATCGCCGCCGATCCCGAGCTCACCGCATCCGCGTACCCGCCCCCCAGGTACTCCGCAAACGCCGCGCAATACGCCTCCTCCTCCTCACCCTGGTAAGCGCCGAGCGTACCCGTGGCCAGCACCTTGTCCATATACGCGCCGACCGCCTCCCTTTCTTCGCTGTCAATGTGCCCGCGCGGCGGCAGCGGCGCTTCCCGCACCGGTGATCCACCATGTATGGCCAACTTATCCGTACCGTTTCCCATGTCTCAATCCTCCAGAGTGTATTCGAAGCGGCTGCTGACCGGCAGGTCGCCCAGCCAGGCGGGGACCTCCACATCCGGCCCCGAGCGTACAATCCATAGCTCCTTCTTGTCCGACCCTTCCACCGTGCACGCCGCCCAGCCCGCCCCAGCCAGGTCGCTGCCATGCCACGTGACCGAGTCGATGCGAGCCCTGTCCTCATAGGGATGAAAAACGCTGACAAAGGCCGTCCGCGACGCAGTTCGTTGCCGGATCATCAGGTCCTGCACGTCCTCCGCCGGATTCCCGGGCGCCGGCCCCGCATAGAGAACTGTCCCGTCCATTTCTCCCATGAACACCTTCATGCCCGTCGCCCCAAACTGCCAGTCCAGAGCGATATTGCCTAAAGCCGGTCGCGTGCTGAGGTCATCAATGTACTCGTATCCGTCCCCACTGAGTTCGGCAGGCACAATTGGCACACCATCGCCAAGCGGCGCCAGCACCCCGCGATTGCGGAAGATCCAGTCGATGCGCCGCTCTCTCCCCGCGTCGACCAGGAATACGTCCACGAAATAGTCGCCCCGCGCCAGTACCGCCCTGCGCATTCCGGCCCCATCGTAGACCTCGGGCGCTTCTTCGTCCACGCCGTATGTGGGCGCGTCGATTCCGCTGACGGCCTCCTCTCCCCACCTGATCGCAGCGTCAGCCACCTGAAACGGCCCCTCAGCCCGAAAGGCAATACTCCTGCCCGCCCCCGCCGGCTGCGACTTGCCATCCAGCACAACAGTATTATGACTGATCGTCTGGCGGTACCAGCCCTGAAACAGGTCGATCCCGTACCCTGGCGTCCCTAGGTCCGGCGCCTGCCGTTCGCCCCGGGCATACACGGTCAGCCCCAGCTTGTCCGGGTGCCCGTGGCCGCCGCCGTGAACCCCGTACTTGAGCAACAAATACTGCTCGTTCGCTTCCGACCGCCGCGCCTCCCCTTCCGGCTGCGTACGCAGAATCGAATAGCCGGAAGCAGGCATCTGAACGCTTGGCAGCGCCAGCCCCGCTTCCGAACCCGATTCCAATTCACTGTCCCCGTACAGGAGCGCATCCAGGCTCTCCCGCGGCCCGTGTCGATACGCCCGCGCCAGCACCTGCCCGAATAGCGGCTCGTCGAACCAGGTGTTTCCAATCTCATAGAACGCCGGCGCCTTGGGAACGCCGTGGCAGCAGTCGTCGTTCAGACCCGTGAAGTACCAGCAATCATT
The DNA here is from genome assembly GCA_022821585.1 of Caldilineaceae bacterium. Taxonomy (GTDB): domain Bacteria; phylum Chloroflexota; class Anaerolineae; order Caldilineales; family Caldilineaceae; genus Bin5. Next base: position 40,441 of record JAJEDI010000059.1, read on the forward strand.
CGTCGCCGGCAAGCTGCCGTCCGGATAGGCGCACAACACCGGCGCCCGCAGCACAGCCGCCAGCGCCGGATGCTCCCGCAAGTCCCACGCCGGCAAATTCGCCGTCGCCTTCGCCAGCAGCAGCAACGCCGCCACAGTGTAAAAGTGGTAGCTGAACGACCCTTCAAACCACAGGCCGTCAGCCAGTATCCCCTCCCGTGCCTGTGTATGAAATCCATACTGCCCGTCTATCGCGAAAGCCAGCAGTTCCTCACTCCCTGTCACCGCGCCAATCGTCCCAATCGCTGCGTTATGCCAGCAGGCAAAGTTATGGATCCCGCCAAAGTGACGCTCTATCAGGAAGTCCGCTGCCGGACGCAGCAGTTTGTCCTCGATCTCCTTCTGCTGCCCCTCGCTGAGCGTGGAGCGAATCAAGTCAAAAGACCACGCCAGCGGAATCGACCACACCGCCTCGTCCAGCGTACTGAACTGCGCAACGCCATGGTTCTCCGGCCGCCAGCCCGCATACGCCTTGTACCCAGCGTACGCATCAGCATACCCCAACAGGATCTCCTGCACCCGCTGCCGGTTCCGCTCCTCCCCCTCCAGCTTCCACAGCACCGCCAGCCGCAGCGCCGACTCCGCCAGCCTGTTGTTCACCGACCACCGCCACGCCGAGTCAAACGGCTCCCCGCTGAACGTCGCCCCATCTACAGGGCAGCGATGGAGCGTAGGCGAGTCAGGCTCAAACACCAACTGCACCGCATGCTGCGGGCAGAAATAGTCATGATAATACCCGCCCGGCAGCGCCTGCACACCCACCGGACGCGCAAAGAAGTCCTCTACTTCCTCGCGCAACAACCCAACCGCCGCCGCAAACTGCGGCAGCCCAGCCTTACTCCGAATCTGCGACCACTGTCCTTCTGAGATAAGTGAGGTATTCGTCATTTCGAAAACTGTACCCTGGAGATTATGTAATCTGATGAGAGGCTCACTAACCTGCCCGATTCCCCCGTAGGGGCACCCCTTGTGGGTGACCTCTCTGTTGCCCCCCACTCGCGGGAGCTTCCCGAAACACTATGTCCCTCGTAGACTGACAACACTGCGGGCCTGCGTATTCCAGCTCAAACAAACGTCAACCAATCCTGTTCTATGGCCTCCGAAAACGTACAGCTTCCCACTTTAAATTGCTGCCTGAACCTATTAGTATCTCCTCAGGCCTACTCTTACCCCATGTGCAGATTCCAACTCTGTCATCCCCCGATGGATCAAAAAGCGGCTAGGGACCGCTCCGTTTCCCATGTCTGAAACAAGGACATACCACAAGACACATCCCTGGATAAACTATCAGCTAGACCTGCGCAGGGTGGATTATACGCTATGGTTTCAGTTGGGAGAAGTACAAGCAAAGTGCGAACAAGTCGCTGGAATACCTCTCCTGCCCGACGTCGAAGAGCACCTGCTTGAAGTCTTTCTGGCCAAGGGAGCGTCGGCAACGACAGCCATCGAAGGTAACACGCTGTCAGAGGAACAGGCCCTTGAGTTGATTAGAGGCGAGCTCGAGTTACCGCCCTCAAAAGAATATCTCGGCCAAGAGATAAGGAATATCGTTAACGCCTGCGGCAAGATCGCGGAAGGCGTCTTGTCTGGTAACCTCAGAAAGCTCTCTGTCCAATGGATAGAGGAGCTAAATGCACTCGTCCAACGCGCTTTGCCGCTTAAGGAAGATGTCTTCCCTGGTGTGATTCGAAGACACGACGTTGGTGTCGGGCGTTACCGCGGCGCACCCCCGCAAGACTGTGAGTATCTCCTCACGGAGCTTTGCAGATGGCTCAATTCTGAGAGCTTTCTGCTAGATGAAAATCGCAAGTTTGCGTTCGGTATTCTGAAGGCGATCATTGCCCATCTCTACGTCGCCTGGATCCATCCTTTCGGCGACGGCAATGGTCGCACGGCGCGACTGGTAGAATTCCAGCTGCTGCTTTCTAGTGGCGTTCCCTCCGTAGCTGCGCATCTGCTTTCGAATCACTACAACATGACGTGCGACGAGTACTATCGGCAACTTGACCTGTCTGGCAGATCCGGAGGTGAAGTTTTCCCCTTCATCAAGTACGCACTACAAGGTCTAATTGAAGGACTAAATGAACAGATCCTCACAATTGAGAAACATCAGTTGGAAGTGCACTGGATTAACTATGTCCACGAGACATTTCGAGACAAGAGAAGTGTTGCCGACACTCGCAGACGTCAGCTTACAGCCCATCTGACCGATGCACCGAATCCGGTTCCAATCGCAGACCTGCGTAACATTTCCCCCAAAATTGCCGAAGCCTACGCTGGCAAGACCAATCGGACCATTCGGCGAGACGTCAATGTACTGGAAAGTATGGACCTGATTAGAAGAAGCTTTGAGGGCGTCGAAATCAATAGAGAATTGATGTCCGCCTTCCTCTCTCCAGTAATCGCGAGGGAGCAAACAAAGGATTCTTCGTAAGTTTCCTCGATTTCCGCTGAACAAAAGAAGGAGAGAAAGGACAAGCCTCTCCCTCCTTGCATCCCCCTTCAAGTGCAAACAACTCGCTCGCAAACTCTTAGGGCGCGACTCCACTCACGAACCCGCAGCCTCCTCCACCTTCCCCAAAAACGCCTGCCCGCCCGACGCAATCCAGGCCGCCCAGCCGGTCAAAAAGAACTTGACGCCAAGACCGATGTAATGCGTCACATTGTCGTCGCTGACAAGCCCGCCAGCCGTCCTCCCCGCCGCCTGGATCTGCGCAAACGCCCCTTCGATTGTCGCTACAACCTCAGGGTGGTCCGTGTTGCCCAAATGTCCCATTGACTGTGCCAGGTCGCTTGGCGCCACAAAGAAAACGTCAATGTGATCGACGGTAAGAATCTCAGCCAGGTTGTTGATGGCGGCAATGTCTTCAATCAGGACAATGACCAGCGTCTCGTCGTTCGCCCGGTGAACATAGTCCGGCACCCCGTATCCCTGCCGGCTCGTGTACATGCCCCGATTGCCTGCCGGATGAAACTTGGCCGCGTTGACGACCGCCTGAGCCTCCTCCTTCGTATTGACATGCGGAACGACAATCCCCTGCGCACCCAAATCAAACGTTCGGTAGATAATCCCCTCGTTGTTCCGGTTGACCCGCACAACCGATGTCATGCCCCAAAGATCGCAAGCTCGTGTAAGGTCAGGAATGTCACCGTAATCCACCGGGCCGTGCTCCCCTTCAAGCCAGATCGCATCGAACCCCAGTGGGCCCAGCTGATCGATCATGTCTGTGGAGTTATTCCCGGAGAGGCAGACAACCGTCTCACCCCGTTCCAGCTTGTGCTTGGCTCTGTTTTCTCGCATTTCTAACCTTATCTCCTTCCGCCTGAAATTGGGTGTGCTCTGAGTGGGGAAAAACTGCTACTGTGCCGCCAATTATAGCGCAAAATCGCCCTTCAATATAAAGGCGGCCCCATAAGGGACCGCCCGGAACTTCGTTACTCTCGAAAGTTCTGTGATGCGTTGCTCCGACTACTCCGTGGGCCAGCCGTCCGGGATCTCATTGGCCGCCAGCGCTTCCTGAACGGCCGCAGCAGCGTCCTCGGTCACCCACGCGCTCCAGATTTCCGACCTGCTGTTCAGCCACCACAGTGCGGCGTCATTACTTGTGGCGTCACTGTTCTCATTCTGCCAGCGGGCCACCTCCTTGTAGACTTCGATACTGAAGTCCCACGCTGTCAACATTTCAACGACGTCCGGCGCGGCGTCCACCAGTATGGGATGGACGGCAACAAGCACATCCGCGTCTTCGTATGCACAAGCTTTGTTCGCTGCCCAGCATTCGTCGCTATAGGCTGGCTCATCCAACCGGACCAGGTCCAGAATGAGAGCAGGGTCATTCGTGCCCCACTGGTAACCAATCCACGGTTCACCTTTCTCATAAGCGCCGTAAAGGTCGGCGTTCAGTGCCGCCCCGTCGCCCGGATTCACGACATGTACATGGTCCTCCAGCTCGTAGCCGATGACCTGAGCCGCATTGACCTCCTCGCAGGCCCAGCCGATTACACATGAGACAAGACGCACCTTCCCGCCCGTCTCTGCGCTCGCAAACAGCTCCTTGAACTTGTCGTCCTTCAGGTCTTCCACACTGTCCAGATCAGGGTATTCCTCCTGCAGATAGGCGGGAATGACAAAGAACGACTGCCAGTCCTTACCCAGGCTCGCGCCGAGTTCAACAACCTCCTCGTTGCCCAGTGCCTCATACCAGGCCTCATCCTGGTTCGGCAGCCAGATTTCCAGGGTTACGTGCGTGTCGCCTTTGCGCAGTCCCTGGAACAGGGGCAAGGTAGAGCCGAAAACGACGTCCGTGGAATAGCCGTAGCCCTTTTCAACAATATACTGAGCGATGCGGTTCTGAATCTGGGCGCTGGTCCAGTTCAAGTCGCTGAATATGATCGTATCAATGGTGGCCGCCGGAGCAGCCGCCTCCTCAGCTGGCGCGCTCTCCGCAGCCGGCGCGCTCTGCCCTGCCGGCGCACAAGCTCCGGCGACAAAAATGAATATCAGAGACATTATAAGCAATCGATACTGAACGCGCATGATTCTCTCCTATGAGTGTATGGTCTGAAGAAAGGCCAGCATCCGGAGCAAACAGTCTCGCAAGGGGTGCAATTGATCTGGGCCTCTGACTTGGCACGCTCTGCACTTCAGTCCAATATTAGCCGAGAATGGTCTTCGTATCAGGGATTTTGCCCGGCCGAAAGGCGGAATGACTTTCCCGACGGTGCCCTGCTTCCTTCAATCTGCCTGAAGTCGTGCCCCGTTAGCCTCTCCCTGATTTGGTGCCCACCCAGGCGACTCCAAGCGCAAAAGTAACTGCGAACTCAGGCCTTCCGCGTCGTCGAAAAACGCCCTGCGGCTGCCTTACAGGCTCGGTTGTCCCGAATGGGGCGGAATCCTTTTTCCGCGACCCTATGGTAGCAGCTTAAGGATTGATGGTCAAACTGGATCTTTAAGTGACCTGTGCAGGTTTTGTCCCAGTCCGCTTGTCTTGTAGACCATACTTGGCCACACGAGCCCATTCCCCGATTAGGTACAGTAGGCCGAGCTTGCTGGTCAGCCGGCATACCCAGCCACAGCCAGCTACTCGCAACCGCAAGATCGTCAACCCAAATTGACACGAGCAGTTTGGTGGCATGCGGCGTCAGTCTACTCAAGTGGCCAACCATCCGGGATCTCGCTGTCTGCCAGCGCCGCCTCGATAGCCGCCGCCGCGTCCTCGGTTACCCAACCCCGCCAGACGTCGGCATTCCCGCTGAGCCACCAAAGCGCCGCATCATTTGAGGTGGCGTCACTGTTCTTATCCAGCCAGGCCGCCACTTCACGATACAAGCTGATGCGAAAGCCCCACGCCCCCAGCATCTCGACCACATCAGGCGCGGCCTCTATCAGGTCCGGATGCACCGCAATCACAATCGTAGCGTCTTCGTAAGCACACGCCTTCGTCGTCGACCAGCACTCGTCGCTATGTGCCGGCTCCTCAAGCCGCACCAGGTCCAGAAGAAGCGCCGGGTCATTCGTGCCCCACTGGTACCCTAGCCAGGGCTCACCCTTCTCGTAAGCGCCGTACAGATCAAGGTTAAGCGCCGCGCCGTCTCCCGGATTGATGATATGCACATGCTCATCCAGTCCATAGCCCTCGATCTGAGCCGCGTTGACCTCCTCACATGCCCACCCAATCACACACGAGACCAAGCGCGCCTTTCCGCCCGTCTCCGGAGTTGCAAACAACGCCTTGAACTTTTCGTCCTTCAGGTCCTCGACACTGTCCAGTTCAGGATACTCCTCTTGCAGGTACGCAGGAATGACGAAAGCCGACTGCCAGTCATTTCCCAGGCTCTTGCCGACCTCAACCACCTCCCCATTGGCCTCCGCTTCATACCACGCCTCAATCTGATTCGGCAGCCAGATTTCCAGGCTCACCTGAATATCTCCCCTGCGCAATCCCTGGAACAACGGTAAAGTCGCACCGAAGACGACGTTGGTGGGAATGCCGTAACCCTTCTCAACAATGTACTGTGCAATTCGGTTCTGAATTTGTGCGCTTGCCCAGTTGTAGTCAGCGAATACGATCGTTTCGATCGAGCTTGGCGGGGCAACTGCCGCGCCTTCGGAACTCGGCTCCGCCGGTGCGCAGCCGGCGAGGACGATAACGATAGCGATGAAAAGCGGGAGGTGTACCCCCCATCGAGTAAGCAATTTCTGTTTTCCTTTAAGTGAGTGGAGTTGAACGAAATTCTGCTGTAGCGAGAGAGGAACGTTACACATTCCGAAGCTTATAGCTGGTAGAGGTGCCTGTCCACAGCTCATTGAAGTCAGCCTATGTCATTTTCCTACCCAGCACTCCGTCTGTCCTGCTGCTCCTGCGCCACCGACTGTGTCAACCTATCAATAATGATCGCCAGAAACACGATCGCCAACCCCGCGATAGCCCCGTTACCCGGCTGGTTCTTCTGCAGGGCCCGCAGCACATTGTCGCCCAGCCCGCCCGCGGCCACCATGCTCGCGATCGTCACCATCGCCAGCGCCATCATCGTCGTCTGGTTAATCCCCGCCATGATCGTCGGCAGCGCCATCGGAATTTGCACCTTCATCAGCAGCTGATACGGCGTCGTCCCGAACGCATGCGCCGCCTCCACCGCCTCAGCCGACACCTGCCGGATCCCCAGATTCGTCAGCCGGATCACCGGCGGCACCGCATAGATCAAGGTGGCGAAAATGCCCGCCGGCTTCCCCAATCCAAAAAACAGTAGCCCCGGCAGCAGATAAACAAAGCTCGGCATCGTCTGCATCCCGTCCAGAATCGGACGCATCAGATTATCCGCCACCCGGTTGCGCGCCGCCAGCACGCCCAGCGGCAAACCCACGCCTACGGAAATCACAACCGCCACCACCATCAGCGCGATCGTGTCAATCGTGTTATCCCATAAGTCCATGAAGCCAACGAACAGCAGCGCGAACAACGTGAATCCCACCATCCTCCAGCGTCCTACCGCATAAGCGAGGACTGCAAGAGCCGCCACCACGGCAGGCCATGGAATCCATTTCAACACGTCCTCAATTGTCACCAACGCATAGGCGACCGCGCTGCTCAAACCGTCGAAGAACCAGCTGATCTCTACTGTTATCCAGTCGACCCCCTCGTCAATCGCGCCGCCAACAAGCTCTCGCACCGTCTTCTCCAGCACAAGTGTACCGCCGTTGTCAGTCTCGACTTCGGTCCGCGATACTGTGGTGGGGAACTCCATTTCCGCGCCCCCTACGCCAAATGACACAATCAGTACCACGATTACCAAGCCCCACGCGATGAGCCAGTAATAGGTGGGCAGTGCCGTCTTGCTGCGCGGCGCCTGCGCATCCTCTGGCGGCATCTCTCTCCTGCCCGCTCCGCGCGGCGGAAGGTCGGAATCCCTACCCTCGATCCTGAGAATGGCATCCATCCCAACCGGCTTAATAGGCTGCTCTGCACCTGTCTGCGGGCTGTTTATCTGGCTCATGTCAAGAGCTCCTCTCGAATCTGCCTACTCTCTGACAGGAAGCTAATCGACCATTCCCGCCAAGAGTGCACGCCGGTGGATCTCGCCCAACAACCGCCCCTCGTCGTCCACCACCGCAATGAAGTGCTCCGTTTCCGCTGCCAGCGGAATGATGTTCTCAATGAAAGTTTCCGGGCTGGTGGTCGCCAATCCTTCCGTCTGCGCCGCACCCAGGGCTCCGGTTCGCTGGTTCGCCAGATCTGTAATCCGGTCCTGGGTAAGAACCCCCAGGAGGACATTGTCGTCCCCGACCACATAGGCCGCCTCGGCGTTTCTGTCCCGCATGGCGGCCAGCGCAGCGCGGGCCTCCTGACCTACGTGAATAACGACGTCCGGCTCCTGCATTATAGACCCCGCACGGATCACCTTGGCGCGCGACACGTCCTGTACGAACTCGGAAACATAATCGTTGGCCGGCCTTGTAACGATTTCCTCCGGCGTTCCCTCCTGCACGATAACGCCGTCTCGCATGATCGCAATGCGGTCGCCCAGCTTCAGCGCTTCATCCAGGTCGTGCGTGATGAATATAATCGTCTTCTGCAGCTCGGACTGCAGCATGACCAGCTCGTCCTGCATCTCCCTGCGTATAAGCGGGTCCAGTCCGCTGAACGGCTCGTCCATGATCAGCACCTCCGGGTCGACCGCCAGCGCCCTCGCCAGCCCCACCCGCTGCTGCATCCCTCCGCTCATCTCACTCGGATAATAGTACTCCCACCCTCTCAGGCCCACCGTCTCAATCGCATTCGCCGCCAGCCTGTACCGGCTGTCCTTGTCCATGCCCTGCACCTCAAGCCCATATGCCACATTGTCCAGCACGCGCCGGTGAGGCAGAAGCGCGTAATTCTGAAAAACCATCGCGATCTTGTCCCGCCGGAACTGCCGCAGGTCCTCCGCCGAGTACCTGCATATGTCCTCGCCGTCAAACTGGATCTGCCCCTCCGTCGCCTCGATCAGCCTGATCAGACAGCGCGCCAGCGTTGACTTCCCGCTGCCCGAAAGCCCCATCACCACAAAGGTCTGACCCCGGGGAACCCGGAAAGCGACATCCCGCAGCCCCACAACAAGACCCAGTTCATCCTGTATCTCGTCCCGGCTCTTGGATGCGTATTCCGGCCGCAGCGCCCGCTCCGGCCTGCCTCCAAACACCTTCCAGAGACCGTCGACCTCGATATGATACGTCTCCTGGTTCATTTTCTCGTCCGGTTTCTATTCAATCTGAGACAATCACGATTCGTGTCTTCCACAATGTATTCCTGAATCCAGAATCTGCTTCCCTGTCTAATCTTCAACAATATCATGCTGCCAAAAAGCGTTCAAATCTGTCCCGGTCAGGCGCGGCCCTTCTCAAAGACTCTCAAGCGTCGCTTTGTCGACCTCAATGCCGAATCCCGGCGCGTCACTGGGAACCAGATAACCGTCTTCTATAACCGCCGTCCCCGGCAGCGAAACCATCTCCGCCAGCGGCACACCCGGCGCCGAAACGCCCCCGGACCGCTCACCCCACGTAACTGCCGGCATCGCAAAAGCCAGATGCTGCCCAAACGGTGAGTTCATCCCCCCATGCGGGATCACCTCAACCCCTGCCCCCTCCGCAATATGACAAATGCGCACACACGCCGATATTCCCCCAACCCACAGCGGGTCCGGCTGCCAGATATCCACCGGGCGCTCGTTCGCCGCCTGCGCAAAGCTCTGCGGCAGATACCAGTGCTCCCCCGTCGCCAGCGTCTGCCACGGCAGCCGCCGCCGCACCTGCGCAAAGCCCTCCGTGTCATCCGGCAGCAGAAAGTCCTCAATCCACCTCAGCCGGTAGGGCCGCAACCTCTCCGCCAGCCGCACCGTGTAATCCACGTCCAGCGCCATCCAGCAGTCCAGCATCAGCGCAACGTCCGGCCCGATCAACTCGCGCGCGCCGGCCACCAGCTCCTCCGCCTTCCGCAGACCCGCCTCACCGTCGGCCGGCCCGTATGGAAACGGCAGCTTCATCGCCCGAAAACCCAACTCCATGTACCAGGCCGCTTCAAAGCCGGTTGCGTAACAGAAGATTCTCTCTTTCTGAGGTCCGCCCAGCAACTCATAAACTGGCCGCTCCAGCACCTTCCCCTTCAGGTCCCACAACGCCAGATCGACCGCGCTGATGGCGTAACTCGCCAGCCCCTGGCTTCCGTACGGCGATGCCAGCCGCGTCATCATATCGAAAATCTTCTCCGTCGCCATGCAGTTCTCGCCCACAATGTGCGGGGCGAAATGGTCGTTGACGATCCTGCACACCGGCCCCGCAAACGAAGACACGCCCAGCCCGAAGCTCCCGTCTTCCGCCGTCACCACGCACACCGTGGTCTTCCACTTGGCCGTCCACGACGACCTCCGCTCCTTGTATTTCGGGTAGCGCCCCATCGGGCTCGAAGGCTCCAACCCATCCCACACATAGGACGGCCTCGGCGCGCTCTCCTCACCCCGGCGCTTCCGCCCGGGATTCAAAGCATCCATATCAACTTCGAGGGCTTTGACCTCTGTGATCCTCACAGATTTCTCCTAAGACCTCCGACACTTCCAACTTTCTCGCCATCAGCTGCACGTTCAGGCAACAGTCACCACCCTATCCGGACCCGTATACCTGCCGTGTCTTCTCGGCAATCTCAGCCCAGTCCAGCGAATGTGCCCGCTCCCACGCCGCCTCTCGCATCGGACCAATCTCCCGCTCCTGAATCGCCAGCATCGACCGGCGCAGTCCCTCCTCATCCTCCGCATCGTAGACTATCCCGGCCTCCGGAGGGACCAACTCCGTCAGACATCCGACCCCAGGAGCGATCACCGGCATGCCAAATGAAAACGCCGTTATTACCGAACCCGAAGTCAGCACTTCCAGAAAGGGAAAGACACCAACATCGGCTACATTAAACAGATACTGAAACTCATCGTTGGCAAAATGGCGTGACGAACGCAACATCACCCGCGGGTCGTCGGGCGGTACCGACGCCACCAGCTCCTGCCCGTACTCCGTGTAAAACTTGGCGCCCAACAGCAGCCGCAAATGTTCGCCAGGCAACGACTGAAATACCTCAATCAGACGCTCGATCCCCTTATACCGGCGCACGTTCCCGAAGTAGAAGAAGACAAAGTGCTCATCGCTCAACCCCATCCGCCGCCGTGCCTCATCGCGGCCGACCTTGTTGGGATACGGGTATATGAAATTCCCGTGATTGATGACGAAAACACCCTCCGTGCGATGAAAATGCGTCCGTACCAGCTCGCGCGCGTGCTCGCAGTGTACGATCACCGAGTTCGCCAGATGCGTGATGGCCGTTTGCGCCAAGTGGTCCAAATCGTGGCTGTTGCTCTCATGTGGATACAGATTGTGGACCGTCCACACGATCCTGTACCCCAGCAGACGCGCCAGGGCAAGGTTGTCGATAAGCTCGGTTAAGAGCCCCAGCTGCTCTTCCAACGCCTCGCCGCTATACATGTAGTTCGGCCAGTTGAGATGCAGGACGCTGATCTTGCCCCGATTCTCGTGTAGCCACGCCTTCGTCAGCGTCTCAGGATGTCCCGCCTCCAGTTCGACGCCAACCTCCTGCATCGCCCTCCCCAGCAAACCCCCGTACGGATTGGCCCAATCCAGCGATAGCCCCGCCACTTCCCAGAAAAAAACACCGCGCATAATCCTGTCCTGCCCTGGCATGAAAACTGATAACTGCGTATTCAAGTTCGTGCAATGTTTCGTTGTTGATACTTCAGTCGGGGGGATCCTGCAACGCTACACTATTTCCGCTGCGCGCCGACTCGCTGGCCGCCTCCACGACCGCCAGGCCGGCCAGCCCCTCCTCTCCCGGAATCGGATTCGCTCCCTCCCCCGCAACCGCCCTGCCAAACGCCTCTAGCAGCGCAACGTGAGGCCTCGGGCCGCCCGGGTCAATCGAAAAATCCCGCGTCCCGTCTGCCGTGAGCACCCGCAAACTTCCCGACGAGTCCTTCGCCGATATCGGGGCGGCTTCGATCGATCCCTCCGTCCCCCAGATCTCAAGCCCGTTAGCGCGCTCCGGCTCGTGGTTCGCGGTGGTCCAATGACTCGTGACCACCGCCTGCGCGCCGCTCGCCAGCCGCAGCAACAGCGTCGATGTGTCCGCCACCGGAGACCTGTCGACCAGCGTCTCCACCAGCGCCGCAACCGATTTCGCAGGCCCGCACAGAAAACGCAGCAGGTCGATACAGTGTATGCCCAAATCCATCACCGGACCGCCGCCGCTGATCTCCGGGTCATGATGCCAGACCCCCGGCTGCGGCGGAAACCGGTCCGAAAAGTTGATACGCGCCGCCGTCACCTGCCCGATCGCGCCCTCCTCAAGAAGACGCCTGATGCGCTGGTGACGGACATTGAAACGCTGGTAATGGCATATCGTCAGCATGACCCCGCTGGCCCGGCAAGCCTCGATCATCTCCCGGGCCTCCGCCGTGGACATCGCCATCGGCTTCTCGCACAACACATGCTTGCCCGCCTCCGCCGCCAGGACCGTCTGCCGCGCGTGCAAATGAGGAGGCGTGGCAACATACACCGCGTCTACCTCGGAATCGGCCAGCAACGCCTCATCGCAATCGTACGCCCGCCGTGCACCATGCCTGTCCGCAAACGCCTGCGCCGCCGCCAGCTCCCGCCGCGAAACAGCCGCCAGCTCGTGACCGTCCGCCGCCGCCACCGCCGGCGCAAACTGGCTCTCCGCGATCTTGCCCGCCCCCACGATACCCCAATTGACCGTCATGCCTCGCTCATCCTCGTTGCCAGCCCTCTTCCGCTCACGCCACTCGAACTGATAGATTACTGCTCCACCGCCTCCTCGCGGCCGCTCTCCAACGCCCTTTCCAGCGCCGACGCCACCCGAATCGCCGCCAGCCCGTCCCGGCCCGTCACGATCGGCTCCCACTTCCCCTGCACAACCCCCACAAAGTGGCTGAACAGCGAACGGAACATCCCCTCCTGCCTCCCGTGCAGCACCGGCGTATACCCAATATCCGGGTAGTCCGGCTCTCCGCCGACATGATAGATCGCAACCGAGTTCTCATGGCCCAGCACTTCGGCCGCGCCCTCTGTGCCGTGAATACTGAAATGCTCCGCCTGCGAACGTCCGCTGAAAGCCGGCGTACTCCACGACGTCTCCAGCACCCCCACGACGCCGTTATCAAAAGTAAACACCGCGATGATAAAGTCCTGCCGGCCCTTCGCTTTCTCCCGCGAATACGCTTTTACACTCGTAACCGGCCGCCCCACCGTCCACAACATCATATCGATGTCGTGCGGCGTCAGCCAGTACGCCAGCGAAAACTTGCCCAACACACGCTCCGCCGCAAACTGGATCGTATTCCGCCGCGAATACAAGTGCATAACCTCCCCGATCTCGCCCGCCGCCACCGCCGCGCGCATCGCCGCATAGGGATGGTCGAACCGCAAACTCTGGCACACCATCAACTGCACGCCCACCCGGTCCGCCGTCTCCACAAAGCTCTGCGCATCCGCCGCCGAAACCGCCATCGGCTTCTCCACCAGCACGTGCTTGCCCGCCTCCAGCGCAGCCAGCACCGGTGCCGTGTGCATCCACTCCGACGCCGCCACCACCACCGCCTCAATCTCCGGGTGGCTGGCCAGCATCGCCTCATGCCCGACGTTCGGATATCCCGGGACCCCGTACTGCCCGGCAACTTCGTTCGTGGCCCCCTCACTTCGGCCCGACACCGCCACCAAATAGGTCTCACTCAGTTCGCTCGCCAGCCGCGCGTACACGCGTCCCATTCGCCCCGGTCCGACGACTCCAATCTGCAAAGGTGAATTCATCATGAAAAGATTGCTTTCCTTCTTGGTCTGTTCTGTCCTCTGGTCTTCCGTCAAACTACTGCCCAAATCTACCTATCTGAACCGTGCGCCCGCCCTCTTCCGCCGAGCGCACCAGCGCCGCCATCATCGCCATCACCTCAACCGACCACGCTATGGGAAATGGCGGTTCGCCGCTTTCCGCCATCCGGATCACTCGCGCCAGCGTCTCTGTATAGAAACGGCTCCCGTCTACGATGTCCGCCTCTCCCCAGCCCGCCGCGCCGAAAACCGCACCGTGATAAAGCCCCGGCGTCTCGTGCAGCAGATTGATCACTCCCTGCCGCCCGTCCGCATAGTGCACAAGCCCGACATCGCACCGCGCCGTCCGCCGCGTCGTCACCGCCTCCGCGCCGCCTCCCAGCAGCGTATGCAGCAGCTCCACCGCATGAACCCCATAGAAAAAAGGATGCAGCGCCCGCGGATCAGGGAAATCACCGGCCGCCGCGCCGCTGACTATAGCGCAATTCAGCGCGCCAAAGCCTTTCATCTTCTCCTGCAGTTCCAAAATCTCCCCCGCATAGCGCAGCGCCGAACACGACATCAGCGGCACATCCCCGTCCGCGGCCAACTTGACCAGGCTGTAAACGTCCTCCATCTCGTTCGCAAACGGCTTGTCCACAAAAGTCGGCAGACCCGCCTCGATCGCCAGCCGCGCATGAGGCGGGTGGTCGTCACCGTAGCGGTTGACCACCATCGCCAGGTCCACGTCTGTCAGGGCCTCCGCCGGCGTCCCCACCACCTCCGGGATCTGCCACTCCGCCGCCTTTGACCGTGCCTGTTCCGCATCTTCCCCCCACAGTTTGACCACCTGCGCCCGCCCATGCAGCGGGCTGTCCGGCGGGTTGACCAACTGTGTCCACGCCTCCGTATGCGTGCTGTCCGCTCCGATCATGCCGATTCGTATCATTTTTTCTTCCTCTGGGCAGTTTTTCCTGTTTTTCGTCGGCTTACGGTTGTTAACCGCAAATGCCCTCAAAACTGATTGACAGCCGATTCCCCTGTTCGCTATACTTTAGCTGCATATTTTAACAATGCCAGCCGGTCGTCCGCCTGCGACCGCGAATGCTCGAAAAGGAGTTCTCCCCATGGCCCTGAACGAACAACAGAAAGAATTCTTCTGGGAAAACGGCTACCTTCCCTACCACCGCATCCTCTCAGACGACGATCTCACCGCACTGCGCAAACGTAGCGAAGCCATCATCAGCGGCGAAGTCAATCACGTCCCGCCCCGCTACATCCAGTTCGAGGCCAAGTTCCGCGACGGCCTCCCCGAAGACGTCGAGCCGCTCGACGCCGTCCGCAAAATGACCCAGCTCTGCTACTTCGACGACGTGTTTGAGCGCACCGCCCGCAAACCGGAGATTGTCGATGTAATCGACGACCTTATCGGTCCCAACATCAAGCTCTACACTGATCAGCTGATGATGAAACCCCGCTACCACGGCACCGTCACCGATTGGCATCAGGACTCGATGGCGTGGCATCAATTCGCGCCCCAGGAGCACGTCAGTTGCTGGGTCGCCCTCGACGACGCCACCGTCGAAAATGGCTGTATGACCGTGATTCCCGGCAGCCACAAATGGGGGCCAATCGATCGTGAATATAAGGATCGCTTCCTGGCCAACCCGCTCCTGAACGAACCGCTCCCGGTCGAACTACCCGCCGGCAGCTGTATGTTCCATCACGGCCTGAACTTCCACCGCACCGGGGCCAACTCGACTCCCCACCGCCGCCGCGGCCTTGCTCTCCACTACATCCGCTCCGAAACAATGTACCTCGGCATCGAAGACGAAGAATCCCGCCTCCTCACCGAATGCGAAAAGCCGCGCGGTGAGTTCCGCTTCATGTTGATTCGTGGCAAAGAGTTCCCTGGCCGCGTCTGAGCACAAGTCGTTCGCCGGTGACATCCCCGATGTCACCGGCCGGCAGAGTTTCACGCCGCTCGCAACTACAGGTCCACTCGCCTCCCCGTCCGCGACGACTCATACGCGGCATCGAAAATCTGCAAAATGTGGTGAGCGTCATCGATGCTCACCACCGGCTTTCCCCCCTCACGCACAGCCCGCACAAAGTCAGTCACATACTCAAACCCCCACTGCTCCGCATAAACCGGCCGCGGCGCCGGCGGAAAATCAAACCGCCGCTCAGGCGCCCCTGCCCACGCCGGCGCCGCGCTGCTCACTGTCAGCAAGCCGTCTCCCACCGGCCCCCAAGACGCCGCCCCCAATTGACCCCGCACCGCCATAAATGTATCGTTGCGCGGTCCGATCCCGCTCAGCAAATACCCCATGTGCAAACAGGCGTGTACCCCGTTCTCATACTCCAGCGCCACCGTCGCCGCATCCTCCACGCCCTCTTGACTCGCGTCCGTGCGCCGGCTGCAAAGCGCCGTAACCGAGCGCACCCTGGCCTGTGCAAACATCTGGAACAGCGTCAGCCAGTGCCCGCCTTCCATATGCAAAATGCCGCCACCCTCCGTCTCCAGGCGGTACATCCAGTGGTCGGGCTCGCGCAGTCCTGGGGCGACCTGAATCGTCACCAGCCGCGCTTCCATCGCCAGCAACTTCCCCAGCACCCCCTCGTCCAGACACCGGCGGATCTCCTGCGCCACCGGATGCCGCGGCCACGGATACCCGATTTGCACGACCAGGTTTTTCTCACTGGCCAGTTCGCAAACCGGCAGCAGCTCCGGCGCCGTGCGCGCCGCCTGCTTCTCGATAAACATATGCTTGCCGGCCTCCGCCAGCCGCTCCGCGGCCCGCGTCGCCTCGTCCGGCGGCAGCATCACCACCGCCGCATCAAACCCGTCCCACTCAAAAAATTCACACAGGTTGTCGAAAATGCGGGCCTCCGGATCGTACCGCGCCAGGTTCTCCAGCGCCTCCGCCTCACCCGCATCCCACTCGCAATAGGCCGTGATCCGCGCGTCCTCCTGCCCATGGAACGACTTGATCAGCCCGTGATTGCCGTCCGGCTCCAGCCCGCCCGCATGAATGCGCAGGCCCACCACCGCGACGCGCAAAGGTTCTGAACCGTTCATAATAAGACCGTCTTCCCCTCCCCCGCCGATGCATGCGCGGCCTCAATAATCTGCAGCGACCTGATAATCTCCTCCACCTTGTATCCACTGCTCCCCTCGCCCCGGATCGCCGCCGCAAACGCCTTAATCGACGACCTCCCCTCCGACCCATACCCGGGCACCTGCGCCGAAGGAAATTCAAAGCTGCGCGTCGGCGCGCCCGACCACTCCGGATGTTCGCTCTTGATCGTGCACCGCCCCTCGTCCACATCCCACTTGATCCACCCCAGCGACCCGCGCAGCCCGATCGAGATCTCCCCGTCCCCCGACGTGAAATACCCCGCATGCAGGCTGCCGATCATCCCGTTGTCAAAGCCCAACGAGACCGCCGCCGCGTCCTCCACGTCGATGTCGTGCCCCCCGACATTGGCCTCGATCGCCGCAACCCGCGCCACCTCCGCGCCCGTCATATACCGCATCAGGTCGAACCAGTGACAGCCCAGAAAGTTGAGAATCCCTCCGCCCGCATTTTCGCGACTGAAATACCAGTTCTGGGGGTCCCGTCTGGCCACGCTCGACGTCAGAAAACGGAACTCAATCGAATACGGCTTCCCCAGCAGTCCCGCCGCCCACGTCTTCCTGATAAGGTTCGCGATCGGATGAAAACGCCACGTGTAGCCGCACGAAAAATGCAGATTATTGCGCCGTACAGCCTCGGCCACAGGAACCAGCGCACTCGAGTGCACCGCATATGGCTTCTCACCCCACACGTGCACGCCAGCCTCGGCCACCTCCAACATCCACGAAGGCATGTCCTTCAAGTAAGTGGACACCATCACCGCATCCGGCTTGGCCTGCGACAAGAGTTCGCCCAGGCTGTCGTAAAACGGCACGTCCTCAACATCCGCCTTCAAATTGGGCTTCACCCCTTCCGGGTCCGGGTCGTAAAACCCCACCAGCTCGATCTCATCCGCCAGCAGCATCAGCGTGTCCCGGTACATGTTCGCATGCATCAGCGAAACGCCCGCCTGCGCAAATCTTAGTTTTCCCATAATTGACGTTCTCTCCAACTGCTTTGACGAATCCGCTTGTCTTTAGAGCGACTACCTGTCACAGGCCGCCGCTATCTCATGTTTCAGCCCAGATCTCGTCCGCGATCAGACAGGAGCTGAGCGGCCGCCCCACGAGCGCAATCCAGTCCTGGCGGGCATACAGGTCGCCGGGCACCATCTCCCCGTTCACCTCAAGGCCGGCCCCGTTGGCCACGACAAAGAGACAGTACGTGTACAAGCCCGACTTTCCCGCCACGCCGTGATGAACAAACGGCGCCTCCAGACCGGTCCACGCCGCCCCCACGGTCCCGTCCACGCTGTCAATCGAGTAGCCCAGCCGCTGCCTCATATCCCCGCCCCGGCCAAAACGCGCCGTGATGACCCGAGTGCCGCAAGCCGCCAGCGAATTGTCGCTGTCCCGATACATCCTGTCGTAAAGCCACCGCGCCATCTCCGGGTTGTCCGTATAAACAGCGCTCGCCGGCGCCGACGGCATGCACGCGGGCTCAATATGCAGAAAGCCCGCGTGCCCGCCCCCCGCCGGGCTGTACTCAGTCTCAAACAAGCTGAAGCGCGCACAATCCTCCTCCGCCCCCGCCTCCCGCAGATACAGCAAATAATGAATCCCACTCCATATGGGCGTCTGATCACTCTGTTGCCGAGTCACTCCCCTACTCCAATCCTCGAATTCAAACTCTCATAGTCGATTGAGCAGTTTCTGACCACTGACCACTAACCACTGCAGTTGGGCGGTCGGCCGCAAGCGGCCTCCCATGTGGCGGGGGGGCGCCCCCCGCACCCCCCCCCCCCCCAA
>JAJEDI010000072.1 GCA_022821585.1 Caldilineaceae bacterium
CCCGATGGACCTTGTACGACCAGGACCACTACCGGCTCATAGGCGGCGTTCACCACGCCCTCTATCACCCGGCGCTCCGAAGGGGACGACCCCCAAAGTGATGCACTGCCCGGTATCCAACCCGAAGCAGCCAGACGTCAATGGCGCCAGGGCTCTTCGCCCGCAGACGCTTTGCTGCCGTCCGAAGGTCGTCGGAGATGGCCCAGCTTCCGCTGTCAACGTCGACGGCGACATATTCCCCGTGATGATCCGCCTCGACCTGCGGACGGATGTCCCGCTCATATATCTCGTCGCCCAAGCGGGCAGTCTCGTCGCGAGGCCGGCGCGGGGGCATGGTGGTTTGCCTACCCTGGACGGGCACCGTTGTAGTCTCTGCGTCCTTCATGCGCCCCCTTTCGATGCGTGCTTCCATACATGGGGCATTCTACCACTGGCGGGCGTGTGCGACAACGGAAAAAGGTTCACACAGGGGGGCAGGTCTTGGCTAGCCACGTTCACGACTATCGCAAACGGATGAGAGGCTTGGCTGTCTTGGATTGTGACTTGGTGAAAGGCAGCGCGCGGGCCTGGGTTTATAATTACGGGTCGCTTTTTCTGGAACACTTCGTCTTTTCCGGACGTAGAAGTTTATCCCTATTTCCACGGCAAAGGGATGGATGGCAGATCAAGTTGTTTTGACAAAGGGTATGGGGAGGAATAGGGGGAAAGCAGTTTCTCTCTGGTCAGAAGCCAAAAGGTTCACTGCAAATGTAGTCCTCCACCGTAACCGGCACCCCATTCCGACGGCGGCAGGATACGCACGCCTCTGTCCAGGTGTTCGGTAATAATGTATCCCTTGCCGGCCATGTTTGACAGCGCATTCTCAGCCCGTTCTCTTCGCATGGAACGGGCTGATTTTCTCAGCGTATTTGGCGCCGGTGGATAGATCAGGGCGACCTGCTGCTCGGGCGACAGAACAGGGTAGCGACAAGCAGCGGCGTCCATGCGCCGTTTCTTTCTGGCAGTTCCACCATGCCGAGGAGATTTCTCTCTGGGGCTGCCCGCCCCTATAAGGGCATGGGCAGCCCTCCCATACCCTTATAGGGATATAGGGTATATAGGGGTTGCCTTTCTACCAGAGGGGATGTGTGACTTCAGATGTAGTAAAGCGTGACTTCAGATGTAGTAGAGTGTGACTTCAGATGTAGTAGGGGGGATAGTGTGACTTCAGATGTAGTAAAGCACTGCTTCTGATTCACTGTCTTTGCGTTAGTCCTGGTCGAAAGAAGCTCCCCATCCGGGTGGGGGCAGGATGCGTATGCCGCCGTCGATGTCTTCGAGGATGCACAGGTCCTTACTTTCTATCGCTTTGAGTGCCTTCCGGGAACGCTCCTGTCTCTTTCGATGTGTGGCGGGAGTGAGTTGTTTTTGTTCATCCATGTAGGCGAGGGACACTAGCTGTTGTGGCGTCAGGATCGGGTACTGGTCGGCGGCTGGATTGCGTTCTCGGGCAGCGTCATTCAAGGTTGGGACGGGTTTTCCGTCAGCACCAAGGGGCACAATACCGGGCCTGGGTTCCCAGATTGTCTTCTTGTTACGCGTGCGTTTGATCATCCACGTGCGCGCCGGGTTTCCGTTCTTGTCCAAGATGATGGCTCCTTCGGCATCTACGAGGTTGTTGTTCTTGTCTCGGGCAAGACGCACTCGGGTGGATTGAATGTACCGGCCCTTGTTGGCACCGTAATGATCCCACATCCAGGAAAGCGAAAGATAGGATCGGTACTGGAGGACCGATTCCTGGCCCATTTCACGAAGCGCGGGGCGGTAAATCAGTGGGCCATATCCGCTGACCCCTGGCGGTAAGGAGGTCTTGAAGATCAGCAGATCGTTGTAGGCGTTCCATGTCCGAGGCTTGGATATAACCAGTATCACGCTCCATAGGCCGCCGACCCCGCCAATTTCCCAGGGCAAGCGCAGGTTGTGTACTTCGTCCAACGCTTTGTCGATAGCCTGAAAGCACTTTTTGGAGTAGCGGCCATTTGGCATCAGCCACTCGACGAAGTCTCCGTACTGCACACATAGTTCATCACTGCTGTAGCGCTCAGCGGCGGGGGTTGTCAGTATCAGCTCGATCCAGGTACGTAGTTCCCAGGGCGTTGTGGGGCTTCCCCTGCCCGGGTTTTTGCCGGCGCGCGCTTCATCATACATGAGCAGTGGCAAGGCCGGCGCGAGTTGGGTGGGGTTGGCGGGTTCAAAATCCGGCAAATGTGCTTGGTCTTCCGGCGATGGATAAAAGCCGATTCCCTGTTTGCGAAATGCCTTCATGTCGAACAAGGTGGCGGTTGGCGTATCTTTCAACGGGTTGCGCGTTAGCGCGGCGGAAAGAATTCCGGTCTTCCTGGTATTCCCATTTTTGGGCGGGTTCAGGAGGGATCGAATCAGTGGCGTGTAGGGGTGTTTCAGGCCGGCTTTTTTTCTGTCCGCCGGGGGAATGGCTCCCCATAGGAGATGAATGTATAGAAGGCCGAACAGTTCGACGGATAGGAACTCCTCGTCATTGGATATCTGTTCGGGGGCAAGCGCATTGGTGATGCGTCCGCTCAGTCCTGCTAGCGATAGCGGTTCCCACGAGGCGGCCGCAGGGTCGTTGCCGAAGATCAAAGCGGGCGACAAGACAGAGGAAATGTCCGCGTGTTCTTCGGCTACGGACATCATAGCGCTACAGCGCCGATCATATTCTTGAAAGGCTGCCTGCATGAGGGGTTTGAAACGCGTGCCGGCCATTTGGTTCAGGTCAGGCTCTTGGGCGTCTTCTGGGATTTCGCCGCGTTCTTTCAGTTTAGAGACTATGTATTTGATTTGTTCGTTGATGGACAGAGGTTTAACCGATTTCGTCATAGTCATCGTTCTCCTGATGGTCAAGGGTGTTGTTGGTCTGTTGTTGGGGCTGGTCGCCCGCAACGCGCCAAATCCAGTGGGTTTTCTTTGATTTGTCCAGGTATATTTCCTTCGACGCTTTCGGGTCTGCGTAGTTGCCTTTGCGCCGTTTTAACACGGTAATCGCCGGCCCGTCATTTTCCTTCTTGTCGGTCAGCTGCCAGTGAAAGCGGGCCTCGGCGGAAAAGGCGCTGGCACCTCTGAATCCGTGGTCGGCGCCTTCCTTTTTGTCCGTCTTTGACGGGTGGTGGCACAGCAGGACGGTGCAAGTTGCTTCCTGCGCCCAGCCGCCCCAGTCGGCCATGAAGTGGGCGGCCTCCTCGTTGGCGTTCTCTGTTGCGCCGTAGGCGTTGATCAGAGGGTCGAGAACGAGCAGGCGGGCGTCGTGTTCTTCGCAATAGTCGCGCAACTGGCGGCCGATAAAGGACAGGCCGTCGGCTGTCCATACGGGGCCGGCCTGGGCCATCTCCAGATAGCGCAGGTTTTCGTCTACACGTTTCGCCAGGGATGTTGTCTGGCCGGCTGCGCGGTCGGCGTTTTCGATCCAGTTCAGACGCCGGCGCGCTTCGTCAGCTTCGTCTTCCCAATTGGAGAAGACGACCGTCCCTGCGGCGACGGGTTCCGACTCGGTGGTGCCGACGCGCCCCAACCAATGGCCGCCGCCGCAGGCCATTTTCGCGGCTAGTTGCAGCGCCAACAGGCTTTTTCCTTTCTCGCCTTCGCCGGTCAATAGCCCGATGCGGCCGGCTGGAAGCCAGTTTTTGATCAGCCATTCACGATCCGGAGCTTGGAAGTTCCAATCGGTTTTCTCGTTCCAGCTGCGGTATCTGATCAGATCGCTAATTCGTGTCCATGCGAATTGCGCGGTTGCGGAATCAGCGCTGTGTAGGGCTTCGATCAGCTGGACGATCTCCGCTTCGGACATTCCCCCAGAGGGGCGTAGCCGACGAATGGCTTCGATGTCGTTCCTGTCCGGTGTCCTGCCGGCGGCGATGGCTGCGTTTATGCCTCTTAGTTCTTGAGCTCCTGGGAGCGGAGCGGGGATTTCTGCGGGCACTTCGTCGGGTGAGATTGCCTCGGTTCCGTTAGGCAGGGTCGAATTCGTCACGGTGTTCTCCAGTTCATGCTTGCAGGGTCTTCCCCTTTTGGCAGTAACTTGATTGGGGTGATGTAGCCGCGGTTTGCCCACTGCTGTGCCTGCCGACGGGCTGTTTCTAGCGCTTTCTCGTCGCCGTCGGGCCACAGGGTTACGGACGCGAACCAGCCCGGGTCGATTTCGCTGTATCGCAGGCCGGCGCAGACGGCTACGATCTGATCCTCCGGCAGGGCTGTAAGCAGCGCCAATCCGTCTGCGAGGCCTTCGACGACGTGCAGATCGCAGGCATGTTTTCCTGTTGGTCGTTGTTTCCAAAGCAGGCCATAGGCGGCGGCGTCCTGGCCGTAGGTGTGCTTATCGCCGCGCTTGTCTGCCTGCCAGTGGTTCGCTTTGCGCCCCTCGGCGTCGATGGCGACCAGATGCACCTTGCGGGTAGCGCCGACAGGGTTGGACAGGGGGCGCAGTGCCATGACCAGCGCGCCGACGGCGGGACTATCCGGTTGTCTGCGGGGGAAAATGCGGTGTCTGCGGGCAAGCCAGCGGACTGTTTCGGGCAGCGGCCGGCCGGCGGGCCAGCGGATCGGGGGGGTGCGCGCGGCCAACCAACGGCCTACGGGATGCCGTTCTGCCGGCCCGGACGTGGACGGCTGTGCCGCGGCCCACAGTTCGGCGGCGTAGGCTGCCGTGTCGCTCTTTGCGCGGCGCCGCGGCGCCGGCTGTGTCGTGGCCGGCGCAGGCCGCTTGGGGGCGGCAGGCCGGGTAGTCGCTCCATCCGGAGGCCGGCCCGCGCGTCGTGCTTCCCAGCAGGCGCGACAGTTGCACAGTTGCAGGCCGGTCGCTTTTTGCAGGGCGTGGCGGATGGCGTCGCGCTCTGCCGGCGTGCCGGGGTTGCATTTGAAGCAGTGGACGCGCAGGGATTGTTCTCCGGGCTTGGGGGGGTCGCTGAATACCAGCGATGCCGACGTCGGCTTGTCTCCGCTGCCGTGGCAGTAGCCGCGGGTGCGGTAGCCGGCGCCTTCCCAGCGCGTGCCCGGGAGACGGGCTGCGACTTCGGAGGCGGCGGCGAGGGGTATGCGATTGGGTGTGCTGTGTGTTAGCATGTGGGCGAGGCTCCTTTGCTATGTGGGTCTCAGTGGTAGTGGCCCCGATTGGCAGATCGGGGCCGTCCTCTCTTATTTGATCCCTGCTCTCTTTGTGATCTTGGACAGGCCTTGCCGGCTGAAGGCGGTGCCGCGGCGGGTGCGTACGCCGGCGTCTGTGAGCGCGCTGGCCACTCTGGCCCAGCTTTGGCGCCGGGCGCGCAGTTCGGCGACGCGATGCAGGACGGCTTGCTCCTGCTCGTTTTCGATGAGCTTCCCGTCCTCGCCGGCTTCATAGCCATAGTTGGGATTTCCGGTGGATTTTCCCTGCGCTTTGAGATCTTGCAGAACGGCGCTGGTGCGCTCTCCGATAACCTGTCTATCCCATTGCGATACTGAATCGATGATGTTGATTGCAATCTGGCCGGCGGCGCTGCCGGTGTCCAGGGATTCGGCGCTGCTGATCAGATCGATGCCTTGGCCGGTCAGTACGGTGAGGGTGGCGTCCGGAATCCAGTCTTTGACAAGCCAGGAGACCGGCGGCGGGTTCGGGCTGGATGTGTCCGGACTCGGCTGCGGTCTGCGGCCGTCCGCTCTGTCGCACATTCATGCGCTGGGTTTCTGCTTCTCGATCTGTGCCACTACGAGCATGATTTCCTCTCTCAAGAAGTCGGAAATGATGCGGTCGGTGGCTTCGGCAGCATCAATGATCCGGCGCTTTTCGTTCGGTGTAAGAGACAACGAAATTTTGGCAGTGCGACGTAACGCTGACGAGCGTCTCGCGGGGGGATTGAGCGTATAGTTGGCTTTGTTTTGATTCACGTCTATGTCTCCTTTTTGGGCTATTCGTTCGAGCGGCCTGTTTATAGTGGCACACAATTATAATCTTGGCAAGCCCCTGTCAGATTTGCAGAAATTCTGAATGTATGCTGGAATGAGAGGATTGTGAGTGAATGATTTGGACGTAAGCTCGCCTCCGAAACCATTAGCAAGTTGGCGACGTTGCGGGCAAGCTTGTCGCAGTCGATATTGCGCTCTGCTGGGTGATGTCGGACGCCGGCCTGCGGCGCTCGGAAGCGGTCGTGCTGGTCTGGGATGACATCGCACGCTGGGACAACGGCTCCGGCCGTCTCACGGTGCGGTGCTCGAAAGCCGATACTACCCCGCGCACGGTCTATATGACACCGGTTGCCATGACGCATTGGGACGCGATCCGGCCGGAGGATGCGGCTGGCTCCGAGCCGGTCTTCGGCCTGTCGGTTGCGTCGATCTCGCCGCGTCAAGGCCGCGGCCAGGGCCGGCTTGGTTGTGGGGAGGATGCGGATCGCCAGTTGAAGCGGCTGGCGACTTTGTTTGGTGTGGGTGGCTGAGAGATTTGAGCAGTTCGTCCGGAAGAGACGGAGATACGACATGGCCAGGAGAATACGCAGGAAAAATCGGAAGCGTCAAAATAGGCGGAATCAGACAGAAACCGTGGAGCCGATCACCGAGGCGCAAGTTGGTGAGCTCCGAGAATGGCTGGCCCGGATGCAAACCCACCTTGGCAAGGCCATTGCCCTGTCGGAACAGCTGGATAGGAATGCCCCAAGCGAAGATGACGATTCGTTCTGGGCTCTCGTCAAGTATGCTGAGAATGTGCAAGAGTGCGCTGTTCAACTCGACAACATGAAACGCTCCATACTTGAAGCGCTGGAGGAAGTCCCAATGATATCCGAGCAGGGAACAGAGTTGAACTGGAGCGGATTGAAGGGGATGCGCAGCAGGCTGGCGCACAGCTTTTGGGATATAGACCGAGAGATTCTGTGGGACACGGTCACGAATGATCTCCCGGTATTACGCACCCTTCTTTCCCTACTTTTTGTCACTGACCGAGTTGCAGACCCCGAATCGCCACTATTTACGGTCCCGCCAGAGGATTTAGAGTATTTGCCGTTGTCTAAAGAGGACGACGAATTCACGCTGGGGAACAGCTTTATCTTTATGTCCTTTAACCCAAAAGGTAGAGCTAGGTGCGCGCGGGTCAAAAGAGTGGGCGACAAAGAATTCATGGTAAAACCACCTGGTGACGTAGATGGTTTCAAACTGCTGGTCTCTAGGGTAACTGGCGAACAACGGAAACATCTTGGGTATTTCGAGAACATGCCGAACCCCCGACCTGCTGGGAAAACGGGCGGAGGGGCGTAACCGCGCTGACAACCGCCTGACGGCAGAAACGCCCGAAACCGGACCCCACAGGAGCCGTTTTAAGCGTCTTTTTCGACCTCCCAGGTGCTAGAATACCTTGCGATTCAGGCCGTGTGGCCCACGCCGCCGGTCGCTAGGGACGAAACCACCGCATGGCGGCCCGTGCGCCGCCCGGGGAGAGAACATGAAACGCAAGGTGCTATCGTAATCGTAACCACATTGGCCGTCGCCGTCCTGTTCGGCGCGGCCCGCCTGCAGGTCCAAGGCACGTTCACGCTCGAAACGCTGGCGGAACGCATCAATACGCTCGTCACGGGCCAGGAGGCGCTGACCGAACGCGCCTGGACGCGCTCGAGGCCGACGCGTGCAATTATCCGCAGAGCCTGAAGGTGCAGATCTGGGCCGAGATGAAGGGCAACTACTACAGCCCCTACACCGGCGAGACCTACCGTTTTGCCGAAGATGTGGACATCGAGCATATCGTCGCCCGCAGCGAGGCCCACGACAGCGGCCTGTGCGCGGCCGACACCTTCACCCGCTTGACGTTCGCCAGCGCCCCGCTTAGCCTTGCCTTTGCTCCGCTGGCGCTGAACCGGATGGTCGCGGTCAAGCGGCGCTTCGGTCTGGCGATGCTGGAGGCGTGTCCGTCGGTGGCGATGGAGGTGGTGGCCGTCGAGGGTGCGGAGCTCACGCCAGCGGCCACGTCCGTTGAGACGCTCACACCGACGCCGGAAGCGGAGCCGGTGGAGGAGGACCCGCTGGCGCTTTACGATGACAACGGCAATGGGCGTATCACCTGCGCCGAGGCGCGGCGGCATGGGATCGCGCCGGTGCATAGTGATCATCCGGCGTATGCGTATATGCGGGATGGGGACGGAGATGGGGTGGTGTGTGAGTAGGTGTGAATAGAGAGGAAGGATGAACGATCCGCAGGTTGTGGCGTTGAACTACAGAGTCGAACACGGGAATGGGGTCAGCTACGAAAACGCGGCTCCTTTGCGATACAGCGATTCGCCGGAATTTGATCTAACGGTGGAGGACAATATCGCACGGTTTGAACTCAAGAAGTCTTACGCGACCGAGGACGAGGCTCTCGAAGCCGTCGAACCATTCGTAAAACATTGGGAGTTTGAGTCCACCCTTCAATGGGGGCCAAGCAACTTCAGTTTGCGTTACACAAACGCCGAAATAATCGACCGGAACCCGTCGCCTTCTGAACCCGGCGCAGGAAACCCTGGAATATCGGTCATCTTGTCATCAATCACCGCAGAAGGCGGAGTCCTGCTCTTAAATCCCCACTATCCTCCTCCACCGTCAGGCGGTTCGGTCGACCCCGATGAAGATGCTGTGGTCAAGATGAAGCGCCGCTTTGATGAATATCGCTTGCGACGGGCAAAACTGCCAGCGACGGCGTACTTCTGCGTGACGGTTCTGGAAGACAAATATGGGGACCTCACTGAGGCTGCCAAGAAGTGCGGCATAAGCAGAAACGTTCTCAAGGCAATTAAGAGATTGTCGTCAACCAAAGGCGGAGAGGACGCACGAAAAGCTGCAGGTGCCGACGACGAGTTTACAAGTCAAGAGAAACGGTTCCTAAACCAAGCCGTCGTCGAGGTCATCATCAGAGTGGCGCAGGTGGCCGCTGATGACAGCCAGCGTCATCCCCAGATCACGATGGCGCGCCTGCCAAAACTTTAGAGCGCCGGGGTAATCTTCACACGGCCATCGGCAGCGCACGATGGATTGTCGCGGCCTGCGAAATCTGTGGCAAACTTTGGGGGCAAAAAAGCCGGTCGCGGGGCGAGCCGCACCGGCTTGATCCACGAGGGCGAACTCATGGATGCCTCGCTTGTAGCAAATCCTGCTTCGACAATCCAATCTTGCAGTGCTGGGCGGCGGTCGCGAATGAGCGCGGCCGTGCCCGGCAGATCTGTGCCTGCCCTCACGTCGGCAGGCGGCGATTCACAACCCCGCACAGGAGACCATTAGATGATCTATGCGCTTGTTGGAGACCACGATCCCAATGCTGCCGTACGAACAGACATTGCCTCGGCGATAGAAAACAACGTGCCAGCGGTGATTCAACACCATGTAGACCAGGGGACGATAGTTCATATCCTGGATGTGCCGCTTGGCACCTATCGTTCCTGCATTTATTGCCCCGGCATTGTAAGGGCAACCCCTGACCGACATTCGCGGTTCTTCAAACATACCGAGACAATAAGAAACGATTGTCTGGGCCATGCGGGTTACCTGGGCATAGAAAATCCCCGGGGACATGGTTGCGACTTTCAGGCGGGCCAGAATGACACTTTCTGCCACAGGCAAGCATACTGTCACCGGGGCAATTGAGCGTCAATGAGTCGCTCTTGGTTGCGTAGGCTAACAGGGCCTGCGCCGCCTGCGCTCGCGACCGTAGAGGGAGATTTACCATCTCATATAGGAGATTTTCAGACGATGAGCGCAGACCAGGAAACCGTGGCCAAGCGCAGTGGCGAGATGGCTGCAGAAGCCGCTACAAAAGCCATCCTGATGGTACTCTTGTCATACAAGGATTCTCTTAAGGCTGCCAAAGAGGCGCTTCTTGGTCTTTTAGGAGAATCAAGTGAGGTGAATTCAGTACAAGAGCAACTCGCTTCCAGTTTTCAAGACGAGCCAGAACGCGAAATCGCTTCAGAGGCATTTGAGAGCGGTATACGTCTCAATCTGTCTATGCTAGAGGAAATAGAGAAGATACTTCCGTCAGAAGACAGCGACCCGCAGGAAGGGATTTCAAGACTTCTGCGGAATACCGATTTCGTGTCAAGGCGCGGATGACAGCAAGAGATGACATAGTCGTCCAGGACTGGCCAACCGCAGCATTCATTATGGAAAATGGCTACTGATTCTCCAGGCAAAAAACGAATCCAATCAGATTGCGCTACCAGGCGTGTGCCAACGGGAAAGTCAGAGATTACGCACAGTTATCCGAAATTCTTTCCGAACAGCTTTTGCCATTTTGCAATGCTCTCGTCCGGATCAGTAGCGTCGAATGCCTCATTTATCTTGCCGTTGTAGATGTTGAACATTTTTCTGAACTGGCTGTATTTCTTTTGATCCCAGCGTCTTGTGAATTTCTCGCTTCGCAAGGCTGGATTTCGGATTGTTGGCATTCGCTCATTGTTCTGCAAGAAGGAATTTATGCGATTTGAAATCGTCTTCAAAGCGGTTGGCGTGTCTGCGTAGGCTTTGCTGCCCACCTCATTGTCATGTACGTTGCGGCCAACAAGTGTAGTCAGGAGAATTGATTTGACAAGGAAATTGTTCTTGTGATCTCTAAGATATTTGAGCAGTCTCGTGACTTTCTTAAGCTGTCCGTCCGTGATTTCGTTCTTCTGGTTGAGCCAGTCTCTATAGCCGGTCCCGTCCGTTACTTCGGTCCTGTTGTCTCTACCATTGAAAATAAATATCTGTTTCCCTTGCGTGACACAAGGCACGATATCCAAATGGAAATCTCCTACATACTCAATGTAAGCGCACCTGGTTGCTAAATGCACTTTATCACTGTAGTCCTTGTCCCTTTTGAGACGTTTGTAGACATCCCTTATGTAGTCCTTCGGCTCTTTGCCTGGGGAATGATGCATGTGAAGCAATATGTCAGCGTCGTATCCACGGCCCTTGGTTGGCTTGATGATTGTGCCTAACGCATACGACCCCTGCTTCTCGACTCTCTTGAATAAATCCAGGTCTTTGAGGAGAGAGGAGATATACTTAACCCTTCTGTTCAAGTCCGTGAGTCGGGCCGTGTTGAGGTTTACTTCCCTGGAGAGGAATCTGGCGAATTCTTGTTCATGCTTCACTGGGAGGTCCTTCAATTCCGTCGATGAACAGTCTGATATTGTACGGCCTTCGATCTAATGCTCTGTTATGGGGGAAGATATGGATGTTGAGATCGGACACATGGCAACCAAGGCGGACATCGAAGCAGGCGGTCAAGCAAGGTCACTCTTCATCGGCCCGTAGGATTTCTCCTATTTCGTCATCTATATCGTCTTCCTGGATGTAGTCTGTTTGGATTCCGCCCTTGTCGAGGGCATCCAAGAAGACGGTTTTGCCGCCTTCAATTCGTTTCCCCATTGCCTCTCCGATTAGTTCCAGCATTGCTTCCCCACGTTCGACAAAGCACTTAGCGAAGTCGTCGTTCCGCAAGGATTCAGGGTTCAGCCAGTGAGACTTCAGAACGGCGTCAAGAGTCTCTGCCTCTATCTTTTTTTCAAGTCTGGGGATGTACCTGGATGGGCCTCGCCATCCGATTGTCTTATGTGACTGTGCGTCTATGGGGGTCTTGTTGATTATAGAGTCGAAAAGAATGGAAGATATAGGCGGCTTATGTTTTCTGCACCATGCTTTTGGAAAGATGTGGTGAATGTCAATATTCTTGGCGAGAATGACAGCAATCGCGAGCGGTTTTCCCGTTATCCAGTCCGCTGCCCCATTCTTCATTTGCAGAGCGTACAGACCTTTATAGGCGGCGCTGCGACGAGATCTCAAGGTCACCAGGCGTTCAGGGATGAAGCTGCTCTGGGTGATTAGAGTTGGTTCCGGGCCGCCGCGTACGTATTCAGGTACCTGGAGCAGGTCTAAGGCGAATTTGGTATCGATTTGGCTGCCGTACTCTTCGCCAAAAACTCCCGACCAATACCACCGTTCCAGCCGATTTGAGGCTTTGGCCGGGAACGCTTCGTCACCTAACTCGGAAAGGATTACAGCCAAGGGGATTATCTGTGTTGAATAAGGCACGTCCTTGCGGCCAAAAATGAACTGTTCAGCCAAGAACTTGGCTGCTTGTTCGAGACCCTTTTCTGCAACGTCAGCCCATTTTTGGTAATCTGCGAGCCTTAGATTCAGTATGGTTTCTTTCTTACAACTTATTCCTGGAAGCTGGTTTTCAGGGACACCATTTGCGGCGGCTCTTTTGCGGCGGTGATTCGTGGCGAGCAATGCAATCGCCTGCAAGAAGTGTTCTCCTTCAATTCCTTGAAGTACGCCGTACTTGCTCCGCATTCGCTTTCGTCGTTCATCCCAATTATCACGCAGCCGGAAATCATCGCTATCGGCTGCGAATGATGCGGTGACCAGTTCAAAAACAGTGAGAGTGACCCCGCCTGTGTTCACCTTTTCGAATACTTTGCAGACCGCCTCCTTTGGAACATTCTGACCTAAGTTGATGACAGGTATGGAGTAGTTTCCGAAAACACCGATAACATGCACGTTGAAGTCGTCCAAGAACTTTGTTAAATTGCCGCTTGGGTGGGCTGAGCCATTGCTGCCCCAATAGGCATTGTATCCAAGGACCCATGTCATGGCATTAAGTAACTGTTCTGTTGGCATCATGTGGTTGCGGTACTCAAGTTCGCGTGTAGACAAGTCCACCACAATTTGGCGGCCAAAACCCGTGGTGGTTTTTCGATCCTCAGGAACACTAATGAAAGCGTTTTCTCTGTACATAGACCTGTCAAGTGCTTTCAGCATGTCTATGTAGTACCACCGTTGCACGCACTTTCTCTTGCTATCTTGTGTCTTGACTGCCCCAGGGTGAAGAAGAGTCTGATACAGGGAAGTCAACCTTTGCTGGCCGTCGAGAATATAAGTAGATGGGGTTACCTTGTTGTACTTGCCCGGGACGCCTTCAATCAATCTTGGCTTCAGCTTTATCGATTTGCTTGCAGACAGGGTTGTGATTGCGCCGACAGGAAACGCTCTGGAGACACTCTCCAGAATCTCCGTTATTCGATCATCGTCCCAGACCCAGCCTCGTTGAAAATCCGGGAGCTGAATAGTTCCTGTAGAGATATCACTCAGAATGTCTTTGAGAGGTATCGGTTGCGCATTGAACATGATTCAGTTTTCCTTTGGCTGGTTGCGGCAAAGATTGTGTATCGATCATAGATTTTCGCTATGCCCCCCGCTGTACCGTCGGAGGCGATTCATATCCTTCATCTACCGGGAGATCCTTCTTGTGTGCGGCCTCGAACGCTAGTTGGTCACACCGTTCGTTTTCGGGATCGCCTGCGTGTCCGCGCACCCACCTGAATTCCACCTCGTGCTTCTCACAGAGATCCAGGAGTTTTCCCCAAAGCTCTGGGTTGACAACCCGGTCTCGCTTATTACGCATCCAGCCGTTACGCCGCCAACGCTTGGCCCAACCTTTCTCAATGCCCTCCACCACGTACTGGGAATCGCTGTGGAGAGTCACACGGCAACTCTGATTGAGCAATCTCAGACCCTCTATCGGTCCCATCAATTCCATACGATTGTTGGTGGTGCGACGGTAACCTCCGTTGAGTTCTCGCCGATGCTCTCCGTACATCAAGACTACCCCATAGCCACCTGGTCCGGGATTGCCGATGCATGCGCCATCGGTGTATATCGTGACCTGTTTCTTGGACTCCATCAGGATGACACCTTGGCAATAGCATCGGGATTGAGTTGGAACCCTGCCCCCTGAAGCCTTTGGCAGAGCTTTGGCGCAGCTTCTTTGACATGGTTATTGAAGGGCAAATAGATGATGCCGCTGGCATCCGAAGGAACGACGACGTGACCTTTCTTGAGTATCGCAACGCGAGGTCTGCCAAAAGCGGCGATCAACATCCCCATTTCCATAACGACATTCTGTCTGGCGCGGTGCTCTGCATTCTCTGGCTCGTCTCCCTGCTTGTATCCCATGTCATCAGGAGTGAGCAGCACTATCCCGAAACGCTTCTCGGTCGAGGGGGACATGATTTCCTGTTCCAGGGCTTCAATAATTGTCAAACCACCGCCGGCAACATTTCCAAGAACGAATGGGTCCAAGCCCAAACGATGGAGGACAAGTTCAAGCTGTTCGCGTGCGATATCGTCATGTCCGTAGACGACAAAAACCTTCTTGGCGTCTTCATCAGAGGAAGTGGGCATAGCAGAGGCATCTGCAGGTGGGGTAGTGGAAGGGGCGGCGGAGAATTTTGAAGAGGAATCAACGCCAGTGCTAGGACTAGCTGTCAGCGCGCCCTCGATTGCTTCTTCTAGTCTATTGCGTGCTGATTGTTCTCCCTGGAATTGAAGTGTTCCCGTGGAAGGCCACCAGTTTAAGACTGCGCCGTCTTTGCCCCGAAAGACCTTCTTGCCGTTGTCCTCGCTCCATTGACCTGTATGGCCCAATCTAGCTACATAAGTTTTCAACTCACTGAACTCACCATGAAATTTGTTCACGCTTAGGATCCCTCCCAATAAGTGTCTCAACATTTGTGCAACATTGTAAGATTGGTTATGTCTACCCGAAAAAATCAGAACAACGCAATCACAAACTGAACAATCAAATCGATGCTGGGCACTTCGGGACACAGAATCCCGAGGTTGCCGGCAGCAGTGTGCGCTCCGTAACTGCCGGATTGTGGGCATGCCCATGCCCGGCTTCAGCTATAAGGTCTCAACCCCTACCCCTTTACCCGAACAACCCCCTCTTGGCCGCGCGTGGTGGCTTGCGCGTCTGCTCGGGCGCGGGCGGCAACTCGTCGGCGTGGATGCAGTCGCCGGCGATGACTTCCTCTAGCAGCTGGGCCTGCTCGGGGTAGGCGGCAAGGGTGGCCTCCAGGACCCAGAGGAGCTCGAGCAACTCGGTCGTGAACCGGCTGGTCCAGCGGGTGGGGCGGATTTCGTCCAGGGGCGAGGATTTGCGGCCGGCGCCCTTCTTCATGCGGTACTTGAGCCAGGACTGGACGACTTTGAGGCCGGACACTTCGAAGGCGTACAGGTCGGGCGCAACCGGCGTGAACTGGCCGGCGCCGACGTGCAGGGTAGCGGTCTCGTCGTTGTAGGCGAAGGTTTCGGGATAGCCGCCGGCTTCGCCGGGCACGGCTACGCTGCATCTGGCCGCGCTGGGCGGGACCTGGCCGCGGGGCCTGCCTTCAGGCACGAAGCGCTCGCCGTAGGTATGCAGCCAGAGGAGGTTTGCGCCGGCAGCGCGCAGCCGCGCAAACAGCGCCGCGTCGCGGGTGATGGGCAGACGCAGCTGGCGGGTCTCCAGTTCTTTGCCGAAGCGCGCTGTGAAAGCCGGTTGCGCCAGCACGCCGTAGACGTACGCCAGAAAATCTTCCGGCGCGACCGGGCGCTGGTAGACGGTGCCAAGCAGCTCGAGCAGGCCGGGGAGGATGTTCGCCTGCGAGGCGTCGGCTGTGCGATAGAGGGGGATTGCCGCCTTTGCGCCGTAGGAGCCTCGAAAGTGATCCAGATCGGGAATCAGGGCAGTGGACGTCAGCGCGGGGCCGGAGCCCAAGGCTTGAGAGAACAAGCTGGCCAGATACACCTGCCTATCGCTGTGGGCGCGCCACAGATCGGGGCGCAGAAAGTCGCCCAATCGCGCGTCTGCGATGATCCAATGGCGGTCGAACGACCGATAGGCATAGCGTTCAACACGCGGAGTCGGAGTGTGCCCAGGCAGTTGAACCAGGGCGGTTTCCGACTTTCCAATTTCGGAGAGAGATGGCGGATTAGAGCCGATTTTTCGATCACGCGTCTCTCGAAATGCTTGCGAACGGTCCTCGGCTTGCAGCAGGCCGCGCCAGCGACGCGCCAGCGTTTCTCTGTCCGGCGCAATTGGCCATGTCCGCTTGAACTGCGCGCCCGAATGTTGCCATGGCATCAGATCGGTCAATAGCGGCCAACTGAAGTATCCTCCCTCGCCCGCCGGACGGAACGGCGCTTGCCACTCATCGGGACACTCTCGCCACTCCACTTTCGCGAAACCGGTTATGCGGTCGAGCGCGGCCAGCTTCTGCCGGCGCGTCCCTTGGAGGCGCGCATAGTGGACTTTCGCAGGCACGTCCGTGTCGGCCTCGCTGGCACGGAAGGCCACGGCGATGGCTACGGGCGTCAGGATGTTGAAGACGTTTTCACTCTGACGCGTGCCCCGCCCCTCGCCGCCGAGGTCGAGAATCCAGATCTCGTCGCACTGGCGGCGCATCCGCTCGCGCATCCCGCAAAAGGCGTCGCCGTCCAGGTAGCTCGAGGCGCTGATATAGCTGACCGCGCCCGGCCCGCCGTTCCCCTGCTCAAAGACCTTCCACAACGCCCAGCGCCAGAAGTAGACGTACAGGTTGTAAAGATTCTTGAGATGGCCGCCGTGCCCGGCGCTGACCGCCGGATCGAGAAAGTCGCGCAGGACGGCCCGTTCGCCGCGATCGCCGTGGCGCACCCAGCCGCCGGTGCGCGCCCTGTTCGCGTCCGTGGCCGCCTCGTGCCGGTCGTAGGGCGGATTGCCGAGGCAGACGATCACCGGCACATTGCTCTTGACCTCCAGGGCGCGGGCGTGCTGGTCGGCGATCGGCTGCAGGAAAAGCGGCGGCTGAAGCGGCTTGGCGTTGGGGCTTTCGAGTGTATCGGTCAGGAAGACGTGGGTGCCCGCGGCCGGCAGCTGTCCGCCGCGGTCGCGCAGGGCGCGGCTGATGCGCAGCTCGCTCACCGCATAGGGGCCTGCCATGAGTTCAAAGCCGTACAGGTTTTCGGCCAGCGTCGTGGCCTGGTTGGGTACCGCGCCCGTTCCCTGCTCGTCTTCCACGCGGCCGAGCGCGTGTTCGATGACGCCGAGCAGGTAGGTGCCGGTCCCCAACGCCGGGTCGAGCGTGACCACGTCAGGGTCGGCGAAGCCGAGCGGTTTGGCCAGACGCTCCACGAGGAGGTTGTCGATCAGGCGCACCTGCGCGCGCACGACCTCGACCGGCGTGTAGTAGGCGCCGGCGTCTTTGCGCAGACGGGGATCGTAGACGGCGAGGAAGTCCTCGTAGAAGTAGAGCCAGGGGTCGTCGGGACTGGTAAGCGCGGCGGGCGGCGTGACCGCGACCACGCGCAGCAGCAGGTCCAATGGCGCGGCGATGTCGGCGCGCGCGTTGGGGTCTGTGAGCACTTGCAGCGCCCGCGACAGCAGGTTGTGCTGCGCGGACAGGGCTTTCTCCGCGCTTCCGAGTGTGAGCGGGTCGGCTCCTTCGCTGCGGCCCAGCAGCAGCGCGAAGAGGACGGTCTGGGCGTAGGCGTCGGAGAACTGTTCGTCGGATGCGTCAGGGAAGAGCAGCTGACGCCAGTCCTGCGCCAGTTGGACGAGGGGCGAATCCGGGCGCTTGAGCGCGTCGGTCACGTTGTCGCGCAACATGCGGCAGAGCGGCGCCAGCAGCGCGGCAAAGCGGGGGAGGTCGATACGGCCGGCGCGGTCGGTGGGAATGAAGGGCTTCCACATGAGGAAGTCGCGCAGCAGACTTTCGAGCGCGTGCGCGTCCTGCGGCCCGACCGCTTTTGCTCCCTCGGAGGCGACGTCGCCGCTGAGACGGACCACTCTGTCCACCAGTTCGCCGTTGCGGTAGAGCGCCCACTCGTTACCGTCGGTGTAGAGGAGGTTGGGGATGGCGGAGAAGCGGTTGAACTGTGTGAGGTTGCGGCCGGCAAAACGGGAAGCGGCGGCGCCGGCGCCCGCCGGTTTGAGCTCCACATAGCCGGCGAGCAGGCTGTTCAGATGCACTGCGTAATCCGGGCGGCCGAGGCGGTCCGGCAGGGGTGTTTCGCCGGTGCAGACGACATTCCAGCCGAGCGCGCCGGCGGCGGCGCCCATGAAGTTTTCGAAAGGGGCGCGCAGCTGCTCTTCCGGTTCGCCGTGTGTGATCTGCGTCAGCTTGTCGGTCACCGCGGCAGCGAACTCTTGCAGGGCTGTGTGAATTGGGGAGGTCGTGTTCATAGCGTCCGAGGTATTTCAGGGTAGCCAGTTTCGCGTCAATCTACCACTTTGCGCAGACTTGACCAAAACTTCCTGAATTTGCGGCCACTTTGCCGGCCTCTTTACGCTATGCTATCGCCCGAAATTTCGGCGCTGCACTGGCCAGCACCGGTCAGCCGGCTCTAGCACGCTACTCACACCGATACGTAGCCGCGGCCCGGCCAAGTCGGCGAATTATAGCTTTCCCTTTCATTGAAACAGGAGCTAAACCTTTCAATCAGCCGCAAGATAAAGTTGCAATCAGCCGCAGCAGAAAGTTACAATCAGCCGATGGCTGGAGATACCTTGTACCCCCGTTTCGCCGAAAAGCGCTTAACAGAGGCCCTGGAGGACTCGCCGGTCGTCCTGATCCAGGGGCCTCGACAGTGCGGCAAGACCACCCTTGCCCAGATGGTCTGTACCTCAGAGAATCTGGCCGGCGGGAGACGTCGGTCAAGAACTTTACCCGACAGACCCGAGGATTACACCTACTTCTCCTTTGATGATGAGGTTGTGCGCGCGGGCGCTGAGGCTGATCCGCTGGGCTTCGTCGCCGAGTTGCCCGATCGGGTTATTCTCGACGAAGCGCAACGGGCTCCTGCGCTCTTTGCCGCTTTGAAATTGGAGGTGGACCGCAGGCGGCTGCCCGGACGCTTCCTGCTAACGGGTTCGAGCAACGTGTTGCAGACGCCGGCGCTGTCAGACTCTTTGGCCGGCCGCATGGAAACGGTCAGACTGCATCCGCTGGCGCAGTGTGAGCTGCACAGAGGGCCGGATCCATCCGGCACCGAGGCCCGGTTGCCGGGCTTTCTTGACGCCCTATTCGGCGGCGGGTTCGAGAGCCGCCGCATGGAGCGTCTGGGGAAAGGGCTTATTGGGCGAATTGTAGCGGGCGGATATCCCGCTGCCCTGGCGCGACCCGCAGGCCGGCGACGCGCCAATTGGTACCGAAGTTATCTTGACGCCCAGGTACAGCGGGATGTACCTGAGATCGCCCGCATCCGTTCCCTCGATGTATTGCCGCGGCTGCTGACGCACGCGGCCGTCCAGACGGCTACTTTGTTTAATCTCTCCGGGCTGGCTGCCCCGTTCCAAGTCAGCCGCCCCACGATCCGGGATTACATCACTCTGCTTGAACGAGTGTTCTTGCTGGAGCGGCTGCCACCCTGGCACAGCAATCGCCTGAAACGCCTCATCAAGACACCCAAACTCCATCTTGGCGATACCGGTCTGGCCTGCGCTCTGCTTGGGCTAGATGCATCCGGTCTCGCGGCAGACCGGTCATTGTTGGGGCAGTTGGTGGAGACTTTCGTTTACCAGGAGTTACGCCGGCAGGCAAGCTGGCAACCGGACCCTGTTACCTTTTTTCACTTCCGGGATAAGGACGGCGTCGAGGTGGACATCGTCCTCGAGCGGGGGACACAAGCGCTGGCGGGCTTGGAAATCAAGACAGGGGCAACGGTGACGGCAGCGGACTTCCAGGCCCTGCGCAAGCTCAAGAAGGCTGCAGGCAGGCGGTTTACCGGCGGGGTAGTGCTTTACGATGGCGAGGCGTGCGTGCGCTTCGACGAGGGACTCTATGCAGTGCCGCTGCGGCTTCTGTGGGAGATGCCGTGAGGGTACAGTTGATGGGCGTTGGTCCTTGCCTGTTTGCCTCTCTGTCAGGCGCGCTCGATTCTGGCGGCTCTCAGTAACCATGTTGAGGCCCGAGATCATGTGATCCCGACGCGCCAGGGCCGACTTGCTTTTGGATAGAGCTGGCATTGCGATTGGGCGTTCAGGGCAGACGGGATGTGGGCCCTGTCTTATCGCATAGCAAATGGGGGCTGCAAGATGGCCAGGATTCAGGGGTTCCGAGTAAGGAATTTCAAGGTGCTCAGGGACGTTACCCTGGGCCGCCTGTGGAATCAACAGAAAAGTCAACCTCTCACCGACATGACTGCGGTTATCGGCAAGAACGGCGTCGGCAAGAGCGCACTGTTCGATGCGTTCGGGTTTCTGTTCGATGCCCTCAAATCCGGTGTTGAGGATGCCTGCGATGCACGAGGACGTGGCGGCTTCGAGAGGATACGGTCGCAAGGAGAAACCGGGCCTATCGAGTTTGAACTGTATTTCAAGGAAGATGCGAACGCCCGGCCGATCACCTACGAAGTGGCGATTGATGTGGACGAGTTCGGACGCCCTTATGTATTGCGAGAAGGGCTCTGGCAGAGACCAAAAGGAGTAAGCTACGAGCGCCCGGCTGTATATCTGATTTTCAGTGGCGGCAGAGGTTTTGTATTCACCGGAGAAGAGGAAGGGATTGTAATCGACCCAAGCGAGGAGAAGATCGACTTTAAGAAACTGGTCGCGTTGAACATCGCGGAGGATTCGAGCGGTTCCGAAATCATCGAATTGGAGGACCGGCGCAGGCTTGGCATGGCTACGCTCGGCGCCTTGAAACAGCACCCGCGCATTGCCGTTTTCCGCCGCTTCATCGAGGGATGGTATCTCAGCTATTTTACGCCGGACGCGGCGCGCGGCCTGCCGCTGGCCGGTCCCCAGCCTCATCTCAACATCCACGGCGACAACCTCGGTAACGTCGTCCAGTTCATGGAGCGCGAGCATCCCAAGCGCTTTGAGGGGATTCTTAAGGGCATTGCGGAGAAGATACCCGGCATTGACCGGATCAGTACCGAAAAGACAAGTGACGGGCGCCTGCTGCTGCGGTTCAACGACAGAGGCTTTGTAGATCCTTTCTATGTCCAGCAGATGTCGGACGGGACGCTGAAGGTCTTTGCCTATCTGTTGCTGCTCGAAGATCCGACGCCGCCACCTTTCCTCTGCATTGAAGAGCCTGAGAACGGTTTGTATCACAAGCTGCTGGAGACGCTGGTCGACGAGTTTCGGCAGCATGCCAGCGGGCCCGGAGGCGGTTCGCAGGTCTTTGTCACGACGCATCAGCCCTATCTTGTGGACGCGCTTAACCCGGATGAGGTCTGGATTCTGGAAAAAGAGGGGGACGGCTTTTCGACCATCCGCCAGGCCAGCGACGATCCTCTTGTCAAGAATCTGGTCGAAGAGGGGTTGCCGCTGGGCGGCCTCTGGTACAGCGACTATCTTGACGCGAGGTGATCCAGTGCATTTTGAAATCCTCGTTGAAGACCGGTCCGGCAAGAAGGCGCTCGACGTTCTGATCCCGAAGATCATCGGCGAGCAAGATACATGTAGAGTGATCGGCTACAAAGGAATTGGCCGCATTCCCCCAAATCTCTCGCCCAAGACAGATGCCTCTCAACGCATTCTGCTCGATCAGCTTCCCAAGCTGCTCAGGGGGTATGGGAAAAAATTCATCAACTACCCGGCAGTGCTGTTCGTGGTCTGTGACCTGGATGACAACTGTCTGAAGACGTTTCGCCAGGAACTCTTTGCAGTCCTCCATGCGTGCAACCCAAGACCGAACACCCGCTTCTGTATTGCCATCGAAGAAGGCGAGGCCTGGCTTCTCGGCGACATGACCGCGATCAGGGCGGCGTATCCGCAGGCCAGGGACGCTGTCTTGAACGGTTATGTCAATGATTCGATTTGCGGTACATGGGAGGTCTTGGCGGACGCTGTATTTCCGGGCGGCTCAAGAGCGCTGGCGGGAAGGGGATGGCAAGCGGTGGGCAGGGAGAAGTCGGCATGGGCGACCATCTTTGTACCATCAACCGCCTGCACGGCCAGGTCCAACAATCCCATCGTCACCGCCGTGCGCGCTCCTCCTACATCATAGGTAAGCCTCAGCCTAAACCCGGCCTACCCTCAGACGCAATTGTCGTACCCTCTCAGCCCGACTTCTGAGACAGCCTCCCTGGACCAGTTCTTGGGGGGCAGGTCACCTGGCATGAAGTTGCGCCGCGCGCTTCAGATGCAGGCGCGGCGGCTGAAAGCGCGCCCTGATACGGCATATCTGCGGCCCGGACATCCCCGATCCCTCCACGCATGACCACATTGGCACAATATTGGTACGAAACTGACGCGCAAACACATCCATTTTTCACACACATGTCACCCGAAATGCTGTATACTACTGTCAGCTTTTATGCTGGACAGCCCGACACAACTGGAAGCGGCAACGCCCCAATTCGTTGCGCCGCCTCTTAAGTGCGCTCCGACAGATCATGGAAACCGTCAACGCCCGGCTGGTCGAACAGTTCCACATCGAGAAAGACCATGCGCATCTGTTTCGAGGCCTGCGTACTCGCCTCGACACGGGATTGACCGCCCATACCCCATGCCTCCATGCAAGCAACCCGTCGCGGCGCCCATCTATGCAAATCAGGAAACTGGCCGTCCCCAACCAGCATAAGACCGTAGTGACTGAAACCATGGCTCGCCGCAAACCTGCCTCCGACGCTCCCGCGACGGAACGCATATTGAACCGCTCCTATCCTACCCCCCCCCCCCCCCCCATAATATAGTACATCCTTTTCTAAACGCAGTTCCCTTTCCAAAGCGGAGCTTTTCCGCCATTTCAATCGTCGCGCGCGTGCAAGGCACGCGCGCTATTTGTCCATCGCCACAGCATGGACCTGAAAGGATGATCGACCGATGACAGATGCTTACAATACCAATCGCAAGCCGGGACGCCCGCCCAGGGCAGGGAAGCGAGACGAGGAGAGCCGCTCGCGCGGCGTGCCGGCGTTCAGGGGGACCCTGATGACAGCCGTCCTCCTTTTCCTCTGCGCCGTCGCGATCGCTCTGGGTGGGCGCGGGTCGATCATGGCCGCCGGCGCGCGGCAGGCAGTCTCCCCATCGTGCGCCAACACCGCCGCGATTCCGGATCCGGAACCGGCAGGCCTGGTGGCCGACTGCGCAACGCTCCTGGGTCTCAAGGACGAATTGGTAGGCGATGGTTCACAGCTAAACTGGAGTGTGACCCGTCCCATATCAGACTGGAAAGGCGTCACTGTCAAGAATGGTCGTGTGACGAGACTGATTATCAATAATTTTCACCCGTTGAAGGGTTCCATCCCTGGTGAGTTGGGCAACCTGACCAACCTCGAGTACCTGAGTCTTTTCTTAAACGAACTGACCGGTTCCATCCCTGGCGAGTTGGGCAACCTGACCAACCTCGAGTACTTGAATCTCGGCCAAAACAAATTGACTGGTTCTATTCCGGCCGAGTTGGGCAACCTTTCCGACCTGGAGGAGTTGTGGCTCAACGATAACAACCTTACGGGTTCCATTCCGGCTGAGTTGGGCAATCTGATCGGCCTGGAGTTGTTGGTGATCTACGGAAACGACCTGACTGGTTCCATCCCGGCCGAGTTAGGCAACCTGGCCACCCTGACGGGACTGTGGCTCAACTCCAACCGGCTGTCTGGTTCCATCCCGGCCGGGTTGGGCAAGCTGACGAAGCTGGAGAACTTGAAACTCCAAAACAACAACCTGACCGGTTCCATCCCGGCCGAGTTGGGCAGGCTGACGAAGCTGGGCCACCTGGATCTCGAAAACAACGGCCTGACCGGTTCCATCCCGGCCGAGTTGGGCAACCTATCCAACCTGACGGGACTGTTTCTCTACTACAACCGGCTGACCGGTTCCATTCCAGCCGAGTTGGGCAAGATGAATCGGCTGAAATACCTGGAGCTCCACAACAACGACCTGACCGGTTCCATCCCGGCCGAGTTGGGCAACCTATCCAACCTGGTTTCCTTGGAGCTCAACAACAACGCGCTGACCGGGCGCATTCCTGCGAAGTTGGATAACCTAGTTCCTCCGTCGAGCAGCCTGACCTCGCCCGGCCTATTCTACGTGAAGATCGCCACCGGCAACGCCTTGTGTGGTCCTATACCGCCGAAACTGCATAATTTTCGCAAATTTGTTAACGACCTTCATGTTAGTCACTATCCCTCTAGCTCCCTCGGAGCCTGCTCATCGTCGTCTGAGCCAACGCCGACGCCAGCACTGACTCTGACGCCAACGCCGACTCTGACGCCAACACCACAGCCGCCGGGCCCGCCGCGTAACTTGCGCGCAACCGCCGGCGTCAACCAGGTCACGATCGCGTGGGATACGCCCGCCAGCGACGGCGGCGCGCCGATCACCGTCTACAAATGTTGGTACAGAGAGTTGCCGTCGTCGAACTGGAAGTTTGGTGGGGCCCCTCCCTGGACCCAGTGTACCATGACGGGGCTCACCCCCGGTGTGGAGTATGAGTTCCTGGTCTTTGCGGAGAACTCGCACACAGAGAGCTCCTCCGTCTCGGGAGAGTCTGCAACCGTCCGCGTTACACCCCTGGCGCAGACGCAGCCAACCCAAACGCCGACCCCAACGGCAACGGCTACGATGACGCACACGCCCTTGCCGACGCTCACACCTACGCCGACGCACACACCCACGCCGACGCAGGAACCTGAAGCGCAAACGGTGGTGGAACTGCCGACAGCGACCCCAACGCCAACCCGGGAACCTGAACCGCAAAAACGGGTGGTGGACATTCCCGGCCCGGTGGCTGGCGTGCTGCTATCAGCGACCGCGGACAGCGTAACCGTCAGCTGGCAGCCGCCGGAAAGCGGGGGCGCGCCCAACCGCTATATCGTTCATCTGAAACCGGAGGACGGCGGCAAGGGCAAGACCAAGAATCCCAAGGCGAAGAAGCTGTCCGTAACGTTCCGCAACCTGGAAAGCGGCAAGACTTACAAGGTCTGGGTCCGCGCCCAGAACGCGAGCGGCAAGGGCGAGCGCGTCCATGCCAGCACTGCGCTGCCGTCGCCGCAGCAGGAAGTGCAGCAGTCGGAAGAGCGGAAATCAGAGTCAGCACAGGCAGCACAGGTAGCGCAGGCGCAAGAGCTGCTGCCGACGCCAACTGCGACGCCAACGCCCATGCCGCAAGCGCAGGAGTTGACCGCGCCGGCGCTGACCGTACAGGCGGCCGCAGGCGCAGTTGAACTACGTTGGGAGGCGGTGGCCGGCGCAGTGCGCTACGAACTGAGGGTGTGGTGGGACGGGCTCGCTAACTGGCAGCCGCTCGGGGGCGACAACCTGACCGGCACGTCCTACACGCACACCGACCTGGCCGCCGGAACCACCTACTACTACACCATCCGCGCCGTCAACGCCGGCGGCGAGACGAGCGGCTGGCTGCAAGAGCCCTATGCGTCCGCCACGGTGCCGGATTAGGAGTCGTTGACATTTTGGGGAGGTCGTTCAAAATCGAAACCGATTTTGAACCGCGGAGGACGGAAGGGCAGTTTTTAGTAGCCGGTTTTTAGTTTTCAGTGAACTGCCGGGAAGGGGAGGGCGCGGAGAACACTTTTTTGTCCGCGGAGGACGCGGAGGAGCGCGGAGAACTTCAACACCTTTTTTGATCCGCGAAGGGGCGCGAATTGGCACAATACTGGCGCGAAATTGACGCCAAAATCCTGTCATTTTTCACCCACATGACACGCAAAATGTTGTAAGCTGTGTACGCCACAATGCATGCACCCTTCTGAGGCCGTAGTCATGCCTTGCACTGAAAAGGAGACCGGAGAAATGATGAAAGGTACGACTCTATCGAGACGCCATTTTTTGAAGTTGGGCGGAACAGCCGGCACCACCGCATTGCTGGCGGCCTGCGCCCCGGGCGGCGCTCCCGAAGCGGCAACGAGCGGCGGGGGCGGGTCCGCCGACATGCCGCAGACGGCAACCCAATCGATCCCAGAGCTACTTGGCGCGGACATGCCGGGAAGCCCGGACAACTCCAGGGGCTGGACGACAGTTCTGCCCGACTTACCGGAGGGCCTGCCCCCTGCACCTGGACAAGAGCCGATCGAGATTTCGACCACACGTCGGGTGGACGCACAGACCAAGTTCGGCGAAGGGGACTCGCTGGAGAACAATCCCTGGTCGCGCATGATCGAAAAGCTGTTCGGCGTTAAGCTCACGGTTGCCTGGTCCTGGTCCAGCTCTGACGAAGCTACGACCAAGTACAACCTGGCCATGGCCAGCGGCGACATGCCGGACTATCTGGAGACAATACCCTCGACCATCTTTATAAAGATGGTCGAGACCAATCTGCTCGAAGATATCACTGACGCTTATGACATGTACGCCAGCCAGCGCTGGAAGGAAACGTGGGCGCAGTACGGCGATCTGCCCTGGATTTTCACAACCATCAATGGCCGCAAGTATGGCCTGCCTCGCGTAGAACAGTTGGCCCAGAACGACAATATCCTCTGGTACAGGCAGGACTGGTTTGACAAGCTGGGCCTTGCCGTACCACAGACTT
The DNA here is from genome assembly GCA_022821585.1 of Caldilineaceae bacterium. Taxonomy (GTDB): domain Bacteria; phylum Chloroflexota; class Anaerolineae; order Caldilineales; family Caldilineaceae; genus Bin5. The sequence goes on from JAJEDI010000072.1 coordinate 26,265, forward strand.
TTGATGAACTGCACGATGTCGCCATGGCCGTGGTCGAAGCGGATATCGGCAAGGGCGCGCCGGGAACGACCCTCGGTCTGCTGGCCAACAAGAGCTATGCAGACAACTGGTTTGGCAGCATCGATCCGATCTGGGCACCGTATGGCGTCGTGCCCGGCCATTGGACTGAGGTTGGCGACGAACTCGTTTACGACAGCATCCGCGAGGAGATGAAAGAGCCGCTGGAGCTCCTGAGCCAATGGTACCAGGACGGCATCTTCCGCGAGGACTTCTTCACGATCAGCACCTCCGACTCGATCCAGGACGTGGCCGCCAGCCAGTGCGGCATCCATTACACGCCATCGTGGGGCGCGTGGTTGGACACGGTCCGCAACGATCCGGAAACGGTCTGGGCCTTTACTAACAATCCGGCTGGCCCTAATGGCGTGCGGGCGCGCAACACGCAGAACAGCTTTACGCCCTCCCCCTTCGGCTTCCGCAAAGGCATGGAGCATGTGGAGCAGATATTCCTGATCACCAACTTCATGCACGAACTAACCGAAGACTATGATCGACGCTTCCACGGGTGGGAGGGCCACGACTACGAGTTTCAGGAAGATGGTTCGGTCGCACAAGGGGGAACCTTCTGGCATCCTTGGGCCATCGGGCCCATCGGCACGCGCGGCGACGGCATGATTGACCCACGTCACATTGCCAACCAGATCCACTATCAGTTGGAATGGGCCAACATACCGGCAGAGGAGCGCGATGCCTTCCAGACGCTATCGCTTGAGGATCCCACCGGCGTGACCATCTTGGGCAAGCAGGCGAATCTCTTCATTTTGGATACCGCCGAGCAGGGCAAACTTAACCGCTTTCAGAGCTTGCCCACGCCGACGATGATTGAGCGGGGCAGCGATCTGATAAAGTTGCAGGACGAGATTGTTCTCGGCATTATGATTGGCGAGAAGCCTCTGAGCGCGTTCGACGAGTTTGTCGACCAATGGAAGAGCCAGGGTGGTGACCAGATGACCCAGGAAGTAAACGAATGGTGGGCGACAAGGTCCTAGGAAGGATTAGGTACTGTGAAGGATGCGGGGGTCCTCGGGAAACTGGGGCTCCCCGCATTTGGCTTCGTCGATACGAGTGGACTCCTCTGAGAGATTTCAGTTCAAGTAGCTTCCACGAGAAAACCTCATGGCAGTCGTGCAAGCGGAGTTAGGGCCGACTGACGAAGCGGCTGCGAAGCGCGCGAGAATCCGCAATTATCTGTCTCGAGCATGGCCGCTGTACGTCATGATGGTACTGCCGGTTATCCAACTTGCTCTCTTTCACTACTACCCCATGTATGGCGTAGTGATTGCGTTCCAGGATTTCAACCCCGGCTTGGGATTCGGCGGGTCACCGTGGGTCGGTCTGAAGCACTTCGAGTTCATCTTCGCCAATCCTGACTTCAAGAACGTTCTCTCCAACTCGTTTATCATCGCCGTCGCTAAAATCGCCACACTTCAGTTCATGGCCGTTTCGTTGGCGTTACTGCTCAACGAGATTCGGTCGATGATCTTCAAGCGTACAGTGCAGACGGTAATCTACCTGCCCCATTTCCTCTCCTGGATTGTGCTCGGAGGCATCCTGCTGGACTTGCTGTCGACATCGGGGATGGTCAACCGCGCGATCGAGTATGTGGGCTTTGACCCGGTCCTTTTTCTGGGCAGCAACGCCTGGTTCCGCCCAATCATCGTAGTCACAAATCTGTGGAAAGAGGCCGGCTGGGCGACGATCATTTTTCTGGCCGCGCTGACGGGTATCGATCCGGTTCTGCATGAGGCGGCCGCCATTGACGGCGCCAACCGCTGGCAGCGCATTCGCCACGTCAACATTCCCGGCATTCTGTCAATGGTCATTCTGATCGCCTGCCTGAACCTGGGTAATGTCCTTCAAGCCGGATTCGAGCAGGTTCTGACCTTATACAACCCGACCGTTTATGAAACAGGCGATATTATCGATACGTACGTCTACCGCGCCGGTCTCATCTCGGCGCGGTACAGCATGGGCGCGGCCGTGGGGCTCTTCCAGTCGGCGATGGGCTTTGTTCTGATCGTCTTTGCGTACCGATTGGCCAGCAGGTATGCCGGCTATCGCATCTTTTGAACCTCGGCAGGAGTCGGGAAACCAAGGGCGACCTTTGGAACGGCAATGATACGTGAGAAGAGTTTTGCCAGCCGGTTGTTTGACGCAGGAAACTACCTTTTTCTGTTTCTTTTCGGCCTGGCCTGTCTATTTCCCATGGTGCATGTCGTCGCGGTTTCGCTGAGCAATCGGGCCGCCTCGATGGGCGGGTTTGTCACACTTTGGCCGCTGGGAACGACATTCCAGAACTATGTTGAGATTCTGGAGGCGGGGCCCGTCTACAAAGCGTTTCTGGTTTCGGTTTCTCGCACGGTGTTGGGCACCTCCATAAACATGGCGATGACGGTACTGGCAGCATATCCTCTCTCCAAGACGTCCCAAGAGCTGAAGGGGCGTTCGGTCTTCATGTGGATTGTGCTGATCGCTATGCTCTTCAACGGTGGGCTCATCCCCTGGTGGATGGTGATCCGCAACCTGGGTCTGCTCAACAGCCTCTGGGCTCTGGTGCTGCCCGGCGCTCTGCCGGTCTGGAACGTGATCCTGCTGATGAATTTCTTCCGCGAGATCCCGAAGGAATTGGAGGAGGCAGCGATCATTGATGGGGCCTCCTATTGGGGTACTTTGTATTACGTTTATCTGCCTCTGTCGGTGCCGGCGCTGGCGACACTGACTCTGTTTGCCGCTGTCTTCCATTGGAATGCCTGGTTTGACGGCATGGTCCTGATTATGGACAACGAAAAGTACCCGGTCATGACCTTCCTGCGAACAGTGGTGGTCGATCTGAATTTGCAGATCCTGACAGTGAACATGGACGACATTTACAATCTGTCGGACCGCTCGATTCGGGCCGCCAACATCGTCGTCGCCACGGTGCCCATTTTGATCGTCTACCCATTCCTGCAACGCTATTTCATTCACGGCATCCGCCTGGGGGCAGTCAAGGGATAGCAGTTTTTAGTAGCCAGTTTTTAGTGAACTGCCGGGAAGGGGAGGGCGCGGAGAACTTCAACACCTTTTTGTCCACGAAGGGCCACTAAGGGCCGCGAAGAACACCTTTTTGATCCGCGGAGGGGCGCGAAGGGGCGCGAAGAACACCAAAGACCTCTGGGAAGTCAGTTGCGTGAATGCGCGGACCCGCCTCATTTTGCTCCCGCAAATCGCCGTTGACGCGCGCACGGCTGCGCGATGAGGCTCCGAAACGCCTTCGGCGCACTTCGCCGATAGTCCGGTTTTCTCCTTCACAGTGTTCAAGCTGGAAGTTCAAGCTGGAAGTTCAAGCTGGGAACATTTCGAACAGGCCTCCAGGCCTTCCGTTGTTGTTGCGTTCTGAACGGCCTTCCAAAAACGTCAACGAGACCTGGTCATGCAATCCAAGCCTGCGCTGCCAGGCCGTGTTTTGGCGCGCCCGGACTCAGCGGCGGTTTGCCCGGGTTCAGTTTAACAACACAGACAACAACCAGGTCCGAATTCAATCTGCCCCGGCCAGCCCGCTGTGCGCGTATGCGTTGATGAGCAGGCCGGCCCTGCTCAAGCGGGAGAGGCGGTCCCGCAGCGCTTCAATCTCCTGCACGGGTTCGGCGGCCCCTCCCGTAATCCCTTCCATACCCTGCCTGAAGCCGCGCGGCGCGCTTCAGGCGTAAGCCCAGCGGCCGGGACGCCTACGACTCTACCACGCATGACATACGGGCGTCATACGGGCACGGAACTGACGCGATAAAAACGGCTAATTTCACATAAGTGTCACTCAAAGTATTGTATACTATAAGAATCGTAATCAAACAGGACCAAGGGCAGAACCCAAGCGAACTCCGGTCACACGTTCGAAAGGATTTGAAAAGTTATGGGTGTAGAACGCACTGTACGCGCTCTTATTCTGGGCCTGGCATTGGCCGTTTTCCTGGCGCTGCGGCACACGGCAACAGTGGAAGCACGTCAGATGTTACATGAATGCGAAGCTGAAGGAATTGTGCGCGATGGTGATCCGCGCCATGATCAAGAATGCGGCACGCATACGCCGACGCCGACACCAACCAACACACCCACGCCCACACCAACACCAACCTACACACCCACACCAACCTACACGCCCAGGCCCAGGCCGAGACCTACGAATACGCCGACCAACACGCCCAGGGCGACCAGCACATCCAGGCCGACCCACACAGCGACGCCGATGCCAACCAGCACGGCTCATGCCTACCAGCACAGCGTCACCGAGCCGACCAGCACGGCCATGCCAACGGCAACCAGCACGGCCATGCCAAAGCCGGCAGCGGCGCCAAGACCAGGCACGCCCTGCATCGTTACGCATGCCGCCACGCCGGCGCAACTGTGCGAATCCGGCGAGGGGCTTCAATATTATTTCATCGGGCCAGACGGTGTGCAGACGGGGCCATATCTGTCTTCATTCGAAGAGTTGGCGGAGACGCATTCGCTGGTTCAGGCCGTGGTCGAGCTGTACCGCGGGACGAATCCCATGTCAGGCAAGCAGGTTCAGATCGACTATCTGCCCAATGAAAAGGTGATCCGGGTCAGCACCTACTACGCGGATACGCCTTACAGTAAGAACAAGCCCTATATCTTCACCGTCAACACAAGCCACGAGGTGGTACACCAGGTTTGGTAGGCGCGTTTCTCCAGGGGATGGCTGTCATCGCCCAAGGAATCAGTTTGACTGTCGTGCCCGGGCCAGCCCGCTGTGCGCGTATGCGTGTACCCAGGAAATTACTTTGAGATCATCCCTGACCTGTGGAACGGCGGGCGGCCTGGGGAGATGAGGAGAACGGAGATGACACGAAATGCGCGGCATTATTTTGAACAGCTAGGCGACGCGGGGACGCATCTGGAATCGTGACAGATGAGCGTGAAGAGGACTGTAACGATCGGACTGCCGAACGATGTATACCGCCGCCTGTTGCGTTCGGCTGAGCGCAACAGGCGGACGCCGGCAAAGGAGATCGAACACCTGATCATGAGGCAGTTCGATCGCGACTATTCACAAGCGGAATTTGACAAACTGGTGCGGGAAATAAGGCGAGGGTACGAGAAAGAGTAACCGCCCGGACCCTGCCGGCTAACGAACGGCCTTCACCTGGCGCTGCACGTCCTCATGCTCCTGAACGCCGCTGATGACTTCGAACAGGTTGCGGGCGCGGGGATTGCCGGACGGACTGTATACTATTCGTCGCCACCTACACCCAGGCCAAAGATGCGTGCTGTGGGGAATTTGCGCGTGGCGGCAACAACCACTTCGTCCATCACACTCGCCTGGGACCCGCCGGGCGGCCCCATCCAGGCGGACGGTTACGTTATCATCTGGCCGCAATCAGGAGTGCTCAGGAGCAAGGGTCCCATGTCCTTCATCTATGCAAGCACCCAATGATGCGGAACCATTACCGCTTCACCGCTGCCAGCACTGAACCCTGACCATGAAACGAGCCAACCTGTACGCCATCATTGTCGTTCTCTCCGTCCTTCTCGTATTCTGTCTGTTCGCAATTCTGGCCAACGCATAGCCCCCCTTGGCATCGAGAACCATATGGAATGCGCAACAAATATGTGCGAAAGTGACAGCGGAAAGCTCTTCTCGATGAATGAACGCCTGAATCAATAAAGGAGACAAACATGGTTCGTTTTACAACCCTATTTTTTGCCCTTACGCTCCTTCTTGCCGGTTGCGTTGCCATTCCAACTGAAAATGAAGCGGCGGGTTTCACCAGGTCAAAAGTGCAGGATGCGATCCGCTACTATGATCGCAACGGCAGGGATGCGGCTGTCGAGTATTACAGTTCGGAAGACAGCGTGCATGGTCAGTGGTACGTGTTCATTGTGGATGCGGACGGCTATGCCATCGCTTCGCCCAACGCGGACATGATCGGCCGCGATCCGGCTCTGCGCGTCGATGCAAGCGGTTACTTCTACGGCGATGATCTGATGAGCGCAACCGGGGCGGGCAAGTGGATCAGCTACGTTTTTCGCAATCCGGAAACGGGAGAGAACGCGCGTAAGCATACCTGGGTCGTGCGCCATGACGGATTGCTATTCGCTTCCGGCTTCTATGAGGGGAAATAGACTGCCGAAGCAACGGGAGATGGAACCGGAGGTAGCTGAGGGGTTGCATTTGTCAGCTCTTAAGAGGCCTTGGCCAATTGGCAACAGGACCTAAAGAGTGCGCCCAGGCGCCAGCGAGGTATGGTTGGACTGGGGGAAGAGATGACAGAAAGAATGCTGACATGGAGAAGCACGCTGCTCGTCGCCTACGAGACTTTCGACGGCGAGGCAGACAATGTCGCGATCACCAGCTTCATTGCCGACCAGATCAGTTGGGATGAAGACTGGAACAAACTACACTTCCAGCTTTCCAAGTATAGAGCCCACCTTGCCGAAGCCGGACTCCTTGAAAAGGTCCGCCATCCTTCCGCCAAGAGCCCAGGCATACACAGACTCACCCCCGCCGGACGGCAGGCCGCTTCCGGCTTGATTGGCAACGAAGGTGCGGTTCCTGATTGAAGAGTCCCACAGCGACGGCCACAAGGAGGTTCACCCTTGGCACGCTTCTCGCATGCAGCCGTCATCAAGTGTGAAAGGCAACCTCAGAAGCAGGCCGCGTTATCGATGCGGAGCGTGGCAGCAGTTAGGGATCCTCAGCATACATGTAACCGTAGAATTTTACCTAAGCAACCAAAATTGCGTGACAAAGAGCTGGCCAGGTCGCTACAGTGAACCAACGACTGAAATCGTGAGACCCAAGAGAAACAGCGTCACCAACAAAAATGCCGCAATCTTGTTCATAATCAACTCCTGAGAGTGGAGGAGGAGACGCTTGAGGTTCATTGGGACGCTCCTGTCGATGGGAGGCCGACGACGGCTACGTACTCACCGTGACCGATGGTCAGGGAGACGTTGCACCGGCTGTCAACTGGCGTTCCACCACGGCTGACGCTTGCATCAAACTCGAACGCGTTTGGCGGTCGACAGAGGATTGCCGACCTACTGGGCCTGGTCCTGCGGCGGCGATACGCAGCGGCGGGTAGTGGGTGTTGGCGAGGCTGTGGTCCTCGGATTCAACGGCGATGCACCACATCTGCCGGGTCATGGCCTGGATTCTGTGGGCTTGGGCGGGATCCTGCGCCAGGTTGTTCATCTCGAAGGGGTCTGCGGCGAGGTTGTAGAGCTCGTCGTAGTCGAAGCCGTTGTGGACGAACTTCCAGTCCCCGTCCCACAGGATGCGCTGGGTGAGGATGTAGCGGCCGCCGTAGTATTCGGCGAAGCCCTGCCGGCAGGCGGCGGTGTCATGCGGGCTGGCCAGCACGGGGGCAAAGGAGGCACCGTCGATGTCTTCCAGCGGCTGAGCGCCGGTCAGCTCCAGAAGTGTCTGGCCGATATCCTGCAGGCCGACGCGGGCGTCGCTCACCGCCGATTCGGCTACGCCAGGCCCGGCCACGACGAGGGGGATGTTGTACGCTTCTTCGAAGGCGCCGATGTTTTTGCAGTAGAGCCCATGGGCACCGAGAAGCTCGCCGTGATCGGACGTCATCACCACAATCGTGTTTTCGAGCTGGCCGGCGCGTTCCACCCGGTCCAGAAGACGCCCGAACTGCTGGTCGATCTCGCTGATGGAGGCGTAGTAACAGGCGGCGGCCTCGCGGTGTTCGCGATCGGTCCAGCCGCGCCAGACCTGCGCGGCCCGTTTGTAGAGATTGGGCTGGCCGCGCAGGTCGTTGTGGACGTTTGGCTGCAGCGGGATCGAGTCGACATCGTACTGTGCGAAGGCATCTTCGTGGCAGTAGAAGGGGTCGTGGGGTTCGGTGAAGCTGACGAAACAGCACCAGGGCGCGCTTTGGGCCAGGACAGTGTCCAGGTAGGCGAGCGCGGCGCCGGTCTTTTTGCCCATGCCGCGCTGGTCTGCGGGCAGATCACAGACGCCGTAGAAGCGGTTGGGCCGGTAGCCGGGCGGACCGTCGAGATGGCGTTCCAGCGAGAAGCTGGCGGCGTCCCAGTCGGGGCGATCCAAGAGCGCGCCCTGATTTTGCCAGCCGAAGCGGGCGAGGTTGTTGGAGCGTTCCACATGCCATTTGCCGAAGTAGCCGGTGTGGTAGCCAGCTGCGGTCAGCTGATCGGCCCAGTGGAGATAGGGCGTGCGCAGTCTTGCCTGGTCGGCGTCGACCGTATGCTCGACAAAGAGGACGCCGTGGTTGTGGGGCAGGAGGCCGGTCATCAGGCTGGCGCGGGCGGGCGAGCAGACGGCGTTGGGCGTGTAGGCGCGGCGGAAGCGCACGCCTGCGGCCGCCAGCCGGTCCAGGTTTGGGGTCTGACAGGGGTTGTCCGGTTCGAGGACGCGGGCCTGCATCTGGTCGGTCATGAGGAAGAGGATGTTGGGAGAGGACATATGCATGACTCCGTTCGGTTGTCGTCGTTATAGCCACCGTCTAAGAAACCTTCACGAGAGCAGACCATACCGGAAAACAGGAGAGATCGAGCATTTCTCTCTTCCTTCGTTTTTCCCGGCATCACCTGCAGCCGTCCTTGTCAGGAGGGGGAGTGTCCTTTTCAGGAAGTGAAATCGCGGTGTGATGCCGCGTTGCGCCGTTTGGGCGGCAGATGGGGAGAAGAGCGTTCGTTGAATCGGCGTCACCGGCTTCAGCCGGCAACCGGCATCAAAGTGCCGGCCGCTCCGAGTACAGCCATCATGAACCCCAACACGGCCAGAACGGCCATCATGACAATCACTGCGTGGCTGCGCCGTGCGGCGGCGCGCTCGGCAGACAGTTCGGATTCCAATTCGAAACGCGTCATCCGCTTGAAGTCCCTGGCCATGCGATCTCCTCCCGGGTCGGTGCTCGTTTGCCTTGAACTTGCCCTAAGAAGGTCACGAAGATCGTGACAGGGCGAGCCGCGATCGGGTCCGTGATGCCGCTGGTGCGCTGCACGCCGGCGACACTGAACCCGAGCGTCTCCACCAGTTCGTCAGTTTTGGCGCGAGACTGCGCCTGCGCGCGCCTCGGATTCAACCGCAGCCGGGTCGGACAGGCTGAAGTCGACGCTGTATATGTTGTTGGCGCCGGCGTCAAGCGCGGCGTCGAGCACGGCGTCGATGCTGTCCAGATCCCGAATCGTAATGAGGAGGATGTTGCTGGCGTGGTAACGCGTCTGGTTTTCATTCATCTGGCCGTCCGGGCCCAAGCGTTCGGCAAAGATGTTGAGGTGACTGATTTGGATGTCCGATTCGTCGATGTTCTGGGCGACGAGCGCGGCCCATACATCCGTCATTACGGCTTGGGCGGCTGAAGTGGCTTCCTTCACGGTTGGGCGCAGGATTTCCACTCCTATGGTCGCTGTTGCCACATCCGGTTCGGTGCTGACGGCACCTTTGCCCGCGGCAGTCACGGCGTGCGAGCCTGTCGAGGCCGGCAACTCTTTGCCTGCCAAGGCGGGTATCGTTGCAGTGGCCAGGACGAAAAGAGCAGTCAAGGTGAATGCCAGTATCATGCCGAGGTCAACTGTCATTCTGATTGGATTGGTGTGCGGCATTGCATGCCTCCTTGTCTTGGCCATCATTTCCTGATTGTGCCAGTACGAAAGGCGCTATACATTTGTGGGGGACAGTATACGCGCCTTCAACGGGATTTGGCTCGCTCAAATGTACCGATATCGGTAGGGCGAATGTACCAATATCGGTATATTGCCTGACAGAATCGCGTTTGGTGGGGGCATCAGCGGCTCTTGCGCGGTATTGTATCTGATTCGAGAGCGCTGGCAGCGAGGAGGGGGCGTGTGGAGCACAAGGCTTTCGGCCAGATCGTGACCGCGTTGCGCAAGGAGCAGATCGACTTTGCCAGCGGGCACAGTTGGAGCCAGCATCGACTGGCCGACGAGACAGGGTTGACGGTGCGGATTGTGGGCAAGATCGAAAGGGGCGAGCAGGCGCGGCTGGACAGGGAGATCCTGGAAGGGTTGGCGCAGGCCTTTCAACTCACGTCGTTTGAACGCCGGGAGTTCTTTGCCATGGCCAGTGAGGTGGCGGACGCGTCGCTCGTGCGCGCCGCTCTGGGCAGTGAAGAGGTTTTCAGGCAGGTCTGGTCATTGCTGGACACCCTGTGCGCGCCGGCCTTCCTCATGGACCCCTTTGCCGACATCATCGGCGTCAACAGCGCCCTGCTCGCTTTTCACGACTTGAACCTGGCCCAGCTCAAAGCAGTCCGGACAACTGCCGCCGGCGCAAACAACATCGCTTTTCTCCTGGCGCCCGATGGGCGCTTGCGCCAGATATTGGGGCGCGGCTGGCGGCCGATCGCCCTCGCCAATGTGCAACAATGGCGGGCCATGACTCTGCGTTACCGGCACACGCCCCGCTTCCGGCAGCTCTTCAGCGCCCTGTCCGCCTATCCCGACTTTTACGGGTTGTGGGCGGACAGCCACGAGGACGGTTACGATGATTACAGCCGTCTGCGCAGCTATTCTTACTTACACGGCGCGCACGGGCCGGTCGCCTATACGGTCTTTACCAACACCAGCATAAGCGGCTATGGGGAGCTGTTTCTCTCCACCTTTGTGCCCCAGGACCGTGTCACGACCGCTCTTTTCCAGGAACTGGCCGGTAAGAGCGGCGAAGCGCTATCTCTCGCCCCCTGGCCGAATCCCAGCCTGGAATAAGGTGCGCGTAACGGCAGGGGCAGGGAATAGGGGTCAGGGAGTCGATGTACCAGAATCGGTATATTTGCACGAGACAATTCACGTTCAAGCGCGTAAACTGTATTCAGTGTAGCAAAGTCATGCAGGTCCATCCGAAAGGAGAGCCAACATGAATGCACAAGGCAAAATTCGCTTAACTTTTGTGGTGGTGATGACCCTCGTTCTCGTCCTGGTGGCGGCGACGCTCGCTCCCTCGTAAGCGACCGCAAAGCCAGCCCCACCTTCTGACCCCCTCCAAGACGAAAGTTTCGGACCCATCACCCCACACCACAAAAGATCGCCACCTTTGGGTGGCGATCTTGTTATTGCCGTCAGCAAAAACGACAAATTGTCGTTTTTGCGGGGAGGTTTGGCACTACCGAATGGGCAGGTGGGAAACGACAAGAGATAATGCGCTAACGCCGCAGCAACAGTCCAGGTGCGGGATGACCGGTGGCAAGGCAGCATCCACGGGGACGGTGTTTGTGACGATCGAGGACGAGTACGGCGACGTGGACCGGCAGGGGGTGATTTTGCGCGGTAAGCGGGTCGCGGGCGGGGCTTCTTTGTTCAGGGTTTGTTGAAGTTGCCTTGTTTGTGTTGCTTTGCTCAGGTGAGTATGATGTATCAGAGTTCTCTTGATGCAGGACTGAGCAATGAATTGATTTCCCAGAGCAGCCAGATAGGGCCATTGTCTACCCTGATCCGCTTGATTGTTCCAGGTTGGGAATGGACTTTGAAGACGCTGCTGTTGTGATCTTGGACCATATGGGGCCTGCGTGATGACTCTAGCAGCTAATGGCAACGTCGCCGCTACTCGACAGTCGTCATCGGGCGCGCGTTTTTTTAAGTGTGCACTCCAGGTGAACCCCCACCATTACGCCGGGACCTTTCGCGGGCAGGAAAGTGAAGGCAATCCGCTAGATTACGCGAAGGCCATCGTTACAAAGGCGGTGGAGCTTGAAGTGTCAGTCCTTGCCATCACTGACCACAACAGCGTCAGTTCCGTGGCAAAGTTCCGAAGTGTCGCTGCGGACAGCGAGATCACAATTTTTCCCGGATTCGAGGTTTCTTCCTCCGAAGGCATTCACATCCTTTGCATCTACCCGCCAGACACCGCTGAAGAAAGGCTCGAAAGGTTTCTTGGTGAGTTGGGGATACGTAGTCCCGAGCCCTCTTCTGATTTGTCTAGCGAGTCGTTCGACCAAATCGTCGCGAAAGTCAGAGAACAGGGGGGCATCACCGTAGCTGCGCACGTAACTAGCGACAAGGGCCTGTTTGAGGTTCTTGAAGGACAGGCGAGAATTCGTGCATGGCGGAATGACGACTTGCTAGCGGTCCAGGTTCCAGGTCCAGTCAGCGATCTGCCAAGTGGTGTGCGGCCAATTGTGGAGAATAAGAACCCAGACTACACCCGCACGCACGCTGTAGGCGAGGAGCGGGCTGTGGCTGTGGTCAACGCCAAGGACGTTGCCAAGGCCCAGGACTTGGATGACCCGTCGGCAACGTGCTGGATCAAGATGTCCGAAGTTTCCATCGAGGGTTTACGTCAAGCCTTCCTGGACCCAGACTCAAGAATAAGGCTTAACAGTGATCCTGAGCTTGAGGAGCATGCAGAACTCTGGGCACTTGAGTGGGAAGGAGGATTCCTAGACGGGGCTGCCATTCACTTTAACCCGAACCTGAACGTCTTGGTCGGCGGACGTGGTGCTGGGAAATCCACAGTGGTCGAGAGTCTGCGATACGTGCTCAACCTGGAACCTATTGGTGAGGATGCACTTAGGGCTCATACAGGGATAGTGCGACATGTGATCCGCAGCGGAACCAAGATCACCCTTCGAGCGCGGGCGTATCGTCCCGCAAAGCGTGAGTATGTGATTGAGCGCACTGTCCCGAATCCACCTGTAGTGCGTGAAGAGAACGGGCAGATCTCCAAACTGCTTCCTCGTGACATTCTTCCTCGCATTGAAATCTATGGACAGCATGAAATCTCTGAGCTTGCCAAGAGTGCCGAAAAGCGCACTCTACTGCTCGACCGATTTGTCCAGCATGATGAATCGTTGAACCGACGCAAAGCGAGTGTGCGCCGCAACTTGGAACAGACGAGAAGATCAATTGCGGACGCTCGCTCCGAAATCCAGCAGATTGATGACCAATTGGCGATGCTGCCTGGCCTGGAAGAAACCCTAGCCAGATACCAAGAGGCCGGACTTGAGGACCGACTGCGGGAACAGAGCCTTCTTGTTCGCGAAGAGCGTCTGCTCGATTCGATTCCTGAGCGAATTTCGGCTTTCCGTGAGTGCTTAGATACGCTACGACAGGAGTTGCCTATCGACCGGGCCTTTCTGTCGCCAAAGTCCCTTGAAGAACTGCCAGGCAAAGAGATACTGGCTAGTGCCAATCCTGTCCTCGAACAGCTGAGTCGTGAACTTGAGATGGCGGCGACTCTGATTGAGGACGCGCTTAAGCAAGCGGATGATGGGATGGAGGGTGTCCGAAATCGCTGGTCCGTCCGACGGAGCGAGGTCGAATCCCAGTACCAGAAGATTCTCCGTGAACTCCAGAAATCAGCTGTGTATGGAGAGGAATTCATTCGACTCCGGCGCGAGAGCGAGGCTCTCCGACCTCTACGCGAGCGCCGGACTTTGCTGGAAAGGCTGGAAAAGGAACACTCCGACAGGAGACTTGCGTTGCTGGCCGAATGGGAGGAGGTCAAGGCAGCCGAGTTCCGTCTTCTAGACCGGGCCGCTAGGGGCGTGAATAGGAGACTGCGCGACAGAGTACAGGTCAGAGTGACAGCAGCCGGTAATCGGGAGACCTTTTTCGAAGTGCTCAGGGATGAGATTGGTGGCCGCCTCTCCGAAGCAATCGACCAACTCAGAAGGGCACCGGATCTCTCATTGCCTCACTTCGTTACGTGTTGCAGAGATGGCTCGGAAGCGGTTCAAGACGCCTATTCGATTCCACCAGCACAAGCCGAACGCCTGACTAAGGCGACGCCCGAGGCTTTGATGCGGATTGAAGAGCTGGAACTCTCTCCCACGACAGCAATACAACTCAACACGGCTAATGCCGGTGACCCTCCGGTCTGGCAGACGCTTGAAGAGCTCTCGACAGGGCAGAGGGCGACTGCCGTACTGTTGCTACTACTCTTGGAGTCTGACGCGCCTCTTGTTGTTGATCAACCTGAGGACGACCTCGATAACCGCTTCATAACTGACGGCGTAGTGCCAAGGATGCGCGACGAAAAGCGGCGGAGACAGTTCATCTTTTCCACTCACAATGCCAACATCCCGGTGCTGGGCGACGCTGAGCTAATCCTTGGGCTTACCGCCTCGGGTGACGCGGATAATAAAGGGAACGCAGTAATCAGGCCTGAACACGCGGGGTCCATTGATGCCCGCCCGGTGCGCGAACTCGTCGAGGAGATACTTGAAGGGGGCAAGGATGCCTTCGAGACTAGAAGACTGAAGTATGGGTTTTGAAGGACTGGAATGAATCGCTCTCAACTCTTGGAACTGCTACTGAATGGTGAGAACTCAGGGTTGGAGTTCAAGCGTGACGACATACAACCACGGAGGCTTGCTGGAGAGGTCGTGGCCCTGCTGAATCTGGAGGGCGGCCACATTTTGCTCGGAGTTGAAGACGATGCAACTGCGTCGGGGCTTACACGAGAGGTGAAGGAGGCCGAAGAGTGGGTCATGCAAGTAGCACGAGACCACGTCCAGCCTGTCGTGATCCCGTATTGGGAGACCATAGAATTGGACGACGGGGTTATTATCGGTGTTATATCGCTCCCTGCTGACGCACCCGACAAGCCGTATAAAGTAAAAAGCGGTTCTTCCTGGGTCACCAAAGTCCGTGTGGGAACGACGACGCGTGACGCATCTAGAGAAGAGGAAGAACGACTCTATCAACAGTCCGGAAGGTTGAGGTACGGCCTAAAGCCAGTACTCGGAACAACACTGCATGATCTGGATCTTCGTCGCCTCAGAGACTATTTCGTTCGAGTGCGGGGCGAGCACAATTTTCCCATTGACGATGCGGACCAGTTCGAGAGATTGCTCCTAAACCTGGAATTAGTCACAACGTCAGCCGGATATACATCGGCGACAGTAGACGGATTACTGCTGTTTGGCGAGAACCTTGATCGCTTCCTCCCCCAATCGGGCGTGAGGGCAATTTGCTACTACGGGACCGAACCTGACTATGCGGTTCGTGCGGAGGAAGACATAAAGGGCCCTCTTACGCCCTTGGGAGGTCGCGGCGGTCTCATCGAACCTGGAATTGTCGACCGAACTTGGGATTTCGTGCAGCGCAACACAACTTCCATAGCGCGGCTTGAGGGTGCGCAGCGACATGAGCGCCGGGAGTACCCAGAGGAAGTCCTAAGAGAAGTTCTAGTCAACGCGTTGGTCCACCGCGACTATAGCATCGCTGGGACCGACGTCATGCTGTCGATATTCTCCGACCGCTTGGAGATTCAAAGCCCAGGCCGCTTACCTAACACTGTAACTGTTGAGGGTATGAGGTCAGGAATGCGCTACGCGCGGAATCAGACCCTCGTCAACGTAATGCGGGATTACGGTTACGTTGATGCCCGTGGGATGGGGATAAGGAACAAAGTCATCCCGCTTATGCACGACAACAATGGAACGGATCCGGAATTCATTGAGGAAGAGAATCGATTCACCGTACGCCTCCGGAAGGGAGCCACTCACGCACAGCCCGGGCCGTAAACTCCGGGCCGTTGTCCGAGCGAATATGGTCGGGCACGCCTCTGAGCACCATCAACTCGGCCAGCGCCACGATCGCCTCGGTCAGCGCCTTCTCATCCTCCACCGGGCTTGGCTCGTATCGCTGTGTGGAGCGAGGATGACCCAGCACCCGGCAGGTATGGTTGGCCCCAATTTCTAGACCACGCAATGGGAAAAACAAGGTGCATCCAGGCGAATGCGGCCGGCTTTGATCAAGGCGCTTTGTGCCGTTCGCGGCTTTTTAGGGCCCACTTCACGCGGGAAATCGTCAGCAAAAACGACAAATTGTCGTTTTTGCGGGTGTTTCTGTCGCAGAGGGTTGTAGCGCCGGGCGGTAGGAACGGGTATGCCCCGCTCCTCGGGGGGGCGGCCAGGTCCCTTTGGCCGGTGGGCCTGATGTTTGTTGCTTTTGTCAAGGGGGCCAACCAGCGCATTGATAGAGGCCAAAAAAGAGTTTGGATTGTGACTAAGAGAGATGTCACCGACAAAATCAGGCAAAAGGGCGTAGAGACGTTCGGCATTTCTGGCGATGACGAATCCAGGAAGGGGAGGCCGATCTTTGGCTATTGCACTTTTTGGGTTATTGGCATTCCCTTCTTGCTGTGGTTGTTCTACTTGATGCTGGCGCTAGGACGAAGAGGAGGACAGATTAGCAAAATAGAGCTCTGGTTTGTTGCGAATATTCTTGAAGGGTTCGTGGAACCCTTCTGTTTCGGTGGGGGCATATTTGTTGTCGCGGCCATTGGGTTGATTGTCGACTTCGTCTTCGTAGCGCGTGACTGGAAAAGGCGAAGACAACGAAAGGAGAAATGATCGGAAACCCAGGCCTGACCTGCTTTCCCTCCTGTCGAGAGATTCAGGGGTAGGTCAAATGCTATGGAAGGGGGAGTTGTCAGGGAGACCCTCATGCCTGGAAAAGCGCTAAGGACGGCTCTGGCGCGGGCGGTAGTACTGGCCTGTCCCTGAGTCGCTTCGCGGCTGGCAAATGCGACAATTTGTCGTTTTTGCGGGTGTGTTTGTCGCAGATGGGAGAGGCGCCGGGCGGTAGGAACGGATATGTCCCGCTCCTCGGGGGCGGGGGGCCGGGTCCCTAACGGGAGTTGGTCTTCGATTTAATGGGTCCAAGTTATGCGGCAGCGATTTTTGGACGGTTGCGGGCGGCGTGATATGGTCCCGGGTAGTGCCGCGGCGCAAACTGAATTGCGTGACTACTGTTCTGGGAAGGGGGTGATTAACATTGTCGCGCAAGTGTGCATGCAAATTTCAGGCGGGGCAAATCCGATCGCACACTTGCATTGCGTGAAGCAATTGAAACAGCCAGAAGCCAGTTCGCCCAAAAGCATGGCATTGCAATTGGAGCGTCACTGCAGGTATTTGAGTTTTCTCCACGTGAGCAGGCGGGCTTACAAGCCGTAGATTATTTTATATGGGCTATACAGAGGCTGTATGAGCGTCGCGAGGAACGGTATGTGAGGTATCTTGGGGAGGCTGTTCGGGTGGTGCTGGATATCGACGACAAGCGCAAGACTGGAGCTGGCAAATACTATACGCGGAAGAGCCCTATCAGTGCTGCCAGACTTGCGTGGAGGCATGAAAAAAAAAGCCAGGGATATAGGATTATGCGAACCGCAGCCCGATAATCACACGGCATGGAGCCGAATTTTGTCCACTGGCTTGCTCACATAGTACACACTGACTCAAGAAAGTGCAAATTGGCAGTTTGCATAGGTATGGTTGGCCCCAATCTTTGGACCACGAAACGGGGAAAATAAGGTGCATGCAGACGGCGAGGGCGGTTGTCTGAACTGCAGTTCGGGGGGGATTCAGGGGATGGGCTGTAGTTTGGCCGGAGCCGGGCGCGTTTTCTTGCCGGTCGCCCTGGCCGGTGTGCCGCGCTCATGGCAGTCCGCAACTGCCGCCGGACAGACTCTCCTGGCACTCAAACGGTTCTGTCACAATCGACTTCAACGGCCAGCTTTGCCCTTGGCAAGAAATTCAGGGGGGAGGCCAAACGCTACGACAGAGGAGGAAGCCTAGGGGTTTCTCATGCCTGAAGAATCGCTTAGAACGGCTCTGGTGCGGTCGGTTGCATTGACCTGCTACTGGGTCGCTTCGCGGCTAGTTTTCTGTTCGTGAGCGCCGCCGAAACGCTGGCAAAAGCGACAATTTGTCGTTTTTGCGGGTGTGTCTGTGCCTCAACTATCGCACGCCGGCAGAAGAGCACTTCGTGCTCTGCTCAAAACCGGCCGCATCCGTCTGAATGCACCTTATTTCTCCCATTTCGTGGTCTAGCGATTGGGGCCAACCATACCTCGCTGGCGCCTGAGCGCAGTCTTTAGTTTCATCTCCCGTTGCTTTGTCAGTTTATTCTCCCTCATAGAAGCCGGAAGCGAATAGCAATCCGTCATGGCGCACGACCCAGGTATGCTTACGGGCGTCCTCGCCTGTTTGTGGATGACGAAAAATGTAGCTGATCCACTTACCCGCCTCGGTTGCACTCATCAGATCATCGCCGTAGAAGTAACCGCTTGCATCGACGCGCAGAGCCGGATCCCTGCCGATCAGGTCCGTGTTGGGCGAAGCGATGACATACCCATCCTCATCCACAATGAAGACGTACCACTGACCATGCCTGCTGTCTTCCGAACTGTAGTGCTCGACTGTCGCATCCCTGCCATTGCGATCATAGTAGCGGATCGCATCCTGCACCTTTGACCTGGTGTAACCCGCCGCTTCATTTTCGGTTGGAATAGCAACGCAACCGACAACGACGAGCGTAAGGGCAAAGAATAGGGTTGTAAAACGAACCATGTCTGTCTCCTTTCATTTATCCAGGTGTTCATTCATCGCCCCAGCCTTTTCGCTGTTACTTTCGTATATAATTCCCTATTCTTATGGTCTGGGTAGGAACTGGAGCAATGCGCCGATTCCGAGGGCTTGCACCGCTACGCTTACCAAGATGATGCGCCACATCAGCCATGCCTTGAGATCGGCGATGTCGGCTTTGGTTGCCAGGTGCGGGCGTTCTGTCTGTAGTTCCCTTTCAAGCGCGGCAATGCGTTCGGCGTGTTCGATGGGGGGTGATTCGGTTGTGGTTGCCATAGCGCCTTTCTCTTCGTTTCCTCGGTGATGTCTTCTGGGTTGTCAGCTTAGGCCGTACTTCTTAGCAATACGGAAGATGCCTTGTCGTGAGAAGTCGCCGCCGGCGCGGGTGCGGTGTCCTTTCGCTGTGAGACGATTGGCGATGCCCTGCCAAGATTCGCCGGCCGCTTTCATGGCTGCGATCTCGGCCAATATTGTCTGCTCCTGCTCGTTCTCGACGCGCTCTCCGTCAATGAAGTCATAGCCGAAGGGTGGGACACCGCCGGTTGCTCTGCCCTGGGCGCGTTTCTCCTGGAGCGCGGCGCTGGTGCGCTCGGATATGCTCTCGCGCTCCCACTGCGCGATGACGCCGATCATGTTGAGCACCGTGCGGCCGGTGGCGCTGGACGTGTCGAAAGATTCGGCCGTGCTGATGAAGTCAACCTGTTTTTCCTTGAACGTTGACAGCAGATCGGCCAGATCCTTGGTGGATCGTGTCAGCCGATCCAGCTTGGCGACGATCACGCAAGCGATCTGGCCGGTGTCGATCCGGTTGAGCAGATCGGTCAAGGCCGGCCGGTGCAGGTCCTTGGCGGTCTCGCCGGCGTCCTGCAGGACGTCCACCAGGGTTAGTTCTGAGAGTGTAGCCTGCGCTTCGATTTTTTTGCGTTGGGCTGCCAGGGATAGGCCGCTGTCCGCCTGTTCGCTGGTACTTACGCGGATATAGCCGATTGCTCTTGTGGTCATGGGTGAGCTTCCATTCTGTGCTTTCTGCCGTTGTCAACCATCAGTTTAGCACTCTAGTGATGATATGTAAACAGTCCTGTGGGATGCGTTACTAATCGGGCTGTGAAACATTGCGCCGCGCGGCGCTAAACGGTCCTGATTTTCGGCGCCCGGGCAATTCGGCGGCAGCGGGAAGGGATAGGTCGCGATGATGTGCTGGGCGTGTGTCTCGTTGTCGGTCGTCGTCGTGCAGCTGGCGTTCACGGCGCCGATAAGGCACCGCATTGAGGGATTGTTGAGTAGCCACTCGTCAGCTGATTGCGCGGGAGGGGAGTGATAGCAGTCAAGAAGGATTCTCCTCGGACGGCGGCTGGACTGCAAACTGGGCGAAATGGAAGAATTCAGTTGGCTCAATGTCGGCGGGGTCGACGCTGTCGGGGCCGCTGGAGCGGTGTAGTTGTTGACATTGCGCTGAATCGCCTCCACGGTCCGCTGATTTCCGTTTGGGGGGTAATTCACTTCGCCCACGTACAGATCGCCAAGAAAGAGCGGGAGCGACGTGGTATGTCCCCGGGTGCCAAGCGGCTCGATGTCTTCGTCCTGCGCTGCCTCCAGGACGGCGTCGGAGTAATAGTCGGATAGCAGATGCAGGACTGCTCTCCCGCCTCGCATGATGACGGAGTACCGGTCTCCGAAGCGGATGGGCGCGTTGTCTCCCTGGTCGGCGGCCTCCCTGATTCTTTTGCTGATGGCTAGATTTTTGAATCGTACCCTGCGGTGTCGGCGCGCGATTGCAATACCAATGCGTCTCACACACGACGCCGTCACTGTCACGGTCGTTCATATACCCGTAGGCGGGCTGACCTCGTGGCACCGGCGCGATGCTGCGTTTTCGAGAAGGGCGTGGGCCTGGTTGCGGAAGGCGTTGAAGTCGGCGGATTGGGACAGGGATTCCTGCCAGGCTTGGGTGTGGAGGATGCCTTCTTCGAGAAAGTAACTGGTGAAAAGTTGGCCGGGCATGGGTCGTGGTTTGTGGGGGTGGGTTGAGACTCCGGGGCAGTGTACCCGCGCCACGGCCGCTATGCCAGTTCAGGGCGTAGCTGTGCGACAGCAACAGGAGGAGACGGCGGAGCTTCTCGTCTTCTGGTGCGGACGGCTCCGGCGGCAGCGGGCCTCAAGCAGGCCAGCGTCGCGGCCTTGCCGGTCATATCCTTCAGAGTGGGCATAGGGCAGTTGCTTCGGATCATCCCCGGGGCTGGTACGGGGGCAAAAGCGACAAATTGTCGTTTTTGCGGGTGTGTCTGTCGCAGCTGGATAAAGTGCTGGGCGGTAGGAGCGGGTATGCTCCGTTGCTCCGGGGGCGGGAACCCAGGTCCCTCACGGGAGCCGTTCTTTGATCCGCAGCAATGAGTCATCTGCCAGTCAATCCTTTTCGACAGTGCGTCTAGGGTATCGTGGTCCAGCAGTTAGGGTCAGCCATATTCCCCCTGCCTTTCAAGAAAGTTGCTTTATCATTTCACTGAAACCGAAAGATACCGGAACTTGCCTCGCGGCTTACCAGGGAAGTCGGAATAGTCTTGCCAGCGAAGAGGATATGGACCTTTTAGCTGTATCGGTTTCTCTCGACCCTTCTTCGTTCCCGGACTGGCTTCGTAGGTCCATTCCCGTTTTCCCTGTATCTCCTGTCCCTCGTGAACGCGGAAGGCGGAATCCACTGTACCCAGTCTTCCTGGAGGGTTCCAGTACAATGGGTCGTTTGTCAGCAGCACCGCATGTCCAGCCTCGCACAACTTCAACTCAGAGCACATCCGCTCAAGTCTCTGAACATCATAGAGAAAATCATAGCGTTTCTGGTTCAGGGCACCCCCGTTCCGGAGGGCGAAGGATTCCTCGTTGTGCTCCAGTTCCGAGCTCTGAGTTACGTACTTCAGCTCGATGGCGGTCTTCTGCTCCGGAAGCCAGATGTCAACGTACATTTTCCGATGCTCTACCGGCACGGGGAACTCCAACCGGATTTGACTCTTTGGCATGGTCTGGTGGATATGCCATGCCAAGGCGTGCTGGAAGTCAGCTTCAGAGTGAAACACCTTTCTGTTATCAGCCAAACCCGTCAGAAGCCTCCTGATGTTCAACATAGCGACCTCATGCTTGCCTGCTTACTTCTGAACTGTGATTTGGGGGATTTAGGGGATGGGCTGCAGTTTGGCCGGAGCCGGGCGCGCTTTCTTGCTGGCCGGCCTAGTCGGTATGCGGCGCTCATGGCAGGCCGCAATAGCCGCTGGACAGACTCTCTTGGCACTCAAACGATTCTGTCACAATCGACTCCAAGGGCAGCTTTGCCCCTAGCAAAGAATTCAGAGGGTACGCCAAACGCTACGACAGAGGAGGAAGCTAGGGGGTCCCTCATGCCTGAAGAAGCGCTTAGAACGGCTCTGGTGCGGTCGGTTGCATTGACCTGCTACTGGGTCGCTTCGCGGCTGGTTTTCTGTTCGTGAGTGCCGCCGAAAGGCTGGCAAATGCGACAACTTGTCGTTTTTGCGGGTGTGTCTGTGCCTCAACTATCATCGCACGCCGGCAGAAGAGCACTTCGTGCTCTGCTCAAAACCGGCCGCATCAGTCTGGATGCACCTTATTTCTCCCATTTCGTGGTCTAGCGATTGGGGCCAACCATACTCAAGGGGTTCCGTAAACGCGAGAACACCGCCCTTACTATGCGCGAGGATAACATCATCGCCATTCCAATTGGGCAACGTCTTCATTAACTCCCCCTTTTCTGTCTCTAAAGAGCATAGGCAACCCCTTAATACTCTAATGGGTATATGGGGAATACCCGCTTTGCACTGGAGAGCGTTACCTGATATGTAGTCCGGACTCGACTCTTTGCCCCAACTTTCGGAA
The DNA here is from genome assembly GCA_022821585.1 of Caldilineaceae bacterium. Lineage (GTDB taxonomy): Bacteria > Chloroflexota > Anaerolineae > Caldilineales > Caldilineaceae > Bin5. The sequence continues at coordinate 48,506 of JAJEDI010000072.1, forward strand.
ACAGAACACCATAGCCGCTGCATGAATGTGGGCCGAAGCAGTTGTGAGTTTCGACTGAGTACGGTAGACATGAAGGGTTCATTCTGTATTCTCAAAGGTGACAACCGGCCGTTTTTGATCGGGGTTGCCCACCCTCAAGGGGTATGGGCAACCCACCCCATACCCTTATGAGTATATGGGATAAATGGGGATGCCCTTATTTGCACTGGAGAGCGTTACCTGATATGCAGTCAAATGTTACCTGATGTGCGGTCAAGCGTTACCTGATATGTAGTCAAAGATCGAATCTTGCACCCCAGCCGAAAGGGGGCAGAATCCGGTGGCCGCCGCTTACTTCTTCGATACCGCAGTAGTTTGCGTTTTCCAAATGGCGCACGGCGTTGATAGCGTCCAGCCTCCGCTTGCGGATCGTGGTCTGGGGCAGCCGCTTTTCAGTCGGTCCGAATGCCACTTCCATTACCTGATCCGGGGTCAGGATGCGATAGGCATTGGCGGCCGGATTGCGCTCCCGCGCCGCCTTCGTAATGTCGAAAACACGGTTGCCGGCCGTGTCCAGAGCAATGACATCTGGTCGCAGCCTACGTTTGTCTCCGCTTCCGATCATATAATGGCGGATCGGTGAGCCGCTCTTAGTGGTTAGCACAATTCCATCTTCCCCGATAAATAGATCATCGGCGTTGCGCGCAAACTTTGGCCGGGTTGGTTGAATATAGCGGCTGTTCCGCCGTCCGTACCGGTCCCACAGATAGCACAATGCCAACATAGCGCGCCACCGGAGAACGGATTGCTGAGCAAGTATTCGCAAGGCTGGTTTGTACACTAACGGTCCGCGATCGTTGATGCCTGGGGGGTAGGCAATCTCGAAAATCACCTTGTCTTGGTAGGCATTCCATGCTCTTGGTGTGTTTCGTACAACAACCGTAGCCCATCGTCCGCCGCTCCCATCTTCACCTTCCCACGGGAAGCGCAGGTTGTGGACCTGTTTGAGCGCATCTTCCACGTCCGGATACCGGGCACGCGCATATCGGCCATTTGGAAAGAGCCAGGAGTTTTCTGATTTGACTATTTCCCCGAATTCGACGTCAAGTGTTCGCCTTCCGTTCCGACTGGAAGTCGGTACGGTCAAGATCGCCTCCAGAAATATGCGGGCGACATACGGTGTGCCTTTGTTCCTTTTCTTCCCCAAATAAGCATCGATGTAATAGAGGGGCAGCCAGGGGATCAGCGAATCTTCGGACAGTGCAAGGTTGGGGAGATACGCTTGCTCGGATGGGCGTGCTTGAAAACCGGTATGCGCCGATATCTCCTCAGAGTTCGACCGATCAAACAGGGTGTCCGGTTCTTGGGTCAGGTGAATGGCTGCCAGCGTCTCGGGAATTATCGCGGTTTTGCGCCTATCCGGTTTGCAGTGCTGCAGCCAAGTCTTGATGAGGGGAGCTAACAGGTCCTTTCCGAGCGCAAGGATTGTTTCGGCATCGGGCAGTGTGGCGACCATGTTGCCGATGTTGTAGATTGTTTCTCCTTCTGTGTTCTGTTGCGAAGTCATTTCCGCATCGTAGATCAAGGCAGTGAGGTCTGCCGGTTTACCGTATTCTCCTTCCGGCGTTCCCATCATCACCCCGATCATCGCTGCGCGGGGAGGCCCTCCGCGTTCTCGGAAAGTCATCGCGCCGGAAGGCGGGTCGGCGTCCACATACGCTGCTGCAATCTGCTGCCCGCATTCTTCTCTTGCCGTTTGTATCCACGGCTGACCTTCAAATAGTGCGATGGCTATGTCTCGAGGCGTCGGGATCTCGTCATCGGCAGAAAGTCCCAGATCGTCGGCAATTTCATTCGCCAAGTCATCCCACCGGCTGTCATGTCTGCTTTCCATCTGTCCGTTTCCTTCTGTTCCCGGTATTGGCGTTTGTCTGTGTGCTTTTGCCGTTGTTCGCCGCCTCTGTCTGTTTGGCTGGCATCTCTACTTCGGCAAAGCGTCCTTCGATGAATTTCAGGTAGACAGGCTCGGGGAGCGCGTCCTCGTTGAGTTTGTCTACCTGGAGAATGCGCTCGCCGCCCGGGGCGGGGACCAGCTTGCCCTTATCGTCACCGTCCATTACTTTCGTCGTTTCAAGTGTCCAGACGGCCTGGACGCCGTTTCGCCAATCGGTGCTGCCGGACTGGGCACTGTCGCTCTTGGGGGGATGGGAGATGATGAGGACGGCGCATTTGCAGGTTTCGGCCCACTGGTCGAGGGCGGAGAGGAAGGCTCTGACGAGGGCACGGTCGTTCTCGTTCTGGACGAAGGCGGCGGCGAGGGGGTCGATGATCAGGAGGCGGGCCTGGGCGGCGGCGGCGTAGTCGAGGAGGGCATTCCCGCCTTCGAGCCAGGAGCCGGTTGTGCTGGTGTGGGCCCCTTGCGCTGCGCCCCAGAGGCCGCCCACCGGCCGCATGTTGACGTAGTGCAGCAGACCGGTCAGCTGGCGGATTCGTTGTGCCCGGTCTGCGCCCTGGCCGCAGACGTCGGCAAGGCGGTTTTGCCATGCAAGAAGCCTGGTTTCCCAGGCGGCAAAGACGACCGGCCCGGCGGCAAGCAGCTCCGGCGCTTTGAGCCCGCTGAGCATGGCGGCGCCGTTTTCCGTTGGGATGAAGCGATCTGCACCGGTTGCCATTGCCACTGCGAGCTGCAAGGCGATGCGGCTCTTGCCGGCACCGCCGGCGCCGGTCAGGACGGAGAGGGTGGCGTCCGGCATCCAACCCTTGACAAGCCATGAAACCGGCGGGGGGTTTGTGACGTGTTTTGTCAGCACGTTCGCCAGAGCCGGGCCGAGCAGCTTCTTGATTTCGGACCTGGCCTGCTCGCGTGCGGCGTCATGTTCTGAGCGCAGGCCTTCGGCTATGTCTGCACCGGTTGGCGCGGCGACGCCGGCATCAACGGCCGCTGGCAGCTTGGCCTGGAGGATGGCCCTGGCTTCGGGGTCGTCGTTGCCGTCTGCCAGGGCTGCCTTGAGATTGTCGTATGCCGCGGCCACGGGATCGGGCTGGATGTGTTCGGTCTCGGCTGCGATCTGCGGCCGTCTGCTCTGTCGATCAGTCATGTGCAGAATCCTGTTTCTCGAACTGTGCCATTACTATCATAATTTCCTCTCTCAAAAAGGCCGAAGGCGGCTTTGTCGTGGCGGCGGACGATGGGGAAGGTGTTGAGTGCAGGCGGCCGTTTGACACCGCTATTTCCTGACTATCGAACTGACCCTCCACAGGCTGGGTGAATTGCTCCATTATACACCTTAGCTTGTGGTCCAGTTTTTGGGGGGTAGGTCATCATGTTGCCAGGGCAATCGCATCTAATTGGGACATGACCTCACGACACTACCTGATTCGAGCCCAACTCCGACATAAACGCCGAGAACAGTGCAAATCATAGTGCGCGGTCGCACCTTCTAAAGGTTCTCGGTGACTGAAGCTCGGTTTTTCAGTCGAAAACGACTGATTGTTGGTAAGGGCACCCCCTGTGGGTGCCCTTTGTGGCACATTTTGGCGACCAGATTTAGATGCGATTGCCCTGATCATGTTGCCATTGACACTATTTCTTCCCGTCGCTATAATCTTCGATGTTGTCCTCCCAAAAATCCAAGCTTCAAGACCTCTTCCTCTGTAAAACAAAGCAAGGCTTATGAACCAACCTTGTAGTATATCAAATTCGTTTGATCCCGAAAGCAGAGCATCGTTATTCTTGGGTGACTGTCTTGACTTCCTTCAAACTGTGCCTGACGAATCAATTCAATTGATAGTAACTTCGCCCCCTTACAACATGCGTAAAGAATACGAAGAGTCGTTAGAGATCAAGACCTATGTTGAACAACAAAAGGCTGTTATAGATGAGTGCGTCCGAGTCCTGCGCCCAAGCGGGAGCATTTGTTGGCAATTAGGAAACTACGTTAAGAATGGTGAAATCATACCTCTAGATATCCTCCTGCATCCTGCCTTCAAGGCAAATAGCCTCAAGATGAGAAATCGTATCATTTGGCATTTCGGTCACGGATTCCACTGCTCAAATCGTTTCTCGGGTCGCTACGAAACGATCAATTGGTATACGAAGTCAGACGACTATACTTTCGACTTAGATCGGGTAAGAGTGCCTCAGAAGTACCCAGGGAAAAAGTATTCTCGAGGGCCAAGGAGGGGCGAATACTCAGGCAATCCCAAAGGGAAAAACCCTTCAGACGTGTGGGAGATTCCCAATGTGAAATCGAGACACATCGAAAAAACTGATCATCCTTGCCAGTTTCCTATTTCACTTGTACAGAGACTGATCTTGTCAATGACTAAGGAAGGTGAGTTAGTGCTTGATCCGTTCATGGGTGTTGGCTCCGCACCAGCGGCGGCGGTCTTAAGCGGTCGAAAAGGAGTGGGAGCTGAGCTAGTCGAGTCTTATCATCAACTGGCAGTTGAGCGTGTTCTATTGGCACTGCAGGACAACTTGCCATTCCGAGAAGACAAGCCAGTCTACGTTCCTTCGGATGGTATGTCGGTAGCAAGGAACCCATGGAAGAAGCAGGAAAGGGGCAAGTGAGGCGAATGAAAAGGAACGCACCCCGAAGAATACAGTTGCGCGAATAGAGGTCAAAATGCGAATTCCAGCCATAAGAGTAAATCAATGGTTGACTCAATGGGATCAATATAACTATCCGCCAGAAGCTCGTCAAAGTAAGCCCCCAAAGTACTTCTACATATCTTCCATGCCAGTTGCACTTCTCCGAAGGCTGTCGAATATACCGAGAAGGGGAACTGAGACCTCCACAGGGCGACGAAAGGCATCCGGGCCCCGAAAAGATGATATTGGAATTCAGAGAGGTTTTGAGGAAGACAGGGCGAAAGACATCAGGTCCTTCGTAGAAGCAGGCTATCCTTGGGCTTCTCTGCGAGAGTCAGACAAGGGCAAATTCCTAGGACTAAGAAAACCAGGTTGGTTGCCTACCGCTCTCATTCTTAACATTGTAAAACCTGGGACTCTCCGCGACAACGAAAAACCTAATGTCGAAGACTTGATTAAGGTGGACGAGTCTGGCCCAACTAAGTTCGAGCTGGTGCTCCCACAAAATTCAGAGACTTCAGAGTGGCGACCCAAAGGAAAGATTTATCCACTTGAAGTCATTGACGGCCAACATCGACTGCTCGCCTTTGGAGAAGGAGAGCTTAGTAATGAAGACTTCGACCTACCCGTGGTGCTGTTTGAAGATCTGGACATAAGTTGGCAGGCGTACCTGTTCTGGACTATCAATATCACACCCAAGCGCATAAGTCCTTCCTTGGCATACGACCTCTATCCATTGTTACGAACTGAGGATTGGCTAGAGCAAGTCCCGGGACCACTAGCATATCGAGAGACAAGAGCTCAAGAGTTGACAGAAGCACTCTGGATAAATCGAGATAGCCCTTGGCAGGGGCGAATTTCAATGTTAGGGCGCGAAAAAGGCAAAGTTACTCAGGCCGCCTTTGTAAGATCTTTGACTTTGAGTTTCATTAGACATTTCGACCAAAGAGGTAAACGACCAGGAGGACTATTTGGCGCCCCTCTATCCGAAGAATCAGATCAATTGCTTACTTGGAGCAGGGCTCAGCAGGCAGCATACCTGATATTTTTGTGGTCAGAGCTAGAACGAGAGATCGCAGGGACAAACGCCTCATGGGCGAAGCATGTTCGGCAGAGAACAGGACCAAGGCAACCAGAACTAATCGGTGACGAACGAGACCCGGCATTTGCGGGAGTGTATTCTCTACTGGCGACTGATCAAGGGGTAAGGGGATTTCTTCAGGTCTCAAATGATCTATCGTTTGTACTTGCTGAAGAGTTAGAATTAGATTCCTGGAAGCGTGATCGCGCTAGTGGGGCGACAGATGACGAGGAAGTCTCTGCGGCAGTTCTCGAACTTGGCACGCTGCAAAAGATAGCTACATTCGTGAGCGAGTTGTGCAGCATTACAGCACAGTTTGACTGGAGATCGTTGGCAACACCGGGTCTGACTGAGGAAGAGAGGATTAAGCAGGCACTCTATAGAGCTGGGTCAGGGTATCGTGAGGTCAGACGAAATCTACTTCTTCACTTGTCAGAACTGTCAGGCAGCCCAATAAGGGAAAGTGTAGGCGAAATTATTCAGGCCCTAGGTTACGACACGTAGGACGAAAACGATTTCGATGTTCGTAAGCCCAAAAAACGTGAATAATTCCAATGACTTGCTAAGAGCAGCGTCGTCAGAAGCCATCGTGCAAACACTAGAGGGAATGCGAGGACGTTTGCGCCGATGGGAACGATGGCTTACCCAAAGGCATCCATATAAGAATGTCGTCAAGGTTTTGGATCCAGACAAGATCACAAACCTTACAATCGACGGCGAAAAGCTTGCGGAGTACATTGCGGCTTCAATCCCATTACACGCCGCTGACGGCTGGAGTTATTTGGCGCGGGCATTTGATTCGATCAGGGCAGGAGATCGGAACACGGCAGTGCATTTGGCTTATTACGCAGAGCTGCGGGCTGGAATGTCTTTGTTGGCCTCAGAGGGAGTTGGTGTGTTTAACCGTAGGCATGTAGCAATTGGGCCAGCTTGCACGCCTACCGTGTGGGGAAGTAATCCCCAAGGAACTCACTTAGCGACCTGGAAGCTTCTTGGCTCCTGGGCGAACGACCCTATAAGAGTGATGACTATCCTGACGGCTATCAAAGTGGAGTCACGGACGATCGACGCCTGGTTTAATGCAGCTCGTATTAGCCAGATTATGAAGTCTTCCGTCGCCCAAGAGTGGTTAACAGCATGGAGTATCGATCTACGGTACTTCGAAAGAGATCGTGAATTCCGAAATCACATGAGCTATCGTCCTAGTAGAATAACTCCCAATGACTCTAGAGAAGTCGACACTTCCGAAGACATAGTTGATCCAATTTTTCGCACTTGGGATGCCCTTGAGCCATCATCGGATTTTGGAGGAGCAGCCATTGACCGCGTGCTATTGCAAAGAGCTCTTTCTAAGGCTCACAACGATCACTTGTCTTCCAATGAAACTTGGACAGATTTTCTACTTCGACTGGAGGGTATAGCGTCTAGCGTACTTCAAAATCAATTGGCTGATCCTAGAATGAATGAGCACTATGTATTCTTTTGGGCGGGCAACCGCTCAAAGATCCCTCCCGTCCAAGCTGTTCTCGCAAGGGCGACTCTCCTTCTTAGAATCGCCAGTGGCGTTTGTGCTCGGCGATTAACTAAAGCGGGAGTAACACTGCAAGAAATGAGGTTTTGGTGGACCCGCTTTGGGGAAGACGCCGGCCTTTGGTCCGATGATATAGACTTGGATTCATTTGCCGATCTTCTTTGGCCCGATGTAGTTTCCGACATAGAAGACTGCGAAAGAGAACTAGACTACATGGATTCAATTGGCAAGGTATATGACCTTGGCCAGATACTTGGTCCCAGAATAGCTCTCACTCAATTTACCAGAGCTCCCCTTTGGCTTCTCGGTGTAGATTGATTCGAAGCCAACACCTTAGCTCGAGGTCCAGTTTTGGGGCCTACTTCAAGTAGCTACTCCGCAATGTTGTCGTCCCCATCCAAATCCGGACGCGTGCTGACTTCATCCAGCACTCTCAGAGTTCTGTTAAAGGATTCTATTGTTCCGATTACTCCACCCGTCTTCGTTGTCAGGTACAGCAATCTCCAATTACTATTCCCTTCCCGACCAAACGTTACGCTATCTGCGTCTTGAAGCAAGTCGCTATACTTTTCTATCTCCGCTCTTAGTGATCCTAAATTCAATTCCTGATGTTTCGCGTCACGCTCGGTTCTTGTTAGCAGGTTCAGTTCTACGTCACCCGGCATGACAATTTGGGTTACGACTGGTCTTTCGTCATGTGCCTGATGCTTTTTGAACGCTTCAAAAACGGCGATAATCATTGCGCTGAATTTATCTGAGAGATCATCACCGATCTTCCTCAGTGTCTCGTCGATAGTATGGTCGATGAATTTCTTTGCTCTTACGCCCACCCACAATCCGACTGCTGATACGAATACGGCGGCTTCCGGATTTGACAATACGATAAGTATGAACGGTTCCGGTATGAGTGATTTTCGTCCAACCCCGCGGCCACTTCTGAGCCTTTCGTCAGTATTGTTGACCTCATTCAAGAATCTGTCGTAGTTTTCCTTACTGTCGAAATTTGCGAAATCTACATTTACTTCGGTCTTGTCATGTGATTCGTTCCCAGACCTCTTGTTGAAAGGTTTTGGGTATTTCGCGAAGTCCAGAAGAGCAAGTTGCTCACCTGTTTCTTGTAAAACCAGTTGCTTTACATTGTCCTCCGTATAAATGCGCGCAACCAAAACGTGATGGTTTTCTTTAGGTTCTACCCAAGCCTCGATCATCTTTCCATAAGGCATACAAAATGGGTCGTGGTTTGCTGTCATCCTCACAGCGCGATCGCCGTTAACTCCTTCTGCAGCAGACTCTAGTGCTTCCTTTGTAAGGACAACATTATGCGCATCTCTTCCTGTTTTTGCGAAGATTGCCTCTATCTCAGCCATCTAGTTTAGCTCACCATTTGAGTTCGACTAGGCCCTCGGATTCGGTCAAGTTTTCGCCCTTCGGCAAAACTGACAACACAAAGTCATTACATCACACGCTCCCTAGCGGCGGCGAATCACGACTAGCTCCAATGCCCCTTCGTAAACGGCATCCCGGCCACCCTGAGTAAGTCCGAGCACCTGGACCCGCACGGCTGCTACTGCTTCTGTGGACCCTCTTCCTCTCTGATTTCTCCCTCGCCTTCAAGAAAAGCGGAGACGATTTTCAGTTCGCCCCTGACAGCCTCAAGGTAAGAAGTGAGACTGGACTTTTACATGTGTGCCTGCTATTTCAGGTTGCAGCTCGCTGGTTGCCTTACCTTCAGTATCCCCGCCCGACGCAATTAGTGCAGAGGAGTTTGGCAAAGCATCCATAGGAGATCGTCGGCAAAAACGACAGATTGTCGTTTTTGACTATGTGACTGTCGCCCTTGCGACCAAGCGGGCAGAACCGAATTTGATGGCCTAGACCGCTACGTCGATGTCGGTGTCGCCGGCGGCGAGGGCGTTGTAGTAGGCGAGGACCATGGCTTTGGTGCGGTAGTGGCCGAAGGCGGCTTTGTCGTGGCGGCGGACGATGGGGAAGGTGTCGAGGATGTAGGCGGCGTCTGCGCGGGAGAGGCCGTAGAGGTGGAAGTAGAGGGCGTCGAGGCGGGCGCGCAGGTGGCGGCGTTCTTCTTCGTTCCAGATGAAGGGCGGGCCGTCGTAGCCGAGGTCGCGGGCGAAGGGGGCCATGTCGTGGGCGGTGTAGGTGAGGCGGAGGACGTGGTGGCGGACGAGGGCGCGGGCAGTGGTGGGGCCGAAGGCGCGGTCGTAGTCGGCGGGGGCGATGACGGGGAGTTGCTCGACGATGTACCAAGCCACGTTAGTACTCTGCATCTTCTGTCGAATAACGTAGTCAAGAGAAATGCAGTTTAGGTTGCCAATAAGGAAGGCTGCGCTGTCGGCCCCAAAATTGGCTGTTGTCGGAAGAAGCAGCGGCACTTTGTGTCCACATCCAACCCATGGCAAAACGGCTACAATCATGGTTCGCCTGTCGTTCGTCCTAGCGACATCTCGAAAAGCTAGAAACCAACCATTGGACTTAGGGACTTCCTTTTCTACCTCATCTGAAGGTACCCAGTACCTAGTTTGTGGCAGAAAGCTTGGGTCTGCATGCTCAGTCTCGCTAACCTCTACGCTAAAATACGGGTTATGGGTATTTTCCGGGTTGACTTGCACTGAATTAGCCCGGTGATCAAATTGATGAATCATTCTTCCTTGATATAGTGGCAGATATAGATCTTCACCCTTCTTCCACCTGTTACCCTGAACTGGATAAAAGCCATTGTTATCAAGCTCCTCCGCCGTACGGAAGAGGTGGGAGTCTGATGTCATGTTGAATAGGCCTTGTTTGTACCGAACAGGCCAAGCCTTCCGATCTTCCCCACTGGAACGATCCACTAGCACAGGATGCCGCTCATAGACTCCCAGAGTGATCTCATAATCCGTGCGCGTCCGCAGAATTGGGGCAGTGCCAGTGTTGGGATTAACTAGATTGAAGTCGGAAACGGTCATAGTGAAGCAACGGTTCGGGTCGTCGAGGGCAGCGGAATCGTGAAGGAAGAAGGAACAGTCAATATGGGGAAAGTGGCGGACCTCACCACCGAAGATAAATGCGCAGAATTTGAAGCGGTCGTCGACATCTCGGAAGAAAGGAGGCAATTGAGTCCCCTTACGGCGGTTTTCAAAGTCGAAGAGGCCGGAAACACGCCTAGTGGTGGAGACCGTCCGAAAGAAACGGGCTGCAGTCTTGTCGGCGTAAATGCCGGAGGGAGTGAGCAGGCCCACAATGCCGTCCGGCTTAATCAGATTAATGGCGCGTTCGACAAATAGGGAGTAGATGTTGACCTTACCTCCGCTTAACAGCGGAAAGTGATCTGACGCCTTGGCATATGCTCGCATCTCAGCGGCTCTGGTGCGCGCGGCCTGGAACTCAGCTACCAACTCGTCCCCGCTCTCCATTCGCTGTCTGATAAGAGCTTTCCGCTCCGCTGCGGTATCTGCATCCGCGATCTCCTCGTCGTGAAACGCGAACCATTCGACTTCTGCCTGTTCTATTTGATCCCAGGGCGGGTTGCCGATGATGGCGTCGAAGCCGCCGGCGGGCTGGTCGTCCTGCCAGCGCTGCCAGACGCCGGGGAAGGCGACTTCCCAGTGCAGAATGGCCTCGCGGTCGGCGACCTCTGCGGCGCCGCGCCAGATTTCTGTGAAGGCGGGCCAGGTGGTGTGCTGCCGGACCGGGTCGGCGGGATCGACGCTGTCGGGGCCGCCGGACAGGAGTGAAAAGGCTTTTTCCTCCTGTGAGATGATTACGGCCTGGAGGGGCGCTTCGTACTCGGCGCGCTGCCGCTTTTTCATGCCGGCGGCCAACCAGTTCACGCCGCAGAGCGTATCCAGCAGGCCGCGCAGATCAGACGTCGTCTTTTCGACCTCGCGGAACAGCGCGGCCGACGCCTCGACCTCGGCAATGTCGGCGTCGGACATCTCTTCGATCCGCTGCATGCCCCCGGCTGCGTTCTCAGCGGCCTGGATGGCGCTGGCCGACGTGAATCCGCCCAGCCGGGAGAGCTCCTGGACGGCGTCGTGGACGCGCAGGCCGATGAGCGAGTCGCCGCAGCGCAGGTGGTGGTCGAGGAAGGAGAGGGGCGCGCCGACGGTGAAGCTGTGCAGCCAGAGGGAGACCTTGGCGAGCTCGACGGTGAGCGGGTTCTTGTCGACGCCGTAGATGCAGCGTTTGAGGACCATGCGGCGGATGATGGCCTGGTCGGTCAGTTGGGGCCTGTCGATGACCCAGTTGGCGGCTTCGGCGCGGGCCAGAATGTCGGCGTGGATGGCGGCGATGCGTTCCAGCAGCGGCGACGTGTAGGCGTCCTCCAGCCAGGGCGCGGCGGTGGGCGCGTACTCGACGAGGTCGGCGATGGCGTCGGAGAGGTAGTCGACGGCGGTGACGAGGAAGTGGCCGCTGCCCATGGCGGGGTCGAGGATCTTGAGGTTGAGCGCGGCTGCGGCGGGGTCGAGAGGGCGGAGATCGGCGACGCGGGCGGCTTTGGCGCGGGTGTCGCTCTGCAGGGCAACGGCTTTGGCCTGGAAGGCGGCCTTGCATTCCTCGAGCAGGGGTGTGAGGGTGCGCTCGACGATGAGGTCGACGAGGGGTTGGGGCGTGTAGAAGCTGCCGCTGTCCTTGCGGGCGTAGCTGTTGGGGCGGACTTCGATGCGGCCGTCCGGGGTGCGGGCGGGTTCGCGCTCGAGCAGGCGCTCGTAGATCGAGCCAAGCTGCTGCACGGTCATGTCGCGATAGTTGACGTAGCGGGGGCCCAGTTCGCCTTCGGTGCGGCTGAGGTTGTGGATGATGGGGGCGAGCACGGCGTCGGAGAGGCGTACCCGTTCGAGCATGGGCGCGGCTTGCCGGGCAAAGAGGCCGCCGTTGTAGGGCGGGAGGCCGATGGTGGGGTCGCCCGAGTCGACCTGGCGGCAGAGTGTGCTGATGTGGTCGTAGTAGCGGCTGGCGAAGCCGGAGAAGGTGTCGCCGGCGGCAGTGCGTCTGTCGATGTCGTCGCGGACGGATTTACGCAGGCCGTAGTCGTCGTAGCGGTCGTCGTTGACGGGCAGCAGGTCGCGGTCCTCGGCGTAGAGGAGGAAGAGCAGGCGGTAGAGGAAGATGAGGGCGGCCTGGCGGACGTCATCCAACACTGCGCCACTCTTGTCGGCGAGGGCGCGGATCAGGGCGGGGTAGACTTTGTCGAATACGGTGCCGGAGAGGTCGCTGGCGACCTGTTCTTCGTAGCGGCGGCCTTCGGCGATGGCGTCTTCGAGGAAGCTGGTCTGGGCGCCGTGTTGCGGGCTGAAGGCGGGTCGGCCGAAGAGGAGGCGGAAGGCGCGGAGGCCGTCGCCGTCCTGGAGGGCGGCATCGAGGTCGACTTCGTAGTAGCCGCTGGCGCGGGGGAGGGCGCGGCGGTCGTAGAGACGCCAGATGCGGCCGTTGGTGAGGATGCCCCAGCGGATACGTCCGTCCGAGTTGATGTCGGCGGCGGCGAGGTAGCGGAGGAGCTGGGCGTGCGGCGAGCTGGTCGGGCCGCGGTCGTCGCGGTCGCGGTCATCGAGGGAGAGGCCGAAGCGCTTGCTTTCGGAGACGGCGAGGGCGTCGGGGTAACGGTTGGGGCCGGGTTTGGCGGCGGCGCGGGATTTAGAGGCGGCGTCGGCGAAGAGCAGGTGATCGGGGATGTCTTCGTTGCGGTCGCTGCCCTGCTGCGGCAGGTAGTCGGCCCAGCCGAGGAGATCGAAGAGGGGGCGGATCAGCTCCTGCTCGGTGGCGGCCTCGTTTATGGTGTGGAAGGTTGCGGCGTTCTTGAGGAGGGCCTGGGCGTGGGCGCGGAAGGATTCGAAGTCGGCGGGTTGGGAGAGGGATTCCTGCCAGGCGGGGGTGCGGAGGATGCCTTCTTCGAGGAAGTAGCTGGTGAAAAGTTGGCCGGGCATTGGTCGTGGTTTGTAGGGGTGGGTGGCGTTTGCGGCCTAGTGTACCCGCGCGGCGGTTGTTGTGCCAGTTCGGGGGGATGGCGGGTCAGGCGAATGAGCACCCGCGAAGGGCGGGGCAAGCTTGCGGGGCGGTAGAGAAATTCTCACATATCAGAAGGTCCGAGATGGTATTTCTCGCCGGGATGTTCCCGGATTGAGCGGGGTCCCAATTTCGCGAAATGGATCGTTTGGGAGGGGGCATAGAGAGGAATTACAGGATGTAACCGCGCTCAGGGCCGCAATCAGAGCCAATTCGGGCCGATTCACACCGTCGAGACGCTGTCAGACTTGTGTAGTGTGCTCGATTGGCAGGGCCTTGCGCGGGCCTATGCGGAAGAAGCTGGCTCGATCCTCAACCCAGTCTTGGTGGCTGCCAAAAAAGGCTTCGTAGCGGCGCTCCGTTTCATTCACCGCGTCAGCGTTCTTTTCCAGCGGCCCGATGTCGACGATGCAACTCAGGGCCAACCGGAACCATCCCAGGGCTCT